>JAHDEM010000063.1 GCA_020628895.1 Candidatus Endobugula sp.
TATTTACTGTCCTCATATAGATATTAAGCAATGCTGACCGATTCAGCTAGCTGTCAGGATGTCTCGAAGAGAATCCTACATTTCACTATTTTATATTGCTTAATAATGAGGATATACACATGACAAGATTAGACCTAACTCCCCTATACCGTTCTAGCGTTGGTTTTGACCGTTTCGGTTCACTACTAGACGCCGCCTTTCAATCAGAAAAAACCTCTGCGGGTTACCCTCCATATAATATCGAGGTGCTCGAAGAAAATCATTATGGCATCACCCTAGCGGTAGCCGGTTTTAAAGAACATGACCTAACCATAGAAACTGAAAATGGCGTACTCACCGTTCGCGGAAAGCAAGGCAAAGAAGACAACAAAAATTATTTACACCAAGGTATTGCTCAGCGCGCCTTCGAACGTAAATTTAACCTTGCCGATCACGTTGAGGTCACCAATGCCTCACTGAATGATGGCTTGCTGAATATCGAATTAGTTCGTGAAATTCCCGAAGCCATGAAGCCAAAATCCATTGCCATTAATGGCAATAAGTCGACCGTTATTTCACATAAAGCCGATGATGGTAAAGCGGCTTAATAGGATTCATTAGCAATAGGTACGCATCAAAGTGTACTAACCACATACAAAACCCTGCCTATTTGCGCAGGGTTTTCTACATAAAGTGAAGAAAATATTCCTTAAAACTAGGGATATTAATAAAACAAATAGCTAATCCCTAGCCCCACACCATCTAAATCAATATCCAGTGTACCAGAAGTTCCTACATTAGTTCTGTAACTTGGATAACCTGCATCACCATCATAAGCGCTAAAATCTAAGGTTGCTCTAAGATTTTTTGTGAGCTTAAGGTATCCACCAAAACTGATACCATAGGCAATGTACTCATCTGAATCAAAACCTGTTAACGATACATCAGTAAACTGAGTATCTAAAGATAAAAAACCAAGCGATCCACGCAATCCATAATTGTCGTAGTCGGTTTCCAGAATTGCAGACATCCCCCAACTTTCATGTAGTCGGAATTGATATTGGTTTCCACCAAAAGTGTCATCGTCATTCGCGTGTCCCAACATTAGCATCTCGACGCCAAAACCACTATCCAGCATATAACCCGTTTTAAATCGAGTGGGGTTAAGATCGTACTCTAACAATGCATTAGCAAACTGTATCTGATGGGTAAGACGTGTAGTATCAATACCAGCATACCAACCGGCATATGACTTATAGGGTAATAGCAATAATGGGATAAGCAGAAGTAGAGGGTTTGTAAAAATACGGATAGACTTATGAATTAACATAAACAAGTTCCTTTTGAATTAAGAATGGCAACGATTACTTCATTGTAGGTCTTGCTATGCTAATATATTTTTAAGGTGTATGACAGTATTATTTTTACTTATCACTGACTCACACCAACCTTATATACTCATATATTCGAGGTTATATGAGACAAAGCCCCATCGCCGTAAGAACGTTCTACTTTTGACACAACAATATGATAGCCATCATACCATTTGGTATATTGTCTTTTGGCCTCGATATGTTTTGGATGAGAAGAGAATGTTTTTATTGCTTCTTGATCTTCCCAATAATAAGTAGAGTTTATCATTTTTCCGTCGGGCGATTGCCAGCGTTCTTTCCCCAAAAAGCCCGGTAAAGATTCTGCAAACTGTTCTATTTGCTTATCTAAGGTATAGAACTCTTCGTCATAATTTCCGGGTTTAAAAATAAATGCGATGGAATACATTATTTTCTCCTCTATGATTCACACCAGACAAAACCTGTTGGATATCGTTTAGATTTCATTCTCAGGTAAAACTTCTGATTCAGCTAATGCGTCTTCTATCCATCGAACTACCGAAAGATGCTCTAATAAACTCGCTTGATACTCAGCGGCTTTCTCTGATAACACAATACCATAGCTGTTAAAACGAATAGCCACTGGTGCAAAAAAGCAATCAGCTATACCAAAGGAACCGAACAATCTTAGAGAACCATCACTATCGGTACTGGCATATTGCGACCATATAGCATCTATTCGCTGAATATCGTTTTGCAACTCGGCCGATAAAATCATTTTTTTAACCGCTCGACAGTTCATTGGTAACTCTGAGCGAAGAGCAGAAAAACCAGAATGCATCTCTGCACAAATCGACCTTGCCTGCGCACGCTGCCGAGCACTCTCAGGCCATCCTGCCCCAACGAGGTAATTCTCAGAAAGATATTCGCAAATAGATAAGGAATCCCAAATAATATTATCCTCATCAATTAATACAGGAACCTTGCAACTATCTGAGTACTTCCCAAGGCGTTGTTGGATATTTTCTTTTTGCAGAGACTCATGCACTTCTGAAAAATCTAAACCGTGGGCATGCAATAATAACCAAGGGCGCAATGACCAGGAAGAATAATTTTTATTACCAATAATTAATTGCATAAACACTACCTCAAGATGTTAACCACTGAATATTAAATAATAAAAAACACTATTTTTATTGAGCTATCTTTGCATATTCCTCAACAAAACCATCTAACTCTGTCATCGAGCGAATCACGTAAAGCGACTTACCCGCAGATAACCCCTCAAGCTTTTGCATAAACGCATCATTCCAAAACAACGGACACTGCTTAAGTGTTTTATAACTATTTAATGTTCCTTTAACCAAGGAGCTACCTTCAGGCCAACCTTCCGGCTTAACCAAGATACCTTTTAATAGGCGCTTTGTGACTAACCAATAACTCACCTCATAAGGCAAATCAATATAAATCAATGTGTCAGCCACATCGAGGCGCTGATAAAAAGAACCAATGGGACCCAACCCATCAATGATCCAACGCTCAGAAGAAAGAATACGTTCGTGAGCTTGATTATAAATATCCCGCTCCACAAAATCCCCGTTGGGGTGATACACAATAGAGTCGAGTGGGTGCAAGGGTATATCTAGCTGAGCTGCCAGTTGCTTACTCAACGTAGACTTACCACTTCCTGGTTTACCAAAAACGGCTACTTTTTTCATACTACCTCCGATGATAACCCTAACCAAAAGGCAGATACAAAAAACCCGCCTTAAAGGCGGGCTTGATAAATATTAGCGCATCAAAAAACCCACCATTCCTATGGAATGATGATAATTCGAGCGACGGTATGTGTTAAATAAGTATTCATATTTCTATCCTGACCGATGGACTTAACAATGTCAACGCGCAATATCAAAAATACGTTACACCCTTTCTTGCCTCATCAACTTAATGCCACCAAGATCGGAAGAAAACCCATGCTTTTCGTAAAACGCAAAGAGATCCGGCAAACAATACAGATCCAAGCTTTTTACTTGTGTTAATTGTTTATGGCCTTTAATCAGTGATAATAATTTATCGCCCCAACCAAAGCCTTGGTGTTCTTCAACTACCATTAGATCAAAAATAATTGCTTTAAAAGTAAAGTCGGTTAATACACGAGCATAAGCAATAAGCGTATCTTGTTTATCCACTAGACCAAGATTAATCGACGAATGCTTTACACAATGCTCCGTCTCACTCAGCGAGCGGCCCTTTGTCCACCACTGCTGTTGATAAAGACTGTGCAATTGTTTTATGTGGCTGGTATTTAATTGATTGATCGTATTCATTATCAAAACGGTTTATTAAAAGTAAAAAAGCTTTACCGAGAAAAAGCAAAGCAATGAATATAAACACTTCTACTTCATGCTTAATGTAATCGATTAAAGACTTCTGGACACTGGTCGGCAATACGCAGCAATGCAATGGCTGGCCCTTGAGGAACTCTTCTTCCCTGCTCCCAATCTTGAAGTGTACGAGTGCTTACCCCAAGCAGCCCCGCAAAAGCAGATTGAGACATATTCAACTTGGATCGAATCACCTGCGGAGGCGCAGGATCAGATAGTTGGGACGTTTTTAAATTAACATTTCCTTTTTTAAACTCTTTAATCTCATTGATTCCATCCAAGATTTCAGCACCGATATTTCTCTTACTCATGATCGATTGCCCCTGCAATTTGTTTCAAAATGTGCCCAGGAATGGTTGAACGCTCAGATTTACTATAGATAGTGAGCATCCAGATTTCATTATCTGGTCTTTTCCAATAATAGATAATACGAACACCACCACTTTTACCTTTTCCATCAATTGCCCAACGAACCTTCCTTACACCTCCAGAACCCCTCACAATATTGCCTGCATCTGGCTTTTGCATTAAATACGTTTGAAGGCCACGATATTCATCATCGTTCAAATAATTTGGGAGCAATCTCGTAAAAGTACTGGCTTCTATGAATATCATAGAAACTCATTATACGGCAATGCCGGATAATGACAAGGTATATAGATTGAGCGCACCAAGTAACCAGTATATTACTGCGAACATTATTAAATATAGGCGAGCAATTACTGTAACGATTTCAGATAAGCCGCAATGGCCATACGATCACTAGCCGATAAATGATAGATATTGTCTTGCACCGATGACATACTGCCACCAAAAGAATCAAATTCCGGAGTGAAGCCCGTTTCTAACGAGTAGGCAATATCTTCTTGTGTCCATTCGGCTAGGCCATTGTCATCCGAGGTAATATTAGGCACCCACCCCGAGCTTTGTTCGCCCGTATGTTCATTCACTTCTAATACGCTGGCACCCTGCAAGTAACTGGAGAGCAACTCACCACCAAAACGATCTCGTGGCGTGTGACAAGCACCGCAGTGACCAGGGCCATCCACCAAATAACGGCCTCGATTTATCGCATCTTCAAGCGTAGGATCTGGCTCAAAGGACTGACCATCCAAATAACGCCATTTCCATAATCCCAAACCCCAACGAATATTAAATGGAAAACCTAAGGAGTGATCATCCGCCTTACCCGCTACTGGTGGCAAAGTATCAAGGAATGCTTTAAGATCTAACACATCGGTTACTGGCATGCGCTGATAGTTAGTATAAGGAAAGGCCGGATAATAATGCTTACCTTCGGGGGAAACCCCTTTGATCATGGCATTAACAAAATCCAGATCGGACCATTGGCCAATACCATCATCATGAGGAGAAATATTCGGCGCAACAAAAGCGCCAAAGGGAGTATCTAAGGTTAAGCCACCAGAGAGCAACAACTTATGGTTACCGCTAGCACCATCAGCCGCATGGCAAGAACCACAGCCACCGACCCAGAACATCTGCTCACCATTGGTTAGGTTAACCGTATGTTCAGGAAGCGCATCCTGCTCGATAAGCTCAGGGGCGGTTATCCAATAAAAAATAACGGCCCCTGCAAGACAGGTGGTGAGTGCCAGTTTATAAAGTCTCATAAAGAGGGCTTACCTTAGTGTTGATCTAGCGAGTCTATTAATGTGAATGACCTTTTAGCTTAGGCCCACGGAAAGCTTCGTGGCAACCCTTACAGCTTTGGCCAACAGCGCCAATATTCGCTCTAACCGCATCCAGACCATTACCGGCTTCTGCGGCCATAGTTGTGGCTGCCGTAATTAGGGCTTTGTGCTTATCGACGATCTCTGGATAAGTCGTCCAAGCTTCTGGTTTAGCGCGTGTTTTGTTATCCAAGGCAGGAACACTGTTGTCAGAGCCCTGTGGCCACATAGTGGTGTTATCCAATTTAGCCATAGCCAATAAGTTGTTAGCGGCACGTGTAGCGGCATCGGCATCATAAGGGGACTGGCCTTTGGCCATTGCACCTAGTTCACCTAGATAATAGCCATATAGGTTCATCACATTCATACGTGCCTGAATTTCGTTTTTAAAAGGGTAACCTTTTCCATGTCCATCGGCAGTGGTCACGACACTAACAGATGCACACAGGATGGATGCTGAGATAAGCGATAATATTTTCATAAGGGCTCCGTGATATCGAACAAGAGAAATTCTAGTATCTGTTGACGGTTATTTTACGAGTATCAACGCAGCCTAGTTTGCCTGTGAAAAAATGTAATATCAATTCCCCAAAAACGCAGTTATGATGTGCAATTATGCACAGGCTAGATTGGTCAAAATTACGATATTTACTGGCGGTTGCCGAGGCTGGCTCGGCGGCAGGAGCCGCACGACGTTTAGGCGTTAATCATTCCACCATTATTCGCCATATTCACCACTTTGAGCAGCAACAACAGATACGCATATTCGACCACCTGCCCTCCGGCTACCGCTTAACGGAGCAAGGGTCGGCTTTTTTGGAGGCCGCTCAACAAATTGACAATGCGGTAACCCAACTAGAGCGGCGAATTCATGGCGAGGAACACGCTCTATCGGGCACGGTGACCTTAACCACAACAGACTCTCTACAAGATATGGTAATTGGCCCTGCTACCGACTTTGGACGACAGCATAGCGGGCTGAATATTGAATGGTTAATTACCAACCAAAAACTAAACCTAAACACTATGGAAGCGGATATTGCTATTCGCCCCACCAATAACCCACCGAGTGATCTAGTGAGCCGGCCTATCGGCCAATTGGATTTTGCGATCTATGCCAACAGTGCAATGGCCGATCAATACTCCAGTATTGACCAAGCGCCATGGATTGGCCTTAGCGAACCATTTGCACAAAGCATTCCTGCACAATGGGTAAAAAAATACATCAACAACCACCAAATCACCACGCGCTGCAATAGCCTTGTGATGGCACAAAAACTGGTAGAGCAAGGCGCTGGCTGGGGCTTATTAATTTCACAACTTGCCGATGCATCGCCTCTACTCAAGAAAATAGACACCGTCGACCTATCGGTAAAACTATGGCTACTCACCCACGAAGATATGCTACGCTCACGCAAAATAGCTGCCTGTTTGGAATTTTTGCAAGAGGCGTTAGGGGATTAAAAGTAGAGAGCTTTATTGAGGTGGAAGTTTGTGGAATTTGTTAGAGAATAATTCGAAAAACAAACAGGTGGTATTGTCTGCTCTGTACAAACTTTTCCAGAAGATTTATTAACGCTTTTGCTTGATATAACTTTCCTTATCAATATCTATAACCTCTGCCGTAATAGCACAATTGGTGATACCTAAATCCGCTATATGACTAACAATGGTATGATTAAGTGCTGCTTTTTGTGCAGAACTCCTACCTGATAATATCTTTGACGACACATGGATAAATGAAGCACTCGACGAACCCACTTGATAATTCTCATAGGCAATAGCCCGAGTCTTAATATCCTCCTCCTCGAATAACTGACTACTACATGCCCCTGTATAAACAGCATCCATAATATCATTCACTTTATCGCTAAGATCGCTTGAATACTCGATAATACAGTGAGGCACTTTATACGCTCCTTAATTTAGTGTTTTATAAACTTAGGTTTTAGGGTTAATGGTTCTGTATAGGATGAAAGAGACATACTTTGAATTTATTAAACAAAAAATGGCTCTTTAGTTCTATTCCTATTTATGGTCATTAAGGTTTTTTCCACAAAAAGGGCAGTAATTTATTACTATCATACTGTGATACGTAATTTCACCCTCAAACTCAGCCTCGCCAATCTCTACTTCTTCTGCGGTTGCATAGTGAATATTATGTAATTGCCATGAATCCACTTTTACGTCATGCGAAGAAATACAATGAACAATTCTATCTGCTGTTGGAAATAAATTTTCTGAACAGGTATGTTCCTGATCATATGTATTATCTGTTACTTCCCCAAGCTGTCTTAAATTCATAGTACTCATAATATTTTATTCATATAGAGCCAGGGAATGGAGAAGTTAAAACTTGAACTAATCGAACAAAAAACAACTCCTCCGTCTCTTTTTCCTACTAAGGCATCTGCACTGCGGTCGCTTCAGCATGGCCACACTCTTGAGCCACTGTGTGACTTGCACTTACATGAACAACTCTATCTGCCATTTTAGCTGATAATAAAATGGAGACAATACTGGAAAAATTCGGGTGAGTATTTTTTAAGGCAATCCATGGACTACCTGTATTCCCTACATTTGAAACACCTGTTAACTGAAACAAGAGGCAAGGCCTACCATCTAACCTCATTATCTCCACGGTCTTACTAGAATAATTACTAACATCTTGGGAAAATGTATATTGAGAAAGAGTTAAAAGAGAGGTAATTAATAATATTTTCCTGAGCATAATATATTCCTTTTTAAAGATTAAGAATGTAATAACGCTGCCATTAGCGGCAAATTTGTAATGGTAATTTTTGAGTTAACTTAGTATTAAAACACAAAACGAGCAATGGAAATTTATCCGATAAAATAGCAATAAAAAAGGTGACGCAATTATTTTACAAGCTTTTCACAACTTAAAAATAGATACTTCAACTGGTTATATTTTTTTACCATTATGAATTTTAGAAGTCTTAGGCTTTTTAGCTAACTTTGTCTTAGTTGGATATGTTGGTGATAAAAGCTCCCAAGCTTCAAGGTTATATGCTGCCGCTAGTCTTTCTACGGTTTCCAGCCATATTTGCTTTTTATTACCTGACTCTATTTGTTGATAGTGCTTTTGACTAAAACCAGCTATGACACCGAATTCCTCTTGCGTGAGATTATGCTCGGTTCGCAGTTCTTTTAGCCTTTGGCCTAATTTATTTAATGTTGTCATACCCACGATCATAGGGTACGATGCAAATACTTGTTACCCCACGATCGCTAGTAAAGAGAGCACATATTATGGACAATGATTTAACCAAAAATACATTAATTGGACTTACTACTGAAGATACACTGGCAAATTTAAGCTCTGTAATTACTTTGCTAAGGGATATGAGCTTTTATGATGATATAGAAGAGGAACGTAAATTCGGCCTGTTTGCCGTCCATACTTTAATTAGAAACTCTCTAGAATATGAAATAGAAAGGTTAAAGCAGTAAAATAAGTAATCAGTATAACGGCTTTGTAGGTGTGAGTATTTTGCTACTCAAGCACAAAAAGTAGCAATGGAAAAACTATCAATGTAACAACTTTGTTAAAGATTTCCGATGATTGTACTTACCTTTTCCTCTAGCTCCTCGACTAACTCTTGATCCATATATTGATACTCATCTGGAATATCCAATATATGAATAGGCTTATGATCTAGCATTCGTGTAAATTGAGCAATAAGTCTATTTTTATGCTTCTTTTCCATTACAAAAATAATGTCGGCCCAGCGGATATCTGCTGACCCGACAGTTCGCTTGGCTTTTGGACTTGTACCAACTGACTTAGCTTGATAACCAAGCTTTTTTCTCCAAACTTCCTCTCCCGTAGGGCTACGCCATTGATTACGACTGCAGATGAAAAGAAGATTTTTCGAACTAGTCATTTAACGGTAACTCTTTATCCAAAAATTGCGGACCTCTATTTCTGGGATATTCGATTCCTAGCTGTCTAGCTCTAGCAAGCTTCTCTTTTCTTAGATACATATGCTTCCAATTTTTTTCAGGTTTCCAAATTTCGTCTGACCCCATTCCGCGGCCTCGGTTAATACGATTCTTGAACCTTCTCCAAGCTCTACTTCTTTCTATACTCATTTTAAATTCCTCATCAGATTATCTGGTTCAGCAGCCACGATAATACGGAGAGAATTTTTGGATTATCGCCCTCACATCAAGGAATGTAGAAGTTAAAATTTTAACCCATCGAACAAAAAACAACGCTCATACTCCTGCTCTTTTTATGCTTTTTGCACTTCTGGAATATAACGCTTCACGGTACTAGGCAAAGCTATAACTAAAGATGCCCGTACCCGATGCCACAATGCAGATAGCAATAAAAGCATACCGCCCATAAAAGCTCCAGTTAACGCAAAGCTGTAGCCTAAATCACCATATGCTTTAATAAGAGTTGTAATTGCATATAGCACGTACACTAAAGAGGAGACCATAAATGCGCGTCGATCTATTACAATAGAAACTACGGTCATTATTATGTAGAGAAAAATAACAATAGCCATACTTCCTATACTTTCATTTCCGTCTAACACACCTAAGCTTGAGAAAACAGGATGAATGATTAGAGGAGCAGAAATCAGATGTAACCAAAAGGCTACATCTGCATGACGGGTTGTTCTCATTGTATTAGAGGCATCCCAATACATAGCAAGAGAAAATGTTATCAAGCCGCATAAAAATATTATTACCAGAAACCAATTTTTAGCATCAGGAAAAATGCTTAAAGCAACTGAAACAACTAGACCAACAGCTGCCGCTGCACCTACTGCGATGGTAATTGGAACCCTGAAGCGCAACCAATGAAAATATGCCGCAACAGTTGATATTGCAGCAGCTAGCATAAAAGAATTTTCGGAAGGTTCACTAAAGACAGATATCACTAAAGCAAATAAACCACCAATAAAGGACAATAATAGAACTATAGCTGGTAGAGCCATTTTTCTTTTAAGTACAAAAAACTCAGCTAGACACCATGACAAAATAGTAAAGGGGATCAGCCCCAAACTATCATTTCCCGTTGCCGATTTAAGTACCCATAATGACGAAAAAAGTAACAGCATGCATGCTATGACTACAAAAACATCATTAAAGCCGCTAATTAGTCTGAAATTCTCTTCATCCACAGAAGGTGCATTTTTCTGTTCCGACAACAATGTACGAAACTCTTCAACAGACTCTGCCGAAAATACTCCTTCTCTTACCGCAAAGTTTAGATCTTCATCTGTATACATATATTCCTTTAGAGTTTAGTGCCGTAATAAGTAACTATTTTATGGTTGCTATGTTAGCGTAATAGTTAAGTAAAAAATAATCAACAAGCGGTTTGGTATGGAGAAGCTACATTTGAACAAAAAATAACTCCTCCATCCCTATAAATTATTCCTATTAATTTATAGTAACTTAACAAATTAGCAACGTAGAAATTATTTTCCTGCCTCTGCAATCACTTCAAAGTTGTGAATATTACTTAGAACACCGTTTTCCCAGCCTCCCACAACAAGGTCGTCAGCTTGCGCTTTGAGTGCGGCAGCGACTTGACCGGCAAAGTGAGCTTCCCTGCCACTTTCATCCGTAAAGGTATCAAAAATACCAAAGGTGTTATTGTTTAATTTAAGCGCTGTCCATAACAAGGTCTTCGGCTCTGTTTGCTCAATAACCGAAGCGGCGCCTGTTAACAACGCCTCCAATGCTTGCTCTTTGCCTGCTTGGGCGTTAAGCACAATGTAAGTCGCTTGGGTTGCGCTTGCTGAATATTCACTCGGCTCTTTATACGATAAAACAGCAGAATTAGTAATATTAGCAACAACGCCTTTATCCCAACCTTGGTCAACTAAAGTATCTGCATTCGCATTCAATGCTGCGGCCACTTGCCCGGCAAAATGCTCTTCTCTACCAGCTTCATTTGGGAAAAAGTCAAAAATTCCAAAGCTACCATCTGTTTTTTTAAGCGCATACCAATATAAGGTATTAGGCTCAGTTTTAGTGACGAGCTTTGCACCCTCAGAGAGGAGGTTAGCTAGGTTTTTGTCTTGCTCAGATTTAGCTGTAAATGGGATGTAGGTGGCTTCTTTCATGGTTGGCTCCTGATGTTGTGTGTTTTGGGCATGTGATAGTGATGCATTGCTTATAATAAAAAGCGATGCGGCTAAATAAACTGTGGCGCTGTGCATTAGGTTCGGTACTTTCATCTTTTTGACCTCATGTTTGAATTGAGGCGCCATTCTATGCCTGAAAATCACTTGACCTGCAGAGGCAAAAAAGACACTATACGTGCAATATTTGCCAAGCACGGATAAACCTTATCTTATGACGACGATTGTGATTCTTGCTATCGATGGCGCACTACCATCAGCCCTAATGGGCATAAACGATGTGATGGCATTAAGTGGCTTGAACTTTGTTCAAAAATCCGAAGATAGCGATTCTGGCAAGGTAGACTGGAATCCAACTGTGATATTGGCGAACCATAATGGAAAGCCGATTGCAGATGGACATGGGCGAAGGTTTAAGGTTGATTCTGATCTTGACTCTATTGATCACTGCGATGCTATTTTAGTGCCTGGCTTTATCCCTAATGGAGAAGGCTGCCCGCCACATATAATGACCAACTCAAAGACGCAATCTTGGCTGAGTGCTCGCCACCAAAAAGGCGCACTGGTATGTGGTTCGTGCAGTGGCGTATTTGCGCTCGGTGAAGCAGGGATTCTAAATGGTAGGCGATGCACCACCACATGGTGGTTACATGATGAATTAAAACAACGATTCCCCAAAGCCAATGCCCAGTGGGCCAGCGAGCTCATTGATGATAATGGTGTTATCACCGCAGGTGGCCCACTGTCTTGGGTCACAATTACACTCTATATCGTCAAACAGCTAGCGGGGGCTGAAACTGCAAAGGTAGTGGCTGATTTTTCAGTGGTTGATGCAATACCCAAGTCGCAAAATCTGTATGTGCCAGAGGGGTATCAAACCTCAAAAAACCCATTTTTAGCCAAAGCAGAATACGCCATTCGCAAGGCGCACTATCAAATGATGAGTGCTAAAGATTTATCCAAGGTTATGGCAGTTTCTGAGCGAACATTAAATCGTAGATTAAAAGAACTCACCGGTGAAACTCCCAAAGCGTTTATTGATGGCGTTCGCATAAGCCATGCATGTACCTTATTGATCACGACCAGCAAATCGGTAAAAGAGATCGCTTTCTCTCTGGGCTATTCTGATGACAGTGTGTTTCGTCGCCTTTTCAAACAAAAAATGAAAATGACGCCTTCGAATTATCAGCAATTAAAGAAACAATAATTAACACTAAGGTTTCTGCCTCAACAAAAATATTTTGCACACTTATCCAAGCCTAAAAGTACATCCCCTTTAGCGCCGACGCCCTCTTTACTCACTTTTACCATCATTCCAACCTATGGCACAATTGGATAGCGACATGTCACCTTTTGCCAGTGTATATTGCCGCTTTACTCGTTATCATTTTTCCATCATTGATCATTAACTGGAGAAATAGAGAGTATGAATAAGAATACAGCATTGGTAACGGGTGCTTAATTTGAGGGGACGCCCATAAGCCAGAATCTGTCAACAGGCCATAGAGGTTTCTAGCCTGAC
>JAHDEM010000012.1 GCA_020628895.1 Candidatus Endobugula sp.
TCAATGTTGTGCGTGAAGTTTATGGCTTTGACTTTAAATACAGTAACTCCATTTATACGATATTTCCCAAAACGCTACGTACAGAGATATTCCCTATTAATTATCTAGATGTAAAACGGGTTGGTGTGTCAGATACCAGCGTTCTTACTGGTAATGTAGAATCTACCGCACAGGCTGTAACTCAGTCAGCTGACCAGTCTACGAACCTATCTGGTGAAGGTGGCAATATTAATCCTGGATCTAGAATCCAAACTCGCAGCGAAACGGATTTTTGGTTGTCGCTTAACCGCGCTTTATCACAACTCATCGGTGTTAGTCATCAAACAGGGATCTCTGCAGAGGAGAAGCAGGGTCAACCAGTTAAAAAAGTGATTACTAACCCTCAAACAGGTGTTGCTATAGTTACAGCTATGCCTAGTGAGCTAGCTGCTGTGCGCCACTTTTTAGAAAAAACTCGTTTGAGTGTTAAACGACAGGTGATTATAGAAGCTAAAATATTGGAAGTTCAGTTAAGTGATAACCACCAAACAGGTGTCAACTGGAATGCTATCAATGGTCAGTTATTACTAGGTAATAATGTAAGTGATTTTGATACAGGTGTCACTATTAATGAAATATCCGAAGGCGTGGGTGAGGTTTTTTCCTCTTTAGTACGTATTTCTGATGTCAGCACACTCTTGTCATTATTAGAGACGCAGGGTGAATTGCAGGTTCTATCTAGTCCGAGAGTATCTACTGTCAATAACCAAAAAGCGGTGATTAGAGTAGGCTCAGATCGATTCTTTGTGACAGGAATATCCAGTTCTACTATCTCAAATGCCTCTTCAACAACCAGCTCGCCAGATATTGAGTTATCTTCATTTTTTAGTGGTATCTCCCTAGACGTAACGCCGCAAATATCGGATGACGGAGGTGTTATATTACATATACATCCTGTTATCAGTACGGTGACCGAAGAGCAAAAGAATATCGTCGTGGGTGATTCTGCGTTTACTTTACCTTTAGCTTTAAGGGATATTAGAGAATCCGATAGTATTGTAAAAGCTGAGAGTGGACAGGTTATTGTTCTAGGTGGTTTGATGCAGGAACGAATAAACAATGTTCAAGGCAAACGCCCAGGTTTAAGCGATGTTCCTGTAGCTGGAAATTTGTTTAAAACGCAAAGTGATAATCGCGTTAAATCGGAACTCATCATTCTGTTAAAACCTGTAGTGGTTGATCAGGATTCTTGGATCGATGATTTCAATAAAAGTCAAGCGCGCTTTAATGAATTAGGCCAGTTGTAATTATTATGGAGCTTGTTAAAAAACAATCTAAAAGAGTGCGAGTAGGCGATTTACTTGTTGCTGAGAAAATTATCACTACCGAGCAATTAGAATATGCACTTAACGAACAAAAAAATACGGGTGCAAAGCTAGGAAAAACGCTTGTTAATCTAGGTTTTGTCGATGAATCTGTACTATTAAATACCTTATCTGATCAGTTAGATATTCCCTTTGTTGATATTAAAACGTTTAGCTATCATCGTGATGATGTAAGAGCCCTCAAAGAAACGATTGCCCGTCGATTCCGTGTATCAGTATTAAAAAAGACGAATGACAAAATAATACTAGGCATGTCAGACCCTACAGATATTTTTTGTCTGGACGAAGTGAGTAAGCATTTCGATATTCCTATTGACCCCGTTATTGTTAGAGAGTCAGAATTATTAGAAGTACTAGATAGTTCTTATGGTGAGTCCGAAAAAATTGCTTCATTAGTCGAAGAAATTAATGAAGATCTAGGAGAAGAGTCTCTTGATATCGACGACATTGTTGAAGCGTCTGACGAAGACGAGGCTCCCGTTGCAAAATTATTACTAAAAATATTCGAAGAAGCGATTAAATATAATGCTTCGGATATTCATATTGAGCCAGATGAAAAAGTATTGCGTATTCGTCAGCGTATCGATGGTGTATTGAGCGAGCAAGTACTTAATGAAAAAAGGGTAGCAGCAGCGGTTGTTGTAAAGTTAAAACTCATGTCTGGTCTCGACATATCAGAAAAAAGAATACCTCAAGATGGTCGCTTTAATCTAAAGGTTCACAAGCATAATATTGATGTACGTTTATCAACGATGCCTATACAGCATGGTGAATCTGTGGTTATGCGTATATTGATTTTAGACGAGGGTGTAAAACAACTAGAAGAAGTGGGAATGGATTCTGTTACTACTCAGTATTTTCGAAAGTCGATTGCTAATCCCCATGGATTAGTATTAGTTACTGGTCCTACTGGTAGCGGTAAAACAACGACATTATATGCTGCACTTTCAGAATTAAATACCTCCGACAAAAAGATTATTACTGTTGAGGATCCGGTAGAATATCGGTTACCCAGATTAAGCCAAGTGCAAATTAATAACAAAATAGGGCTTAGCTTTGCCAAGGTGCTTAAAGCAACACTTCGCCAAGATCCGGATGTATTACTGGTTGGCGAAATTCGAGATTCAGAATCGGCAGAAATTGCCTTACGTGCAGCAATGACGGGTCATTTGGTGCTATCGACCTTACACACCAATGATGCTATCAGTTCTGCATTACGACTAATTGATATGGGAGTAGATCCTTTTTTAGTGGCTTCATCACTCAAGACAGTAGTGGCACAACGCCTAGTGCGTCGCTTATGCCCATCTTGTAAGGAAGAAACCAAAGCCGATGAAAAATATAGCTATTTACTATCTGAAGAGCAAAAAAAGTTAACCTTTTACAAACCTAAAGGATGCGTCAACTGTTTAAATACAGGTTATAAAGGCCGTGTTGGAACATTCGAATATCTCGATATTTCTGATGTGATGGCGGATGCTTTAAGGGGCGGTGATGTACAAGCCTTTACCGAAATAGCTCAGCGATCAGAAGGCTATACAACGCTCACAAAACATGCTTTGAGTATTGCCATATCCGGTGAAACCTCCCTTAGCGAGGTGCAGCGAATCTCTATTTAACACTGAGTTTAAGAGTGTGTTGTAAAAAATATGACGAACTTTACTTATTATGGCCGAGATCAAAAAGGAGTCGCTGTATACGGTAATGTCGACCGTTCTAGCGAGGTTGATGTTGCCTCATTCTTGGCTAAGAAAAATATCATTCCTATTAAAATAGAAGAGACTATTCATAAAAAAACACTCGATAGCTTCTTTAAAGATAATCACTGGTTTACTAAAAAAGTTACCGATGAAGAACTTATTATGTTCTGTCGTCAAATGTATACGATTAATAAAGCCGGTTTACCCTTAATACAAGGTATTGAAGGTTTAGCCGCCAGCATTCCCGAGGGGCCTTTAAAACAAAGTTTGCTAGATATTATTAGCCGTTTAGAATCGGGCCTTAGTCTGTCACAATCGATGATGCATCATACGAGAATTTTTAATCATCTTTTTATCGGGATGGTTAAAATTGGTGAAGGTACCGGTAATCTCGACCAAGTTTTTCTGCAGATGAGTGTGTACTTAAGTCGGGATGTGGAAACAAAAAAAGCCATAAAATCTGCACTGCGTTATCCTTCTTTCGTTCTAACGGCAATGGTAGTGGCGCTATTTGTTGTGAACCTAATGGTGATTCCTGCTTTTGCCGATATGTTTGATCGTTTTGGTGCAGAGTTACCACTACCTACAAGAGTGTTGCTGGCAACATCGAATTTTTTTGTCAATTATTGGTGGCTAGTCATTTTATTAATGTTAGCGACTATTATCGGTTTTATATTTTGGGTACAAACACCTGAAGGACGTTATTTTTTACATAAAAGTAAATTAAAAGCGCCTATTGTTGGCTTGTTAGTGAATAAAGCGGCAATGTCTCGTTATGTACGTTCTTTTTCCTTGATGTTGTCCGCAGGTCTACCATTGAATAAAGCTATCGGTCTGTGTGCAGAGATTATTGATAACGATTTTCTCGCTGAGAAGATTAAAAAAATCAAGTCTGGGGTTGAACGTGGCGATAGCTTGCATCGAACACATCGTAAAAGTGGTATGTTTTCTCCATTAATTTTACAAATGATTAATATTGGCGAAAATAGTGGGCAAGTCGACAGTCTGTTAATGGAAGTGGCTGAATCCTATGAGCGTGAACTCGATTACGACTTGCAAAGCTTAAGTTCAAAAATAGAACCACTGCTTATTCTTGTTATGGCTGGCTTTGTTGTAGTACTTGCTTTAGGCATATTTTTACCTATGTGGGAAATGTTTAGTATTCAGCAGTAAGTTATTAAGTACACCATATACGGTGTTTTCTATTAAATTTCTTCGATATTAAATCCATGCATGTTATGTTTTTACCTAAGGCCTATTAAATTTATATTATTTTCCTAATATTTGTTCTCTTTCTATTCCATATCTGTCTAATTTTTTCATGGCGCAATAAACAGTCAACGCTATAGTTATTATAAGAATGGTGTTTATTTAAACACTTTGCGAATTTTTTATAGTGAATGGTGGAGTATCACATGCGTACACGTAGTGCAGGTTTTACATTAATTGAATTAATGTCCGTAATTGTTATTTTAGGTGTGTTAGCAGCAACTGCAGTCCCTAGATTTGTGGATTTATCTGGTGCAGCAAAAGAAGCAGCTGTTGAAGGTATTGCTGGTGCCTTGGCTAGCGCAGCGAGTTTAAATCATGCGCAAAATATTGCTAATGATGCAGGGTTAACCAGTGTTGCTCCAATCGCGGTTGATACTTGTGATGATGTCGGTGGTTTGCTTGATGGTGGCCTAGACTCCGATTATTTCTTGCCTGCCACTACAGGTACAGATATAGATAGCGATAATATTGGTACAGAAGGTGCGGCATCTACATGTACCGTTTATTTTGGTAGTGATGCTACAGGATCAATTAGCGCAACGTTTGTGGCATATGGTGTAGCCAACTAGTTTTTCTTAATAGGCTAATAGCAATTAGCTATTCCCCAGTTTAATTGTTGTAACCGTCTTTAGCGTAGTACTGATGGTTGCAGCAATTAATTCTTTGCTGTTATCGCTCATTTCACTTCAGCACCGATTTAATCCTCTACTATACTTAATGTATCCATCGATTTTTTTATTTAGAGGGTGCTTGTGCACAGTTGTTATCGCCATCGGTCCTTTTTATATTTATATAGACAGACAGGATTTACCTTAATTGAGTTAATCGCTGTTATGGTTATTACAGGCATTCTTGCTGTAACAGCATCGGTGCGTTTTACGCCTACAGATATTGATCTACAAACCGCAAAAAGCGATGTTATAGCTGCATTAGTTTTTGCTAGAGAAACTGCGATGGCTCGCACAGACGGTAATTCTTCGGTACAGTTTTTTGCTACGGCTAATAGCGTTGATGTGCAAGTCAATAATGTCAGTATTGCTAATGGGCATGAGTCTTACCCTCTAACATTAAAAGGTACAGTATCTATTACTTCTGGCACAGGTACTTTGTCTTTTAACACATTAGGTGAAACGGATAGTCATACATTAGGACTTACGCAAGGAGAGTTTTCCTCTATTATTACGATTAGTGGTGTTGGTTATGCCTATTAATCTAAAAAGTTATCGCTGTATTAATGGCTTTACTCTTATCGAGCTGGTTGCCTTTATTGTTGTTGTTGGTGTGAGTGTTGTGGCTATAGGCAGTGTTTTCCAACACTCTGTTGTACGTATCCAAGACCCCCTCATTCACAGTCAGCTGATCAGTATGGCGCAATCTCAGTTAGATGAGACACTCTCCAGAAAATATGATGAAAATACACCAACAGGTGGTATTCCTGCTTGTGGTACAGGTACTGTGTGTGCGGGAATTGGACTTGACTCGGGTGAATTGCTTACTGATATTAATACACTTGATGATGTTGATGATTTTCACGAATATCAAGATGCTCCGCAGTCTGGTTACACACGTAGCATGACAGTGGTATATGCTGGAGCAGATTTTGGTATTGATGCCGAGCACGCAAAACGCATTACAGTAACCGTTACTTCTCCTGAAGGGCAGTCTGTTTTTTTATCCGTTTATCGGTTTAACTTTTAATACGGATTAAAGGCAAGCCATGAGCTCCTATTTATCATTACCTAATCAATCCCAAAAAATAAATAGCGGCTTTACATTAATTGAGTTGATTATGGTTATGGTTATTTTGGGTGTGATTGCTGCTTACGGGACACAGTTTGTGATAACCGCCTTTAAAAGTTTTTCGTCGGTAAGTAGTAAAAATTATTTACTCTCGGAAAGCCGATTATCTATGGATTATATGATTCGTCGATTACGTAATGCATTGCCTTATAGTTTGCGTATAACGAATGATAATACCTGTTTAGAGTTTATGCCTATTGTTGCCAGTGGTTTATATTTGTATACACTTCCCAGTGTTGTGAATGGGGCTTTTGCTATTGGTAGTATCACACCAATAGAAGTATCTCCCTTTATTAATAATGGGGGTAGTGAAGATTATATGGTGGTAGCGGCCAATAGTCATACCGAGCTATATGGTTTGTTTCCTGGATCGTTGGCTGCAATCGATTCGACAACGGTTAATACCATTACATTAGTGGCTGATAAACAGTGGTTGCGTAATTCTATTAATCAACGCTTTTATATTGTTGAGTCTCCCAGTGCTTTTTGTTTAGTCGGTAATGAATTACGTTTATATCGTCAATTGTCAATTGATGACGATATTATTGATACTTCCGGTAGTTATGATCTTCTTTCTAATTCTGTCTCTGCGTTGTCGCAAGCATTTACCATTTCTTCGGCAATAGAAGATAGAAATATACGTATAACGCTATCAATATTGTTCAGCGATGCTAACAATCGATTAGAGTCTATAAAAAACGTTGTGGTGCGTAATGTCCCTTAGAAGAAATATACTCTTATCAACCAAAAAGCAATCTGGTTTTTTATTACCGATGGCACTATTTATTATTGTGGTGTTGGGCGGTATGGCAATTGTGATTAGTAAAAAAGTATCTCAAAGTACATCGTCATATATTATCGATGCAATATCGACGCAAACATTCTTTGCTGCCGAAAGTGGTGCTCAGGCAGGATTACATGAGTTATTTTTTGTTGATACTGATAGACAATTAGTGGATGGCCGTTGCGAGGCAATGAATATCTCTCATACCTTAAATGTTGATGGGTTACGTAATTGCATTGTTACTGTCGTATGCAGTTGTCGTTACGAAGATAATTCCGTGTGCGATGATGGTAATAGTGCAAACTATTTAGGATTAAACGATATCAGCAATAGTTTTTACACCATTGATAGTCGTGCCCAGTGTGGTATAGACCCCATTATCTCTCAGCATAGTATCGAAGTGGGAGCAAGCTTGTAAAATGTATGGGCTCACTCGTTATTATTTTTTATCTATTGTTGCCGGTATTTGTTTTATCTTTATAGGCAATGCTCATGCAGATATTATTTGTAGTGATTCGTCTTCTAACGCAAGTAGTGGCACTTTGTATGATTCCGGTGGTAGTGGTGGAAGGTACAGTAATTATGAAGATTGTGGCTTTTTAATTCAGCCGTCAGGTGCTTCAACGATCACGCTCTCATTCAGCGATTTTGAATATGAAAATGGCTACGATGAGCTGCGTATTTATGACGGAGCTAATAGTAGTGGTACTTTATTGGCTACATATACAGGTTCATCATTACCTGCCAGTGTAACGGCAACTTCCGGTGCTATGTATATCGTGCACGAGTCTGATTACTCTGTTACACGCGATGGTTTTATTGCGACTTGGTCAGTAGATTCATCATCTTCACCTGTGGCACAGTGGCATTTTGATGAGGATAGTTGGGATGGTAGCAGTGGGGAAATAATCGATATTCAAGGTAACCTCAGTGGCTTTGCCGTTAATGGCGCTAATACCATTGAGGGCGGACATATTTGTGGCGCAGCTTCCTTTGATGGTGTGGATGATTATCTTGATGTAACTGGTATCGACAATTATCTAAATACCACCTCTTCACTGAGTTTCTGGGTTAAAACAACACAAACAGGTGACAATACATCGTGGCGTGCTGAAGGGATAACCGGTGTTGAGGAAGCCGGTGGTGGTGATGATATTTTTTGGGGTTGGCTAGATGCATCAGGTCGTATTGGTATTACAAAAGGCAACGGTAATAAAGCACAATCCTCATCCGCTATTAACGATGGTAATTGGCAGCATATTGTCTTTACTCGAGATACTTCATCGGGCCAATTAAAAGTGTATGTTAATGGCTCGTTGAATGCGACGGTTAATGGAACTACTGGCGATGTTGGACGCTCTTTTAGTAGCTTTGGACGTATTGAAGATACTGGAGGTTCTTTAGAGTATTTCCAAGGTCAGTTGGATGAAGTGTTAATTTTCGACCATGTGATTAGCGCATCGCAAGTGCAGTCGATTTATGATAATCAAGTGGCAGGTAATGATTGGGATGGTTCTACCAGAAGTTGTAGTCTTGAGCCTTTGGTAGAATTGCGTTTTGAAGAGGAAAGCTGGGATGGAACAGAAGATGAAGTTATCGACTCCAGTGGTAACGATCATCATGGACGTTTACTGTATAACGCGTCTCCAGCGAGCGATAATCCAGCGATCAGCCCAAGCGGTGGTGAGGGGACTTGTGATTATGCCAGTTTCTCATCCGGTTCCATTGCATTAGAAGGATTACCTGTTGCGTCTTCTAGTGATGCAAAAACAACGGTGGCATTTTGGATGTATTGGGATGGCACAGACTCTTCTATGCCGATCGGATGGTCTTATTATGATCTGTGGTTTCGCAGTGGTAGTTTTGGTTTTAATACATGGCGGAACGATATTTATGGCATTAGTTCAGCGTCATTAAGTAATGGTTGGCACCATATCGTTGCGGAATTTAATAATAGTAGTAGTAAAATTACGTCGAACAAACTCTGGGTTGATGGTGTAGAACAAAGCCTTTCTCAACGTAGAGGTAGCCCTTCTTCTTCACGTTCGATAGGAAGTGAGCTTAGAGTAGGGGGAGCAGTTAATAGTAGCTATTACCGTTTCCATGGACGTATTGACGAATTACGTATTTATCAACATGCTTTGTCAAACACACAAGTATCTGAGGTGATGAACGATACCCACCCCTGTGGTGGCAATAGCGAGCCGGATTACTTTTCTATTAGCCACGATAATTCTGCGACTTATTGCTTGAGTGAATCTATTTCGGTGACGGCACATAATAGTGATAGCAGCACATTCACTAGCTACAACGGTACTATTGTATTAGATACCCAGTCCAGTAAAGGGACTTGGTCTTTGGTTACTGGTAATGGTAGCTTAGTTGATAGCACGGCTGATGATGGTTTAGCGACTTATACTTTCAATGAATCCGATAATGGTATTGCCAGTTTTGCGCTGTATTATGACAATGGTGTTAGTACGATTAATATTGACGCTTATGAGAACGACATAAGAGATAACGATGCCGAAGGGGATATATTTTTCTCCGCAACCGGTTTTAGTGTGACAGCCAATACCTTATCCAATCCACCAGTGACGCCCATCAATGACCCTGTACTCACTCAGCAATCAGGATCATCTTTTTCTATTGCTATTGCTGCTTATGGCATTAATCCCAATAATGGTGTGTGTGGCATTATCGAAACTTATGCTGGAAATAAAAGCATTGCCTTAAGTAATCAATATCATAATCCTGTATCGGGCACTTTATCTGTACAGGGCTCTGGTACGGTAAATTTTGTGAATGGTCAGGCTACGGTTAACACACAATATAATGATGTGGGAGAAATTAGTATTACGGTTACCGACAGTGCGGCTAGCATGTCTGGCCAATCGAATCATTTTGTTGTACAACCCACCGATTTCTCTATTTCGATTACGGATAATCCGCAAACGACAGATGCGGGAAATGGTTTTATTGCCTCAGGGGAAAATTTTACGGTCGAAGTACAAGCATTAAATAATCAAGGAGATGTCACTCCAAATTTTGGTAATGAAACCACACCAGAATCTGTCACCGTCACTCTTGCGTCGTTAGTTTTTCCAATCGGCGGAGATGTAGGTGCTTTGTCCAATGGATCAAATTTTACTAAAACGGGTAGCCTTTTCCAAAACGCTTCATTATCTTGGAATAACGTAGGTAGTATTACGTTAGCAGCCTCTGTGGCAGATGCAGATTATTTAGGCACAGGTAATATCACAAGCTCCCCCAGTGGAACGGTTGGGCGATTTTATCCGGACAGTTTTTTTATCAGCAGTGAAAGTGTTGTCAATGCATGTAGTAATTTTACTTATTTATCGCAGCCGGATTTAACGGTAGCTTATACGTTAAGTGCTATTGATGGCGAGGGTAATACTTTAAGTAATTACGATAGCGGTTTAGGTTATCCCATCGGAACGGTTCAGCATTTTGCTGAGTTAGCTAATAATGGCAGTGATCTTGGTAGCAGGTTATCAGTTGCCAGTGCGACATGGAGTGGTGGTGATTACGTAGTCTCTGATAATAGTGCTGTCTTTGCTCGAGGTAGTAATAGAGAGGCACCATTAACAGGCTTAGTATTGAGTACTAATGTCGATGATATCGATGATAGACCCGTCAATAATGCAAATGTTAATGCCTCAACCAATGACGATTGCTCAGTGGCGGGCAATTGCAATGCGGTAGAGATAGGCAGTGCAAACTTTTATTATGGGCGGCTCACATTGCCTGATGCATATGGTCCCGAAACAGCGAATTTGCCCGCATTGTTTTTAACAGAGTACTGGAATGGCCAACAATTTGTTCAAAATGTTTATGACAACTGTACGTTAATTCCTCGATCCATAGTGGCTTTTAATAGTAATCCAATTACTTCAACGGCTGACCTCTCTGTTAATTTGTTAGGGGGAACCTCAACGGCACAATTTGCAGCATTAACCGCAAGTCATATCGGCTTCTCTAGTGGTGATGCAAGCTTGTCTTTTTCTGCTCCAGGAACGGCCATTACTGTAGATAGTTTTGTCATGGATGTAGATTTAACTTCTATTGATTGGCTGCGTTTTGACTGGAATCAGGACGGTAATGATAATAACGATACCGCATTGCCTACAGCCACGATACGCTTTAAAGCTTATCGTGGCCATGACAGAATTTTATATTGGAGGCATAAATATTAAGTATTGATGCAATGCTAATTACTGTAGTGTTTGCGCAATAGAGGGAAGATTATCCATAGAAATAATATGTGCGTGGATAGCCCACAATGCCTGCGACTGATGTAACAATAAAATTTGCTCATCAGAAAGAGCCGCATACTTTTTAACATCGATGACTTTAAAGCTTCCGGTTCGTTTGTGGGTACCATCAGGCGTTTCGATATCCATTTGAGTTTCTGTAAATAATCCGATCTCATCAATGACATCTATTACGCTGTGTGTTTTATGTACGTGTTGATCATAAACGGTGCACTGCTCTATAGCATTTTCAAAGAAAGGAGTTTTTGTTCCATCATCACGAAATAATCGGTTTTCATGCTCTTTGTTAAGCATTGATTGATCTACATAGACCACTCGTTTGTTATCTTCATCGGTCTGCGCCAATAAAAAGGGGTATTGACGAATGGCAGCGGGAATATAAGTGTTTCTTTTCCACTGGCCATTAATAATAAATGGATTTTTTCCTGGCGTTAAACCGGTAATAGCAATCGGTATGGGTTTACCTACTGGAGAAAATACAATCGGCATAAAACGACAAACATGTTTAAATTCGGATAAATGCACAGGAATTTTTTGTACGGTTTCAGCCATATTTATCCAAGAGTTGGCTTGAATAGCGTCTGTACCCATAGTATCAAGGTTTATCGGCACAATATCGTGATAAATAATATCACCATAGGAGAATTGATTACTCATCGTTGCGTATTTCTCTCAAATTATGATTATTGCTTTAAGACTAGCATAAAGTCCCAAAATGAGCGGAATAAAAGAGATATTTATACTTAATTACTGATGGTTGAATCTTATTGTGAATGTAGAATCAGAATTTAATACTGCCATCATCCTTGTAGAATATAAGCCTATTCTCGGTAGTATCGTATGAAGTATTTATCCGGTGTTAAACTAAGCGTCTATATGAACATAAGTAACTACAATAGGAGATTCTCTAATGGAAGCGAAAGGTATTACCCCAATTTTAAACGTCTCCGATTTTAATCAGACCATTCACTGGTTCCAGAGCATTGGTTGGACCAAAAGCTGGGATTGGGGAGAGCCTGTTAGCTTTGGTTGTGTCGCCTCAGGTCACAGTGAAATCTTTATTTGTTTAAATGGGCAGGGCGGCCGAGGAAGAGGGCAAAACACAGCCACCTTCCACGAAGAACAGGGTGAGACTGCTGATAAAGGGGTATGGTTATCAATATGGGTGGATGATGTCGATACCATTTATTCCCAGTGTATCGAACAAGGGATAGAGATCATGTGTGAACCAGAAGATATGCCTTGGGGTGTGAGGGAATTGCATATTCGTCATCCCGATGGACATGTGTTTAGAATAAGTCAAAGCTTGCCCTGTTAAACGTTTCAAAATTTAATAGGGGATGTGTGTTATTCGTCGTTAATATATTCGAGAATATCTCCGGGCTGACATTCTAAAGCTTGGCAAATTTGTTCTAGTGTTGAGAAGCGTACCCCTTTTACTTTTCCATTCCTCAATAAGGAGAGGTTTTGTTCGGTGATACCTATTTGAGATGCAAGTTCTTTACCCCGGACTTTGCGTTTAGCCATGATAATATCTAGGTTAATTATAATTGGCATTAACCTCTCCTAAATAAATTGTTTATTTTCATTTTCTAATATATTTGCCTTGACTAATAAGTCACTAATGACCCAAAAAATAATCGCTAATATTATAATTTTGATTTCATTGCTTCCAAAAGAGATTGCCAGTATTTTTTCGCCAGCAGGGTGATTTATCGATAATAACAGACTCGAAATTGTAAAATGCAGTGGTGAGATGACAGCCTGAATTAATAGAAATATGGAAAACTTTCGTAAATCACGGCTATTGCTAATGGTAAAAAACTCGCCTTTAGAAAAGTGTGTAAAAGCTCGGCGTAAAAAGTAGATACCCATTAAACTTACCGCAAGACTCAATACGGTAAAAAACCACAGGCTATATAACTGTATTTGCGAGACGGTTGACCATTGAATGGCTAAATGCAGATTGTTTTTTGCTAGGTTATAGAACAAATCGATATTCAGCAAAAAGTATAAAGCAACGAGAGGGGTAACATACAGAACTAACGTACATCCCCATGATATTAATAGAGATAGTGTGTGTTTCATCGATTATTCCCCTTGATGTTGCTGTAAAACATGAATATATTATCGTTTTACGGTAATTTTTTCAATGGGATATGCTATGAATCGTTATAAATTTCTCTTTACCACTTCTTTCTTGTCAGTATTGTTGTCTATGTCTAAGGCTTCCGCGCTAACCATGGAGGAATTTTCAAATATCTGCAATACATTACCAGTTGAGTGTAGTCAGTCTCCGGTAATGAATGCCTATGTGGGAGGGGCTCTCGACTTAGTAGCAACCCTTGGCGAGCAAACGAATTACTTACAGCCTATATATTGTAAGGATCCCAAAGATCTGTTTGATATCCCTGTGATCATCAATTATATGGAACAACACTCGCAGCAATATGAAAAAAATAATGCAATGCTTGTATTAGTAAAATACTTTGAAGAGCATGGAGCTTGTTAGCTCATATATCTATAACGTTAAGCATTGCATTTAGAATAAATGAATGTAAGCTACTTAAACCATTATTTATGGCAGTCAAAAGGAAATTTATATGAAAAAGGTTAAAGGTATTTTATCAGTTTTGATGTTATTGTTTTTTACCCAATTCCAAACAGCAAATGCATTAGATGTAGAGAATGACTATGTTGTTAAGATAGACCAAGTGTTCACTTATAACAGCTTAAGCAACGGCGATGTGCTGCTATATTCACGGTTGTTAACTCTAATGGTCAAAACCTGACTTGTACCTCAGGAGTTTATATGAGAGAAACGGATCCTGGAATAGATAGAGCTTTATCGGCTGCGTTGGCTGCACGTGCATCAGGAACGAATGTGGTTATACAAGCGGATAAAGATCCTGCAACTCGCTGGACCAGTGGTAGTAATATTTGTCATCTCATTGGTTTGAAGTATTAGTTTAATCAATAATGCATATCGAAAAAATAAAAACGGCAAGACCAGATTAATCATTCGGTATGCATAAATCTAACACCGTGATGTTGTTTTCTATTTTATAACCAAGAAATATTTCATAACTATCTTATATTTTGCAAGCAGTCTGAGAGAAGGTTTCATTGCAAGGTACTGATGCACTATTACTGAGTATCAATAATTAAATGAGGTATTTAAAATGGATGAAATAATTGTTAGGTATTTCCATTTTATCGGTATTATTATACTTTCATCGATGCTGGTCGCTGAAAACGTATTGATCGCTAAAGAATTGGAAAATAGGGTAGTAAAAAAATTGGCTACTATTGATGGGCTATATGGCATCGGTGCTGTATTAACATTAATTGCTGGTTTGCTACTATGGTTGTATGTAGGAAAATCCAAAGAGTTTTACACTTATAATACGATTTTTCATATTAAATTGGGTCTGTTTTTATTTGTGGGTATTATGTCGATTATCCCCACAATATTTTTACTTAAAAATAGGCGATCCGATTTGCCAGTCATTCTTGTTCCTAATCATATTCTAACGATTAAGCGCCTTGAACTTATCTTATTACTCATTATTCCCTTGCTGGCAGTGTTAATGGCTCGAGGTATTGGCAACGGTTAATCGATAGCAGGTATATACAGCTGCTCTAGTACGGGTAACTATCGTGATATTGGTAGGAGAACACTATTAAAAAAATTGTTATTTTTGGGAACTCCAGTTCGGGGAAATCAACGCTTGCGAAGGCGCTTGCAAAAAAAGAAATGGTTGCTCACCTGGATTTGGATACTATTGCATGGTTGCCTGAAATGCCTCCTAAGAGGAAATCTATTAGCGAATCAAAACAAGAGATCGATGTATTTTTGCATCAGAATCAGGGATGGGTTATAGAGGGGTGTTACTCGGATTTGTTGGAGCTTGTTTTGCCTCAATCGGATGAAATAATATTTCTTAATTTGCCTATCGATGAATGCATTGCGAATGCAAAAAATCGCCCTTGGGAGCCTCATAAATATGCATCAAAAGAAGCTCAAGATGCTAATTTAGAGATGTTGATTCAATGGATAGAAAAATACGCACATAGAGAAGACACTTTTTCTAAGTTATCTCACGAAGCGCTATTTCGTGGTTATCAAGGTAAAAAGACCATGTATATCAACAATAACCGAGACATATGGCAATCCACTTAAGCCGTTCCTCTGCGATTTGATTGGTTTAATAGATTCAACATTGCTCTAGAAGCATTCGACAATGTTCTGTTGCGAAGGTGAATGCAACCTAATTCTCTAGTTAGGGAAGTTCCTGTTAACGACAATGTATGTAATGTTTTATCAATTAAGCTGGCTGGGAGAGCACTCCAACCCAAACCAACAGCGACCATCATTTTAATGGCATCCAGATGATTCGTTGTCATTGTGATGTTAAGTTCATATTGTTGTTCAGCAAATAGTTTTTTGACCAAACTAGTCGTACGTGTATTGATGTCTGGCAGTATGGCTGGGTATGATGATAGGTCACTGACCTTAACTCGTTTTTTGCTATGCAATGGATGTTGTGGATTAACGACAATTTGCATAGGATCCTCCCACAACAAGTGATACTGGATATCGCTGCTGCCGTCTTCATCTTTACTTTCCGGTAAGGTAATTACCGCTAAATCAAAGTCTCCAGATGTAATACTTTCAATAGCTTGTTCAGAATCGATAAAATGTAGCTGAAGATGCACATTAGGATATTGTTGGCGATAGTCTTTTAATATGGAAGGTAATCGATGTATACCAATGTGATGGCTTGTGGCCAATTTAAGTTCGCCACTAATCTCTTTTTCCTGTTGTTGCATTAATTGCTCGGTTTCTTCGATTGAACGAACAATATTTTTTGCATGGGGTAACAAGATACTCCCTGCTTCTGTTAACAATACTTTGCGCCCAATACGGTCAAATAATGGCTGCGATAATTGTTGTTCCAATAAAGCAATGCGTTTACTCATTGCCGATTGAGTTAAGCCGAGTTCCTGTGCGGCAGCAGAGAAGGATTGTTTTTCTGTGACTCTAATAAATGCGCGTAGTAATTGAGTATCCATTGTCTAATTATATTCATTCCTAGTGGGAATGCAAAATATGAATTCTATGAATTGGTTTTATGGTAATAAGTGGCGTAGACTATCTTAATTGGTTATGGATTATAACTTTAGGAGGAATTTGAGATGAGTAGATTACATATTTCCATCGCCACTGATAATATTGCGGCCTCTATTGAAGACTACAGTGCTCGTTTGGGCTGCAAGCCTTGTTCGTTTGTTGAAAATGAATATGCACTATGGCGTACCGATAGCTTAAATTTCTCTATTCGACAGGACACTGACCGTCATTCAGGGCAATTGCGGCACTTAGGATGGGAAGACGATCAAGCTACTGATTTTATTGAAGAAAAAGATGTTAATGGCATAGTCTGGGAACGATTTACAGCGCAACAGCAAGCAAAAGAAATTAACGATTACTGGCCCGAGGCCCAGTATCAACCACAAGGTGATATAGGCAACGAGTAACAATTGATAATTAACATAATGTCAGTAGCAATAACGCAAATAGTGTGAGACAAGCACAACGTAGCAAAAACAAAGAGATACCAAAATGACAGCAAAAACATTATATGACAAATTATGGGATGCCCATCTAGTTAAACAAAGAGATGATGGATCGGCCCTTATTTATATCGACCGCCATATTGTTCACGAGGTGACAAGCCCGCAAGCTTTCGAGGGGCTTCGTTTAGCCAACAGAAAACCGTGGCGAGTGGATAGCGTTTTGGCTACGCCGGATCATAACGTGCCTACTACCGTTACCGAACGCGCTTCGGGTGTGGATGGGATTGCGGATCCAGTATCTAAAATCCAGGTACAAACACTAGATGATAACTGCGATAGTTTTGGTATTACCGAATTTAAAATCAATGATAATCGTCAAGGTATTGTCCATGTTGTGGGTCCAGAGTCCGGTGCTTGTTTACCGGGCATGACAGTGGTTTGTGGCGATTCCCATACGGCAACCAATGGTGCTTTGGGTGCATTAGCCCATGGTATTGGTACCAGTGAAGTAGAGCATGTGTTAGCCACACAATGTTTAGTCGCTAAAAAGATGAACAATATGTTAGTTAAAGTGGATGGCAAATTGGGCAAAGGCGTAACACCAAAAGATGTTGTGTTAGCCATTATAGCCAAGATTGGTACCGCAGGAGGTAACGGTTGTGCGATCGAATTTGGTGGTCAGGTATTCCGCGATATGTCTATGGAAGGGCGTATGACGGTCTGCAACATGGCGATTGAAGCCGGTGCAAGAGCGGGTATGGTAGCGGTAGATGATACCACTATTGAGTATGTTAAAAACCGTGATTTTGCGCCTAAAGGTGATGATTGGGATGCTGCTGTCGATGTATGGCGTGATTTAGTCAGCGATGAGGGAGCGCATTTCGATAAAGTCGTTGAAATTGATGGTGCTCAAATATTGCCGCAAGTCAGTTGGGGGACTTCCCCCGAAATGGTGGTATCGGTTTTAGATGCCGTGCCTAATCCAGAGGAAGAAAGCGACCCAGTAAAGAAAACAGGTATGGAACGCGCTTTAGAATATATGGGCTTATCAGCGGGTCAAAAAATTACCGATATTCATGTTGATCGCGTATTTATTGGTTCCTGTACTAACTCAAGAATAGAAGATATGCGAGCGGCAGCAGCAGTCGTTAAAGGTCGTCAAAAAGCCAATAGTGTTAAAGAAGCGATCGTTGTTCCTGGTTCTGGCTTAGTTAAAGCTCAGGCAGAAGCTGAAGGGCTAGATGAAATTTTTACCGCGGCAGGAATCCAATGGCGTGAGCCCGGGTGTTCCATGTGCTTAGCTATGAATGCCGATAAATTGGGCGAGGGAGAGCACTGTGCATCGACGTCTAATCGGAACTTTGAGGGCCGTCAAGGGTACGGCGGGCGTACACATTTAGTCAGCCCAGAAATGGCAGCGGCAGCGGCAATAGCAGGACATTTTGTTGACGTAAGAGAATTCTAAAAAAGCATTTATCATCAGTTAATTATGGATGAGTGCATAAAAAAGAATGTCTATTAATGAGATATAACATTAGAGAAAAGTAATGAAAGCATTTACTACACATACAGGCGTTGCGGGTCCCATGGATCGTGCCAATGTTGATACGGATATGATTATCCCAAAACAATTTTTAAAGTCGATTAAACGCAGTGGTTTTGGTAAAAATTGTTTCGATGAATTGCGTTACCTTGATCAAGGTTTACCTGACCAATCTTGTGAAGGGAGACCACTCAATAAAGATTTCCCTTTAAATTTTGAGCGTTACAAAGGTGCAAGTATCTTGCTAACACGAGAAAATTTTGGTTGTGGGTCAAGCCGTGAACACGCACCTTGGGCATTAGAAGACTATGGTTTTCGCGCAATTATCGCACCGAGCTATGCGGATATTTTTTACAATAACTCGTTTAAAAATGGTTTGTTACCCGTTATTTTGGATGAGAAAATTGTAGACCAGCTTTTTGAAGAAATGTATGCAGTTGAAGGCTATGAGCTCACCGTAGACTTGGAAAAATGTCAGGTTATTACCCCTACAGGTGAAGTATTTGCGTTTGAATTAGATGAATTTCGTCGCCACTGTTTGTTAAATGGTTTGGATGATATTGGTCTTACATTGGAAGATGCCGATGCTATTCATGCTTACGAGAAAAAACTAAAAGAGCAATCACCTTGGTTGTTTAATGCTATTAGATAACAGATAACAGATAACAGATAACAGATAACAGATAACAGATAACAGATTAGTTTAGGCTAAGAATTTTTTTTGTGGCAAGTTTTTGCTGTAAGCTGTTTTTCTGTTGCCTGTAAACTTTATAAAAAAGGTTAAAAAAATGTCAAAAAATATATTGTTGCTTCCAGGTGATGGAATCGGTTCGGAAATTGTTGATGAAGCAGTAAAAGTGCTTGATGCACTTAACGATAAAATGAATTTAGGTGTTAGTTATGAAAAAGGACTGATGGGAGGTTGTTCTATCGATGCACATGGGCTTCCACTAACCGATGAGACAATTGCCAAAGCAAAAGCTAGCGATGGTATTTTATTAGGCGCGGTAGGTGGTCCTAAGTGGGATACATTAGATCGTGCAATACGACCTGAAAAAGGCTTGCTTAAAATTCGTGCAGAGTTAGACCTGTTTTCCAATTTGCGTCCGGCTATTTTATATCCGCAGTTAGCTGATGCTTCTTCTTTGAAAAAAGAATTGGTTGAAGGTTTAGATATTTTGATTGTGCGTGAATTAACCGGGGGAATTTATTTCGGTGAACCTCGTGGTGTTCGAGTATTAGATAATGGTGAACGGCAGGGATATAACACACTGGTTTACAGTGAAAGCGAAATTGAACGTATCGGACGTAATGCTTTCGAAATTGCACAAAAACGCGGTAAACGTTTATGTTCTGTCGAAAAAGCCAATGTACTAGAAGTCTCTGGTTTATGGCGCGAAGTCATGGAAAGTATTGCTCCGGATTACCCTGATGTTGAGCTATCGCATATGTATGTTGATAACGCTGCTATGCAATTAGTGCGTGCCCCGAAACAGTTTGATGTGATTGTTACAGGTAATCTATTTGGTGATATTTTGTCTGACTGTGCTGCCATGCTAACAGGTTCGATTGGCATGCTGCCGTCGGCGTCGTTAAACGCTGACGGATTAGGCATGTATGAGCCCGTTCATGGTTCTGCTCCTGATATTGCGGGTCAAGGAATTGCTAACCCATTAGCAACGATTTTATCCTTAGAAATGTTGCTGCGTTATTCTCTTGGTATGTCTGAAGCGGCAGATGCGATAGCAAAAGCTGTAGGTGATGTGCTTGATCAGGGGCTACGCACGGCGGATATTGACTCCGCAGGCATGACAAAAGTTAGTACTTCCGAAATGGGCGATGCTGTGGTTAAAGCGTTGCTTTCATAGTGTCGTTTTATGTCGCTAAATAAATCTATTCAGCTATTTCTCTGGCGATAGCTGAATAGTAGTGACTATTCGTCTTCTTTTATCCGGTAAACATCTTTTGCTCCCTCAGGAGGATGTGCAAACCGTCTGTATACCCACTGGTATTGCTCTGGGGCAACAAGAATACTTTTTTCAATAGCTTCATTTAATGCTGTAGCGGCATGTAATGGATCATTGTTATGTATCCCGTTGACCTCATTAAATGTAATTTCAAACCCTAAGCCTTTTGGCTTTCGCAAGATGTTGGCAAGCAGCACAGGCGAGTTATTACTATTCGCTAAAGCCTGGGTCAGTTTTCCTGTTAGTACCGGCTGTTTAAAAAAAGGCGCGTAAACAGCGGCTTGGTGAGAAGGCAGATGATCCGACAAAATCGCGACAACATGGTTTTTTCTTAACGCCTTCAGTGCCTGTCTAACACCACGACTATCGGTGGGGAACATAGATGAGCCAACACGGCTGCGAGCGCGAAAAATTATTTTCTCAAATAGTGGAGATTTAACCGGTTTATACATCGCCCCAAAAGGATAGTTTTGAGGGACATAAAAGTTCAACAGCTCCCAATTACCAAAGTGCGGTAAAATAACGACTACACCACGGCCTTTTTTATGTGCAGCGGCGAGTAATTCAGGATTGCTAACACTGACTTTGTTGACCAAGTAATTAGGATTTCTAAACCATACATAAACCGATTCCGCTAACCACTTTCCTGATTCTTCAGCTGTTTTAACTAGTAACTCTTCCTGTTCGTTGATTGTCATTTCCGGAAAGGCAGTTTTGATATTGCATCTCGCGATATGCGCTCTTTTTTTGTTTTTTTTGATCAAAAAAACACCGAGTTTTTTCCCGAGAGCTTGTGACCAGTGCAGTGGCAAAAGGCTCAAAGGAAAAAGTAAACAAAATAAGATAATAAAGCTAAGGTTAGGTAAAGGCTTGCGCATTGTTTCGTGAATTATTGGTCAATAAAGATAGCGCATTAGTTATGGACTCATTGGTATTCATTCATATTCATGTGCTGTATTTGTGAACATTCTACCATAATGCTATTTTTTTATTCCTATAACGTTGATTTTTAAGGGATTGAGTTCTTTATCGTTACATTCTGAGGTAAACTACGCAGCCTTTTACTCAATGGTTTGTCCATTGGTTTGTTCTTGAAGCTGTTTAGTTGTCTTCAACGACCAACTTCAAGAGTGTTTAATATTGTAAGCGAGATAGTTCAAATGAAAGTAGGTTTTATCGGTTGGCGTGGTATGGTCGGCTCAGTACTGATGGGTCGAATGATAGAAGAAAATGATTTCACTAATATTGATCCTGTGTTTTTTACGACATCCAATGTCGGTGGGCAAGGTCCAGCTATAGGTAAAACCATACCCACATTAAAGGATGCTAATGATATTAACGAACTGGCACAGATGGATGCGATTATCTCCTGCCAAGGCGGAGATTATACTAAAGCCGTATTTACACCCCTACGTGAAAGCGGGTGGAATGGCTATTGGATTGATGCAGCGTCTTCTTTACGAATGAATGACGATGCTGTGATTATTCTGGATCCGGTTAATTTAGGAGTGATCGATAAAGCACTGGATGATGGTGTTAAGAGTTTTATTGGTGGCAACTGTACGGTTAGCTTAATGTTAATGGCAATTGGTGGATTGATAAATGCTGGGCATGTTGAGTGGATCTCAGCGATGACATATCAAGCCGCAAGTGGTGGTGGTGCACGTCATATGCGTGAGCTTATTACTCAAATGGGTGCATTAAGAGATACGGTTGCTGATGAGCTGAATGATCCAGCTTCTGCGATATTGGATATTGATAAAAAAATCGCTGATAAAATGCGTGATGGCAGCTTGCCTCAAGAAAACTTTGGTGTCCCATTAGCGGGTAGCGTATTACCTTATATTGATAGCGAATTAGACAGTGGTCAAAGCCGTGAAGAATGGAAGGCCGATGCCGAAACCAATAAAATAATACGTGGCTCATACGAGAACGATAATCAAGACTTGATTCCTCATATACCAGTAGATGGTGTTTGTGTTCGTGTCGGTGCGATGCGATGCCATAGTCAGGCACTGACTATTAAGCTTAAAAGCGATTTGCCTATGGAAGAAATTGAGTCGCTTATTGCTAATGCGAATGACTGGGTAAAAGTGATTCCAAACCATAAAGAAGAAACATTGGCAGATCTGACACCAACAGCAGTAACAGGCACATTAACGGTTCCTGTAGGGCGTTTACGCAAAATGCATATGGGCCCAGAGTATTTGAGTGCCTTTACGGTAGGTGACCAGTTGCTATGGGGAGCTGCAGAGCCTTTACGTAGAATGTTACAAATTATACTGAAACGACAGTCAACACAATAATACACGCTACACTTAACGTATTGGTGAGTCTTGGCTATTTGTAACAACAGATAGTCGAGACAGTATTAAAGTACGACAACATAAATCAACAGGATTATTTGAAGAGGTGTCCGTGGATACAGTTAATTTAGCCATTATTGGTGCAACAGGTGCGGTAGGTGAGGTCGTTGTTGAGTTATTGGAAAAGAGTACCTTTCCAGTAGATCAACTCTATTTATTAGCCAGTGAGCGGACAGCGGGAACCAGTCTTATGTTTCGCAGCCAGCCTGTGATGGTGAATGTGGTTGATGACTTTGACTTTTCTCAAGTCCATATGGCTATTTTTGTCGCGACGGATGCAGTTTCTCTTAAGTATGTGCCTAAAGCGCAGGAAGCGGGTTGTTTAGTTATCGATAATAGCCAGGCATTTTCCACTGACAATAAAGCACCGTTGATTATTCCTAGTGTGAATGGTCATGCGCTTGTTGAAATGGAAAAACCATCCTTGGTTGTTAATCCGGACAGTTCAGTCGTTACATTGTGGACAGTCTTAAAGCCTATTTATGATGCGGTGGGTATACAGCGAGTGAATGTAACCGCTTATGACTCCGTTTCTCGGCATGGAAAAAAAGCCATTAATGAATTGGCGACTCAAACAGCCAGTTTGCTGAATGGTCAAGGGGCTTCTCCTAAGTTCTACAACGAACAGATTGCGTTTAACGTCTTGCCCAGTGTTGGCTCTATTAATGGAGATGGTCACTCTGACTCCGAATTACGCATTGTAGAACAGACAAATTCGATTATTGCCGATGCTCAGATGCAGACGAATGTGACTTGTATCCAAGTTCCGGTATTTTATGCTGATAGTATGGCGGTTACTATAGAAACAGGTGATCCAATTCATGCAGCTCAAGTCCGAGAGATGCTAGAAAAACATAGTGAAATCAAAGTGTTGGACGATGTGGAAGGGCAAACCTTTGCGACACCAGTAACTACTGCTTCGGGTAAAAATGATATTTTTGTTAGCCGTATCCGTAATGATATGAGTCACAGCAGAGGAATTAATCTGTGGATTGTGGCAGATAATGTGAGAAAAGGTGCCGCATTAAATACAATTCTCATTGCTGAAGAGTTGAAAAAAAGCTATTTATAATGAATACTTAGCGACGATAGTGGAAGTTTATTCGAGGTTGTGGAGATGTTTCACAAATATCCGTAGGTTATACGTGAATATAAGCACTTTACAGAAGTAGCAGTAGAGCCTTCAAATACAACAACCTTTAACGTTATTAGAGTCATTGCCAATACAGAAAATACTATTGCTAATGTGAAAATATTCACAATGATAAAGGTAAATCCATGCATCTGCGCCAGTTAAGCACTGTTATCGTCGGTTTTGTTGTTCTGTTGAGTTCGGTGTATAGTTTTGCTTTAGGTTTAGGTGAAATTACATTAAAGTCATCTTACAACGAGCCTCTATCAGCAGAGATTGGTCTATTACAGGTTCAAGACTTATCGGCAGAGGAGATAAGAGTTAAGCTGGCTTCTCGCGAAGATTTCGCACGGATTGGGTTGGATCGAGATTTCTTTTTGTCTGACTTATCTTTTTCGGTTGACCTCAGTAATCCTACTAACCCGCATATTAAAGTTACTTCTAGTAAGCCTGTTCAAGAGCCGTATTTAAATTTTTTGCTTGATTCTCAATGGCCGAGTGGACGTTTACTAAGAGAATACACCGTTCTACTCGATTTACCCGTTTTCGAAAGTGATCCAACCCCAGAACCTGTTATTGCACCTCCTGTCGTTGAGGCTGTAGCTGACCCCATTGTTGAAGCTGCTCCTATAGAGCCGGCACCTACTGAAATCGCTGCTCCAGTAGTATCTGATCTCCCAGCGCGAGCATTAGAGCCACGAGAAACTACCAGTAATGTAAGCGAGTCAATCCAATCTCAGGAATCGAACATTCCTGTGCCTGAAGAAATTAACACACCAGCTCCTGCAGTGAGTAAACCTATCCAGCCATCTAATAGAATAGATACAGAATCTGACAATGGTGAGGATATTTTTGATCGTAAGCTGGCATCGCAATCATCATCTAAATTCAATTCTGTAGAAGATGCTGCCGATTCTTTTTTAAAGACCTTGTCACAGCAGGCTAAAGAAAGAAAGTCCTCCTTTCAGATACAGCCACCACCGCCTAGAGAGCAATCGCCATCTACTACAGTAACCAATGCTAAGCCTGCTAATGATGACAATCAGGCATTGGTGCGCGACTTAACCGAGCAGGTTCAAGAAACCACAGACAATGTTGTGCGTAGAGTTGTTCGCACGGAGTCTAAGGCTTCAGCTACGCCTCCACCGCAGCAGCAGATAGCTACGCCATCGCAGCCTGAGGTGGCCGATTCTAATGTAGTACCAGTACGTCCCGAGCCGCAACAAGCAGCAGCAACTTCGGATAGCGCTGTGGCAGACAGTAATGAAAACACCAACACTACTAAGGATCGTGTACAAGTTAAATCAGGTGATACTTTGTGGCGTATTGCCTCACAATTACGACCCAACAGCTCGGTTAGTGTCCAACAAACTATGTTGGCTTTACAAGAGGCTAACCCTGATGCATTTATTGACAATAACATTAACTTATTGCGCGAGGGGAAGGTACTAAGAGCACCTACATTATCCGAAATTCAACGTACAAGCTTTAGTCAAGCCGTTGCCGCAGTTAGACAGCAAACGCAAACATGGCAAGAGCAAACACAAAAACCTGTTTTATCGGCTGTTGACGCCCCTCAAGTCGTCAAACCAAGCAATACACAAGCCGAAGGCAGTGTCACTTTGGGTTCTGCTAATGAAGTTGATTCTGCTAATTCGGTGAAAGGTTCTGGGAGTAGTGGAACAGGTGAGTCTTTGCAAAATGAGCTTGCTATTGCTCAAGAAGAATTAGATCGATCAGCCCGAGAAAATAGTAATTTAAAAACTCGAATTGCTGAATTAGAAAAACAAATAGAAACTTTAGAAGGGTTAGTATCGCTTACGAATGACCAGCTTAATGCCTTGGAAGCAACCACGAATCGGGAGTCTTCCTCTGAGCAACAGCCTGCTAATACTGCTAAAAACGACACTCAAGCGGCTAATGTAGCCACTACAGAAGCTGTAGATGATGAGCAAAGTGCCACTAGCGAAGAATCTCTCTTATCAAGGGTTATTGCATTTGTTCAATCACAAATTCAATTTATAGCAATGGGGTTACTGGCTTTATTACTAGCCATATTACTATTCATGCGTTCTCGCAAGAAAAATGAGTATGATGACCTAGAGTTGGATAATGATGTTGCAGAGTATGATTCAGAATATGATAGTGAGTTTGACACAGCAGTTGATGATGACCTTTATGATCTAGATGAACTGGAAGCTGACGAAGGTGTGCAACCGAAAACAGACGATGTGATTGCTGAAGCAGAAATTTATATTGGCTTAGGACAAACAGAGACTGCAGAAGAACTACTACACACGGAGATACAGCAAAATCCTGATAATGCCGATGCGCGCCTCGCATTGCTAAAGCTTTATGTCAAAACACAAAACGCTGATGCTTTTGATGATCAATATGCGCAGTTATTACCTTTAGGTAACATGAGTGCAAATGAGGAAGCCAAACAATTACGTCATTCTATAGATGGTGCCTCAGAAGATTTTGATGTTGATGCGTATTCTCTAGATGAAGATTTATCCGAGTCGGAAAACTTGGTCGGTGATATAGATGAGTTTGATTTAGATGAAGCAGATGAAGATGCTAGGATCGACAACCGTATAGAAAGCTTTGATTTTGCCGAGTTTGATCGTGAAGAGCCTTCGTCAGAAACGGCAAGTGATAATGATGAGTTGTCTTTAGATAGTTTTTCTGAAGAACTAGAGCAAGTTGTAACTGAGAGTGAACAGCAAAACAATAAAGAACTTGATGAGTTGGATATTGATGACCTGGACTTTGACTTTGATAGTGATGCTGACTTACCGGAACCTAGCACATCTGGCCCAGATGAACTTGAAGAGTTAGATATAGATTTAGGTTTAGAGGAATTAGATGGTTTAGAAGAGCTGGAAGAATTAGAAAGTGATTCTTCTACTGATGAAGTTTTAGGGTCGAGTGATGATCTTGATTTCGACTTAGACTTGGATTTATTGAGTGAAGATGCGTCGGACAAAGAAGAGCAAGTAAGCACTCCATCAGAGCAAATACCAGAAGTTGAACTAGATTCTGAATTGGATGACCAGGATAGTGATCTTGATTTTGATTTCTTTGATGTTGACGAAGAAGCGTTAGATAATGCTGGTGAGCCAGAGCCAGAGCCAGAGCCAGAGCCAGAGCCAGAGCCAGAGCCAGAGCCAGAATTCAGCCTAGATCTTGATCTAGACGATATCGAGGAATTAGAGGCAACGCCTGTGGAAAGCGTGAGCCCTGGTCCTGATTCAGCTGCATTTGATTTGGATGTGCCTCCCGATGAAATAGATATCGCCTCTCTAGATAAAGAAATTGATGAGATGACTGCGTTACTAGATGAGGATATTGCAGAACCAGAACCAGAACCAGAACCAGAACCAGAACCAGAACCAGAACCAGAACAAAATGACAATGCTGATTTACTCAGTGATGATGACTTAGATTTTATCGATGACTCTGATGAGGTTGAAACTAAGCTAGATCTGGCTCGCGCTTACGCGGACATGGGTGATATCGAAGGAGCAAAAGAGATTCTTCAAGAAGTTATCGATGAAGGTAGCGATGAGCAAAAACAATCAGCACAAGCGTTTCTTGCAGAAATCTAAGTAATAGTTGTCAGCATTATTATCTTGAAATACGCTCGTTTCTTTGTTCCAATACATAGGATTGAATAAATAGCAGTTAATTAAAACAAATAGTGTTTAGAGCATAAGTTTCGTAGTTGAACACGCCATAATAAAAATAAATAGGGGCTCCATTATGAATGAACGCATTGATATTCAAGAAGAAGGGGATAGCTTAGCTGATGCTGTGTCGGCAGTTGTCTTAATAGTGGTTTTTGTCACTGCTTGTGTGTTTTGGGTCAGCCTCCAGTGATTAAAAGTTAGGCATTATCCTTTATGGTTACGCTTTTCGATCTCAATCAATAAGACGATCTATTGATATATGCCTAATGATCTAGCCAAAAAAACGTTAGCATCGCAAAAAAGCACTTCAGGGTTCCATTTGCATAACAGCTTTGCATTTTGGTTAACCCGCTTGAGTCATTCTCTAAATGAAAGCTTAAATCAGATGCTTAAACAGCACGATTTAACGTTTTCCCAGTGGCAAGTGCTAAATGTACTACATCATCTACCCATTAATACTCCAGCACAAATCGCTCACGAAATAGGCTTGGATCGCTCAGCCGTCACAAGATTAGTCGATAAATTATGTGTCAATGGATATGTCACTAGAGAGCATGATAAGTTAGACCGTCGGTCTGTGATTGTTATGCTCTCAGAATCTGGTAATGACGTAGTGTCCACTACAAACGCACTGGTTTATGATCACCAGCAATTGTTTTTAACCCACTTGCATCGATCCGAACGTCGTGGCCTTAAGGGTGAAGTGCAAAAAATACTGCGGACCTTTGATATTGATACGCTTGATTTATGGCAGCGGGCTGATTAAGTCACTCTTAGGTGTTATTTAGAACAATATTAACAATCAGTGAGATTGTTAATACAAATAATACGGTAAATATAATACCTGCAGTGATGTAAGTATAAATACTACCTTGTGTAAAATCTCGTTCTTGATTTTTTCTATTTTGAACACCAAATGCTGCGCCTAGTGTACTGACTACAATTTGCCAAAAGCTAGGGCGTTGCTGTTTATTATTATTCATCGTTTGCCTTCCTTTAAAAGTCTTGTATTAACCCCATATTCTTAGTTTATATGCATTTTATAAAATATTACCCTATTTTTTGTGGGGTAGAGTCTATTAGCAAATCGTGGCAACATAGCTGCATTATGAATTATTTAAGAAGATATTAGTATGATTGTAGATATTACCGAATCAGGACAAGCTTATCTCCAAGAGTTGCTGAGCAAGCAAGACGTTGAAGGTATTGGAATACGTATGTTTGTATCTAATCCTGGGACCCCTCAAGCGGAAACCTGCATTGCTTATTGCCGCCCAGGTGAAGAACAAGAAGGGGATGAAATTGTTCAATATCCGGAGTTTACTGCCTATTTCGAAGGGCGAAGTATTCCCTTTCTGAAAGATGCTAAAGTGGACTATGCGGCCGATAAAATGGGTGGGCAATTAACGATACGTGCTCCGAACTCTAAAATGCCCCAAGTTAGCGATGATAGCCCTATAGAAGATCGCATCAACTATGTGCTTTTTAACGATATCAATCCTGGTTTAGCTTCTCATGGTGGGCAGGTTGAGCTTCAGGAATATACTGATGACGGTTTCGCAGTTCTTAAATTTGGTGGTGGTTGTCAAGGGTGTAGTGCCGTTGATCTTACTTTAAAAGAAGGGGTCGAAAAAACATTAATAGAAAAAATTCCAGAGATACAGGGGGTTCGTGATATGACAGATCATAGCGACACTTCCAATGCTTACTATTAAATTCCATTAAATTTTTATATTGCAGCTATGCTTTTAATTAATTTCCTTATCGTTGAATCATAGTAGATACTAACTACATCATTTACTTTACGGGAAATTATCATGTCACGTTTTACTATTTTTGGTCGGGCAAGCTGCGGTTACTGCGTTAGAGCAAAGCAGTTATTGCAAAGTCATTCATTAGAAATGAGATGGGTAGATATTAATAAAGAAGGAATTACTAAAGCGGATCTTGAAAAAACGATCGGCAAGCCAGTGGAAACGGTACCACAGATATTTCATGGAAATCACTATGTGGGTGGCTATACCGAGTTAACCACTTATTTAAAGGAAAGTTTGGCGACAGCTTAAATTGTTGTTAGAAAGATATACATAAAAAAACACCTCTGAAGAGGTGTTTTTTTATGTCGTCAGTTTATCTATCGATTCGGTAAAATACCTTTTAGTTTTTCGTGAATAGACAGCAAGGTGTTTTCTGTTGTTTCCCAATCAATACATTTATCAGTAATAGATACGCCGTATTCCATCTTTGAGCGGTCTTCATTAATTTTTTGATTACCTGCACCAATATTACTTTCGATCATCAGTCCAATAATGGATTGGTTACCATCAATAATTTGGTTAGTAATGTTATCCAATACTAAGGGTTGTAACTCATGGTTCTTATTCGAGTTTTCATGGCTACAATCCACCATGATGTTTTCCGCCATATTGCCATTGCGTAATTCTTGCTCGCATAAAGCAATATTAACCGAATCATAATTAGGCTTGCCGCCACCACCACGCAATACTACATGACCATACGGATTACCTTTAGTTCGAATAACGGCTACTTGGCCGTCACCATTAATACCTAGAAAATGGTGTGAGCTAGATACTGATTGTAAGGCATTCATGGCAACTGTTAGGCTACCATCTGTACCGTTTTTAAAACCCACTGCACAGGATAAGCCACTAGCCATTTCTCGGTGTGTTTGAGACTCTGTTGTTCTCGCGCCAATAGCAGACCAAGAAATAAGGTCGTGTAAATACTGGGGAGAAATAGGGTCCAACGCTTCAGTCGCTGTTGGCAAGCCTAGCTCCGCAACATCTAGTAGTAGTTTTCGTCCAATCTTTAGCCCTTCTTCAATATTAAAAGAGCCATTTAGATGAGGGTCGTTAATTAATCCTTTCCATCCAACAGTTGTTCTTGGTTTTTCAAAATACACGCGCATGACAATCGCTAAAGAGTCGCTTACTTTTTCTGATAACGATTTTAAGCGTGCCGCATAATCCATCGCAGCGTCGACATCATGGATAGAGCAGGGCCCAATAACAACAATAAGTCGTGGGTCTTTTCTCTCTAGAATGTTGTTGACCATTTTTCGGCCATTAATGATGGTCTGATAGGCCTTGTCGCTCACTGGCAATTCAGCCTTAAGTTCAGAGGGAGAAATCAAAATATCTTGTGATGCTAGATGTAAATTTTCAATAGTAGAGTCTGACATGGGTGTCCTAACCAAAAAATAATAGAATTTAACGCTTATTGTACTGGATATTTAATGGCTTTGTATTCGAATTTAAGGCTTTGCAAGCATATTTTTTACGTTGCTTTTATATTAGCTTAACATCCAGCTCTCCTTAATATTCGTACTATCTAGCATAGGTATAATATAGTCTGATCTCTTTAGGGCTTGTTTGCATTAAGAGAGGAAAAGGAGTGGTGAGTGAGTTTATCTAATAGTGGTTTCTATGCGCACTTAACGGCGGTGGTCGTTGGTGCATCTGGAGGAATTGGTTCGGCATTGGTTAAGCAGCTTTTATCGAGCCAAAGGGTAGGTAAATTATATGGTCTTTCTCGTTCAGTACCTGATGATATTGATGATGCTCGTTTTCAAGCAATTCATATAGATTATATGAATGAGGGTAGTATCAAATCTGCCTGTGATCAAATTTCTGGCCCAGTTGATTTGGTTATTGTAGCAACAGGTTTTTTGCATGATGGTTCATCGCTTCAACCCGAAAAAGCTTACACTCAACTCACGGAAGAAAAATTGTTGGCGAATATCAAAGTGAACCTTATTGGACCAACGTTGCTGGCAAAACATCTTTTGCCTAAAATGCGGTCTGAAAGCAAATCAGTTTTCGCTGCGTTATCGGCCCGAGTGGGCAGTATCAGCGATAACCGGCTGGGAGGGTGGTATGCCTATCGCTCTTCTAAAGCAGCTTTAAATATGATGATCAAAACCTTGTCTATTGAAGTTTCTCGTCGACAAAAGAACGCTATCGTTGTTGGCTTGCATCCTGGTACTGTTGATACAGGTTTATCCAAGCCTTTTCAAACAAATGTTCCAGCAAAATCGTTGTTTGCTAAAGATTATGCAGCTGAGTGCTTGCTGAATGTTATTGCCGGGTTGGAAGTAAGCGATAGCGGCTCCTGTATCGCATGGGATGGACAGAAAATTTTGCCTTGATTATGTTTGATAGGGTTCCGTGGTCAAGAGTATCTCCTTCACTCTATAAGTGTTTTGGGTTTCTGTCTTAATTGCTTGGTGGTTGCTTTGCGTGATTTGTTTTCAAGCCTTTTTTTATTGGAGGCTTTGGTGGGAACTGTAGGTTTACGTAATATCTTAGAGGTTGTTGCTGTCTGAATAAGGGTGCATAAGCGATTGATAGCATCCTGCTTGTTTTGCATCTGGCTTCTAAAGCGCTGAGCTTTGATGGTAATAATACCGTCTTTACTGATGCGATAGTCTGAGTGGGACAGAAGCTTTTCCTTATCGGCTGGCGGAAGTGATGAATGGTGAACATTAAATTGTAAATGGATCGCGCTTGATGTTTTGTTGACATGTTGACCGCCAGAGCCTTGAGCGCGAATAGCCACAAAGTCTATGTCGGATGGTTTTAATGACAGGTAGTTAAACATGTTTTCGATGGCCAAGATCTAACGTAAATGTGGTTATCATAACGTTTTTGACCATCATAAAGTAAACCTGTAAACAATTTTTCTTTTCGCCCGTAACCCACAACTAATAACAATTAGCTCGTGCCAATTCGTAAGTTGATGATTAAACAAATAAATTACCCTTATATTGAAAATTCAGCTTGACGCTAACCCATCAAATCACTAATATACGCGCCTCTTAACGAGACAGCAGTTTAACTCTCTTAAGAATGCACTCGTAGCTCAGCTGGATAGAGTACCTGGCTACGAACCAGGCGGTCGGAGGTTCGAATCCTCCCGAGTGCGCCATACACAAAAACCTCGCCATTAGGCGGGGTTTTTTTGTATGTGCATTCGGGTGATGAGAAGCTCCCATCTTTACAGAGGTTCGACAAATTGTCAGGAACAATTTGATCCGCGTACGCGCCCGTAGGGTCGAGTACAAGGATGTACTCGAGATAATCCTCCCGAGTGCGCCATACACAAAAACCTCGCCATTAGGCGGGTTTTTTTTATGTCTGTTAGTGTGATTTTTGTATTTGTGAAACCATCTTAATAATGATTGTGGTAGAATATGCGCCGGGAGGAGAACCCTAATACCACCGTAGAGTGGTAAATTGGATGCTAATAGGTATGTTGTTAGCGAAGTATTCTAATTTGTTCTGATGAACTGTGGGAGCTCTTAATGAGTCATTTATTCAATTTGTTATTGCTTAATCACTCGGTAGTATCACAGGGTAAGCTAGTCGGCTTTATGGCTGTTTCAGATTATCGTGCTGGTTCTTATTGGGTGTAACTTTAAGCAACTAAATGACATGAAAAGCCCCTATTGCTATAAGTAGCAATAGGGGCTTTTTAATGTTTGCTTCTCTACATACTAGTTAGGCTCGTGTTTTGTGTTGATGCGCAAGCTGATAAGGCCTGATTGATTTCCTCTTTTGTTCTGTAGCGTTTAATGGTGTCAAACAAGTTTTGAGCTTCTGGGTATTGGCGACGTAGATAGTTTAGCCATTGCTTAACACGATTACCTGTGTGTTTTTGAGGGTATAAGTCGGTCGTACTATTAAAAAAGGATTGTAAAATATCGCAGACTTCAGACCATTTCATCGGTGTATAACTCTCACCTAATTGGTGAGCTTTAATGCTCAGTGCAAGATCAGGGCAAGACAAAAGACCGCGACCCAGCATAAAGTCATCACATCCGCTTTCATTTTTGCAACGCAGAAAGTCGTCTACGCTCCATATTTCTCCATTAGCGATAACAGGAATCGTGACCACTTGCTTAATATCTGCAATCGTTTCCCAGTAAGCTGGCGGTCTATATCCGTCGGCTCTAGAGCGAGCGTGTACAGTGATTTCTGTTGCCCCAGCTTCAAAAGCGGCTATCGCATTATCCAGATAGTTGCTTCGGTCGTTAAAGCCTAGGCGCATCTTTGCAGTAACAGGGATATGCTTAGGTACCTGAGCACGCGTTGCTTTAATAATATCGTATAGGCGATAGGGGGTTTGTAACAGACGGGCGCCACCATCGCTTTTATTCACCGTTTTAGCAGGACAGCCAAAGTTAAGGTCAATGGCACAGGCGCCTAACTGAGCCACTTTTGCTGCATTAGCGGCAACAGGCTCTGGTTTACCGCCCAATAATTGAACTCTTACGGGTACGCCAGAGGCGGTAATCGATTGGCGATGTAATTCTGGGCAAAATTTGTAAAACACACGATTTGGTAATACGTGCTCAGTGACACGAATAAATTCTGTGACACAGGTATCGATACCACCGATATCAGTCAGTAACTCCCGCATCGTATGATCGACAACGCCTTCCATTGGGGCCAAAAATATTCTCATATCACATGCTTTCTTGTGGACGTAAAAGGTTTTGATTGGAGTTGGGTTTTCAAGGTAGGTTAATCAATTTCTAAACAATCACTCATTAGTTATCGTATTAGTCATTGCTAGGAATCGTTTCTATTTCAGCTGACGTACTTGTCGGTATATTCTAGTGGAAGCTGCTGTCACTAATATCGTCATTATTGATTTGAGTGGAAGATAAAAACGCGTAGTAGTCCTCGTCGAGTGTTCGAGATTTTCGTCGTTCTGGAGCTTTTCGTCGTTTGCGGTGATAAATATCTATCGGCATCTCTTTGCAAGGGTCCGCTTCCTCTCTGCGCTCATTGCCTTTTTTACGACGGTTTATAAATATCTTTCTATTCATGGTAATACGTACCGTAATTCTGTCCTATTATGAGCAAAACACTCTATATACTCCTTATTATACGTGGTAATTGGTGATACGGAGCATTATTTTTCTCATAGATAAGTCATATATTATGTCTGACTATGTTGTTATTATAGAACATTGTATCAATGTTTAGGTATTGTTATGACAGAAAGTACTAATGGAGTTGTTCAGCAGGCTATAGAGTCAAAGCTAAAAGTAGCATTCCACCCTAGTCATTTGCAGGTAATCAATGAAAGCTATCAGCACAATGTGCCAGCAGGCTCTGAATCCCATTTTAAGGTGGTTGTGGTGAGCCAGCAGTTCCAAAATATGCGTACAGTGCAACGTCAGCAGCAGGTATATCGTGTATTAGCTGATGAATTAGCTGGCAGTGTACACGCCTTGACTATGCAAACATTAACGGATGAGGAATGGGCTGCAGATCAAACCGTCACGGTATCACCAGAATGTATGGGTGGATCTAAGGCAGGTTAATGGCTTTATCCAGTAGGGTGGTGATGGTTCTGTTTATGCCGAAAAGTCTATATTAATGGTGTTTATTGCCCTTATTTTTATTGTGGAATTTTCCTGCTTATCCGGTAAAATGCGCCCCCTTCTTCTTTCACAATCGTAGAATATGTAAGTATGACCGACTCAATTGTTGTTGCTGCTCTTTATCGCTTTGTCGCTTTGCCGGATTATCAAGAGCTACGTGAGCCTCTATTGGATAAATGCCTATCTGAAGGTATTACGGGTACATTGTTGCTAGCGGCAGAAGGGATTAACGGTACGGTTGCCGGTTCTCGTGATGCAATTGATCGTTTATTGGCCTATTTGCGCGCAGATTCACGCTTGGAGAAATTAGAGCATAAAGAATCATTTTATGAGCAAATGCCATTTTACCGTATGAAGGTAAAATTGAAGCGAGAAATTGTAACTATGGGGGTTGAAGGTATCGACCCGAATCAAGTCGTGGGCACTTATGTTGCTCCTAAAGACTGGAATGACTTAATTTCTGACCCAGAAGTCACCGTCGTTGATACACGTAATTATTATGAATATGCGATAGGTACTTTTAAAGGTGCTGATAATCCGGAAACCACCACCTTTCGTGAGTTTCCTGAGTATGTCGATAAACACCTGAGCCCTGAAAAAAACAAAAAAGTGGCTATGTTTTGTACCGGTGGCATTCGTTGTGAAAAATCAACTGCGTATCTAAAAGAGCAGGGCTTCGAAGAGGTGTACCATCTACAAGGTGGGATATTGAAGTACCTCGAGGAGGTTCCTAAAGAAGACAGTATGTGGGAAGGCGAATGCTTCGTCTTTGATAATCGTGTGGCAGTTGATCACGATTTAGAAAAAGGCAGTTATGACCAATGTCACGGTTGTCGGCATCCAATAACAGAAGAAGATAAGCAATCACCGTTTTATATGCCGGGTGTTAGTTGTCCCCGTTGCTATCATGATCAAACCCCTGAGCAGCGTCAGCGTTTTACGGAAAGGCAAAAGCAGATACAATTGGCTAAATCACGTAATGAGCAGCATATAGGGTCGCTAACACCGTCAATGATTCGCAATGCGAGATTGGAAAAGTAGTTTACTATCAATTAGTTAAAATCTATTTCTCATGTTAATTATTGCTTTTAATGCAGAAGCTTAATGTAGATTCGAACTTTTTCTATCAAGTTTCTTTACTCTATTTTTCAGAATAAATCATGGTATATCAACGTAATTGTGACACGACTCATTGCGAGTTTCCCGAGGGCATGCAGCGTATCGCATTAGGTATTGAGTACTCTGGGCACTTTTTTCGTGGCTTTCAAGCCCAGACACACGATAAGCAAACCATCCAAGAGAGCATTGAGAATGCCTTAAGTCGTATTGCCGACGAGCCCATCAAGTTAGTTTGTGCGGGGCGAACAGATTCTGGGGTCCATGCGACTAATCAAGTTATTCATTTCGATACGCTAGCCAAGCGCCCAGATCGCGCTTGGCTGCGCGGTGCTAACACCTATTTACCCGAAGGTATTGCGATACGTTGGATTCAGCATGTTTCCCCTGAGTTCCATGCGCGTTTTAGTGCTCGTTCCAGAACGTATCGTTATGTTATCTATAATAGCCCAACGCCCTCGGCTCTCTTAGATAACTATGTTACATGGGACAGGCGCAGCTTAGATACAGAAGTCATGATACTGGCGAGCAAATCGTTGCTCGGTGAGCATGATTTCAGTGCTTTTCGTGCAGTGATGTGTCAAGCAAAGAACCCCGTAAGGCGTATTGATCGCATCGATATCTCCTCCAAAGGTGAGTTTATTGTTGTCGAAGTGCAGGCAACAGCATTTCTCTATCATATGGTCAGAAATATTGTGGGCGTATTAACGGCAATTGCTGCAGGAGAAAAACCGGTTTCTTGGGCAGCGGAGGTATTGGAGAGCCGAGATCGTAAGTGCGGAGGGGTAACTGCGCCACCTGATGGTTTGTATCTTGTTGCTATCGGTTATGAATCCGATTTTTCTATACCTAGTCGACCTTTAGGCCCGTATTTCTTAGGGGCTTGAATTCTGTTAGTATTGCGCCTTTATATTGTCCTCTTGGAATTATCTTGGATCAGGAATTGAGCTATTCATACTTGCCGCGCGTAAAAGTCTGCGGTATTACATCGGTTAATGATGCCCTCATGGCTGCACACGCAGGTGCCGATGCTATCGGTTGTGTGTTTTATGAGCCCAGTCCCCGGTATGTATCTATCGAGACGGCGGCAGATATTGCTCGTTCTGTCGGTCCATTTGTATCTACTGTTGGCTTATTTGTAGATGCTTCAGAGTCATTTATACACAGTGTTTTGGAGGCGGTACCTTTACAATTGCTGCAGTTTCATGGAAACGAAACCTTAGAGTTTTGTGAGCAATTTAATAGGCCTTATATCAAGGCAATACGTATGCGGCCAGATATTGATGTACTTGCGGAAGTCAATCGCTACCCAAGTGCCTCGGCAGTATTGCTTGATGCTTACCGAAAAGGCGTGCCAGGAGGAACAGGGGAAACATTTGATTGGGATAGAGTACCTAAAGCATCTGGGCCAACATCATTTCCTCCGATTATTTTAGCCGGAGGCTTAACACCTGAGAATGTACAATCAGCCATACAACAAACACAGCCTTATGCGGTTGATGTGAGTGGTGGTGTTGAGAGTGAGCCAGGTAAAAAGCAGGCACAAAAAGTAATATCATTTATAAAAAATACAAAAAGTGATTGAGCAAGTGACAAGCTTGTTTCTTTTAAACGACAATACAGTGTTCTCAAGTAGTTAAAACCACAAGTCAAGTTGAGAACTCAATAGTGGAGTAAAACAGCGTGAATGATTTAACCAATGTAGCGGATATCGATTTTTCGAGTTTCCCTGATGAAAACGGGCATTTCGGTTTATATGGTGGTCGTTTTGTTTCCGAGACCCTCATATCAGCATTAGATGAATTGTCTGAGATGTACGACCGCTTAAAAGATGATCCCGTCTTTCAGGCCGAGTTTGACAAAGACATGGCGCATTATGTGGGCCGGCCATCACCGTTATATCATGCAGAACGCTGGAGCCAAAAAGTCGGTGGTGCCCAAATCTATCTTAAGCGTGAAGACCTTAATCATACGGGTGCACATAAAGTAAACAACACTATTGGCCAAGCCTTACTCGCTAAGTACTCAGGTAAAACCCGAGTGATTGCCGAGACTGGAGCAGGCCAGCATGGTGTAGCATCGGCAACGGTAGCAGCGCGACTAGGTTTAGAGTGTGAAGTGTTTATGGGCGCCGAAGATGTGCAGCGCCAATCATTAAACGTCTACCGTATGAAGTTGTTAGGTGCAAAAGTACACGCAGTGACATCGGGCACTAAAACGCTCAAAGATGCCATGAATGAAGCCATGCGCGACTGGGTGACTAACGTGGATAATACCTTTTATATTATCGGCACAGTGGCAGGCCCTCATCCATATCCAAAATTAGTGCGAGATTTTCAGGCCATTATTGGCCGAGAAGCACGTGAGCAGAGTTTAGTGCAAGCTGGCCGTTTGCCTGATGCATTAGTCGCTTGTGTTGGTGGTGGTTCCAATGCTATTGGTTTATTCCATCCGTTCCTTAATGACGAATCTGTCGAGATGTATGGCGTTGAAGCTGGTGGTGATGGTGTTGATACGGGTCGTCATGCGGCACCATTAAATGATGGTATTCCAGGAGTGCTTCATGGCAATCGTACCTATTTAATGGAAGATGAAAATGGACAGATTATCGAGACTCATTCAGTTTCTGCGGGTTTAGACTATCCAGGGGTGGGGCCGGAACATTCATGGTTAAAAGATTTGGGGCGTGTTAACTATGTTGCGGTTACTGATGAAGAAGCCTTGGCCGCTTTCCGTGACTTAACCCTAACAGAAGGTATTATGCCTGCACTAGAAAGTAGCCATGCACTGGCTTACGCGGCCAAAATGGCAAAAGACATGCCGGAAGATAAAATTATCGTTGTTAATTTATCGGGTCGTGGCGACAAAGATATTTTAACAATGGCTAATTTGGATGGGATAACAGTATAACAATGAATCGTATAGATCAGCGCATGCAAGCGCTTAAAGAACAAAATCGTAAGGCATTAATTACATATATCGTTAGTGGTGATCCAACACCCGCGCTCACTGTGGATGCGATGCACGCCTTAGTAGAAAACGGTGCAGATATTATCGAGTTAGGTATCCCATTCTCCGACCCTATGGCAGAAGGGCCGGTTATTCAGCTGGGGCATGAAAGAGCATTGGAGCATAATGTGAGCCTGACCAGCACCATTGATATGGTTAAGGTTTTCCGTGAGAAAGATCAACAAACACCTATTGTATTGATGGGATATGTTAATCCTATCGAACGTATGGGTTACGCAACTTTTGCTAAAATGGCAGCGCAAGCAGGAGTTGATGGTGTGTTAACTGTTGATCTTCCTCCAGAGGAAGCCGTATTGCTCGATGAGCAATTAAAAGCGGTTGATTTAAAGAATATTTTCCTCCTTGCGCCAACAACTACTGTGCAGCGTATCCGTGAAGTGGTAAATGTTGCCAGCGGCTTTGTTTATTATGTGTCTCTTAAAGGAGTAACAGGCGCCGGTCACTTGGACCTTGATTCGGTTAAAGATAAATTAGGAATCATCCAACAGCATACCGATTTACCTGTCTGTGTTGGTTTTGGTATCAAAGATGGTGCCTCAGCTAAGGCGGTTTCACAGTATGCTGATGGGGCTGTTGTAGGTAGCGTATTTGTTGATAAAATGGGTGCCTTGCAAAATGAAGAAAATCAAACGATCATTGATGCCGTTGGACAGTTAGTGGCAGATATTCGCCAGGGGTTAGACAGCGAGTAACTGCGATAAGTATTTCGTCATCCATAACGCCAAACAAATGTTTTTAGAGAGTAAACAAAAGAGAATAAAATGAGTTGGTTAGATAAAATTGTACCTAGTAGATCCGGATCTAAAGGCAGTGGAAGTAGCCGAGTACCAGAAGGCTTATGGAAGAAGTGTGTGAAGTGTGGATCGGTGCTATACCGTCCAGAGCTGGAGCGTAATTTGGATGTTTGTCCTAAATGTGACCATCACTTTAGAGTGGGTGCGCGCCGACGATTAGATATCTTTTTAGATGAAGAAGGACGTGAAGAGTTAGCAACGGATGTGTTACCGATTGATCGCCTTAATTTTAAAGATGTTAAAAAATATAAAGATCGTTTGTCTGCCGCACAAAAATCAACCGGCGAAAAAGACGCTTTAGTCGCAATGAGAGGGCAGTTAAATGGTCGTCCTATTGTAGCTGTGGCTTTTGAGTTTTCCTTCCATGGCGGTTCTATGGGATACGTTGTGGGCGAAAAGTTTGCCCGTGCTGCGCAATTAGCTTTGGATGAAAATATTCCTCTAGTGTGCTTTTCTGCAACCGGTGGTGCTCGTATGCAGGAAGCTTTAATTTCTTTAATGCAAATGGCAAAAACCAGTGCAGTGATTGAGCGTTTAAAACAACAAGGTACTCCGTATATTTCCTTTATGACAGATCCTGTTTATGGCGGAGTATCAGCCAGTTTGGCGTTGTTAGGTGATATAAATGCGGCTGAGCCTGGCGCTAGAGTGGGTTTTGCTGGTCCCAACATTATTGAACAGACTATTCGACAAAAACTCCCTAAAGGCTTTCAGCGTAGTGAATTCTTATTAGATCACGGTGCAATTGATATGATTATTCATCGTAAAGAAGCCCGTGAAAAGGTCAGCGCTTTACTGTCTAAATTCACCCATTACACTGCTGCATAACAGTAGTTTAATTGTTTATTGATTTGTACTGACTATGCCGCGTTTTTCTCAATTATCTGATTGGTTAACGTGGCTGGAAGGTCTTCATCCTAAAGAAATCGACTTAGGCCTTGCAAGAGTATATGAAGTTGCATGCCGCCTAAACTTGTTAAAACCCACTCCCGGTTGTGATCATACATACTCTGGGACCTTGCATTTTCACAGTGCTGCACAAAATACCGTACAAAATGGTTTCGATCATGGTGAGCGACATGTGTTCACCGTTGCGGGAACCAATGGTAAGGGGTCCTGTGTAGCCACTATCGAACAATGTTTATTAGCGCAGAATGCAACAGTGGGTACTTATACTTCACCCCATCTATACCAATACTCAGAACGTATTCGTGTTAATGGGCAGCCTGTTGATGATTCCCTTATTTGCGATGCTTTTGCAGCTATTGATGACGCTCGTGAAGATATCTCTTTAACCTATTTCGAATTCTCTACACTGGCAGCGCTTTGGATATTTGTACAACGCAATGTGCAATACACCGTCTTGGAAGTTGGATTGGGTGGCCGATTGGATGCTGTGAATATTGTCGATGCGGATATTGCCATTATTACCTCCATTGCTATCGACCATGAAGAGTGGTTAGGTAGTGATCGAGAAAAAATTGCTCTAGAAAAACTAGGCGTGGCTCGACAACATGCTCCCGTTATAATTGCCGAGACTGATTTAACCCAAAGCATGGAAACGTTTGCTTGTCAGCATAATTCCGTTTCCATCATAAATCGTGATTTTTTTATTTCCCCGTGTGCAGATAAGCAACATTGGCAATGGCAGGCGAGTGCTTCTGAAGCCCTGATTTCACTGCCTATCCCATCTTTGCCGCTAACAAGCGTAGCTGCAGCGCTGCAAGCCTTACATGTTAGCGGACAGTTATCAGCGGATAGTAATTTAAGCCTTATTGTTAAACAACTAATGCTACAAGGGCGTTATCAGGTTGAGCAACTACGTGGTCGCTTTGTTATTCTAGACGTTGCTCATAATCCTGCCGCTTCGGCACTTTTGGCCAATAAGTTATCAGCAAATGTTTTACTTAAGCAGCCCGATGTAGAAACAGAATTAGATAATAGTGGATCATGCCCTAGGACATGGGCTGTATTTGCGGTAATGGATGATAAAGATATTGCAGGCATCGTTGAACCTATGTCGCACGTTGTTGATCATTGGTATAGCAGCGAACTTGAGGGTAATCCCCGCTCTGCATCCTCTTTAAAACTCAGTCATATATTACAGTCGCAACATCAGGTATTAACCTCTTGTAACAATATTCAAAGCGCATTTGATTTAGCGCTCAAGAATAGTGCAGAACATGATAGAATTGTTGTGTTCGGTTCTTTTTTTACAGTTGCTGCCATTGAGCAGCATATCAGCACTTGCTATCGGTAAGCGTATAGCCATTAATAGGGTAGATGGGTGGATACAAAACATAAGCAACGATTAGTCGGGGTGATGGTATTAATCTCTCTAGCCATTATCTTTTTACCGTCGTTATTTCATCGTGACCAGAGAGTCGAAGTGGATACGACAACGCTGATTCCATCCAAGCCTGTTGCAAAGCCTATAGTTATTAAATCTCCTACTAAGCCTGCGGATGTAACACCAGCACCAGCGCCGGAAGTTGCCTTTCAGCCACCAGTTGTTGAAGAAAAGGCAAAACAAGAAAATATTAAAACACCAGCGCCTGAACCTGAAACAAAGCCGAACCTTAATGAGCAAGGTATTCCTAATGCGTGGGTGATTCAAGTGGGTAGTTTTAAGTCTCAAACACGTGCAGATGAGCTTAAAAAAAACTTACTAGCAAAAGAGTACAAAGCCTATACTCGCTCGGTTAACACGGCAAAAGGGGAATTTTTTAGAGTGTTTACTGGTCCGTATATCGATCGATCAAGAGCTCTCTCTTTTAAGAAGCAAATCGATAAAAACTATCGCGTAACAAGCCAAGTATTAAAATTTGCACCACAATAACCGACAACTCAGATAGTTTTTCATGGGTTCGTATAAAACCATTGCTATAAACACAGAGTTAGCTCTGTTAAAATGTGACTTTCAGTGTAACCAGAGTAAAGTAACAGGTAATGATCTGGCTGTTATAATGCTCTTACAGGTGAAACCATGAATTGGGCCGATTGGATAATCATTTTAGTGCTAGTGATATCTAGTGCAATTAGTCTTAAAAGAGGCTTTGTTAAAGAGGCTTTGTCTCTATCGGTATGGGTGGCGGCCTTTATTATTGCTACATGGTTTAGTCCTTCTTTAGCGCCTCACCTTGAGTCCTATGCCGAAACGCCTTCTGCCCAACAAATGGCAGCATTTGCAACCTTGTTTATCGTATCTTTATTACTAGGCAGCGCACTGAATTATTTACTATCCTCTTTAGTAAAAGTAGCCGGTTTATCCAATGCAGATCGTGCATTTGGTGTCGCTTTTGGTCTCGCCCGCGGTGCGCTGATCATACTAGCTGTTGTGTTATATGTGCCGCTAATCTTGCCTATTGATCAAGATGATTGGTGGCAACAATCTATGCTGATTCCGCATTTTTTAAGTATGGAAGATAGCTTTTATCAGCTAACAACAGCAATTTCAGATTTATTTGTTCAATTTATTTAGGGTTTAAAGAGAAAAGTATATGTGTGGTGTGGTCGGTATTGTTGGTAAATCAGATGTCAATCTCCAGTTATATGATGCCTTAACGATGTTACAGCATCGTGGGCAAGATGCTGCGGGAATAGTGACCTGTAGTAATGGGCGTATCGCTCAACAAAAAGCCAATGGTTTAGTTAAAGATGTTTTTCGTACCCGCCATATGCAGCGTTTGGTTGGTAACTATGGTATTGGTCATGTGCGCTATCCTACAGCTGGCAGCTCTGGCCCCGCTATGGCTCAGCCGTTTTATGTAAACTCCCCCTACGGAATTGCACTGGCACATAACGGTAACTTAACCAATGCAGAGTCGGTTTGTGATGACTTGTATCGTACAGACCTGCGTCACATGAATACCGATTCTGATTCCGAAGCCCTGTTAAATGTATTTGCACAAGAATTACAGAAAATACACAAGCTACAGCCCCAAGCGGAAGATTTTATGAAGGCCATTGAGGGGGTTCATAAACGCATTATTGGTGGTTATGCGGTCGTTACTCTGATTGCTAATTATGGTCTAGTAGCATTTCGTGATCCCCATGGTATTCGCCCGCTTGTGTTTGGCGAACGAAAAACAGAGCAGGGCACAGAGTATATGATTGCCTCTGAAAGTGTTGCTTTAGACGTGGCAGGTTTTACATTAACGCGTGATGTTGAGCCTGGAGAAGCCATCTATATCACCAAAGAAGGTGAATTGTACTCTCAGCAGTGTGCAGAAAAAGCGGTTTATACTCCGTGTATTTTTGAACATGTCTATTTAGCTAGACCCGATTCAATTATCGATGGTATTTCTGTTTATAAAGCACGCTTACGACAAGGGGAAAAACTGGCGGAAAAAATCTTGAGAGATCGCCCCGATCATGACATCGACGTGGTAATCCCTATCCCAGATAGTAGTCGAGTCGCGGGTCAGGCATTGGCTCATACTCTAGGTGTTAAATTCCGCGAAGGCCTAGTGAAAAACCGTTACATCGGCCGCACCTTTATTATGCCTGGTCAACAGCAGCGTAAAAAATCGGTTCGGCAAAAATTGAATCCAATTCCACTGGAATTTAAGGGTAAAAACGTATTGCTTATCGACGATTCGATTGTACGGGGCACTACATGTGAGCAGATTATCCAGATGGCTAGAGAGTCTGGCGCAGCTAAAGTGTATTTTGCTTCTGCGGCTCCGGCGGTTAAATACCCTAACGTTTATGGTATCGACATGCCTACGGCGACAGAGTTAATCGCGCATGACAGAACAACCGAAGAGGTCTGCGAAGCCATTGGTGCCGATTGGTTAATTTATCAGGATATAGACGATCTGATTTGGGCGTCATCAGAGGGTAACTCTGCCATTACTCAATTTGACTGTGCTGTATTTAATGGTGAATACATCACTAATGATGTTGATCAAAGCTACTTGGACCGTTTGGCAACACAGCGTAATGATAAGGCGCAAACCAAACAACGAGAGTTGGATCTCGACAATAGTAATGTTGTGGGTATTCATAACGATTCTGCCGAAAGTGTATAGGGTTGAATATCCTTAAGCGTATACATCGGCTTTAAGACCATATTTTAAGACGACTCATGACAGAAAATAACAACAACGAATTTATCGAAGATAACGAATTAACACTCGGTTTGGATACTTTAGCTGTTCGTGCTGGTATTGCACGGACATCGGAAGGCGAACACTGTGAGCCCATATTTACCACCTCAAGCTTTGTGTTTGATTCTGCAGAGCAAGCCGCTGCTCGATTCTCGGGTGATGAAGCAGGTAATGTCTATTCTCGTTATACCAACCCAACGATTAGAAGCTTTCAAGACCGTATTGCTGCCTTGGAAGGGGCCGAGACAGCGGTGGCTACTTCTTCAGGAATGGCGGCAATACTAAGTACTTGCCTAGCATTGCTCAAAGCGGGTGAACACGTTGTGTGTTCTCGAAGTGTTTTTGGGACAACAAGTGTGCTTTTTACTAAGTATCTGCAAAAGTTTGGTGTCCAGGTCACCTTCGTTTCTCTCACCGATTATGATGCTTGGGAAAATGCGATAACCGATAATACTCGTCTGCTGTTTTTAGAAACCCCTTCAAACCCCTTATGCGAAGTAGCAGATATCGAGCGTTTATCCTCTATTGCAAAAGCAAAGGATTGTTTGCTGGTGGTCGATAACTGCTTTTGTACTCCCGCATTGCAACGGCCTATTGATTTAGGGGCTGATATTGTTATTCACTCTGCCACAAAGTACTTGGATGGACAGGGTAGATGCATGGGCGGTGTTGTTGTCGGACGAGAAGAGCAGATGGATGAAGTGCTCAGTTTTATTCGCACCTGCGGTGCGACGCTAAGTCCGTTTAACGCTTGGATTTTTCTGAAAAGCCTAGAAACCTTACGTATTCGCATGCAAGCCCACTCGACCAATGCTTTAGAGCTAGCTTGGTGGCTAAATGAGCAAGAAGCGATAGAAAAAGTGTTTTATGCAGGTTTGCCTACTCATGAGGGGCATGTGCTTGCTCGTAAACAGCAAAAAGCGTTTGGTGGCGTACTGTCTTTCCGTGTTAAAGGTGGGCGCGAAGAGGCGTGGCGGTTTATCGATGCAACACAAATGTTATCGCTAACCGCTAATCTGGGTGATGCAAAAACCACGATTGTTCATCCAGGTACCACCACTCATGGGCGTTTGTCAGACGAAGAAAAGCAAGAGGCGGGTATCACCGATAACCTTATTCGTATAGCGGTGGGGCTTGAAGATATTAACGATATTATTGCCGACTGCCAGCGCGGCATTGATGCTTTGTAACGGCTATTAACTATTCCGTGACTCAGATACTAGGTATTTTGAGTCACGGAATATTGCCCTTTGCCTTTCCTTGATTCCTCCATTTTTATTTCCCTTCTCTATCTTTGTTGTCTCGCCTATTTTTTGTTTATAATTTGTTCTGTTAAGCACTCAAGTTGTTCAAAAAATATTTTTTGGTGCGTTTAATTGTTTATTTTTGTTAATAATAAAACTTATAAATATCAAATATTTAAAAAAATTCAATAAAGATTCTTTGCCATTTTGGTGCAAATAAAGTATTTTGCACCAACTAAATACATAATAAAAATAACAAGCGGAGTATATATGTTCAAATCTAGTGTATTTTCTTACCCTAAATGCCTATTGGCATTTGCTTTATTATTACCTGATTTTGCGACTGCTCAGTCGTCGCTTGATGGTGCTAATACGTCATGGATATTAACTGCCTCGGCGCTCGTATTATTTATGACCTTACCGGGTTTATCGTTGTTTTATGCGGGCTTGGTTCGTTCAAAAAATGTGTTGTCGGTATTAATGCAATGCTTTGCGATTGCTTGTATAGCATCATTAATATGGCTAACAGTGGGCTATAGCTTAAGCTTTTCTGGGGAAGGGGCTTTTATCGGTGATTTTAGTAAAGCATTCTTATCGGGTATTGCAGAAGATACGCTCAGTGGTGATATTCCAGAGACATTGTTTGCTATGTTTCAAATGACCTTTGTGATTATTACGCCTGCTTTGATTGTTGGTGCTTTTGCTGAACGTATGAAGTTCTCCTCGATGCTAATTTTTAGTGCTTTATGGATTATTTGCGTGTACGCGCCAATATGCCATTGGGTATGGGGCGGCGGTTGGCTGGCAGAAAAAGGGGTTTTAGATTTTGCTGGTGGTATCGTTGTTCATATTACCGCTGGTGTGGCTGCATTAGTGGCAGCGATTGTGATTGGCAACCGTGAAGGCTTTCCAGATACACCCATGCCTCCGCATAACTTAACCATGACAGTTTGTGGTGCAGGTATGTTATGGGTAGGTTGGTTTGGCTTCAATGCCGGCAGTGCTTTAGCAGCTAATGGTGATGCCGCGATGGCGATGTTAGTGACTCATCTATCGGCAGCAGCGGGCTCTATCGCTTGGATGGCGATCGAGTGGTATCGCTATGGTAAGCCAAGCGTATTAGGTATTGTTACAGGTATGGTGGCTGGTTTAGGTACCATTACTCCTGCCTCCGGTTTTGTTGGTCCAATGGGCGCTGTTGTAATTGGTTTAAGTGCCGGTGTGATTTGTTATTGGGCGACGCAATTAGTCAAACGTAAGTTTGTTATTGATGATTCGTTAGATGTATTCCCTGTGCATGGGATTGGCGGCATTCTTGGTACTATTTTGGTCGCAGTCTTTGCCTCATCGGAACTTGGTTTATTTAGTGGGCAGGGCTTAGATATGTCGATTGCGCAGCAGTTGGGTGTTCAGCTCACAGGTGTTGCCTCTGCAGTTGTATACACAGCAGTGGTGACATGGATATTGCTAAAAGTGGCGGGTTTACTTACTGGCGGTATTCGAGTTTCAAAAGAAGATGAAGTACATGGTTTAGACTTAGTCTTGCATGAGGAGTCTGGCTACAAGTTATAACTGCTGAGTAAGTAGTGATATAGATAAGCAACATTAGTTGTTATGTAATGTAAAAAGGCGGGTAATAAACTACCCGCCTTTTTTAATTTTATAGATATGTCTTATTTTTTCTGTGGTCAATGATGCTTTGTTGTTATCATGGGCCGTAGATAAAATCACGGTTTCATTCATTGCACGTTATTTAATTAGGTTTCCCTTGTCATTACCGCCAATATCGCCTTCATATTTTTACCTATTTGCCATCGCAGCATTATCGATTGCTCTGGGTATACAGATTATTGTTTTACCTTGGTTAGTTGTTGATTATTTATCACTGAATTCTGTATGGGTTGGCTGGGTTCAGGCGGCTGTATTAATTCCTAATTTACTTTTACTGCTAGCCGGTGGTGTAACAGCCGATAAAGGCAAGGGGATGCAATGGTTGGTGCCTTTGCTATCGATCAATATCGTTATCCATTTAGTGCTGGCATTCATTATTCAAAAACTTTGGTTGAGTTTGCCCATATTAATTTCCTATGCTGCGCTATTGGGAATGAGTAATGCCTTTGTTCAACCCTGGCGAGAATATTGGGTAAAGGCAATTTATGATAATACGAGGATTTCCAATACCAATAGTCAGGATGAAAGTCTGCAGCAATGGATTGCAAAAAGCAGCTTATGTTTATACGGAGGGCAAGCCATTGGGGTATTGTTGGCAAGCCTAAGTGATAACTGGGGTATTGCCGCGGTTTTGGTTATTCAAGTATGTATGATCGCTATTGCCGCTTTGAGTTTTTCTCAGCTTCTCGTTAGATTGCCTCTTAAGTCAGCTACTCATCGCCAATCTTCACCGGCTTCTTTATTAGCTGGTTTTCAGACGGTCTGGTCGTTGCCTGCCTTGCGCAGCTTAATTGCAATTGTCGCTTTTAATGGTTTTTTTCACATTGGTGTGTTTATAGTTGCTCTACCGCTGTTAGTGCAATATGTATATGGCTTAACGATCGATTTTTATAGCGGCCTACAGCTCACCTTTGTTTTGGGTACCATAGCCACCACTGTCTTGGTGATTTGCAAAGGGGCATTGGATGGTCCGGGTCGTAGGGTTATCTTTAGCCTATTATACGGTGGTGTGATACTACTGGCTTTAAGTGCGAAGCCCACGATAGCTGGACTTTTTATCCTTTTATTCAGTTGGGGAGTAGTGGTTGGTATCTCCTCAAATATGGGGCGTTCGGTCATGCAGGCGCTTGCCCCTGAAGTGTCTAGAGGTCGAATTATTGCTTTTTATCAGTTGGCTCTTTTTGGTTCGGCTCCGTTAGGGGCGCTATTTGCTGGTTATGCCGTGCAGTGGTGGGGAGTACTAACACTGCTAAAGATCAGTGGTATAGCGAGCCTGTGCATATTTGCTACTACACTGCTAACACGTTCATTATGGGATGTAGAAGTGAGTTCAAGCCCTGCTAACGAGTAGTGAATTGATAAGTGCCATTTCGTGAACTCGTGAGGATCATTTTAAAGCACCTAAAAAAGAATAAAAAACGACCTATTAGGTTGAAAAGTAATCAATCCAGGAGTAGGATGGTCCTATTATAATATTTATTCGGTATCTGGTGGTAAGTTATAGCTGATTGCTCTAGATACAAGCCTATAAGACGTTATTATTCTGGGGTAGGGAAGTGTTTAATTTTATCGTGTCTTTAATGGTTGCAGGGGTCATCACCTCATCAGGTGCTAACTATCTGCTATCTCTAGAAGATCGCACTAAAGAAGTTAGCGAAGTTTATGTAAGCCATGCTTACGAACGCTTCGACGAGTACGAAAAGATCCTACCCGGCATCGTAGAATATCCCCAATAATCAACGGTTACGCGTGAGATAATCCCTCTGCGTTGCCCCTCAGGACGAGGGGTATATCGAAAATGTCTGGAACAATTTTCGAGCTATCGTTGGACCTCTAGCTATTTCTTAATACCTCTTTAAATGCCAATAAGCTGGCGGTAATTGCCACGTTTAGCGACTCCACATTGTTATTCATTGGGATGTAAATGGTTTTGTCGCAAATCTTTGTGATGGCTTTACTCATTCCTTCTGTTTCATTGCCCAACACATAAATAATAAAGTTTTCATTTGTAGTATCTGCAATCGATTGTTTTGAATGGGAGGATAGTCCGTACACGGTTGCGCCTTCTTGCTGGCAGTTTTTTAATGCGTCAGCTAAATCTTCGCAATGTAGTAGTGGGGCCTTAAATAACGTGCCTGCACTGGCTTTAACGACGAGGGAGTCGATCCGTGCACACCCTTTTTCAGGGATGAGTAGTCCATCAATATCACCAGCACAGACAGAACGAATAATCATGCCTAGATTTTGTGGGTTGGTAATAGCATCTAAAGCAATGAGTCTGAGTGGCTTATTGGGGCGCTGATGGAGAAAGTCGCGATAATCCATATGCTTGGGGCACAAAATATCTACACAAACGCCTTGATCTTGCTTACTGTTTTTGGAAATACGGGAAAGCGCTCGTTTGTCGTGATAAACAATATCGATATTACGTTTTTCCGCTTGCTGGATAATATCGTTGATGATTCCTTGCGGTTTATTGCTATCAGCTAAATGCAGACGATAAATAGTGAGTGAGGCGTCCAGAAGAACTTCTAATACTGGCTTACGCCCGTAAAGTGTAATCATCTGATTAAAAAATTGCTTCTTACTTGCGTAAGATGTTGTTTGAGTATCCGATATTGATTTGGGGTGGCTTTTTTTCACGAGGGCCCTTGGTGTGTTTAAAAGGCTGATTATAAGTGTAAAGAAAGTGATCGCCAATGAGGGAACGGAATATACTCAATATGGCGTGCAGATAACCGCCTAATCCTTGTGTTGCAGGATTAGGCTGTCTTGCATGGGGTGTATTAAAGTGCAGCCTATATTGAAAGGCTGTTAAAGATTATTTGTGGCTAAAATAACCGTCTTCTTCATGCTCTAATAATGCGCGTAATACATCAGAACGGCTAATAATACCGACGAGTTTACCATCGCTAACTACGGGATAATTTTTGGGGCGGCTTTTCATAATGGTTTGTGCTATTTCAACAATACTGGTTTCCGGGCTAACGCTATTAACCTCCGTCTGCATAACGCTGGATACCGGGCCCGGCTCTTCTGAATAGAAAGCATCATTGAGCATATCTTTTACACAATCTTGTTCAGATAAATAACCAATCAAGTGCTTGCCATCGTCGATAACAGGCACACCAATAACACTGTGTTTAAGCATAATGGTAACAGCTTCCTTAATGCTAGTTGATGCAGTAACAGCATGTGGGTCCCGGTTCATAAAATCAGCAACAAGTATTGAGTGCATATAGCCTCCTGAGCATTGTTATTATTGTACGTCGTCTCTAGTGTAGCTCAATTTGCATAGATTGCTATAGGCTAAGACGGTATTTTTATATCCCATCAACAGAGCATCAACGGTTAACGCGTGGCCTATAGACACTTCAGCAATATTGGGTATGGTTAAAAAATCGGGTAAATTGTGTAAATCAAGATCATGTCCAGCATTTACTTCTAGACCAATATTAACCGCATGTGCCGCAGCTTCCTGGTAACTGGCCAAAGTGTTGGCGTGTTTATCGGTGCCAAAGTGTTCTGCATAGGGGCCGGTATATAATTCGATACGATCGGCACCGACTTTTTTTGCCAGAGTGATTTGCTCGATATCGGGATCCATAAATAAACTGATGCGTACCCCCCATGACTTTAATTGATCAATAATGGGTTTAAGCTTTTCAGTATCTTTTAATAAATCAAAACCATGATCAGAAGTGAGTTGTTCATTGTTATCTGGCACTAACGTCGCTTGGTCAGGGCGAGTGTCTTCCACTAAACGCATAAACCCGGGGTAATCATTATCAGTCCGAGCGTCTTCAAAAGGATTGCCTTCAATATTAAATTCAAGTGATGAATGTTGTTTCATTAATTGGCTAACATCATAAACGTCTTGTGTGCGAATATGTCGTTGGTCAGGCCTAGGGTGAACCGTAATACCTTGCGCACCAGCCTCAATGGCTAACCGACAAAACTCCAATACATTCGGAGTGTCATTACCACGAGAGTTTCGCAGTAAAGCAATTTTATTCACATTCACACTCAGAGATGTTGGCATAAACGAGCAACCTCAATATTTTACGTTGATTCAAAGAGAAAAATTTTATCTCATTGTTAAGCTTGTAGCTTGTAGCTTGTAGCTTGTAGCTTTTATGGCAACACCTTTTTAAACGGCTTCACGGTGACTTTATTATAAACCCCCGCACTTAAATAAGGTTCTTCATCTGCCCACGCTTGCGCATCGTTTAGAGAGGCAAATTCTGCAATCACAATGCTGCCCGTAAAACCGGCTTCTCCGGGTTCTTCGTTATCAATAGCAGGGCAGGGGCCAGCAAGTAATAAACGGCCTTGTTCTTTTAACGCGTTTAAACGTTCGATATGTGCACTGCGTGTTTTTTTGCGCAATGCTAAACTGTTTTCATTATCTTCGCAGATAAAAACGTACCACATGATTGTTAAGGCTCCTTATTAAAAAATAATCCAGATAAGGCTGGTAGTGTCTATAAAATTTTTGTCGAATTGCTAGACGCTAGACGCTAGACGCTAGACGCTAGACGCTAGACGCTAGACGCTAGACGCTTAATGCTGATTCAAAATATCTTCTAAATCCAACTGTGTTAATTTTTTTATTTGTTTAAATAAATAGAATAAAGCAAACATCATCACAATCGTTGCGGGTATGGCAATCACAGGAAAGCTCAGCGCGTTCATTTTTCCCAGCTCAGCATTAAATGCTTCGGTTCCAGGTTCGCTTACTAAAATAACCACAGCCAAAATATAATTAAGAATAGAAGATAAAATAAAAGATAACGACATTAAGTAAGAAGCATTGACCAGCGCACGATCAAATTCACCCTCAGTACCATGATTTTTTAACGCGGCATTCACTTTTTCTATTTGTAAAATTTTATCGTTATATAAAAATGTTTTAACTAAAGGAAAGCGAGTTTTTAACGAAGCCAAGGTTACAATTGCAAACAACGCCGGAATACCTGCTTCTTTAATAGCGATATATTCTGGAGGTAATTTGAGTAATGCCATTCCACCAGTAAGCATAATGCTGACAATACCGATAGCAGAAAAAATATTAAATTTACCTACCTGAAAAAACTCCCGTAAGCCGTAACCAATGGGGAAGGCCAAAGCAACAATAATCGCTAGCTCAACACCTAGAGCATCTTCTCCACTAAATTTAGATAAGATAACCGTAGGGATAATAATATTAATCGCAATATTAAGGAGAAGGTTCTCCTTTTGAGGAGGTGTAGATGTTGTTTCTTGCGGGTTTTGATTCGATGCAGATGTGTTGTTGTCGTTCATAGATTTGTTAGCGATTGCTCTTAATGTTCAGTTATTAAAGCGGTGTATCATATCTGACAGTTGATTTAGCAATAATCTCCACGTCATCACAAGTATAAGTGATCAGAGCGTTGATTAATATGGTAACTCCTCCATAATAGTCTTATTATTCTACGGAAGCTCTAATACAAGCGAAAGTAGTAAATAGATAAATAGCGCATAGAAACAAGTGTAAAGATATAAGAGAAGCCATTGCTGTACGATTTACATACACATACCCATTGTTCTGATGGACAGTTATCCCCTCAAGACTTAGTTAGCCTAGCAGCAGCCAATGGCGTTAACGTACTGGCACTGACCGACCATGATTGCGTGGATGGTGTTATTGAGGCTCAAAGTGCCGCTAATAGTGATTTGGCGCAAAACATTACCGTTATTGCAGGTATAGAGTTTTCTACACAGTGGTTAGGTCGCGGTATCCATATTGTTGGTTTGCACGTGGATGTTCATTCGGCCGATCTACAAGCCGGTATTGGTCAGCAACAACAAACACGTCACGACCGTGCAGCAACCATTGCTCAACGTTTAGAGAAGGTGGGTATTGCTAATGCCCTTGAAGGTGCTCAGCAATATGCTAAGGGGGCTGCGATAGGTCGGCCTCACTTTGCGCAATATATGGTTGAGGCTGGGTATGTAAATAACATGGGCCAAGCCTTCAAAAAATATCTAGGTTCAGGCAAAGCGGGGGATGTGAAACAAGGCTGGCCATCTATTGATAGAGCGATTGAATGGATAACAGCATCAGGTGGTATCCCCGTGTTAGCCCACCCAGATAAATATGACTTAACGCGTACAAAACTCTACGAGCTATTAACAGATTTTACCGATGCCGGTGGTCAAGCCATAGAGGTCGTCAGTGGTAAACAAACCAGCGGTGTGACAGATAAGATGGCTAAGGCGGCGGATGATTTTTCCTTGTTAGCCTCTTGTGGTAGCGACTTCCATTCGCCCAATTATGCCTGGCAGGCACTTGGTCAGTATTCGCCGCTGCCTTCGCGGTGCAAGCCAGTATGGGAGAGGTTCGGATAATCTATTGACGCTACCGCAACTTATGCGTATGGTCGCTGCGTAAAAATGGCAATAAAAAACAAGTGAGCAAGTTTTTGTATGGCACAGTTATTTAGTATTCATCCTGAAAACCCTCAACATCGATTTATCTCGCAAGCAGTGGGCATTATCCGCAAAGGGGGCTTGGTTGCTTACCCAACGGATTCAGCTTATGCATTAGGTTGCCATATTGGTGACAAATTTGCTCTGGACCGTATTCGGGGCATTCGCCAATTGGATAAAGACCATAATTTTACCCTTATGTGTAGAGACCTGTCTGAAATTGCCACCTATGCAAAGGTGAATAACCAGGTATTTAGAATGATCAAAGCCTTAACCCCAGGGCCGTTTACCTTTATTCTTGAGGCAACCTCCGAAACTCCGCGCCGCTTAAAACACCCAAAACGCAAAACCATTGGCTTACGTGTTCCTAATCACCCCATTACCTTGGCGCTACTGGAAGAGCTTAACGAGCCTATGATGACAAGCACCTTGATTATGCCCGATGATGAGCAGCCCTTAACTGACCCGTACGATATTCGACAAACCCTTGAGCATCAGCTGGAGCTCGTTATCGATGGTGGTTTCTGTGGTATGGAAGCCACAACAGTCGTTGATATGACAGGTGATGAACCTGTTGTAGCTAGGCAGGGTTGTGGGATATTCGATTATTAAAAAAGTAGGGTCACCCATTAGCCGCCTAGAGTCAATAGGGCGATAGTTATCCTGAACTGTCGTTCTACCGTTTAAAAAATCACTGATATGAGTTAATAAAACGCATCTGCATTTTTATGTATTTTATGCTTCTTCTAAAAAGAAGCGCATCAGTCACCCATCAGGTTTAAGGTTTTGGTTATCAGGCCATTTACCTATCTAACCACCCTTGATCGTTTACGATCCCAAAAAATCAGCAGTGCCTATTGATGTCCATAAAGTGATTCAGAATTATGGTCTATTCACATCATGACCAACCGTTATGTGGCTCATCAATAAGGCGCTTCTTAAAACTCACTATCAGGTTTGTTGCAACAGTGATAATCAGATACGCAGGCTTTTCACCAACCCTAATTCGATCTACCGTTGCAACAAAGCAGAGTGTTAACTAGGCAAAGGCACGATTAACATCAAAAGGTTCCTTATGTTTGAGCATGTGGAAACAAGCCCTCGCTAACTTGTTTGCCAATGCTTTTTTAGCAATCATAATATGGGTTTTATCTTTTTTTCGTTGATAGTACTTTTTAATGGCGGGCTCCCAAATAGCTGCATAGTGTGCGGCTTCCATAAATGCCCAGTTGAGATATCGATTGCCATTCTTAACATTCCCTCGACCTTTTGTTTTTCCATTGCTCACTTTTTGTGTGTTAACGCATCGCGCATAAGAGGCATAGTGTCCAGGTGAGGGGAAGCGAGTGATAGAGCCAGTTTCGAGTAATATCGTGAGCCCAATGATTTTTCCAACCCCTTTAATAGAGGTCAAAATAATATAATCGGGATGGTGTTGATAGTACTGTAAAATATGGTTTTCTAGTTGTGCGATACGCGTGTGTAACATGCACATCACATCGCACGCGGATTGTGCTGCTAACAATGTGGCATCGTCTCGAAACAAGGCGTTTAATTGTATGGGATTGAGTTTTTTCACTTGCTCACTACTGAGGCGTTTTCCCGTATGACGGCTAACAAGACTTTGTAAGCTAAGCACTTGTAAAGTGCGTTGTCGTACCAATAGTAACCGTCTTCTGAGTAAGTCCCGTATGGCACGTTGTTCTTTGGGGAAAATATGTCCTTCAGGTAGAATCCCTAGACGGAGTAAGTGGGCCAAAAAACGAGCATCTGTTTGGTCGTTGGTATGCTTAATACCATTGTATTGGATAATGGCTGCGGTATTCGCGAGGCGGACATCGAAGCCATGATCGTTTAGTCCATCAACAAGCCAATACCAGTTGTAAGTAGATTCGACAACACAAGCAAAGAGTTGTTCTTGGTAAGGAGTGAGGATATCGAGAATAGCTTGAAGTTCATTGGGTAGACGTTTTTCAAAGATAATGGTGTCATGATCATCAATGATAGAAACCAACATATTGTTGGAATGAAGGTCGATTCCGCAGTAAAGTGTCATAGTTGTCTCCTGGTTGAGGTGGTTAATCTAACTTTTGCGAATTAGATTTGTACCACCGATGCTAGGAGGCGGCTAGATGATTATCAGGTACACCTTTTGAAAAAGGTGTACCTGACCCTACTTTTTCTGCCACAAAACTTGTATTGATCTATGGCACTTGATAACATAAATTCAATTGCCATTAATAGATAAGGAATAAAAGGATGTTGGACGCTCAAGGTAAAAAACTATTAATTAGCGCACTGTCTGCGTGTTTACTGTTGGTCATTGTACTTTTCCTATATACTACTTACAGTATTATTCCAGCAGAAACAGCTTCTTCTAATCCCTCAGCAAACGCTGATCTGTCATCATCTTCACAAAATCTAGCGAACAAGCAAAGCAATGCCCAGGTTGATAAGCCATCATCTCAAGTATCCGAATCCATAGAGCAACCTGATAAGTCACTACCAATCCCTGGGCACCAGTTAAAGAAACTGATTTCGAATACGAATACCGAAAGCCAAGCGAGTCTAGAGGAAAAAATAGCTTCAGCCAATAAAGCGATCGAACAACTTGAGCAACAACTTCCAGAGCAGTTGGTTGCCGATGTGAGTGTTGATCAAACCTCAGCTGAAAATCTAAATAGTAATAATAATAGTGATATAGAGGCACGTATTCAGCATATTCGAGATCATCTAGATAAGAATACTGCTCAATAATACGCGTGTTTTGAGTACTAAAACCTGACCATCCATTAAGGATATATTTATAGATAGCCTCCATAAAAGGGACTCTTTATGTCTAGCCAGACTTATCGTTCATTACGTACCTGCTTAATATCTGTTCTTGCTGTATGCGCAACGCCTATTGCCTTAGCCCAGCAAACGGTAGTGGGGTCTATTCCTGCAGATTTTTCTGTTAGTGGAGGCAGCGCTAATTACTCTATTCCTATTCAAGTGTCACCCGGTCGTGGCGGGATGCAGCCGGAGTTGTCGCTGGATTATTCTTCTTCCGATCTTAGTAATGGTCTTTTGGGTGTGGGTTGGAATTTGGGTGGTCTGTCTAGTATTTACCGTTGTACTGCCAATATTGAGCAAGACGGTTTTGTTGCAGGTGTGACCTTTACCGATAAAGACCGTTATTGTTTGGACGGCCAACGCCTGATTCCTGTGAGTGGCGCTAACGGTGGTGTGGGCACCGAGTACCGCACCGAGATAGATGGTTATGCCAAAATTACTGCTTATGGTGGTTCTGCCAATAATCCTGACTACTGGGTAGTCAATACCAAAGCAGGGCAAACCATTCAGTTTGGTGGTGCAGGCAACTCCACCTTGTCGTTATCGCAAAATAACCTGTCGTGGTCGATACGACAAGTCAATGACACCACTGGTCAAAATCCGGTGACTTATACTTATTTTATTGACCAATATACCCAATATCTGAGCGAGGTAAATTATCAAGGAGGGAAGCTTGATCTTGTTTATGAGAGTCGACCAGATATAACACGGGTAAATATATTTGGTTTGGAAGCATCGATTCAGCACAGACTCACCGGTTTGAACATAACATCGGGTACTGTTCAATCGTTTCGTAACTACTCTTTAAACTATTCTTTAGAGTCTGCCACAGGACAATCACGAATGATGAGTATTGGTTCCTGCTCTGTTAACGGTGACTGTTTATCGGAAATCACTTTAGGTTGGCTGGATAGGGCTAGAAACTTTTTAGATAGTCCCATTGCTCCGCTTCATTCATCATGGGGAGGAATGCAAGTACTTAGTCAGGGTGACTTTAACGGAGACGGCTTTGCAGACTTCTATTTAAATTTTAACAACCTAGGTGGTGGTGCCTACCAACATATTTGGTATGGCAAAGCGGGTAATGCAGGTTTTGACGATGTATCACTGAACCCTTTGGCGTCATCTTGGGAAGGCATAGAAGTATTAGGTCAGGGTGATTTTAATGGTGATGGCCGAACCGATTTGTACCTTAATCATAGCAATATGGGGGTTGGGGCGACTCAGCGTATCTGGTATGGCAAAGCGGATAAAACGGGTTTTGATCAAGTTTCTCTTCCACCCTTATCTTCCTCTTGGACCAACTTTAAAATACATGGTCAAGGTGATTTTAATGGTGATGGCCTTACAGACTTATATATTAACCACAGCAATATGGGTGTTGGGGCGACTCAGCGTATTTGGTATGGTAAAGCCGACAATACAGGGTTTGAAGAGGTGTCCCTTCCGCCTTTAGCTTCTTCTTGGACCAACCTAGAAATACTGGGCCAAGGAGATTTTAATGGTGATGGCCTTGCAGATTTATATATCAACCATAGCAATATGGGTGTTGGGGCGACTCAGCGTATATGGTATGGCAAGTCTGATAAGACGGGATTCGATCAAGTCTCTCTTCCACCCTTAGCCTCCTCCTGGACCAATTTTAAAATACATGGCCAAGGTGATTTTAATGGTGATGGCCTCACAGATTTTTATATTAATCATAGCAATATGGGTGTTGGAGCTACTCAACGAATCTGGTACGGCAAAGGTGATAAAACAGGTTTTGATCAGGTCTCTCTTCCGCCTTTAGCTTCCTCATGGACAAATTTGGAAATACTCAGCCAAGGTGATTTTAACGGTGATGGTCTCACAGATTTTTATATTAATCACAGCAACATGGGCGTCGGGGCAACTCAGCGTATCTGGTACGGGAAAGCGGATAAAACGGGTTTTGATCAGGTCTCTCTTCCGCCTTTAGCTTCCTCATGGACTGGCCTAAAAATACTCAACCAAGGAGACTTTAATGGCGATGGTTTGACAGATATTTATATCAATACCTATGACCTTGGCGCAGGAATGACTCAGCGCATCTGGTATGGCGGGCAAAGCCAGCCAGGTGGTCGCCTGTCTGCAATCACAGACAGTAACGGCAACACCACCCAAATCAGTTACAAACCCCTAACCGATTCTTCCGTCTATA
>JAHDEM010000013.1:0-17196 GCA_020628895.1 Candidatus Endobugula sp.
TTTACTAAATACGAGGTTAAGTTATGGCGATGACAGTTCACTGTGACATCGTTAGTGCAGAACAACAAATCTTCTCTGGATTAGTTGAGATGGTTGTTGCCGCAGGTACTGAAGGTGATCTTGGAATCTCTTATGGTCATGCTCCACTACTGTCTGGTTTGCAACCTGGCCCTATTCGTGTGATTACTCAATCTGGCGAAGAAGAAGTGTTTTATATTTCGGGTGGTTATGTAGAAGTACAGCCACATGTGGTGACAGTACTTGCTGATACAGCACTACGCGCTGAAGATATGGATGAAGCTGCAGCGTTACAAGCCAAAGAAGATGCAGAAAAAAGTATTACCAATCGCGGCGCAGAATTTGATTATTCTGCAGCAGCAGTCCAGCTTGCAGAGGCTACGGCTCAGTTACGCACTTTACAAGCTATTCGTAAGAAAATGGGTAAATAGTCGTTACTGATAATCTGTAGAATAATGATTATTCACTAAAAAAAGGGTAGCATTAGCTACCTTTTTTTATATTTGTATTTTTTAAGAGATAGATAACATCCGTATGTTAGACATTATTATTCTTGCCGCTGGTAAAGGCACACGAATGAAATCACAGCTTCCAAAAGTATTGCATACTATCGGAGGCAAACCATTACTAGAGCATGTTATATCGTCTGCCAAACCACTTACAGATTCCCCCATCTACTCGCTTATCGGCCACGAAGCGAATAAAGTAAAAGAGGTTATCAGTAATAAAAGTCAATATATCTTGCAAGAGCAACAGCTCGGCACAGGCCATGCGGTCCAGCAGGCACTTCCCTACTTTCGTGATGATTCTATCGTTCTTATTTTGTATGGTGATGTTCCACTAATTAAAACAGATACACTTAAACGCTTAATTGCTTGTGTGGATAATAAAAGCTTAGGCTTGTTAACAGTAAAATTGGATAATCCGATGGGCTATGGAAGAATTGTTCGTGACGATCAGCAGAAGGTAACAGCCATTGTTGAACAAAAAGATGCGTCGCAGGAACAATTGGTGATTACAGAAGTGAACACAGGAATTATGGCTGTTAATTCTGCGCACTTGAAACAGTGGTTACCCCTGTTATCTAACGATAATGCACAAAGTGAGTATTATTTAACGGATATTATTGAGATGGCGCAGAAGCAAGGTGTTGAAATATCAACAGAGCATCCCGAATACAATTGGGAGGTGTTGGGCGTTAACGATCGTCGTCAACAAGCAGAGCTGGAGAGAATTTACCAGCACAATCTTGCTCAACAATTATTACTAGATGGTGTGACATTATTAGATCCATCACGCTTTGACTGTAGGGGCCAAATCACTACAGGAAATGACGTAGTTATTGACGTTAATTGTATTTTTAAAGGCAAGGTGACTTTAGGTAATAATGTGACCATAGGCGCTAATTGTGTAATAGAAAACACAACTATTGCTTCTGGAACAACGGTGAAAGACAACAGTATTTTAGAAGATGCTCAAGTGGGAGAGTGCTGTACTATTGGGCCTTTTGCAAGGCTACGTCCGGGCACTCAGTTATCCGATAATGCTAAGATTGGTAATTTTGTTGAAACTAAAAAAGCCATCATTGGTGAAGGTAGCAAAGTGAATCACTTAAGTTATGTGGGTGATGCAACCTTAGGTAATCAAGTCAACATTGGTGCCGGAACCATTACTTGTAACTATGATGGAGTTAATAAACACCAAACAACGATCGAAGACGAGGTTTTTGTAGGTTCAAATACCGCATTGGTGGCTCCTGTTACTCTGTCGAAAGGATCAACCATTGGTGCGGGGTCTACTATCAACAAATCAGTGGAAGAACATACCTTGTCGCTGACTCGGTCACCACAAAAGTCCCATAAAAATTGGCAGCGTCCGGTTAAAAAGTAAAATGGAAAAAGTGGGGTCAGATAAAATTTTTGTTTAATGTAGTCGCTAAATAGCAAAACAAATTCAAAAGTTTGATCTGACCCCACTTTTCACTTTTTCAGGAAATAAAAAATTAGGAAATAATATGTGCGGTATTGTAGGAGCAGTTGCTCAACGTAATGTTGTTGGTATTTTAGTTGAAGGTTTACGACGCCTAGAATATCGAGGCTATGATTCAGCAGGCATTGCTGTACTGGAAAATAATACAATCGAAATTCGGAAAGAAGTCGGTAAGGTTGTTAATTTAGAAAATAGTATTGAGCAACAACCAACATCTAGCTATACAGGTATAGCTCACACTCGTTGGGCAACACATGGAAAACCCACACAGCAAAACGCACACCCGCACTTATCTGAGAATATTGCTATTGTTCATAACGGCATTATTGAAAATCACGATGAATTACGTGCGGAATTAAAATCTCAAGGTTATGTGTTTAAAAGTGAAACCGATACAGAGGTAGTCACACATCTTATTCATCGTTTCTTCAAACAAAGTCAAGATCTACTTAGTGCCGTTAAAGAAAGTATTGCTTTATGCGATGGTGCTTATGCACTAGGCGTTATTTGCACAGAAAACCCAAATACCATGATTGCCGCAAGAAAAGGTAGTCCATTAGTGATTGGTGTTGGTATAGAAGAAAATTTTATCGCATCGGATCAACTGGCATTGCGTCAGGTCACCGATAAATTCATCTATCTAGAAGAAGGTGATTTAGCGACTATTACCCCGGAAGCGATTAACATTATTGATCAAGATGGAAATCCAGCCCAACGGGAGACTGTTCAGCTAACTGACAGCGAGCAATCCGCCAGTCGTGGTGAATATCGTCATTACATGCTGAAGGAAATTTATGAGCAACCTTCCGTTATCAAACAAACTTTACAAGGGCGTTTAGGTAAAACCCGCGTACTGGAAGAGTGTTTTGGCATATCCGCTCATGCTATTTTTGATCAGGTAAAACACGTACAAATTTTAGCTTGCGGGACAAGCTACCATGCAGCATTGGTTACAAAATATTGGATGGAAGCGATAGCCAATCTATCCTGTTCGGTCGAGATTGCTAGTGAATTTCGTTACAGAAAAGTATTTATGCCGGAAAATACATTGGTAGTTACCATTTCCCAGTCTGGAGAAACTGCCGATACCTTAGCCGCATTACAAAAAGCCAAACAGCTAGGCATTCTAGCGGCACTCGCTATTTGTAATGTGCCTAATAGTGCTTTGGTGAGAGAATCCGACTTATCGTTAATGACAGAAGCGGGCCCAGAAATTGGTGTGGCATCAACCAAAGCGTTTACCACACAGTTGGTGGCTTTACAGCTGTTAACCATTGTACTTGCCAGACGTCATGGTTTAAGTCCCGCTGATGAAGAAAAAATGGTGAATGAGTTACAATCATTACCGCAGCTTTGTGAAGCGGTACTTCAGTTAGATGACGTTATTGCAAAAACCAGTGAAGCATTTATAGAGAAACACCATGCCCTATTTTTGGGTCGAGGCATGCAATACCCCATTGCGCTTGAGGGTGCTTTAAAACTTAAAGAAATTTCCTACATTCATGCCGAAGCCTACCCCGCTGGAGAGCTCAAGCATGGGCCCTTAGCACTTGTGGACAGTGATATGCCTATTATTGCTGTTGCCCCTAATGATGACCTATTGGATAAACTAAAATCTAATTTAGAAGAAGTCCAAGCCCGTGGCGGTCAGCTATTTGTCTTCGCTGATACCGATGCCAACTTTACCAGCACAGAGGATTGCGTCGTTATCGATCTACCCAAAGTCCCTAATAATCTTTCACCGATTGTGTTTACCTTACCCTTACAATTGCTGTCGTATCATGTGGCTGTATTAAAAGGTACCGACGTTGATCAGCCGAGGAATCTAGCTAAATCGGTTACTGTAGAATAATTATTGCTACTTTTTAGGGCCTTAAGCTTAGCGCAACGAAGCTTTAGGGCTGTTTTATCTCGTATATCACGACTGAATACCTATTAATAACAAAAAGTAGTTAGTATTATTTTATTAATACTTAGCATTCTAAAAATAATAGTATATTAATCTAGCATATTACAAAACCTTCCTATACTTACTAAAGACATTAACCTTAATTTAGTGAGTAATCGCAATATGAGTATTAAACTGCGTTTAATTATATTAATAGCGGCATTTGTTGGGCTAATAGCTACAGGTGTTGTTGGCCTAAATCTATGGATCTCCAGTGCGCAATATGCTGGTAAAGAAATTAACTTGGCTGGTCGTCAGCGTATGTTGTCACAAAAAATGACAAAAGAAATGTTATTTACCTTGGCTGGTCACGATCAACTTGAAGCTTTGGAAACAACAAAAGCCTTATTTGCTAGTAGCTTAACCTCTTTAATTAACGGAGATGTGGAAAAAGGGATTAGTGCTGCTACTGATAATAGTTTAAGAGAGCAGCTATTGTTAACACAGATATTGTGGGATAAATTCGGTCCAGAGTTAGATAAAGCCTTAAGCTCGGCTGATCCCGCATTGTTACCCGTTGTTGCAAAAGACTCAGTAACCTTGTTAAAAGAAATGAACGCAGCAGTGATGATATACGAACAGCTCGCTACTGCAAAAATGAACTCACTAAAGTTTTGGGGGGCATTATTCTTATTATTATCTATTGCGAATGCGGCCATTGCTTATCTAGTTATTGATAGAAAAATCATCAAGCGTATTAGAGATATTCAACAATTTTCAAAAAATGTTATGGCACAAAGAGACCTTACTTTGCGCATGGCAGACTCACAAGATGATGAACTAGGTAATACTTCTAAAGCATTAAATGCATTACTGGATGAATTTTCTCAATTTAACAAAGAAACGCATAAATTAGAGCAAGAGTTACAAGAGCAAATAGAAGTACTGAATAAAAACTCCCGTAGTAACCAAAAAAATATGGATGAGCAACAGGGAGAAATTATTCAGGTATCTACCGCCATGAATGAAATGGCGGCGACGGTACAAGAGGTGGCCAATAATACACAATCAGCCGCCGTTTCTGCTAAAGAAACTCAAGAAGCAGCAGCATCCAGTAGCCGGTTAGTGCAAGGCACGATTAATCTTACCTACGAACTGGCTAAAGAAATTAATGCAACCTCGGGTAATATCGAAAAGCTTGCAAAAGCTTCTGAATCTATTAGTGGTATTGCTGATACGATTAGTAATATTGCCGAACAAACCAACTTGCTTGCATTAAACGCAGCCATCGAGGCGGCTCGTGCTGGTGAGCAAGGACGAGGTTTTGCGGTTGTAGCAGATGAAGTAAGAACCTTAGCGCAAAGAACACAAACAGCAACTAGTGAAATTCACAAACTGATTTCGGAATTACAAGAAACTACACAAGCGTCTGTAGAAACCATGAAAAACTCTCAGGAGCAATCGGAACATTGTGTTACGCAATCAGAAAAAATGAATGATGCTCTACAACGTATTACCGATTCAGTGAATAATATTAATGACCTTAATCAGCAAATTGCGGTTTCCGCCGATGAGCAAAGTTCGGTTGCCGAAGAAATGAATCGCAATATTGTTCGTGTAGAAGAGCAATCCTCTAAAACATTAAAGAACACGCAAACCACAACATCGTATATTGAAAGTTTATCGGAAATGGCCTTGTCATTAAGAAAGAAAATATCTGAATACAAAGTCGGTTAATGATTTAAATTTTTCCAAGTGGAGAGTACTTTGGTACGTACTCTCTCATTGGAATAAATACGAAAATTATAATTAATCACATTTAAATCCCCTAGGTTTTTATAAACCGGTGAAGTATCCGCGTTAACATTCGAAAACATCTGCAAAGAAATATAACGTGTTAATTCATTTTGTGTCTGCGCTAGCAATGTATATTCAATAAATTGTTTTGCTTCCTCTAAATGTTGTGCATTTTTTAAAATGCTTGCTGTACCTATTTCGTAACCTGTGCCTTCGCATGGAATAATAATGGTTAATGGTGAGCCATTAGTCGATAAAGGTCTTACATCGTGAATAAAAGCCACAGACAAAGCGGCTTCTCCCTTGGCAACAGGTAATAGTCCACCGTAGCCACTGGTGGTTGTTTTTAAAATATTTTCTTTAATTTCGGCTAATACTTGTAAGCGTTGAAACGGGTCATAAACTTGAAAAATAGTACTTAGAAAAGTATAGGCAGTACCCGATGTTGCCGGGTCAGCAATAATAATTTGGCCTCGGTACTTAGGATCACCCAAATCAGACCAGCACACAGGCAAATCGATATTTTGTGCAGTTAATAAGGATTCGTTAGCGATAATACCTAACATGCCTGCATAGATCCCAACAGTATGGTTATCCGATAAATCATTGATATAAGTAGACCACCCCAATAATTGCTCATTCTTTGGTGAGTATTGATGCATATGACCATTTTCTATGGCTTTTAAGTGAGTGTCCCCTGTGCCTCCCCACCACAAATCATATTGTATTTTATGATTAGAATTATTGGGCGACTCAATCAGTTTTAATGCTTCTCCAGAGCTCATTCGGACAATGTTGGTAGGAATATTATACTTATCCACAAATGATGATTGTAGCCATTGGCAAGTTTTTGGTTTGGCACTACAGATAATATTTAATGCATCATTATTTGCGTAGGCACTATTATCAAAAAATATCGCTAGGCATAAAAAATAATAAGGCTTCATTATGACTTCCCATCTAATTTAAATACCAAAGACATCGTTGTTCCGACACCCACTTCACTATCCACATTGATATAACCACCACTTTGCTTCACAAAGCCGTAGACCATACTTAAACCGAGACCCTGACCATGATTTTTCTTTTTATCGGTGAAAAAAGGTTCGAATATTCGATCTCTAATATTTTTATCAATACCGTGCCCGTTATCGGTTACAGATAGGGTTAACAGATCATCTACGCCGACAGATGTTTTAATAATAATATTCCCATTTTTTTCAATGGCGTTAATCGCATTAATACAGAGATTAATAATACAGGCCTCTAATTGTCCGGGATCAATATAAACTAAACCGGTATTAGGGGATAAATCGAGAGTAACAGATATTTCTTTTTCGCTAGTAAAGTTGATCACCTCATAGAGCCCTTCAATCAAATCATTAACGTCGACTCTTTCCGGGCTCAATTTTTGGCAACAAGCAAAAGTTAATAATCGATCGATAATACTAATACTTTTATCTGCAGAAAAAAGAGCCCTGTCGATAACTTGAGAATCTTCCTTGGCTATTAAGTTTTTAGATCCGCGTAATATATTTAAACAGCCAATAATAACACTGAGCATATTATTAATATCGTGAGCGACTTCCCCTGAAATTTTACCCAATGAATCCAAACGTTCATTTTGTATAGACGACGAACTCATATTTTTAGGAGGAGATAAAAATAAAATCTTATAATTTAAAGCTTCTATTTTATGAATATAATCAACAGGGAATTTGCAATAATAATCTTTTGTTTTGATAGTTAGGTTTTGGTCACTAATAGAATAGTCGGCATTGTAAATACTGGAACTGTTCTTATCCATGTTTGCTTGATAATAATCAAAAGAACTGCTACTTATGATAAGGTTATTATCTTCATCAATAACCACTATCATATCTTTTGTACGTAATAAGAATTTATACAGTACTTCAGAAATAAAATTTTGGTATTTGGGGTAATTTACATGGTTAATTAAATCATGTTTAAAAGAAAGGTTGTTATCATTCTTATAAAATCGAAATAAAACATCAATAGATCTTTTCGTACTGATATCAAGCTTAAATAAAAAAACAAACCAAAAAATACCGATAAAAATACAAACAATAAGAGTTATTGCAATGATAAAATATAACGCATCATTACTGAGTAATGATGTTGGAATTTTATTAGTTCTATTTTTTTCTATAAAACTCACATTGTCTTGTAAGTTTTTTATTAGCACAGAGGAGTAATATTGAATATCGTATATATGCCCTTCAAGCTTAATATTGTTTCGAATAATATTTCTAGCTGTTGTAATAGTTCCATTGGCACCATTAGCCATAGCAATAAGCTTTTTAGTCGTTGGGTCATTCGGCTGCGAAAAAGTAGATAAATACTGCATAAAAGAACGGTTTAATTCACCCAAAGTAATGAGATTGTTGCTTTCTAATAATTCTTTTAACATCTCCCAGGCAACATTTATTTTGGGTGTGAAATTTTCTCTATCAATATTATTGTTAATAATAGTCAGCAATGTTTTTTTCTGAAAAAGATAATCGTTTCTCAGCTTCATCGTACTTTTAAAATGGCTTAACTCATTAATTATTTTTTCAACATCTTGTATATTTTTTTTAATATCCTCGCTTTTATTTAATGACAAGGAAGACAGAATATCCTGATATTCTTGCAATATTTTATTCTGAGATAATAAAAAAACATATTGCGATCGTTGTTTATCAAGTGAGTAAAGCTCTAAAGATAACTGGTTAAGTTGATTAATTAATTGTAATTGGAAAGATTTTTTCTTTTCAATTAATAAGGTTTCTTCAATATATTGATTGTTATAATTAATCTGCCAAATACTTGTTGACAGGATAAAAATTCCTGTCATTAATAAAAAAAATAACGATTTATAAGAAAAGTGTTGAGTCATTTATCATTCGTATTATTATCAGTACAAAAAATGTAACCTCGATTGCGACGAGTTTGTAAGTATTTTGGTCTAGAAGGATTAAGTTCTATTTTTCTTCTTACTCGCAGCACAAGGACGTCTATATTTCTCATCATCAATGTGGTTGATTCAAGACCGAGTTTCTCTAATAAAGCATCTCTAGAAAAAATAGTATTAGGATGGCTAACAAATAATTCTAATAACCTAAACTCTGTATTAGTCATTTCTATATAACCCGATGTAGAGTGGGTTAATATGCATTTTTTACTATCTAATTTAAACTCATCAAAAAAGTAGTCAGCAGTAGAGGTGGGTTCTAGCTCGGCAGTTGTTTGGTAATCTTTGGTATGTTGTAAGCGGCGTAAGGCAGCGCGTATCTTAGCGACTAATAAACGCGGGTTAAATGGTTTTTCAATAAATTCATCAATAGCAGATTCAAGGCCGACAATTTTTTCAACATCATCCTTAATTGCCGACATCATGATAATAGGTGTTATTTTGTTTTGTTGGATAACTTTTGCAATATCTAACCCACTCTCTTTATCGAGCCTCAGGTCAATCAAAACCAAATCGATACTGTGTTTATCGATTTTCTCCAAGATATTGTGACCACTATTATAGGTGATGACGTCAAATTCAAAATCTTTTAGAAAATTTTCCAGAAAAACTAATATTTCATCATCATCATCGATAATAAGAATTTTATTATTATTCACGATAAAGCTCCATAAGGCCTTATTTAAGCTACTACTAGCCCTTTTATCTCTAAAAAGAAGTAAAAATAGCTTTAAAAATAAGTAGATCTAGAGTGGTTAATGTACCTTAAAGGATAGGCGGTGTTGATCATTTTTTCACATTTTATGCTTCTAAAGTTAACAATATGGCCACTTATGTTAATAAGTTTTCTTATGTGATTAATATTAGTAACTTATGTTCGACTTGGTGATATAGCAAATAAGAGTAACCAAGTTTTAGTTGATACAAAAACCCCGTTAATAGACTCTTCAATGCCTATCCAATAAAAATAACGAGGGTATTATGAAAACAATTAATAAAATGCTATTTACAGTATCTATCTTGGGTACTGCTGTACACGGCTATGCCGCTAATGATATGGATTACCTAAAGGGTCTTTCCGGAGAAATGGTTAGTTATTGCGGTAATGAGCCTGAGCCATGTGAAGCCGTTATTCAGGCATTTAATACCGCTGTTGCAAAAGCCAATGGTAATAATAACTTTACGGCCAAAACTATCCGCTTGAGCACCAGCGAAATGATGTCGCGCATTAAGAGTGAATTGGAAAAGTCGGCAGTCGCCGCTAAGAGAAAATGTAAAAAAATAACCGATGAGGCTGAACTTGAGTCCTGTAAAAATAAGGTCTACAAATCAAAAGTAGATGTGGCTTTTTATGGTACTGATGACCCTTACAAAGGTGCATTAGAAGATGATGTTTTTGCTCAATACGAATACCCTGTTCATGACGGTATTAAGCCTTGGGCCAAGGGGATTACTCAGTTCAGTAATAATCGCTTAGGCGGTTTGTATTTGGGTGTATTGGGTTTAGGGGTGAATACGGAGCTGTTAGCAAAAAAAGGGATAAACGCGCCAGTGTGCTGGAAGGATTTACAGAAGCCAGAATATAAGGGCCAAATAGTCATGGCTAACTGGAATACCTCTGGAACAGCCTATAAGTTTGCAGCCACTATTTTACAAGCTTTCCCTGGTGGAGAGTCTGAAGGTTGGGATGTTGTAAACGGTATTCATAAAAATATTGCGCAATATACAAAATCCGGTTCTAAAGGCGGCAAAATGGCTGCTAGAGGTGAGACACTCATTGGTGTTGGATTTGGTCACGATATAATCAACTTAAAACAAAAAGGCTTTCCTATCGAGCTTGTTATTCCTTGTGAAGGGACTTTGTATGAAATTGGGCCTGTAGGTATTCTTAGAGGTGCTAAAAATCGTACAGCTGCAGAAGCCTTTGTTAAGTTCCTATATGAGCCGAGTACACAAACGATGCTTGCCCAGCATGGCTCACTACAATTCCCATCAAATAATAAAGCAGATTTGCCAAAAGGTGCAGAGACATTAACCAATGTGAAATTGATTAATGCTGACGCGCGCTATTCCAATAAGAAGGTGAAAAACGACATCATCAAAAAGTGGACCGAAGAAGTGTTTCCACTATCTCGATAATTGACGTTTTTGAATAACGGTATAGGGGTTATCGCTGATGACTATTTGCAGTGATAACTCGCTATACGCCTCTATGTTATTTCTTATTTATTAATCATGATGCTACTGGAGTTTGTAGTATGAGTCGTTTTACTCAGTATTTAATTATTCTCACCATATGTGCTGGTCTTTTGTTGCCCTGGTACCGAATCGAAGACGGGTTTTGGGCTTTTCAATGGCTAGGATTAGGATTGTTCAACCATGAAGACTTTGCCTCTTTATTGTTTCAAATAGCCTTCTTTGAAAAACCCTGGTTATTAATGGTTTTATTACCTATATGTGCTGCTCTAGTGCAGTTACAGTTTTTTTCGGGTAACAGTCGGTCTATTGCCCACTACCAAATAGTATGTGGATTGTGTGGATTACTTATTATTATTTTGCAGTCATTTTTAGTGGGAGATTTTGGTGTTAATTTTGTTTTTGCAGAATCTCTTTTGTCTGAAGATGCTTTTCAGGTTGGCCTAGGTCTAGGTGCCGTTGTTTTTATTTTTATCTATTTGTTATTAATCGCTCATGGAATGGCATTACGTGGCTTTATGAAAGGCGATGTATTTGCTGTTAGCTGTTTAATCGTTATCATTTTTTTAGTCGCCGTATTTGTTTTTTTTCCTGTTTTTAAAATATTAGTAAGAGCATTTTGGTCACTAGAAACCGGTTACTCCTTGTCTATTTTTATGGAGCGGTTTGCTAGCCATAATATTTGGGGTCAAGCGTGTTTTGCCGAAAACGGGATATGTGGAGTCGCTTGGTCTACGGTCTTTTTAGCGATTATGACAGGATTAAGTACGACCATTTTAGGTTTGGCTTTTGCTTTGATTGTGACTCGGACAGGGTTTCGGTTTAAAGGGGCATTACGCATTTTTAGTGTGCTTCCGATGATTACTCCTCCCTTCGTTGTTGGTATGGCTCTTATTTTATTAGTAGGTAGCTCCGGAGTTGTCACACAAATGATTAACACCGTATTTGATGTTGAACTCGGTGGATGGATATACGGTTTTTGGGGGCTTTGGTTAGCACAAACCCTATCCTATACTCCGATTGCTTTCTTAGTTTTAATCGGTGTTGTTGAAGGTGTGAGCCCATCAATGGAAGAGGCGTCACAAACCCTAGGTGCTAATTCGTGGAAAACATTTACATCAGTCACTCTACCGTTAATGCGTCCGGGATTGGCGAATGCATTCTTATTAGGCTTTGTCGAAAGCATGGCTGATCTAGGTAATGCGTTAGTTCTGGGTGGAGATTATCAAGTGCTGTCGGCACAAATTTTTTACTCAGTTGCAGGTGCTTCTGCCGATGAAGGTAAAGCAGCATCGTTAGCGATTACTTTGCTAATATTTACTTTGTCTGCTTTTTTTGTACAAAAAAAATGGGTAGGCAATAAAAAATACACCACCGTAACAGGCAAAGGTGATGGAGGGATTTATGGACAATTACCTAAACCTATCAAATGGGCTTCGTATTATAGTGCGATACCTTGGGCTATATTTACTGCGGTTGTATATGGCATGATTGTTTTAGGTGGCTTTGTTGAAACTTGGGGAATCAATAACACCTTAACGTTTAGCCATTATATCGATGCATTTAAAATAGAATTTATTAATAACAATGTTGTTGCTACTGGCATTGCGTGGGATTCATTTTTTATTACAATGCTACTAGCACTTATTGCTATGCCGCTAACATCTTGTATGGGTTTATTAACGGGGTATTTACTGTCTAGAGTGGATTTTCCCGGCAAATCGTATTTTGAATTTAGCACCATGTTAAGCTTTGCTATCCCCGGCATTGTTATCGGTGTTTCTTATATTGTTGCCTTTAATCAGGCGCCGATAGATCTCACCTTTACCGCTATTATTCTCGTATTATGTTTTGTTTTTAGAAACATGTCGGTGAGCGTTCGATCCGGTATTGCTTCTTTATCCCAACTTGATCCCGGACTTGATGAGGCGTCAGTAACTTTGGGTAGTCAAGGGTTTAGAACCATAAGAAAGGTAATATTGCCACTGATCAAACCTGCTGTGACCGCATCCATGGTTTACAGTTTTATCCGTTCCATAACCAGTATTAGTGCCGTGATTTTTTTAGTCAGCGCAGATTATAACTTAGCGTCGGCTTACATTATCGGTTTGGTCGAACAAAATCAGTTTGGTGTATCTATCGCCTACTCAACATTTTTAATTGTTGTTATGGGTCTTACTGTATTGCTAATGCAATATCTTATTGGCAATAGAGCCGTTTTTCTTAGAAATAAAAATAAATAACATAGGTTTATCATGAGTAATAATTCAGCTGTTATCTTTCGCAATGTGAGTAAACATTTTAATGATTCCATTGCGGTTAATAAAATTAATTTTGAAGTCAAGTCAGGTCAGTTAGTGACATTATTAGGGCCATCCGGTTGTGGAAAAACAACAACATTAAGAATGGTTGCAGGTCTAGAACTACCCACGGAAGGGCAAATCATTATTGGCGATGAAGATGTATCTACCGTTTATGCTGCAGGCCGAAGCGTGGGTATGGTGTTCCAATCTTACGCCCTCTTTCCACACATGACAGTGATACAAAATATTTGTTTTGGTTTAAGTGATAAGTCAAAAGATAAAGAGGAAACTTTAGACAAAGCCCATAAGGCTCTACAAACCGTTGGCTTAAAAAATTTAGATAATCGTTACCCTAGTGAGTTATCGGGGGGGCAACAACAAAGGGTTGCTATTGCTCGATCAATTGTGACCAACCCTAAAGTACTACTATTTGATGAGCCATTATCAAATTTGGATGCCAAACTTAGACGACAAGTAAGGGAAGACATTCGTGATTTACAAAAAGAATTAGGCGTCACATCGATATATGTTACTCACGATCAAGAAGAAGCGTTGGCTATTTCCGATGAAATTATTGTGATGAAAGATGGCGAAATTAATCAAAAGGGATCGCCAAAATCACTGTATCAGTTTCCAGAAAATCCTTTTGTGGCTCAATTTATTGGAGAAGCAAACAAAGTCCCTGGCATCTTGAGAAAAGTATCATCAGATCAATTCCATGGTGTTGCTTTTATGGTAGGTGAGCATACGGCCTTTACCTATAAAAAACAAAAATCAAAAGAAGAAATTGATAAAAATAGTCACGCTTTTATTCGCCCCAATGCCATTACATTTTTGCCTGAGGCCTCTACAGAAAAAAACAGCTTTACATCAAAAATACTATCCGCTGTTTATATGGGTAGCTTTGTAGAATACAGAATTTCTGCTCCATGGGGAGGAGAACTATTTATGATTGATTATTCATTTAATCCAGTCTCTAAAGTGGGTAGTCACGTACATGCATGTATCGATGCACGTGGTGTGTCTGTTGTTCAATAAGTAGTTCAATAAGTTGTGTTAAATTGCACAGCCAATAACAAAGGTAATCAAATGTTAGCAAAAAAAGAAGCACTGTTTTCTTTGAACAATATAGATGCTTGTTTATTCGATTTTGATGGTGTAATAGTGGACTCTGAAGCACTACACGCCAAGATGAAAAAAAAGACATTGGACGAAATGGGTATTAGCTACCCTGAAAATATCTTTATTGATTTTCAGGGTAGGCCTGATATTGATTTTTTTAATTTTATTGCCCAAGAGTTTTCTTCAAAGATCACTTTATCTGCTCAAGAGTTGTTGCAAATAAAGTATCGCTTATATCGAGACAACCTCGATCAATTACAATTGATTGAGGGAGCAAATGAGATGGTTGATTTTGCCAATAAGCAATTTTCTCATACAGCTATTGTGACATCTTCTGTTGCACAGGATGTGCAACACATCATTAGTACCCATTTTCGTGAGGGAGCATTTGATCAAGTGGTTTCTTTTGAGGATACGTTACTGCACAAACCCTACCCCGACCCCTATATAAAAGGGGCGGCTTTATGTGGTGTTGATACTCACCGTTGCTTAGTCATCGAGGATAGCCCCAGTGGTATTCGAGCGGCTAAAAGCGCAGGCTGTATTGCTGTAGGTATCACGACCACTTTTTCTCGAGAAGTTTTGCAAAATGTTGATGCAGATTTGATTGTGGGCCACTACGAAGAGTTAAGGAATTATCTAGTTAGTGCTTAAGGGTTTTTAACCCCTGTTTGACTTTATATAAATGGGCCTTTAATGCGGGCCCTTTTTTTTGTGCGACACCAACGGCTAATACATCAATCACCACAAGGTGGGCAATGCGTGAGCATAACGGTGTATACATATCGCCATCTTCTTCCACATTAATCGCAATAGCGATATCAGCTACATCAGCAATGGGCGATTGATCAGGGCATATGCTAATAACGGTTCCGCCAGCGGCTTTGACCAACTGAAGGGATTCTAATAAAAGCTTGGTACGACCACTATGAGATATTGCAACCACCACATCCCCCTCTTTCATTGAGGAGGCCGACATACTTTGAAAGTGATGGTCAGAGTGAGCTGCAGTCGCTAAGGGTAGGCGAAAAAACTTATGGTAAGCATCGGCAGCCACAGCGCCAGAGGCGCCAAAGCCAAAAAACTCAATACGGTTAGCATTAGCCAGTGCCATGACGGCACGGTGGATAAGATCGACATCGGTGGAATCGCGTACTTGTAGCAGGGTATCGATCGTGCTATCGAAGACTTTTTTGGATAAGTCGGTGGTTGAATCATTGTCAGTTACGGCAATTTGTCCGAAGCTAGGGCTCGATGCTAACTGTTGCGCTAACGACAACTTAAAATCTTGGAAACCTGTATAACCAATAGCGCGGCAGAAACGAATCACGGTAGGCTCGCTCACTTCTGCATTATTGGCCAGATCGATCACACGCATATGTAGTACATCCGATTGATGATCTAACACATACTCAGCCACCTTACGCTCAGATTTGCGTAAATGGTTCATGGTATGAACAATATGTTGGCTGAGTAATTCGGGCTGCATGGTGGCTATTTAACCATTTTTTGTAGTAATACTACAATAATTAAAGGATTTAAAGCCTATGACTGTCGCTTATCATCGTCCTATGCATCATTGTGACCCGTTTTATATTTTGTTGGCAAAATAGCTGAATAAATTTACAGTATTGGTAGAATAGTCGCTCATCTTAGTTACCTCTTATTAACCCTAGGCTTTAGTGTATGGATGTTTCCCACCTTCTTGATGATTTAAACGACGCACAGCGTGAAGCCGTCTCTGCGCCTGCGACTAATCAGCTTATCTTAGCCGGTGCTGGTAGTGGTAAAACTCGTGTTTTAGTTCATCGTATCGCTTGGTTAATGCAAGTGGAAAACGTATCTCCCTACTCTATTATGTCGGTCACTTTTACTAACAAGGCGGCTAAGGAAATGCGTAGCCGTTTAGAAGATTTACTCGCTGGTTCAGTGGGTAATACTCGTGCCATGTGGGTTGGCACTTTTCATGGTATTGCTCACCGTTTATTGAAAGCCCACTGGAAAGAGGTGGGTTTACCGCAGAACTTCCAGATTCTCGATAGTGATGATCAGTTACGTTTAATTAAACGAATTTGTACGTCACTGAATATCGATGATAGCCGTTGGCCCCCCAAACAAGCGCAGTCTTATATCAACGCACAAAAGGACGAGGGGCTAAGGCCAGGGTACATAGAAGCTGGTGGCGACCCTTATTTAAGAGTCATGTTGCAAATCTATACGGCTTACGAAGAGCTTTGTCGGTCCAGTGGCTTAGTGGATTTTGGTGAATTATTACTGCGAGCCCATGAACTGCTACTAAACAATGCCGAGGTTTTGCAACACTATCAACGGCGTTTCCCGTTTATTTTGGTGGATGAGTTTCAAGATACCAACACCATTCAGTACGCCTGGCTACGAGTATTAGCAGGTAATACCGGATGTGTGACAGCGGTAGGTGATGATGATCAGTCGATTTATGGCTGGCGAGGCGCAAAAATAGAAAATATCCAACGTTTTACCAATGATTTTGCGAATTCTCAGACTGTTCGCTTAGAGCAAAATTACCGTTCTACGGGGCTGATATTACAAGCGGCCAACGGTGTGATAGCGAATAACTACGGTCGTCTTGGTAAAGAGTTGCGTACAGATGCAGGTGATGGAGAACCCATTAGTTTATATGCTGCCTTTAACGAGCAAGATGAAGCGCGTTTTATTGTTGAATCGATTCAACAGTGGCATGCAGATGGCCACCGCTATGACAGCGTGGCTATTCTCTATCGCTCTAATGCGCAGTCACGTGTATTAGAGGAGGCGTTGCTGCGCGAAAATATGGCCTATCGTATTTATGGTGGTCAACGCTTCTACGACCGTTTAGAGATTAAAAATGCACTGTCTTATTTACGTTTATTAATTAATCGACAAGACGATAC
>JAHDEM010000013.1:17296-24928 GCA_020628895.1 Candidatus Endobugula sp.
GGTTTATTTGACTTTCATAAAAACGAAAAAGGCGAAAAAGGTCAGGCTCGAGTAGAAAACTTAAATGAGTTAATCAATGCTTGCCGAGTGTTTGATCCTAATAATCTTGCTACTCAAACAGATAGCGAACAAAATGAAGAGAGTTCTTTATTGGTTCAATTTTTAGATAATGCATCGCTTGATGCCGGTGATGCACAAGCAGATGAGTTTGACGATGCTATTCAGTTAATGACTTTACACTCGGCTAAAGGTTTAGAGTTTCCCCGTGTTTTTATGGCGGGAGTCGAAGAAAACTTATTTCCCCACAAAATGTCTGCAGATGATCCCGATCGTTTAGAAGAAGAGCGGCGCTTATGTTACGTTGGTATTACACGAGCAATGAGCAAGCTAACGATTAGTTATGCCGAGACACGTCGTATGCATGGCACAGAAAATTTTAATCGTGTCTCGCGTTTTGTCAAAGAAATTCCTAAGTCCTGTATTCAGGAAGTGCGTTTAAAAACCAGTATACAAAGACCGTTATCCTATGGAGAACCTAATAACTACAGCCATAATTACAGCAGTCAATCTACACAGACGAATGCGCAGGGTGATAGTGCGGGACATTATTTAGGGCAGCGTGTCACACATGCTATATTTGGCGAAGGCGTTATTTTGCATTTTGAAGGTCAAGAAAATAATATGAAAGTGCAAGTTAACTTTGATAACGAAGGCAGTAAATGGTTGATGTTACAGTACGCTAATTTACAGCCTGTTGAAGCATAGTTTTTATTCGTTATCTTCATGCTCTTCATATTGTTGGCCAATACGATAGGTATCGGCTAAGCCAATTAGCCAAGCGATTAAAAAGATAAATGTAGCATAGGCAATACTATCGCCATGGCCTTTTTCTAATTCGGTGGATACTGCTTCGTTAATGGCAAATACATCCGCAGGAATTTCTCCTTGCGCAATTTGTACCGAAATATCTGTAAATACATTAAAGATATTGTTAATGACGATATAACAAGTCGCCAATGCTATGCCAGAAAAAATAACCGCGTTAACATAACGTTTAAATAGTAATTGTCCTGTACCAGGGAATAATAATCCTGATAACAACATGCCTTTTGTTAATTTTTTCATTACTTTCTCCTAAATAAATCGGGCAAAAACATTTCGCTAACCAAAAGCGGTTTGTTAAATACGCGAAACACCGATCGTCGTCCCCATACCAAAGTCATATTATGTATTTTTTTTCTCGCTTTGTGCAAAGACGTTTGCGAAAAATAATCAGGCGCTAGTAAAGCCACTTCTACCGGCTCTCGGCGCATGGTTGGGTTAGAAAATAATTGTCCGCCTAATGATTGGTTGCCTAAAAAGTGCAAACGCCTTAATGGCCCGCGCAGTGTTGATAGTGGAATAACGGTACGTGCATAAACCCATGGGTCATCATTGCCATAAAGAATCACTTCTCTAATGACGGCCCATTGTCTATGAGGTATGGCTAATGCTTTTTTTTCAGAAAAGGGAACAGCTTTAATGGATTGATCTAGCACTTGTATCGTAAATTTTCCGTGAGATTTGTCGATTAATTTTTGAGTCAATGAACCCTTGTCCAATAACCATTCGGTATATTGTGAGTCGATACCATGAGAGATGTGATGGGCTTTACGCCAAGACGACCGAGCGGTTAGTGGTGATGAGTATGACAATAGTGGCAAGACCTTGTTTAAAAGAATAAAACTGAAATCACCTATTATTTGTGAAAGTCAGAATATGATCACTGCCGCTATTGTATAGTAACTTGAGCTTAACGTGTGGTGAATTTTAATGGCTAAGGGCTCATTTGTTGAGCCATTGCCTCTAAAATTTCGTTGGATTCTAGCATAATATCAATGGCCTCGATGGCATCCTCGCGATCTAGCTTAAAGCGTTTAAAGACCGATTCAGGGATAGGATCATCGGATACGCCGGTTGGTATTCCTTTTTCATTGAGCAGTTTTTTCGTCAGAAATATCAACTGAGAATATTCACAATGCTCGCCATCAAAACTGGTATCGGTTTGATAGCGAAGTCCGGTATAGACTTCTTCAGGCATATTCCAGAATTTCATCAGCCAGGCGGCAAGTTGGTCGCGATTAACACCAATCACATGTTTTTCAACCGCTTGTGGTGATGCATGAGGATTGGCATCAATATGCTGGCAAATGGTTTTAAACTTATTATTGAACACTTCAGAAATAATCAGATAGCCAAAGTTATGTAATAAACCGGATAAATATGAACTGCCGTAACTAGGACGACACTCTCTAGGCATACAACTAATAATCGCTTCTGTACATGTGGCTACATAAACCGCCTGCTGCCAGTAGGGTAGACAGTCATTAGGACGTTGTTCGGGAAGCTTGAGGGTATTGCCTAGCGCTAAGCCCAGAGACAAGCTTAATACCATATCAAAGCCTAATACACGTACGATGGCATCGTGGATCGACTTAATAGTTCCAGGTGCTGAATAATAAGGTGACGAGGCCCAACTTACCACTTGCGCGGCTAAGCTCGGGTCCAGTTCGATAATAGCACACAGGTCGCTGACATCGGCATTAGGGTCTACACGCAATTTAATAATTTTTTGTGCAATGGCCGGCAGTGCGGGCAGTTCTAGTGTCTCTTCTAAACGTTCTTTCACTCGTAGTTGAGTAAATTGGGCAACACTTTCGCTGATTTGCGTATTATCTAATGTGTCTGGTATCGCACTATTAAGCTCGGTTAGCGGGGTAGCAATGTCATTAACAATGGTTGATTCAATGAGTTTTTGGAAGGATTGACTGTCGAGTTGAATATGTTGGTTATCGAGCCCAACATTTAATAGTAGCGTTGGTTTTTCCAGTAATGTGCGATCAACAATCGTGGGTAAATTACCCAGTTTTGGCATGGCAGCCATTTCTTCTAGTCCCAAGCTCTGGGCAAATTTTCGCAAAGAGTCTCCAACAACAGGTGCATAAGGCTCGCCTAGTGCATCAGCAATCGATTGAAGATCTAAAATACTTTGTTTGGGGGTGATAGCCAGTAGTTTTTGCTGAGTGGGGCTTTGTAATAAATGCGCATTAGCGGTTTGTTGGTTATTTTGTCCGATGATATCAGCAATTTTGTTAATATTGGCGCCAATTGGAGTGGATGTTGGCAAGTCGGCTAATGAATAGGAGACATTGTGTTTTTTCAATAGTTTTTCGATACTGGCGGGGACTGTCACGGAAATTCCTCAGATGTTAATGGGTCCTGTCCATAAGTGTAGTAGAAGATTAATCCCTTGCTAGGGCCTGCTTATATTAATTTATCTAGCTCTATCGCTTGTGACTCAAACCGTTGAGAAAGGTGACAATTTGTAGCAAAAAGGAGGAATTAAGACCCTTAAGCATTTGCATAACGTTCGCTTGTGCCTAACCAGCGTCGGGTAATAGCAGCGGCGTTTTCTGGGTGAGACATTAACAATTCTTGAGCGTGATCCTTTATTGTTGGCATTAATGGTAAGTCTCGGCGTAGATCAGCGAGGATGAAGTCGATATCACCGGTTTGTCGGGTACCTAGTACTTCTCCGGGGCCTCGTAGTTCTAGGTCGATTTCGGCAATTTTAAAGCCATCAGTGGTGGTTCGCATGGCTTTTAATCGCTCTTTTCCCTGTAATGATAGGGCATCGCCATATAACAAAACACAATGGCTTGCTGTGCTCCCCCTCCCCACTCGACCGCGTAATTGATGGAGTTGGGCTAAGCCTAATCGCTCTGGGTTTTCTATAATCATCAAACTGGCGTTGGGAACATCCACTCCCACTTCGATGACGGTAGTGGCCACAAGCAGGTCGATTTGCCCAGCTTTAAATCGAGCCATGATGTCATCTTTCTCTTGGGGTTTTAAGCGTCCGTGAACCAATCCAATGGCAATATTCGGCAGTGATGCAGTGAGTATTTCTGCTGCTTCTTCGGCTGCTTGCGCTTCTAGTGCTTCAGATTGTTCGATCAGTGTACATACCCAATATGCTTGTCGGCCTTGCTGACAAGCATATTGGATTCTTTCGATAATCGCCTGGCGCTTTTGTTGGCTAATAATCACAGTTTCTACGGGTATACGGCCTTTTGGCAATTCATCTATAACCGAATAATCAAGATCGGCGTAGGCGCTCATGGCTAAGGTACGCGGTATGGGTGTTGCTGTCATTATTAGCTGATGAGGGATGGTATATTCTTCGCCATCCGTTTCGTTAATCCCTTTGTGGCGAAGGCTTAATCGCTGGTGGACGCCAAACCGGTGTTGTTCGTCGATAATGATAAAGGCTAAATCGTTAAAAACCACATCCTCTTGAAATAGTGCATGGGTGCCTACCACAATCTGTGTGATCCCCTCTTTTAACTGCTCTAATTGCTCTCGACGCTCGCGTACTTTTTGTCGGCCAGTTAACCAGCCGATACGGATATTAAAGGGCGCAAACCATTGCTCGAAGCTCTGTCGATGTTGTTCGGCTAATATTTCGGTAGGAGCCATAATGGCGACTTGTTTATCATTGGCAACCGCTTGTAGTGCTGCCATAGCGGCAACAACGGTTTTGCCTGCACCCACATCTCCTTGTAACAAGCGCATCATGGGTGTTGCCATTTGTAAGTCTTGCTCGATTTGGTTGATCACTCGCGCTTGCGCCTGTGTTAATGAAAAGCTCAAACGCTTCAAAAAAGCGTGTTTTGCTGCTTGGTCACAAGCTAAAGCAGTAGCGGGTTGCTGCTGCCGTTTATCGCGCAGGCGCAATAAACTTAATTGGTAAGCCGTTAATTCTTCCATGATAAGCAGTTGTTGGTAAGGGTGCTGCCCCTCTAATAGCTGGTGCAAATCCGCCTCTTTAGGGGGGGCGTGCAAATAGCCTAAGGGCTCAAATAAAGACTGTGTATGACCATCTTCTTCCCCATAGTTGGGTAACAAGCTAGGAAAATAAATACCCTTGGCCATAGTAAGTGCTTGCTTAATTAAACTACGTAACCGTGATTGTGTAATGCCTTCGGTAATGGAATAGATCGGTGTTAAGGTTTGCTCAAGTCCTTGCTCTACTTCATATTGATTGATGATTTGATACTCTGGATGATACAACTCCAAACCAGATGCTCCGCGCCGGGTTTCACCATAACAGCGAATAATCGAACCAGTGGATAAATTATTACGTTGGGCATTGGAAAAATGATAAAACCGTAAACTGATTGTTCCTGTTCCATCTTGAATACGGCATAACAAACTTCGGCGTTTACCAAAGACAATGCTCGTTCCCCTAACCTCTCCCTGTATGACCACATTTTGATGCGGCTGTAAGCTACCTATAGGCGTAATTCGAGTGCGGTCGGCATATTGCCGAGGCAGGTGAAATAACAAATCCTGTAGGGTAGTAATGCCTAGTTTTTCTAATTTTGTGGCTAGCTGTGCACCCACACCTTTTAGCACTGTTACCGGTGATGATGCTTGCACAGCTGAGGTGGCAGTTTTAGGGGTGGGCATTGGTTTTTCGTCGCCCTTGTGTAATGGCTGTCTTTAAGGCATCAATGGCTTTGTGGCGCGGAAAGCTGGCTCTCCAAGCTAAGGCAACTGTTCGCTTTGCATTGACTTCGGTTAATGGCCGCGTGACTAGCCTATCTGGGGCGTAATGACTGTTCGCCGCTGACTCAGGCAAGATAGTAATGCCAATACCCGAGGCGACCATATGGCGTATGGTTTCTAGAGAACTGCCAGCAGAAGCGGCGCGCACATTACCGTTATCATCAGAACCACTGATTTTAATATTGGGCAAAGCCTCTAATATCTGATCACGAAAACAGTGTCTTTCACCCAGTAGTAATACATTCTCATCAGTGAGGTCTTCCGGTGCAATGGCCTCTTTTTTGGCTAAAGGGTGTTGGGCTGGGAGTAGGACTAAAAAAGGCTCATCATAAATAGCCTGTGATACAACATCCGCTTCCTGAAAAGGCGGAGCAACGAGAATAACATCCAATTGCCCCTTACGTAGCTGCTGCCGCAGTGTGGTGGTAAACCCTTCTTCCACCACCAAGGGCATTTTAGGCGCAATATCTTGTAAATGTGGAATAAATTGTGGGAACAGGTATGGTCCAATGGTAAAAATAGCGCCGACTTTTAATGGGCTGCTGAGTTGATCCTTACCCGTGGTAGCAATATCGTTAATCACCGAGGCTTGCTCTAATACAATTTGTGCTTGAGCCACAATTTGTTCGCCCATGGGGGTGGGTTGCACACTGGTTTTTGAACGCTCAAATAAAGCGACGCCTAATTCCTGCTCAAGCTTTTTAACGGCCACACTCAGTGTGGGTTGTGATACATTGCACCGATCTGCGGCTTGGCCAAAATGCTGATCTTGCGCCAAGGTCACAATATATCGAAGTTCGGTTAGTGTCATAAGGTTGATACTCGGCTGGTTCAATAAAGAACGTTATAGCGTGATTAATAAAAACTAACAAAATCACTGTTCTAATAGTAAATGAAATTGATACACTTGAATAGTAATAATATCTAGCGCTAACAAATACCCATAAACAAGAAAGAGAGTTCAATGCCTCAAGAAAAAATTGCCCTATTAGGTTTTGGTGATATAGCCAATCGTTTAGCGTCGCACTTTGTCGATGAAGAGGTTGTTGGTGTTAAACGTTCGCCCATCACTCATGATTCAGTGAATATTGAAACGGCAAACTGTGCTAACTCAACGGATATGGATCGTGTGATGCAAAAAGGGTTTGATGTGATTGTGATGACATTCACCCCGCAAGAAATGAGTGAGCAAGGCTATCAAACCGCTTATGTTGATACTGTTAAAGCCGTATTAGCGGCTATACAAAAACAATCACACCAGCCTCGTCTTATTTTATTTGTATCCAGTACGAGTGTGTATGGTCAGCGCGATGGTAGTTGGATAAATGAGCAAACTCCGGCGGAGCCCGAAGGATATGGTGGACGGTGTTTGTTGCAAGCAGAGCAGTTGTTGGCCAACAGTGGTTATCCCTATTGCTGTGTGCGATTTTCGGGTATTTATGGCCCTGGCCGTCGTCGTTTGATTGATCAAGTTATCGAAGGTAAGGGCTCGCCGGAAGAACCTAAAACATACAGTAACCGGATTCATGCCGATGACTGTGCGGGTGTATTAGCCCATTTAATTGGGCGGCAAAAGCAACAAGAGATCGACAATATCTATATCGCTACCGATTGTGAACCCGTGCCTTTATACGACGTAAAGCAGTGGATAGCACAAGAATTATTATTGCCTGCTGATCATTTTGCTGATGAAGACGATAAACGTAAACGTGCTCCTCGTAGCAATAAGCGATGCTCGAATCAGCGATTGTTATCAAGTGGTTATCAATTTTTGTATCCTACTTATAGAGAAGGTTATCGTGCACTGATAGAAGAGCTCACATAGTTTTCTCTTTCACGTAAAGGCAGAATAATATGGTATCAAGACGGGTATTTTTACAATCTTCATCGCTGCTGGCACTGGGTGCTTTGTTTCCTTCAATACCCTCTAATGCTTCATCACTACAATGGCATATGCCAGAAGAAAGCGAACCGCATAAGCGAACATGGATGGCGTTTATTGCCAATGATAATATATGGAGT
>JAHDEM010000013.1:25028-57079 GCA_020628895.1 Candidatus Endobugula sp.
CGAACCGCATAAGCGAACATGGATGGCGTTTATTGCCAATGATAATATATGGAGTGCACAACAAATACCGCAAGTGCAGAGTGACTTAATCACGATTGCAACAGTAATTGCAAAATATGAACCCGTTGTCATGTTAGTGCGTGAACAAGATTTGGTAGTTGCGAAAAAACTATTGGCAAAAAAATCGCAAACATTATTTCCTATCAAATTTATAGTCAGCAAGATAGACGACTTATGGTTGCGTGATACAGGCCCAACGTTTGTTAAAAATCAACAAGGTAAAACAGCAGCCATTAATTTTAACTTTAATGGATGGGGAGAAAAACAAACCTACACAAACGATGCGAATGTCGCACCATTTATTGCGGCTAAAGCTAATGTACCACTGCTTTTATCTGAGCTTATATTAGAGGGCGGTTGTTTTGAAGTCGATGGCGAAGGCACTGCCATTATGACAGAGAGCTGTATTATTAACGACAATCGAAATCCTAATAAGACAAAACAGTTTATAGAAGAAGAATTAAAATATTTATTAGGTTTAAAAAAAATTATTTGGTTAAAAGGTATTAAAGGAAAAGATATTACCGATGGCCATACCGATTTTTATGCACGCTTTGCCAAGCCAGGTCATGTGGTGGTTAGCCGAGAAATAGACTCTTATCTTTATGATTATCAAGTAACACGGAATAATATTAAAGAACTTCAGACAGCGACAGATGCAAAAGGTAGATCGTTAACATTAACGATTATCGACACTCCTACAAAAATTAACGAACATTTTGGTGTTGATCATTTTGCAGCAGGATACATTGGTTATTATGTGTGTAACGGTGGAATTATCATCCAAAAATTTGGCGATGCTATTGCTGACCGAGTAGCGCGAGAAAAAATAGCCACATTATTCCCCCATCATACCATCGAACAAATTGCCATTGATGCCATTGCTAGTGGCGGTGGTAGTATACATTGTGCAACTCAACAAGAGCCTGCTGTATAAACAATAGTGCTGCTTATTGTCGTGGTATGCACTCTATGAACTAATTATTGAATATTTTGTCTACCTTGTAGTGTATTTTTTCTTGTATGAGGCAGCAATATGTTGCAACCTGCTCACTTTGCTAAATGTTTTTTACTATTTTTATTTTTTATTCCTTTTTTAGTCGATGCTCAAGCGTTGCAAAAAAATGGCTTCCATTTATCTCCTTCTAGTATTCCAACAGAAAAAATATTTTCTGGCGGGCCACCGAAAGATGGTATTCCTGCTATTGATCACCCTATTTTTGTTGATGTTGATCAAGCCCACTTTTTAAAAAAGACCGATAAAGTATTAGGTATTTATATCAATGGTATTGCTAAGGCTTACCCTATAAAAATTTTAAATTGGCATGAGATTGTGAACGACCAATTTAAGGATCAATCAATCGTTGTGACTTATTGCCCTTTATGTGGAACAGGTGTTGCATTTGATGCTCTAGTATCAGGTGAAAAATTAGATTTTGGTGTATCGGGTTTACTGTATAACAGCGACGTATTGTTATACGACAGGCAAACCCAATCACTCTGGTCACAGCTATTGGCGGCTGCAGTGACCGGCAAATATATCAACACATCATTAGCTATGATTCCTATGGAGCATACGACATGGGAGCATTGGAAAAATAAGTATCAAAAAACCAAAGTGTTAAGTACCAATACGGGATTTTCACGTGATTATGAGCGAAATCCTTATGCAGGTTATGAGCAGTCGCGGCGATTGTTTTTTTCTGTTTCTCACGAAGCTCCTAGTCACTATCATCCCAAAGAGCGCGTTATTGGTATTGAGGTTAATGGTGTTCACAAAGCTTATCCGTTTAGTGAATTAAGCCAACACAAAGATAAACAGTTTACGGATACTATAGCGGGAGAAAAAGTGATTATTCATTGGGATGAAGCATCGCAAAGTGCCAGAATTACCGATCAAGATAATCAGCTACTAGCGGCAACTACTAGCTTTTGGTTTGCTTGGTTTACCTTTTATCCCAATACTTTAGTATTTACTAGCTCGTCATAATGCATAAAAAACCCCGATCATTAATCGGGGTTTTTTATGATGATGCTTTAATACACCTAATAGTTAGATAACCATGATTCCATCGGCTTCTACGATGGCACCTTTGGGTAATTCCTTAACGCCAACCGCTGCACGTGCAGGATAAGGTTCAGAAAAATATTCTGCCATCACTTCGTTAACGGTGGCAAAGTTGCTCAGATCGGTTAAGAAAATATTTAATTTAACAATATCTGCTAAGCTACCATCCGCGGCTTCGCAAACAGCCTTTAGGTTTTTAAATACTTGATGAGCCTGTGCAGCAAAGTCCCCTTCGACTAATGTCATCGATGCAGGATCTAGAGGAATCTGTCCTGATAAATATACGGTGTTGTTGGTTTTCACTGCTTGAGAATAAGTACCAATCGCTTCTGGTGCTTTGTCTGTGCTGATAATTGCTTTGTTTGTCATAGTCTTCGTCGTATGTTGTAAAAGAATAAATATAAAACGGCTAGCCGTCGTTATTTTAAACACTCAGCTGGATATGAAATATCGCATCGAAAAAAGGTGTCTTAGGTTGATATCCAGTATCTAATTATAGTGATGCCACCATAATGAATGCAAAGTTTTATTTTTGGCAGCGGGTACAATAGGTCGTTGCCCTTTGTGCCTGCCTGATTTCTTTGAGCAATGTTTTGCAAACGACACAGGGTTGCCCACCACGGCCATAAACATTGAGCTGTTGAGCGAAATAACCGGGTTTACCGTCGCCGCCAACAAAATCTCTTAATGTTGTACCGCCTTGAGTAATAGACCTTTGCAAAACCGCTTTAATGTCATTGACCCATTGTTCGCATTGTTTGCGTGTGAGTTTAGACGCCATCTTAGTGGGGCGAATGCCAGCGGTAAACAATGACTCATTTGCGTAGATATTGCCGACACCCACAACAATGTGGCTATCCATAATAAAGGTTTTTACATCCTTTTTGCGTTTGCGGCTTTTAGTAAAAAGATATTCCGAATTAAAAGCATCTGATAGTGGCTCTGGCCCAAGTTTGCATAATAAAGCATGCTCTTCGGGTGGGCTTGTCGTCCACAAGATAGAGCCGAACCTTCTGGGGTCATGAAAGCGTAGAGCGATATTATTAGTGAAAATAATATCCACATGATCGTGTTTTTGCGGTGACTCTTTCTTGGGATTAACAATACGCAAACTACCTGACATGCCTAAGTGGATCAGTAAATGCCCATGGGTAAATTGCAGTAGTAGATATTTTCCACGACGATCAATATCTAACAGTTTTTTTCGCTGTAAAATGTTTGGTAATGCAGGGTCAATAGGCCAGCGTAGTCCATGATGGCGAATAACGACTTGGTTAACCAGTTTCCCCGTTATATGAGGAGCAATACCTTGTCGCGTCGTTTCTACTTCAGGAAGTTCAGGCATAATATTAGCGTGCGACAATTAGTTTTGTGTAGAGAGGATAACACGAATAATGATGTGATCTAGCTTGATGATGAGTTTGTTAAGCGTCTCGCGTCCTGCGTCTGACGTCTAGCGACTGTAAACCACCAGACATAAAAAAACCCGATAACGAATCATTATCGGGTTTTAAATAGAACAAGAGGCTTATTTAATTTTGCCTTCTTTGTAGATCACGTGCTTACGAGCAACAGGATCGAACTTCTTGATTTCCATTTTTTCAGGCATATTACGCTTGTTTTTATCCGTAGTATAAAAATGACCGGTGCCTGCAGTTGAATTTAAACGAATTTTATCACGCATGAGAATATCCTCTTTGTCGCTTTGTTCAGTGGATTACACTTTTTCGCCACGAGAGCGAAGGTCTGCTAGTACCGCATCGATACCTTTTTTGTCGATTATGCGCATCCCTTTTGTTGATACACGTAATTTAACAAAACGTTTTTCAGACTCAACCCAAAAACGGTGAGAGTGTAAGTTAGGCAAAAAACGACGCTTAGTGTGGTTTTTTGCGTGAGAAACATTATTTCCAGTTATTGGGCGCTTGCCTGTAACCTGACATACTCTAGACATTGTGTTGCCTCTAATTCAGCGATGTTTTAATCAAACATTAATAAAAAATACTATACCGCCGTGACGATTATCGATCGATAGTGCGCACGTCGATACAAAAAATGGGTGAAAGTGATACGCTTTTACTTTCTAAGTAGGGAAACAACGGAATTTTCGCTTATTTACCCCCTAAAATGAGAGCTAAACGAAGCGTTCCTTAAGCGACCCATAAAATGAGCCGCGTTTTATACCAAAACAGCGTTCCAATAGCAATCAATACTTGATAAATAAGCCTGTTTTTTGCGCATTTACCCCTAAAAAACGTATTTTGCTTAGGAGCCATGGTTTTTTATCGTTTATATCCAGCCTTGTTCAGCAAATGACAGCATTGTATTGTCCCCAATAATAAAGTGATCGAGAACATTAATGTCCACGGTTTTAAGTGCTTTTATGAGTTCCCTAGTGATGTGGTGGTCTGCTCTACTGGGCTCAGTTATCCCTGATGGATGGTTGTGTGCCAAGATCACTGCAGCCGCATTGTGAGATAAGGCCATTTTGACGACCTCTCTAGGGTACACACTAGCGGCATTAATGGTTCCAAAAAAAAGCTCTTGGTAGTCAATCAGCTGATGCTGACTATCGAGCAGTAATACCGCGAAAACCTCCCGTTCTTGATGCTGAAGTTGGGATAATAGGTATTGTTTTACATGGTCAGGTTGGGTGAACACATTCGTTTTATGAAGGGCCTCAGCAATATGCCTTTTAGCCATTTCTAGCACAGCCTGTAGCTGCGCATATTTGGCTTTACCCAAGCCGTGACTCTCACAAAAGCGGCTTTGGCTGGCCTCTAAGATGGCTCTTAGGCCGCCAAAATCGTTGAGAAGATCACGTGCCAGATCAACAGCCGACTTTCCCCTGCATCCTGTGCGTAAGAAAATAGCGAGCAATTCAGCATCAGATAATGCTGCCGGCCCTTTACGTAAGAGTTTCTCGCGAGGTCGTTCGGCACACGGCCAGTCTGTAATTGCCATAATATCGTCCTTGATTATGTTATGTGCAGATAGTATAGAGTTTTGTGCTATGGGACAGTATATAGGCCCTATAAGATGTCCTACAACAGTGTCGAATTGCTTAGCAAAATGGTATCTTAGTGGTTTATAGTTAACAAGAGCTCACCCCAAGACATTCCAATGATGAAAAACTTAATGAATCGCCGTATTTTGTTAGGCGTATCTGGCGGTATCGCGGCTTATAAAAGCGCTGAACTGATTCGTCGATTACAGGACTTAGGTGCGGATGTACGTGTTGTTATGACTCGTGCAGCACAAGAATTTATTACACCACTGACGTTACAAGCACTATCGGGTAACCCCGTACATGTGGACTTATTGGATCCAGCAGCCGAAGCGGCTATGGGGCATATTGAATTAGCGCGATGGGCGGATCTGATTGTCGTTGCGCCGGCCAGTGCCGATGTCATTGCCCGTTTAACCCTAGGCAAAGGGGATGATCTGCTAACAACCGTTTGTTTGGCTCGTCGCTGTGATCTCGTAGTTGCGCCAGCGATGAATGAAGCCATGTGGCACAATCAAACCACTCAAGATAATTTGCAGGTGCTAAAGCAGCGAGGCATACAGCAGATTGGTCCCGCTTCTGGAGGACAGGCCTGTGGTGATGTTGGCATGGGACGTATGTCTGAGCCCTCCCAGTTGGCGGTTGAAATTGCAAACTGTTTTGAATCTGGTGAATTAGCGGGTAAGACAGTGATGATAACCGCAGGTCCTACACGAGAAGCTATTGATCCGGTGCGTTATATCAGTAATCACAGCTCAGGTAAGATGGGGTATGCTTTAGCACAGGCTGCTGTTGATGCCGGTGCAAAGGTTGTATTAGTGAGTGGACCAACGACACTGGCTTGCCCAGAGCATGTTGAGCGTATCGATGTTGTCTCGGCTCAGCAGATGTATGATGCTTGTATGAGCCGTGTGCAAGATGCTGATATTGTTGTTGCCTCAGCAGCCGTTGCTGATTTTCGTCCAGTGACGGTGGCAGAACAAAAAATGAAAAAAACCGGTCAAGAGACAATGACCATAGAAATGGTCAAAAACCCGGATATTGTGGCTTCAATAGCGGCTCTGGAGACGGCCCCTTTTGTTGTAGGCTTTGCAGCGGAGACCAATGATGTTATTGCTTACGCAAAATACAAAATGCAACGTAAAAAACTGAATATGATTATTGCTAACGATGTATCAGATGCGTCGATTGGCTTTAACACCGATCATAATGCTGTCACTGTGTTAACAGCAGATACACAACAGACATTGCCAGAAGCGAGTAAGTTTCAGTTAGCACAATCTATTGTTACTGCTATTTCGAAAGAATTAACGAATGGACCATCGTCATAATTGCCATGGATATAGGTAAGTGTTTATGAAAACATCAAAACCAGTTGCCACCGTGCCAGCACTAACGAAGCAATTAGCTGTTGCCATTAGTACCTCGATAGTGGTATCTGCCATAGTATTGTATGCGCTATGGTTTTGGGTTGTTATGCCAGATAATCAACAGAAGTTCACCACCCAAGTGACGAATAACGTCGAGCGGTATAGAACTAATATTACTGCTTACATCAGCCAGGTTGATAATAATTTAACTACGTTTATAGATGACATCCCAGATGCTCTATTAACGACTCCCACCGATGCCATTGCATTAAATCAATGGCTATCGCAACATCAAAAAGATCTTCAAAAATCATTGTCTCATGTTAAAGAAATAAAATTTGTTTCTTCAACTGAGATTGAAATGTTATTTCAACTGCCCCCTCAAGCAGAAGATAGCACTGCAGTGAGCTTTTTATTAATCGATATGATTAATCGATTACAAACAGGGCAGCGTTCGCGTATTGAAGCGGCGAAAATAAATAATTCGTCGCAGTGGCAGCTGCATAAAGTGATGTTGGTCAGTAATCGTGATGGTATTGTGCAAGGTGCGATACATTTTACATTATCGCTAGAAGGCATTTCACAGATATTTAGAGATGTTGACCCTGCGCTAGCAAGAGTGATGTTGATTCAATCCATTGATAATGAAAAACCATTAACTTTTTTTCTCTTTGGCCAAGGGGATTCAGGTTACAGACAGAGGTTTACTACGATAGAAGACAGTTATTGGCAAATGACTTATCAACCCTCTTTGCTTTTATCTCAAACAACCCATCGTATTCCGATGTGGTTTTATATACTAGGCTTTGTGCTGCCAGTTGCTCTGACAATAATAGTGTTGTGGGCAAATCGACAGCCGTCGCCTAAAGCCGACAACAAGACAAAAGCGAAAAAAGAGAGTAAAAAACCACAAGAAAAGCCATCTCTATCATCATCGTCTCCAGATGTAGTTCCAGCTGAAGATAGCACTGCGTTAACAAATACTCCGCAAAAACAAGTCGATAATCAAGATAAAGCGACAAAGGAGCCGGCTTTGTCAGAGCCTTTTCCTCATACCATTTTTCGGGCTTACGATATTAGGGGTATTGCATATAAGCAATTTTCTCAGGACCTTGCGGTATCGATTGGTCAAGCAGTGGCGAGTGAGGTACTCAAAGCCGGTGATCAAAAGATGATCGTGGGCTATGATGCAAGAACACACTCACCCAATTTTGCATCTAGCGTCATAGAGGGCATTGTTAGTACTGGCTGTGATGTTATTGATATTGGTTTGGTCCCGACTCCACTGATGAATTTTTCTGCCTGTCATCATCCAGATACTAGCAGCGGTATGATTATTACCGCCAGCCATAATCCAAAAGAATATAATGGTTGCAAAATAGTCGTCAAAGGGCAAACCTTGGTTGAAGGCGATATCCAGCGTATTAAAGCACGTATTATTAACCGCGATCTGACTGCTTCATCTAACAAGGGTGAGGTGACCAATAATGACTTTAGCCAAGCGTATATTGATCGGGTGGTTAGTGATGTCGCTGTGATGGAAGGGTGGAAGGTGGTTGTTGATGCAGGTAATGGTGCATCTAGTGATTTGGCACCGCGTCTATTTGATGCACTTCAATGCCAGACGACTCCCCTGTTTTGTGAATTTGACGGTGAATTTCCGAATCATGCCCCAGATCCCTGTGTGATCGAAAATCTCAAACCATTAGTCTCTACTGTTAAAGAGCAGAAAGTGGATGTGGGTTTTGCCTTTGATGGTGACGGCGACAGAGTGATGGTTGTCACAGCTACGGGGCGTATTCTCTGGCCAGATCAATTGTTAATGTTATTTGCCCAGGATGTTGTTGCTAGAAATCCCGGTTCCGATGTGGTGTTCGATAGTAAATCAACGCATTTATTATCTCATGTTATTACAGAAAATGGTGGCCGCCCTATTATGTGGAAGACAGGTCATTCTCACATCAAAGCAAAAATGCGAGAAACTCACGCGTTATTAGGCGGAGAGTTTTCGGGCCATATCTTTTTTAAGGAACGCTGGTATGGTTTTGATGATGGCTTATACGCCGCCGCTCGTTTATTGGAGTTGATGACATTAACAGGTCAAACAGTCGATGATATGTTATCTTCACTGCCTCAAATGATATCAACACCGGAAATAAAAATTACCGTTACCGAAGAGAAAAAGTTTGGTCTTGTGGATGAACTTGCCCGTAGCAGCACTTTCACTCTAGATGGTGATGTGGGTGAGCGTACTCTAGTAGATGGTATACGCGTGGATTTTGAAACAGGCTGGGGTTTAGTGAGAGCATCTAACACGGCACCTGCTTTGACATTACGATTTGAGGCAGTTGATGAGAAATCATTAAAGGCTATTCAAGCCTTATTTAAGCGAGAAATTCATGCTATTGATCATAGTTTATCGATGGATTTTTAATCCGCAAAAAATGATTTGATAGTCTTTAATACAAAAGTGTGTTTATAAGAACGATCTTCAGTAAATGCATTATTTATTTTAATTAGGAAAACGGTTCCATGACCTTAACAATCGACAATGCAATGAACATTGCGAAAGTACTGACAGAAGCTTTACCTTATATTCAGCGCTTTACCAATAAAACAGTGGTAGTAAAGTTTGGTGGTAATGCGATGATTGATGAAGAATTGCAAAATAGTTTTGCTAGAGACATCGTGTTAATGAAACTAGTGGGAATGAATCCTGTTGTCGTACATGGGGGTGGTCCACAAATTGGTCATTTACTGGATAAGCTGAATATAGAATCAACATTTGTTGAAGGTATGCGTGTTACCGACAGTGCAACGATGGATGTGGTTGAAATGGTGCTAGGTGGTTCAGTCAATAAACAAATTGTTAATTTGATTAACCGTAATGGTGGGCAAGCCATCGGTATTTCTGGTAAAGATGGCCATTTAATTCGTGCAAAAAAATTATCATTGCAGCCACAAAATGCTACTGACATGCCTGAGATGGAAGCATCAGAAATTATTGATATTGGTCAAGTTGGGGAAGTGGTCACCGTCAATGTAGATGTTATTAATACATTGACCGAGAGTGATTTTATTCCTGTTATTGCCCCGATTGGTGTGGGTAATGACGGCGCTTCTTATAATATTAATGCCGATTTAGTGGCAGGAAAAATTGCCGAAGTTCTACAAGCAGAAAAATTAATGTTACTAACAAATGTTGCCGGTCTGCAAAGTAAGAGTGGTGAGGTTTTGACAGGCTTAAGTACCCAACAAGTGGATGATCTGATTGAAGATGGGACTATTTATGGCGGTATGTTGCCTAAAATATCTTGTGCATTGGATGCTGTTAAAGGCGGCGTTGCTAGTGCGCATATTATCGATGGTCGTGTTGCACATGCAGTTCTATTAGAGGTATTTACCGATGTTGGTGTAGGTACATTGATTACTAATCAAACAAGTACATTATAAATAAATATAACACGCTATCTTTAATCTCTATTTCATAAAACACGAAATCGTTATTGAAGCATAGCGTTTATATGGTTAGGATAGCGCTCTGATTATTGGCTTGCTCAGCTAATAACAATAACAGTCTGATACATAGTTGATTGATGAGTTTTATTATATGACTAAACCTACTCAAAAAACGCCGCGTCGAATTCAAATATTAGAATGCTTGGCGCAAATGCTAGAAGAGTCTCCGGGTACCCGAATCACTACAGCGGCATTGGCAAGCAAAGTCGGTGTTTCGGAAGCGGCTTTATATCGTCACTTTCCTAGTAAAACCAAAATGTTTGAGGGTTTGATCGAATTTATTGAAGAAACTATTTTTACTAAAGCAGGTGTCATAACAAAAGAAAACACCGGTGCAATTTCTCAGTGTGAAAAAATACTGTGGCTATTGCTGATGTTTTGTGAGCGCAACCCGGGCATTACTCGAATCCTAACAGGTGATGCTATTGCGGGGGAAACAGACCGCCTTCGTCATCGAGTTATGCAATTTTTCGAGCGTTTAGAAACACAGATTAAGCTAATTTTAAGGGAAGCAGAAATTCGTGAAGGTCTTCGTACACGATTACCTGCTAATATCGCCGCGAATAGTCTGTTAGCTCTTGTGGAAGGACGCATTGCCCAATATGTAAGAAGTGAATTTAAACGTAAACCCACCGTTCACTGGCCTGAACAACTATCGATTGTGATGTCAGATTTTTTTTACGATAAAGCGTCTTAGTTTTTAGTTGGTTTTATTATTTTGAATCGCTGAATATCTTTGTCATAACTGATAGTCAGTTCCTGTTTGTGTTTCTCCTTTCTTTCAATTTCTTGTTCAAAAAACACCCTGTCTTTTTGTAGGCGAGAGATGGAAAATAATGTGTCTTCTGAAACCTGCTCTCCCTGGCGCTCGTTAGCTGCGGCCTCGGCTTGGTAATGTTTAATAGTGTCGGATATGTTACTTAGTGTGAGTTTTAGTGAATAAATACTGTTACTAACACCTTCTAGTCTGCGTTTTTTTGTCGCTTGTATATCCTCTACAGTACTATAGCGAGATAACAGTTCTGCATCCCATTTTTCTATTCGTCGCTGTTCTTCTTTTTCTTGCTTAAGGCGAATTTTTTCTTCTGGGCTTAGTTCAGCTGGAACGGTTTTAATGATCCCCCCTTTGCTATCAATAATGTCGTAACCTCTAACGGCATACTTAGGCTCGATAGCATCAGAAATAACCTGGCTCCCTTGATCGTTGGTATAACGAAAAAACGTTTTTCCTTGCGCATAGACATGCGGGTTTGTAGTAGCGATACAAACTAGACAGGTGATTAAAAAGCGTTTTAGGTGGGTTTTCATATTATTCACTGTAGAAGGAGTTATTCATATATTCCAGCTTTCTATGATTTTGGTCAGCACATTTATGCTTGTACACCATATTGTTCTCGGTATTTTTTCATGGCGTCAACATTCGTTGTATCACCTTTTTCATCCATATAATCAATAATGTCATCTAAAGAGACAATACTAATCACCGGAATATTAAAGGTATTTTCAACCTCTTGAATAGCAGATAGCTCACCCTGACCACGCTCTTGTCGATTAAGCCCAATTAATACCGCTGCCGGATTTGCATTCCCTTTTTGGATAATATCGATAACTTCACGGACAGCGGTACCTGCAGTAATCACATCATCTATGATTAGTACATTTCCTTCAAGTGGTGCGCCAACGAGAGTGCCTCCTTCACCATGGTCTTTTGCCTCTTTGCGGTTGTAGCAAAATGGGTAATCTTGTTGAAAATGTTCAGCTAATGACGCTGCAGTAGTTGCTGCTAATGGAATACCCTTGTAAGCTGGGCCGAAGATCATATCAATGGAAACATTCGATGCAACTAATGCAGCAGCATACGCTTTTGCCAAGGCAGATAGAGCTGCCCCAGTTTTAAAACGCCCTGCATTAAAAAAATAGGGGCTTATGCGCCCAGATTTTAACGTGAATTCGCCAAAACTCAGCGCATTGTGCTCGATGGCAAGTTCAATAAATTGTTGTTGAAATGGCAACATTGTAAATTCCTAATATTCGGCTAAATTAATAAGCAATAACAGCAATAATGGCATGGTTTTGAAGATAAAGTCACTTTTTAGATGTTTTTATCGTTTTAAGTCAATTTTTGTAAACGTTATCTACGTTTTACACTTTGCAATTTCGCTATTTTAGGTATTATACGCGCCTTACATTAAGGGTTCATTATGCGAATAATTAGTCTCAGTGTCGATGGGCTGCATCAAGCCGCTCAACGGGGCCTCTATACTTGGCTGGAAGAGCAGGATGCAGATATCATTTGTCTGCAGGATTTGCGCTGCCTTGAGTATGAGACAGATGATGATATTTTTCATCCACCAGGCTACAACGCTTATTTCTTTGACTCTGGCACCAAGCACTATAACGGTGTAGCAATATATTCTCGGGCATTACCAAAAGCGTTGATATATGGTTTAGGGTTTTCTAGTGGCGTTGATATGGAAGGTCGTTACTTACAAATCGATTTTGACAATTTAAGTATTGGATCGTTATTAGCACCTTCGGCTTTTAGTGATGCTGAATCACAAGAAGTGAAAACGCAATTTTTTGATGACCTTCAAGCACATCTCAATAAGATTTCTCGTAAACGCAGGGATTTTATCTTTTGTGGCAATTGGGCGATGGCGCCTAAAAAAGAGGATGTCTCTAATCCAGCAGAGCAAATGCAGCAATCGGGCTTTTTGCCCGAAGAAAAGCGGTGGATGGACCAGTTAAGCCAGATTGGTTATGTCGATGCTTTTCGCCAGGGTAATACCGACAAAGACGAATATAGTTGGTGGCCAAGTGGTAAGCAGGATGAAGGACAGGCTTGGAGAACGGATCTACAGATTGTGTCATCATCACTTAAGAACCATGTAGAGTATGCCATTATCTATAAAAATCAGCAGTTTTCGAGTCACTTACCCGTTATTATCGACTACGATATGGAGTTAGAGCCAGAATATTAGCCGTCTTAGAACGGCTTCTCCCGTCCATGGGGGTGTTGTCACTATTCGTTAATACAGGCTGTCTGCGCAGCATTAAGCTCCTTAATCCCCTTTTTGGCCAATGCTAACATTTGAGCAAACTCTTGCTCTGTAAATGGTTCTCCCTCAGCAGTGCCCTGAATTTCAATCATGCCGCCATCGTCCGCCATCACAATGTTCATATCTGTATCTGCGTTAGAGTCTTCAAGATAATCTAAATCGAGCACGGCCTCCCCCTCGTAAATACCCACAGAAATAGAAGCGATCATTCGTGTGAGGGGATTCTCTGATAAGGTGCCATCGTTAACAAGATGGTTCAGAGCATCTGCTAATGCGACGCAAGCACCTGTGATAGATGCTGTTCGTGTGCCGCCATCGGCTTGTATCACATCGCAATCGATCGTTATTGTTCTTTCACCTAACTTTCCTAAATCCACCGCAGCACGTAAGGATCGGCCAATTAATCGCTGAATTTCAACCGTGCGCCCTGTTTGTTTACCTCGGGCGGCCTCTCTATTCATTCGGGAGTTGGTGGAGCGAGGCAACATACCATATTCAGCCGTAATCCAGCCTTTACCCTGACCACGCAGAAAACTGGGTACGCTATTGTCGATACTGGCATTGCAAATGACTTTCGTGTCGCCAAATTCAATGAGCACCGAGCCTTCGGCATGTTTGGTAAAGTTTTTTGTTAAACGAATAGTGCGCGTTTGATCCGCTGTTCTTCCGCTGGGACGATTCATAAATGGCCTGTTTGTAGGGGTGATAAATGAGAAAATTAATGGCGCCCAAGTGTACAGTAAAACCCTAGATATAGCTCTGTCTGTGTTAGAATTTCTATTTATGTTTCTTATTTGGGCTTGTTAAAAAATCATACATAACAAGAACAATCTGTAGAAAGCTCACTATTTTTGGAAGAACACTATGCCTAATAGCATGACCGGATTTTCTCGCCAGGAGCACCAAGATTCTTGGGGAACACTCAGTTGTGAGGTCCGTAGCGTTAATCACCGTTATTTAGAGCCGAGTATTCGTTTACCCGAGTCATTACGTAGTATCGAAGTGCCAATACGGGATCGGTTGCGTAAGCAACTGCAGCGTGGCAAGGTTGAAGTCACTATTCAGTTGGCAGTAAGCCATGCTCAGGCGGATGGTTTAGGTGTTAATCGCGAGCTATTGAATCAGTTAGTACAAGCAAGCTCTGAAGTAACAACAACGTTAGCTGCTCGTGATCTGAAAACGGCTTCTATCGACCCTTTAAAAATCCTACAGTGGCCGGGGCTGATTGAGCCACAAAGTGTTGATACCGATGCGATAGAGGCTGCGGCGATGGCTATTGTTGAACAATCACTCGATGCTTTGATTCGACACCGTGAGCGAGAAGGCCAAGAATTGAAGGGGCAGATTGAGCAACGACTGACAGCCATTAATGAATACGTTGATGATGTGCGCCAGCAAATGCCTGAGATATTGCAGTCGCAGAAGGATAAACTTCAACAACGAGTTGCTGATATGCAAGTGGATGTAGAAGAAGATCGTTTGGCTCAAGAAGTGGCTATTCTCGCCAATAAAGCCGATGTTGACGAAGAATTAGATCGTTTATTAATACACATAGACGAAGTTAGGCATATACTCAATCAAAAAGGGCCTATTGGTCGTCGTTTAGATTTTATGATGCAAGAGCTTAATAGAGAAGCGAATACCTTGTCATCGAAAGCGATTCATACCGATACCACCCAAGCGGCGGTTTCGTTAAAGGTGCTAATTGAGCAAATGCGCGAGCAAATACAAAACATAGAATAAAATAATAAAAATTGAATGATATATAGCCAGAGAATGAAGAGTAGTTGTTATGAGTAAAGGTACGTTGTTTACAGTATCGGCTCCATCAGGGGCAGGCAAAACCAGTTTGGTGGCTGCTTTATTAGAGAAAGATAAAAACATTAAAGTATCGGTGTCTCATACGACTCGTAATATGCGCCCAGGAGAGGTCGATGGTGTTGATTATCACTTTGTGACGCGAGAGCTATTTGATCAAATGGTCGAAAGTGATGGGTTTCTTGAGCACGCCAATGTATTCGATCACTGTTATGGCACCTCTAAACAATGGGTAGAAAAAACCTTAGATCAGGGTATTGATGTTATTTTAGAGATAGATTGGCAAGGTGCTCAGCAGATTCGTCAGCTAATGCCCCAAGCTCAGGGTATTTTTATTTTACCGCCGTCTCGGGAAGCCCTATTGCATCGTCTGCAAGGTAGAGGTCAAGATAACAAAGAGGTGATTGAGCGCCGTATGCAAGATGCTATTAGTGAAATGTCACACTATAAAGAGTCTCAATGGTTGATTATTAATGATAATTTCGAAGATGCGCTATCTCAGCTGCATGCTGTCATTAATGCTCAACGCTTGAGCACACAAACGCAAAGCGAAAAGCATAGCGAGCTTCTGGCGAGTCTTTTAACGTAAGTTATATGGACAGCAGATTTAGCTCTACATATTGTTTTAACGCCAGTTTTTCCGTAAACTAGCGAGTTAGCATTGACTTGTCTAATTTATAGATTACATTTAGTTTGGGTGCTAGAGTTATGGCCTTACATAAAGTAGCCGTAAAAACACCGACTTTTAATCGAAGTATCCAAATAATACCTACATTGGAAAGAAATTATGGCCCGTATTACCGTTGAAGATTGTCTTGATCATGTTGACAATCGTTTTGAGTTAGTGCTCGTAGGCACTAAAAGAGCCCGTCAAATTGCCACTGGTGGCAAAGACCCTATGGTTCCTACCGAAAATGATAAACCTACCGTTCTTGCTTTACGCGAGATCGAAGAAGGCTATATTAGTCCTGACATCTTAGTAGAAGATGAAGAGGATGATTTCGAAGAAATGGTAGATGATATTGCCGCTATCGAAGCGAGTATTGCAGCATCCGTTGGTGAAGTGGTGGAAACCGATGTTGAAATCACTCCCGTGGCAACAGATTCAGAGGTTGATCCAGAGTAAGCATATCGGAGTAATGACAGCGATTTATTTTTGGTCTTTTCTATTACTACCTCTTCTATGGGATGCTAGGTCATCACAGCTATTTAGCATCCCGAATACCCCTTTTTTTAATGCCCCACTTCCTTTAACCGGTATTCAGTGCTTCACAAAGGAAGTTTATGTCTACTATTAACGAATTCCTCGAATCTCTTACCAGCTATCTTGATCCCGAGCAGATAAGGCTAGTCGAGCGCGCGTATTACTGCGCAGAAGAAGCCCATGGTGAACAACGAAGAACCAGTGGTGAGCTTTATATTACCCATCCATTAGCGGTGGCGAAAATACTCGCTAATATGCATATGGATCATTACAGCTTAGCGGCGGCTATGTTGCATGATGTGATCGAAGATACCGGCACAAGTAAGGATGAATTAGCTGAGCAGTTTGGTGCGACCGTAGCGGAGTTAGTTGATGGTGTTAGTAAATTAACGCATATAGAGTTTTCCAGCCAAGAGGAAAAACAAGCGCGGAATTTCGAAAAAATGGCCATTGCCATGTCTAAAGATATTCGTGTGATTATCGTTAAACTAGCCGATCGTCTACACAATATGCGTACTTTAGGTCCTCTAAAGGCGGAAAAACGTCGCCGAGTCGCCAAAGAAACTCTAGATATGTATGCGCGTATTGCCGCTCGTTTAGGCATGCAAGATTTGCGCGTAGAATTTGAAGACCGAGGTTTTGAGGCACTCTATCCATTGCGAGCTAGACGTTTAAAAGCGGCGGTTTCTGCTGTTCGCTCTAAACAAAGAGAGCTCGTATCGCATATTCAAGAAGCCTTAGAAAACCAGATTCAGCGCTGGGATATTAATGCTATTGTGATAGGCCGCGAAAAGCACCTGTATAGCATTTACCGAAAAATGGAATTAAAGGGTGAGAAAAAAAGGCGCTTTCGGGATATCACTGATGTTTTTGGTTTTCGAGTGATAGTAGAAGATATTAATGACTGTTACCGTATGTTGGGTGCAACTCATAACCTTTACAAACCGATTCCCGGACGTTTTAAAGACTATATCGCGATTCCTAAAGTGAACGGCTATCAGTCCATTCATACCGTGGTGAATGGTGCAGAAAATATTCCTGTCGAAATTCAAATTCGTACCAAAGAGATGGACGAAATCGCCAACACAGGTATTGCCGCACATTGGTTATATAAGTCCGACGATGATGAAGACAATACCAGCCAGCTTCGTGCAAGACGCTGGGTGAATAACCTATTAGAGTTACAACAAAATGCAGGTGATCCGCTAGAGTTTATCGAACAAGTGAAGAATGATTTCTTCTCTGATGAAATTTATGTTTTCACTCCTAAAGGGAAGATTATTGAATTGCCCATGGGTGCTACACCTGTTGATTTTGCTTATGCGGTGCATACTGAGATTGGCAATACCTGTTTTGCTTGTCGTATCAACAATCGCTCGGCGTCATTAAATCAGCAATTAGAGAATGGTCAGCGGGTTCAAATTATCACTGCTAATGACCGTCGTCCCCAAGCTATTTGGCTAAACTCTGTAAAAACGAGTAAAGCTCGTAGTGCTATTCGTCATGAGCTAAAAAACTACCAAAAGCAAGATGCCGTTGATTTGGGCAGACGGATGCTTAACAGGACGTTAATGCAAGTGGATGTATCCATAGAACAAGGAATTGACGCTGAAAAAATTCAGTCGGTTATTACAGAGCTTCATTGCAGTGACATGGATGAATTACTTTCCAAAATCGGCTTAGGCGACCAGATGAGTGCGACGGTGGCTAAGATGTTAGTGCCTGAGCGTGCGGATGATATTTCTACAACTGTAGAATCTCCTCTAACGATTGATGCCACCGATGGTACATTGATTACATTATCACGCTGCTGCCACCCTATTCCTGGAGACGCTATTGTTGGTGTGATTAGTGGTGGTAAAGGTTTAACAATCCATCTTGATACCTGTAAAAATATTGCCGAGATGCGTGATAATCCTGAAAAAATCAGTCAAGTCAATTGGTCGCCTACCGTTCAGGGAGAATTCCCTGTTGACCTGATTATTAATGTGGAAGCTGATCGTTCCTTATTTGCAAAAATTGCCAGCCGTATTACCGAGATGGGTGCCAATATAGAAAAAATCCAATACAAGGAAAAAGATCCTAGTCGCAATATTCTGCGTTTAACCATCGGTGTAAGAAACCGAGTTCACCTAGCAGATATTATGCGGCGGATCAGAGGTATGCGGCAGGTAGAAAAAATAGGTCGCGATAAGAATTAGGTTGTTAGCTTCAAGCGAATAGCTGCAAGATGTTTGCAGTAATCATACGACTTATGTTTTAGAAAACTTTTCCTTGAGTGCAACTTCTACGGTAGTAGGTACGAACTGCCCGACCTCACCTTTCATTGATGCGATTTCTCGTACTAATGACGACGATAAATAAGAGAAATGCTCTGAAGGGGTGAGAAAAATACTTTCCATTTTTGGTGACAGTGCTCGGTTCATATTGGCTAACTGAAATTCATATTCAAAATCAGATACCGCGCGTAAACCTCTAATCACCGCCTGAGCATTTTGACTTTCTACAAAATTCGCTAACAAACCACTAAAACCTAGCACCTCTACATTATCAAACTGGGCAAGCACATTTTTACACAGGTCCACCCTTTCTTCTAAAGTAAATAATGGCTGTTTTTTTGCGCTGTCGGCAACGGCAATAATCACATGGTCAAATAAACGACAGGCGCGTTCTACTAGATCAACGTGCCCATTAGTAATGGGATCAAATGTGCCGGGATAAACCACTTTCTTCATTGTTAATTCACTTTATTCTCATATACCTGTTTATAGACAGGCTTAGTCCTATTTGCAGAGGATGATAAACAATTGAACGTTTTTATAAAAGTAATGATCTTACAAAGGTATCGTTTTTTACTGCTTCTACCCAATAATAGGTGGCTCATATGATTAATCGGTGGTTTTTTCTAATATTTGGCATGTTGCTAGCCTTTTTGCAGCCAGTCCATGCTGATTCCAATACTACGCAGTCTCCTATACAGGTGGTGGAGCTATTCACTAGCCAGGGGTGTCATTCCTGCCCCCCGGCAGATGAATTATTAGGTGAGCTTGCACAACGGCAGGGAGTGATAGCCTTATCCTGTCATGTGACCTATTGGAATTATTTGGGTTGGAGAGATACGTTTTCCCGATCCTTTTGTGATGATCGGCAGCGATCTTATCAAGCGGTACTGCAAGGTGGGCAAAAGGGGGTATATACCCCACAAATGATTATTAATGGTCGTTATGCTGGGGTAGGTTCTCGCCATAGTATTATTGAGCAAATATTAGAGTTTGATCAGAAACAATCGCCTGTACGCCCTATTGGTTTAGCCATTCGAGGTGGGAGCTTGGAAGTTACATTGCCTGAGTTATCTAAGGGTTTAGTCTCGACAAAACCACAGCTTTTTTTACTAGGAACCAGCGGTAAGCATATATTGCCTATCGATAGCGGTGAGAATTCCGGGAAACGCTTACCTTATTATCACCCTGTTGAGTATAGTAAGTTATTGGATAGATGGGATGGGCAAGCGAGGCAAATCAGTGTTGCTTTACCCAATGAGCCGGCCATCAAAGATTGGTTGGTTATTGCCCAATTATCACCTATTGGCGAATTTGTTGCCGCTGGGAAAATAGCTGCTAACTAATAAAAATGGCTTATTGGTGCGTTAATGGGCTTTAATGAACTTCTCTATAATAGAGTCGATAATGTATCTGGCCAGATTGTTTTTCACGGTGTAAAAGCCAATTGGCAGGTATGGCTATTTGTGTGTTTTTCGGTGTTTCAATGTAAATAGCGGCATTTTCTTTTAATATTCCGCTATTTTCTAGGCTGTTTATTGTTTCTTCCCAAAGGTTGTCTGCAAATGGAGGGTCGATAAAAACGATATCGACAGTATTATCGAGTATCGCTATTGTGTTGAGCCATGTTAAAGCATCGATTTGTATGACATGTCCACCATCGGCGTTTAGGGTTTTGCAATGTTCTTGCAATTGTTTGGCAGCAATAGCATTCTTTTCCAGTAAGGTGGCCTGTTTGGCTCCGCGAGATAAACACTCTAGTCCAAGCGCGCCAGAACCAGAGAACAAGTCCAAGCAGTAGCTCTCTGCCATTATTGGCATTAACCAATTGAATAGTGTTTCTCTAATACGGTCGCCTGTGGGTCGTAACCCCTCAACGTCGGCAATGGCAAGCTTGCGACCACGCCACTGTCCGCCAATAATTCGCAACTGTTGAGCTTGATTTTTCGGCGGACGTTTGGGCATGAAAAGGCTATGTATTATTACTGATAGGTGAATAAGTTGATTATAGTGTTTGTCACTATTAATCGGTAGTATTAATCAGCACTGCCCATTTGAGTTTGTAGATAATTTTGAATACCCACTTTCTCGATAAGACCTAGTTGTGTTTCCAGCCAGTCTACGTGTTCTTCTTCATTATCCAGTATTTCACTAAATAGATCTCGGCTCACATAATCTTTAATACTCTCACAATAAGCAATAGCTTCGCGTAATAAAGGTATTGCTTGGTGCTCTAAACGTAAGTCACATTCGAGCATTTCTTGGGTGTTTTCACCAATATATAGCTTACCAAGATCCTGCAGATTGGGTACGCCTTCTAAGAATAGAATCCTATCGGTGAGCTTATCGGCATGTTTCATCTCGTCTATCGACTCATGGTACTCATAGTCAGCGAGCTCTTTTAAGCCCCAGTCTTTGTACATTTTGGCATGTAGAAAATACTGATTAATGGCAATAAGTTCGTTGCCTAGTGCCTGATTTAAATAATCAATAACTTTTGCATCGCCTTTCATTGCTCTTCTCCCATAGAAATTTATTAGACAGCCATTGTGTGCCTAGTTGTACGGGGGGTCAAGAAAAATAGATAAAAATTTTATGGTAAGTTATTGATTTTTAAGGTTATTATTAATGATAAGGATTGTTATTAATATTTACATTGCTGCTTATTAATAATCGAGAATATTAGGCAGGGAAGAAGAGAGCTCTTGAGTTTGCTACAAAAGAGTCATTGACGCATACGTCGTTAGTAACACGTTCAGCGACTAGTGCATCATCAACAATCACTCTTGCTTCGTGTACGCATTTACAACATTGGGTAGCTACGCCAAGCTCTCGACGAACTTGCCTAAAGCTTGTCGCTCCGTTATTAACACATTGTTTAATTTGTTTGTCGGTAATACCTTTGCAAAGACAGACGTACACGTTAGATACTCATAAATAAATAGTGGCAAGATAACTAAATGATAATGCTAATGAGAATGATTGTCAAATAAAAGTTTGTTTTTTGATCAGTCAGCAAAGCGTTAGCGCAAAAAATTTGCAGCTTGGTAAGAATCGTCAGGCAATATGTTTAATGGCCCCGTAATCAATAAAAATGCCTGGCTAGCTACAATCACGAGTGGGGGGGTATTGTAGTGGCTTGGCTAAAATTATTTGGTCAATAGTAATTTATCGTTGCGAGTGAGCCGAAGAATATACTCATTATCGCCATGTTCAATTAATAAAGCAGTTTGATTGTCGAGTAGATCCCGTGCAGAAATACGACGTAGGCCACTTTCTTTAAAAGAAGTTTGGGTTGATGTACTGTTTTCAATAATCAGTTCTTGAGTCATTTTGCGCCGACCAATTAACGTTAATCAAATAATATGCAACCTGACGTACATCTGTTCCCCATCATTGGGAGGTTCTGGCCAGTAGGAAACAGAATCAGGTTGCGCTCTTGTCTAACCAGGACCTTAATGATAATCATTATCATTAAATTGTCAAACAACAATTTATAAATTTTGTTCAACTGACATCGATACCGATGAAATTTGCTCCTTATCACCCGTAAAATGAAAAAGAATAAGGCTGGCTATGGTAAGATTCCGTCTCTTTTTTACAGAATTTTATCACTATGTTTTTTAAACGATCTGGATCTAAAAAATCACCTCAAGCGCAGACAACTTCCCCTAGTTCTGATAGCGGTCAGGAGCAGTCCGAAGCGCTCTCTCAATCTACCGCAGAACATGAAAAACCGTCATTGGCTCAAACACAGCAAAAGCCTTTGAGCTTATTTCAGCGCATTAAAAAAGGCCTGTCTCGTACCAGTAACCAGCTAGCGGAAGGCATTGGCAATTTAGTCTTAGGTAAAAAGCATATCGATGATGAGTTACTGGAAGACCTAGAAACCGAATTACTGATGGCGGATGTTGGTATAGACGCAACCACAACGATTATTGATAATTTAACAAAAGCGGTGGAGCGTAAACAATTAAATGATGGTGATGCACTGTATAGCGCGCTAAGACAGCAGTTGCGAGATTTGCTAACGCCTGTAGAGCAACCCCTAGAATTAACGCCGCGCATAGTCGATGGTAAGAAAACACCTGCCGTTATTTTAGTAGTTGGTGTCAATGGAGTCGGTAAAACAACCACTATTGGTAAATTAACCAAGCGTTTGCAAAACGAAGGCAAACAAGTCATGTTAGCCGCGGGTGATACTTTCCGCGCGGCAGCTGTGGAGCAGCTAGTGGTTTGGGGTGAGCGTAATAATGTTTCTGTTATAGCGCAGCATACCGGCGCTGATAGTGCCTCGGTTATTTTTGATGCACTGTCATCTGCCAAATCTAAGGGTTGTGACGTATTAATCGCCGATACAGCGGGCCGTTTACATAATAAAGGCCACTTAATGAACGAGTTATCGAAAGTGAAGCGTGTGATGGCAAAAATCGATCCTGATGCTCCTCATGAGGTGCTATTAGTGCTGGATGCGGGGACGGGACAAAACGCTTTATCTCAGGCTGAACAATTTAAAGAAGCTGCTGGTGTAACAGGTTTAGCCTTAACAAAACTCGATGGTACAGCCAAGGGCGGTATTATTTTCGCCTTAAGCGAGCGCTTTAATATTCCTGTCCGGTTTATCGGTGTAGGTGAAGGTATTGATGATCTACAGCCATTTGTTGCCGATGATTTTGTGGATGCTTTATTTTCTCGATCCTCTGATTCAGCCGCTTAATGAGTTAACAAGCGATGATTCGTTTTGATAATGTCAGTAAGCGTTATGGTGAGGGGCACGATGCTTTAACAGCGGTTAATTTTGAATTAGCCGCTGCGGAAATGGCTTTTTTAACGGGTCATTCCGGTGCAGGGAAAAGTACATTATTAAAGTTGATTATGCTGATTGAGCGTGCTTCCCGAGGTCGGGTTTTTATTGGTGATCACCTCCTCAATCAAATCTCATCATCTCAGATTCCTTATTTGCGACGCCAAATTGGTGTCGTTTTCCAAGACCCACATTTATTAATGGATAGGACCGTTTTTGATAATGTCGCCCTACCGTTGCAAATTATGGGGATGCCTTTACGAGATCAAGGTCGTCGAGCACGCGCTGCCCTTGATAAGGTTGGGCTGTTAAATAAAGAAAAGCATTTCCCCATATCCTTATCTGGCGGCGAGCAACAGAGGGTGGGAATCGCAAGAGCGATTGTTAATAGGCCGGCTATTTTGCTAGCCGATGAGCCTACTGGTAATCTGGATCCCGAACTTTCTGCGGATATAATGCAATTATTCCAAGACCTTAATCATGTCGGGGCAACTGTACTTATCGCCACTCATGATATTTCCTTAATTAATCGACTGAATAAGCGCGTGTTGAGGCTAGATCAAGGGCGAATGATTGCTGCCGTTGAATAGTATTTGTCAACACAGGGTAGTCAGTGGTGTGACTAAGTATAACAATAGATGAACATTGAACGGCCAGGACAGTAAGCGAGTAAACAGTCTAATGAATCGAAGAGTACAACATTCAGACAAGAAAAAAGGCGTTAAAAAAGGGCCTTCAGCTACTCGCAATAAGCCATCTGCTAAGAAAAGCACCCGAAAGCAGGGTGCATTCGCAGAGAGTGAGAGCTTTTCTCGCTCAAAAGTAAGTGAGTATTCACAATCCTTTGGTGCTAGAGCATGGTTAGACCATCATCGGTTTTCTTGTTTAGATAGTGGCTCTCGGCTATTAGCAATGCTGGGCCAAAGCATCATGACATGGTTAGTGATAGCTATCGCGCTTGTATTGCCTTCAATGCTGTACTTGGGGGTTCAAAATGTACAACAGCTAGGTGAAGGTTGGCAAAACTCATCGGATATGTCTGCGTATATCAGTCTTAAAGCTAAACCATTGGCGATAGAGCAGTTGCAGCAACGCTTATTGTTATCCGATGCAGTCGAGTCTATCGTTCTGGTGACCCCTGAGCAGGCAAAACAAGAATTTTTACAAACATCTGGTTTGGGCAGTGTTTTGCAGTCTTTGGACGATAATCCCCTACCGGCGGTATTGCTGATCACCCCAAGTCTCCAACAAAACCAAGTTCAGCAATTGGAACGGTTGCGCTCCACGATTGCTGCTGAGCCATTAATTGATTCTGTAGAGATAGATTTAGGATGGCTGGCACGATTGCAGCAAATGATGCTGCTTGCGCAACGCTTAGTGGTGGTGTTGAGTGTTTTATTGGGTGGTGGTGTGTTGTTAGTGATTGTTAATACCATTCGATTAGCCATCGAAAACCGTCGTAATGAGATTGTTGTTGTAAAAATGGTAGGTGCGACTAATGGCTTTGTGCAAAGGCCTTTTTTATATACAGGCTTTTGGTACGGAGCGGGTGGAGGCTCTTTAGCGTTATTGATGTTAATGGGCGCTGGTTTGTGGCTCAATGAACCGATACAGCGTTTGATAGATGAATACCAAAGTGATTATTTGCTTACATGGGTGAGCCTTAATTTCGCCCTCTTTCTCTTGGGTATATCCGCATTTATTGGTTGGTTAGGTGCTTGGCTTGCTGTCGCTAGGCACCTAAAGCATATTGAACCGTCTTGAAAAAAAGGAATTGCATATGCAATCCATTGCTATCAAACACTACCAAAGCCCCTATGGTGAAATAACTCTAGGGGTATTTAATGATCAGCTGTGTATGTGCGATTGGCGTTATCGAAAGATGCGGCAGGCCGTTGATCATCGAATACAGCAAAAGCTCAATGCCACTATGGTGGTTGCTGAACACCCGTTAATGGATCAAGCCGTTGTGCAATTAGAAGAGTATTTTGCTCAAACCAGAAAAGCATTTGATATTCCTTTATTGCTTGCAGGAACCGATTTTCAGCAGTCAGTATGGCAGGCGTTAATTGCCGTACCCTACGGGGCTACGTGTAGTTATTTAACCCTTTCTGAGCAAATAGGCAATAAATTGGCAGTGAGAGCAGTAGCAAGTGCAAATGGAGCCAATAGTTTATCGATATTTATCCCGTGCCACCGAATTATTGGTAGTAACGGGGAGCTGACAGGCTATGCGGGAGGCTTGCGAGTTAAACAGCAGCTTCTGGCCTTAGAGAGCGATCTTCTATCAGTCCAATAATCTGCAGGTAGCGTATCTATCAGTGTTATTGTGTTTAGGTGAGATGATAACGGTCTTGATAATTAGGCTACCATCCCCAAGTATTGATAATAATGGTACTGAGGTAGTGCTTGTGGATTTGTTTTTTCAAGCGCTCCGGGCTTACCGCTAGCTGCTTAATCAAATGCATCGCAGCTCATACCGTTATATCAATATAAAGTATTTATCTAAAAATATAGGGGAACTACCGTGATAGATCGGTACTCTTATATACGCATGTGATGTAATGCATGCTAAAATACAAGGTGCTAGAGAGTGTTGTACTAGCATTTAATAGAAAATCATTTAACGATTACACTCACATCATCAATGATGGTGAAGTAAAGAAGGATATTATGGGAACTAGCTTACAGTCTGTAGAAATGCTTGCGCCAGGTGCGAACATTAATGCATATACTCAGGCCGTTAACAATTTTGCAGTATTAACAGCAGACGAAGAAAAAGCGTTAGCTGAACGTTTGTATTACGAAGAAGACTTAGATGCAGCTCGTGGCTTAGTAATGGCCCACCTGCGCTTTGTTGTACATATTGCAAAATCGTACGCAGGATATGGATTATCGCAATCAGATTTAATTCAGGAAGGTAACGTTGGCTTGATGAAAGCCGTCAAGCGTTTTAATCCTGAAAAAGGGGTACGGTTGGTATCATTTGCCGTGCATTGGATTAAGGCAGAGATGCATGAATTCATTTTACGTAATTGGCGTATTGTTAAAGTTGCGACAACTAAAGCACAACGTAAATTGTTCTTTAATTTACGAGGCCAGAAAAAGCGTTTAGGTTGGTTAACTCACGACGAAGCTAAAGCAGTTGCTAAAGACCTAAATGTGGAGGTTAGGCACGTTCATGAAATGGAAAGTCGTCTATCAGCCTATGATGCGGGTTTTGATGCGGATGACGACGACGATGATGAATCAGCATATAAAGCCCCTTCTAATTATTTAGAAGATCATCGCTATAATCCAGCTCAACAGCTCGAAGCAGTGGATTGGAGTGATAATAACGTTGGTCTATTGCACAATGCGCTCAAAACTTTAGATGAACGTAGTCAAACCATCTTGCAACGTCGTTGGTTGAATGAAGACGAAAAATCCACATTGCATGAACTTGCAGCAGAATTTGGTGTGTCTGCTGAACGTATTCGTCAGCTAGAAAAAAATGCAATGAAAAAAGTACGTTTGGCCATGGAAGCCGCTGCTTAGTAGTTTATTTTTATGTTTAAAAAGCCGCACTGCTTGCGGCTTTTTTAATGTTTGCTGTTTTTAGTACTATTTGCCATAGAGTTTTCATTTTCACACTTGCCCGCCACTATGCCTAAATTTATCTTATTATTTGCTTCGGTTAATGGTGCCCTGGCCGTCATATTGGGTGCATTTGGCGCGCATGGCCTAAAAGGGCATATTTCAGATGCGTTGTTTTCGGCTTTCAAAACGGCTAGCTATTACCACCTTTTCCATGTTTTAGCGCTGATAATGATTGCGCTGCTTATGTTACAGCTTAAAAATGTTGGGCGTGGGTTAACTCTAACCGCCTATTGTTGGATGCTAGGTATAGTATTATTTAGTGGTAGCTTATACGGTTTGGCCTTAGGCGCGCCGAGTTGGTTTGGCCCTGTAACCCCGATAGGCGGAGTCTTATTTATCGGTGGGTGGTTGTGCTTAGTGCTAACTATCGCCAAAGCGTCATTGCCTCGCAGTGACACTTAATTTACTCATACCTTACCTTATTGATAGAGTGGTTCATGTCAGAAACGTTTGAAATTAAACCTGAATATAAGAATAAGCCTATTCGAAGCTATGTGATTCGAGGGGGGCGTATGACAGAAGGCCAGAAAAAAGCCTTTGATCATGCATGGGAGCAATACGGCCTCAGTTTATTTTCGGGTCCTTTAGATCAAGAAGCAGTATTTGGTCGCGCAGCTCCACTGGTTGTTGAGGTGGGCTTTGGCATGGGTGATTCATTATTAGAAATGGCTCTAGCACAGCCAGAGAAAGATTTTGTCGGCATCGAAGTGCATCCGCCGGGTGTTGGGCGATTAATCAATAATGCTGCGAAAGCCAGTGTAGCGAATTTACGTGTATATATGGCAGATGCGGTTGATGTTTTAGAGGATTGTTTTGCCCAAGAGAGTATCGATCGCTTCCAATTATACTTTCCCGATCCATGGCATAAAAAGAAGCACAACAAGCGCCGTATAGTACAGCCTGAATTTATGCAATTAGTTCGCAGTCGACTTACCAAAACAGGCATATGTCATATGGCAACGGACTGGGAGCCCTATGCAGACTATATGATGGAGGTGATGTCAGCAGCGCCTGGATATGAAAATGCGATGGGTGAATATCTGTTTTCTCCAAGGCCAGATTATCGACCACTGACTAAATTCGAAAAACGTGGTGAGCGATTGGGACATGGTGTTTGGGATTTATTGTTCAATAATGCTGAGGGCAATGAGTGATAGTCTCTCGTCTACTTTTAGTTAACTCTTCTATCGTGTTTAGATCATATAATTACGATAAATTCTGTTAAAATGCTTGAAATCGAGTTATTTACCCTTACATAACAACCCTTATGTGACCAACTAGGTATCTTCCCTCTCATGGAAAATTCTTTTTTTAAAGACTTAGAAGCCAATGCACAAGGCGATAATGTTGCCTTTGATGATGTGTTAGAACACCTTTGTTTTAACGATCAGGGGTTAATTCCTGCGATTGCTCAACAGCACGATACCGGTGAGATCTTAATGATGGCGTGGATGAATCGTGACTCGCTTTTGGAAACATTAGAGCGCAAGCGCGTGTGTTATTGGTCCCGTTCTCGTCAAGCATTATGGCGTAAAGGTGAAAGTTCTGGACATACACAACAACTCGTTGAGATGCGTATTGACTGTGATGGTGATGCAATACTTTGTTTGGTCGATCAAACTGGTCCAGCCTGTCATACCAACCGTAAGAATTGCTTTTATATGAGCGTCCAAGGCGATCATGTAACCACCATTGCCGATATTCCTGAAAAATACAAATGATGTCTTATTCTTTTTATTGTAAAAAAGACAACGATTAATTAAAGAGTAGTAACGTAAGATGACCACTAAGCAAAAGCCAGATATGCCAGATGTTGCCGCAGATCAATCCGCACAATTTAATGAGACTTTAGATTGGGTAGGCATGAGCCGTATTGCGTTACCACTTACTATTAACGACAGAGATTTGGGTAACTACAATGCTCATACATTTGTCGAGACCTATGTAGATTTATCTAACCCTGATGCCAAGGGTATACATATGTCGCGGTTGTATTTATTGTTGGCAGAGTTCTCTAAACATCACGTATTAACCATCGATACGTTGGCTAGTTTTTTAAAAGATAAATTGTCTAGTCATGAGGACATTAGTAGTCAGACATGTTTGCAAATTGATTTTGATTATTTTCTCAATCAACCTGCTTTAAAAAGTGAGTTTAGTGGTTGGAAAGATTACCCCGTTTCATTAAAGGCGCAATACGATGGTGACAAGGTCACTATTGAACTGGGAGTCAAGGTGCCCTATTCATCAACATGCCCTTGTTCGGCAGCGCTTTCTCGACAGTTGATGCAGCAGGCCTTTTCGGAAGATTTTGCTGACGCCGATAGCATCGACAAAGCCGTTGTTGAAAAATGGTTGCGTTCAGATAAAGGCAGTGTTGCAACACCTCATAGTCAGCGCAGTTATGCCAATGTCTTAATTACATTAAATGACGACTGTGATGATTTACCGATTAGTCAACTAATCAATGTCATTGAGGATGCGTTGCAAACTGCAGTACAAACCGCTGTAAAACGTGAAGATGAACAAGAGTTTGCCCGACTCAATGGCGCTAATCAAATGTTTTGTGAAGATGCGGCTCGTCGTTTGAAGAACGCATTAAATCAAGAAAAAACCTACGACGATTTTTGGGTGCGTGTTGAGCATATAGAAAGCTTGCATGCGCATGATGCGGTATCTATTGTCACTAAAGGCGTTGCTAATGGTTATCATCCGCTACTGCATCGTTAATGGTTGGAGTAAATACCTAGATTAATTTTTTGAGGGGAAAACATGTTACCTTTTTACCGACAATATTTTTTTCTTCTCTTTTTGTTTACTTCTTTTTATCCTTTTGCCAGTTATTCTAAAGCTGCCGAAATTAACATTATTACGAATCAATTAGATCGTCCTTGGTCATTAGCCTTGCTGCCTGATGGTGGTTATTTAGTGACAGAAAAAACAGGTCAGCTACGTAGAGTTAATGCTCAAGGTCAGTTATCAGAACCTATTGCCGGCCTGCCTGAAGTCAGTGTTGTAGGTCAGGGTGGTTTGTTAGATGTTATTTTGCACCCTAATTTTTCTAGCAATCAATGGCTATATATTAGTTTTGTTTCCGGAAGTGCGGTAAAAGGTTATAGCACAGAAGTAGTTCGTGCCACATTAAAAGATAATCAGCTTACAGATGTAATTCCCCTGTTTGTTGCTTTACCAAAAACCAAAGGCGGTCGCCATTTTGGTAGTCGCTTAGTTTTTGATAATGACGGTTATCTATATATTGGTTTAGGTGATCGTGGCGTAAAAGAGCAATCCCAGCAATTGCAAAATCATCATGGCAGTATTATTCGTTTACATGATGATGGTCGTATCCCCCAAGATAATCCTTTTGTTAATACTAAAAATGCGTTACCAGAAATTTTTTCATACGGTCATAGAAATATTCAGGGCTTAGCCTTACACCCAATAACAGGAGAGGTGTGGGCACACGAACACGGTCCTCAAGGTGGTGATGAGCTTAATAAAATTTCGGTAGGAAAAAACTATGGTTGGCCTGTGATTACTTACGGTGTGAACTATGGTATTGGAACCAAAATTGGCGAGGGTACTCATAAACAAGGTATGCAGCAACCTTCACATTATTGGACGCCTTCGATCGCTCCCTCCGGTTTAGCTTTTTATCAAAATAAAACAGAAACAGCGTGGTTAGTGGGTGCATTAAAATTTCAGTTGTTAGCCATGTTAACGCCATCGCCAGAAAATGATTTTTCTGAGCAGCGTTACTTCGAAGGACAGTTTGGACGTATTCGTGATGTACGTACTCATGGTGATACCATTTATTTGCTAACGGATTCTGGACAAGGCAAACTCATTAAAATTAAATTTTAGGTAATAACAAGATAATGACAACATTAACCATTCAAACACCAGACGATTTACATCTTCATTTTCGTGATGGTGATATATTAACAGAAACTGTTGCGGCAACGGCCCGTTGTTTTAGACGCGCCATTGCTATGCCTAATTTAGTGCCGCCAGTAACAACAGCGCAATCAGCCATTGATTACAAAAAGCGTATTGTGGAAGCCGTGCCTGAAGGCAAAAACTTTGAACCGTTGATGACTCTTTTTTTAACGAATGAAACAACAGCGCAAGATATTCGTGAAGCAAAGTCAGCGGGTATTCCAGCAGCCAAATTATATCCAGCCGGTGCAACGACCAATTCAGACGCAGCTGTGAGTTCTTTAGATCATTTATCACCTATTTTTGAGGTAATGGCAGAAGAGGGGATGTTGTTATTAATACATGGTGAAGTGACTAGTCACGATATCGATATATTTGATCGGGAAAAAGTATTTATTGACCGACATTTAGCGAGTATTGCTGAAAGCTTTCCAACATTAAAAATTGTGTTTGAACATATTACTACCAAAGACGCTGTAGAGTTTGTACTTTCTTCTTCACAGAATATGGCTGCAACAATTACTCCACAACATTTGTTATTAAATCGTAATGATTTATTAGTGGGTGGAGTTCATCCACATAATTATTGCTTGCCCGTTTTAAAACGTAATATCCATCAGCAAGCATTACGTGAAGTTGTGGCTTCAGGTTCAGAAAAGTTTTTCTTGGGTACAGACTCTGCTCCTCACGAAAAACATCGTAAAGAATCTGCTTGTGGTTGTGCAGGTTGTTACAGTGCTTGGAGCGCCATAGAATTGTATGCGCAAGTATTCGAAGAATTAGATTGTTTAGATAAATTAGAAGGTTTTGCTAGCCACTATGGTGCCGACTTTTATGGGATGTCTCGCAATCCAGGAACTATTACTTTAGTGAAAGATTCGTGGCAAGTACCAGAAGAAATTACTTTGCCTAATGGCAATCCTATTGTGCCGTTTTTTGCGGGCAAAACATTGCAATGGAAATTAGTAGGAAGCTAACAGTTGACAGTCAACAGCTTACAGTAAACCCCAAAAAATACTTGACACAAAAATTCAAACATCGCCAAAATTTTTGTTAGCTGTTAGCTGTTAGCTGTTAGCTGTTAGCTGTTAGCTGTTAGCTGTTAGCTGTTAGCTGTTAGCTGTTAGCTGTTAGCTGTTAGCTGTTAGCTTAAGCAGTAATTTAAGATAAACCGATGAGTAAAATGCCTATAATGTATTTATTCATCTTCTTGTACCTGGGAGGTATAACATGAGTGATAATCGTCCCGTCAATCTTGATTTGGGAACTGTTCGTTTTCCTGTAA
>JAHDEM010000064.1:143-12085 GCA_020628895.1 Candidatus Endobugula sp.
TTACAGCTTACAGCTTACAGCTTACAGCTTACAGCTTACAGCTTACAGCTTACAGCTTACAGAAATTTTGGCGATGTATGGAATTCCTTGTCAAGGTTTTTTGGTTTTTACTGTCAGCTGTTGACTGTCAACTGTAAGCTTTGGTTTAAACTGTAAGCTTTGGTTTAGCTAATATTAAAAAATAAATGACGATTAAAAATAAATGCCATTAGACCAACAATCACCGATCGATCAAGCCGCACGCACCCAAGCGCTGGACCCCAGCGCCTCATTTGCGGTGAGTGCCCCTGCTGGCTCAGGTAAAACAGGCTTGCTCACTCAACGAGTACTCGCGCTGCTGGCTACCTGTGAAGAGCCCGAAAACCTACTGGCCATTACCTTTACCAAAAAAGCCGCTGCCGAAATGCAATCGCGCATTTTAGAAGCCCTATACGATACCCAAGCGGCCGAACACGAACCTGAAGAGGACTACCAAAAAACCACATGGCAATTAGCCCGCGCGGTTTTACAACGTAACGAAGAAAAACAATGGCAACTTTTTAGCTGCCCAAATCGCTTACGTATCACCACTATCGACAGCTTTTGTCGTTCACTCAGCCAACAAATGCCCTTCGAAAGCGGTTTGGGTAGTACACCGGATATTTTAGACAACCCAAACACCGCCTACGAAATGGCCGCACGGGAAACCATTGCTTTATTAGACAAAACTAATGAATACCAAGAGGATATTCAGCGCTTAGTGAAACACTGTAATAACCAGCTCGATCAAGTCGAAGCGCTGTTTTGCAAGCTACTCAGTAAGCGAGACCAGTGGTTATCGCTCTTGTATGGTGTGCCCCACCAACGCGAGGCATTAGAACAAGTACTCAACACACTTATCGAAGAACACCTACATGCTACACGTAAGGCCCTAGCCCCTATCGCTAGCGATCTTGCCATGCTGGCCGATCACGCCGCCAGCCATTTACAAGACACACAATCGCCCATTAAACACTGCCTAGGTTTAACCGATTTACCCGCCGCTAATATCGAATCCATTAAGCAATGGCATGGTTTGGCAGCGCTGATGCTAACAGGCAAAAACATTCGCAAAAGCCCGACGGCCACTATTGGTTTTATCGCGCCATCAGCCAAAGGGCTAAGCCCGGAGCAGAAAGCCCAAGCTAAAGCGGATAAAGACAAAATGAGCGCGATGTATGAGTTATGCCGCCATACACCAGCGTTACACGATGCCACAACACAATTATTATTCGCCACCAACTCATTGCCAGATAATCGTTACCCCGATGCACAGTGGGAATTATTAGATAGCCTAACGCGCCTACTGCTGATACTCACGGCGCATCTAAAGTTAGCTTTCCAGCAGTTAGGAAAGACAGATTACTTACAAGTGACACTAGCAGCACTGGATGCACTGGGCGATGCCGATTCACCTACAGACTTAGCGCTTGCGTTGGATTATCGTATCCAACATATTTTAATCGACGAGTTCCAGGATACCTCCACCACCCAATTACATTTACTGCAACGACTCACTGCAGGTTGGCAAAATGATGATGGCCGTACCACCCTATTTGTGGTAGGTGATGCCATGCAATCCTGTTATCGCTTTCGCGATGCCAATGTGGGCATCTTCTTAAATGTGCGCGAACATGGCTTAGGGGACATCCATCTAGAAGCATTGGATTTAACTGTGAACTTCCGCTCACAAAAAGCCATAGTTGACTGGGTAAACCAGAGTTTTAGCGCCATATTCCCTGAAGAGGATGATATTAATCGGGGCTCGGTAAGTTACCAATCTTCACACAGTGTTAAGCCGGATCTTGGCATTCATTCAGTCAATACTCATTTATTGAGTTACACCGATAGCAAACCCACCCGAAGACAAGAAGAAGCAGCCGTCGCATTGCGCCTTGTACAAGAAACACAACAACAACGCCCCAACGACAGTATTGCCATACTGGTGCGTAGTAAGAAGCACTCACAAGAGATTATCCAAGCCTTAGCTCAGGCTGGTATTGCTTACCAAGCTACTGATATCGATCGGCTTGATACCTGCATGCCAGTGCTGGATATATTGTCGCTTACACGGGCACTACTCTACCCTAATGACCGAATCGCCTGGCTTAGCATCTTACGTGCCCCTTGGTGTGGGCTAAATATGCAAGACTTGCTTACCATCAGTCAATATAACAAGCACGCTGATCAACCCCATAAACAACCACTGCTAATACAAACACTCAATAACCCTGATGCCATTGCGCAATTGTCTACCGAGGGACAAGCCAGCATCTCCCGTTTAATGAGCGTAATACAGCCCGCTATAGGCCAACAAAAGCGCCTGCCATTACGGCGGTGGATACAGGGAGTATGGCTAACACTTGGTGGGCCAAGCCTATTACTTAATCCTGATGATGCCACGAATATCACCACCTTTTTTGAGCTTCTAGAAAAATACGAACAAGGCGGAACCATTTCTGCGTGGGAGGACTTGGAAAAAGCCGTTAATGAGTTGTATGCAAAGCCCGCTAAGACAGGTGACTCAGCCCAAACACACAACAGTGATGCCATACCCGCTGTAGAAATTATGACCATACACAAATCCAAGGGTCTAGAATTCGATACAGTCATTCTGCCTGCGCTAGATAAAAAGGCAGGTATGGACGATAAGGAATTAATGGTATGGCTAGAACGTATAGGGTATTCACACCAACACCACCGACAGGAACAGCAATTATTGATTAGCCCTGTTCATGCCGTCGGTGACGATAAAGACCTACTCTATGGGTTTATAAAACAACAGCTCAAAGACAAAGAAACCATAGAGGCCGATCGCCTGTTATACGTGGCCTGTACACGGGCCATTAAACAATTGCATCTGATTGGCTATGCTGCTCAAGATAGTAAAGCCGATAGCACAGAAGCTGGGCATAAAGAACCAGGTAAAGACACTGCTTTATCTCGCCTATGGCCCTGCTTGTGGACAGACACTTCACAGTATCCTTGCCATATTATCCCTGTTGAGGACAGCACCGACTCAAACAATGGTACTGAACAGGGTCCCCTTTACCACCCTAACCATATCGCCAAACTGAGCAATAACATACCGATACATCGCCTCCAAGCTAACGAGTTATTAAGCGCATACCGTGGTAATAATGCATTGGCATCCATTAGCGCTAATGACAACGAGAATGATGAAGGCAATAACAACATTGCCAAACCCGATGCACTACTACAACGGCAGCAACGCTACATCGGCACGGTAATTCATAAAGCACTGGAACATATTACTAAAACTGGCTACCAACAGTGGGATGCTACACGCATACAGCGACAACAAGTTATTTGGCGAAGCCAGCTTATCCAACAAGGCATTAACCAACAACAAATACACGATGCATTAAATACCGTGACTCAAGCCATAGAGCGCACCTTAAACGATACCAAAGGCCAATGGATTCTTGATAATGCTCATGAGCAAAGCGCCACCGAACTCGCCCTATGGGACAGACACGGACAGCATATTATTGATAGAACATTTATTGCCGAAACGATCGATACAAATAGCGAAAGCAATAACAGCAAAAAGACTCGCTGGATTATCGACTATAAAAGTAGCCAGCCCAACGAAGGCGAAACACTGGAAACGTTTACACAGTATCAAGTGCAAGAATACCAACCCCAACTTGCACGGTATAAAAAACTTTTTGTGCCAGAAAAGCACACGGTGCGAACAGCACTGTACTTCCCGCTCCTAACTTTATGGGTAGAAGTTTAAAGAAACCAAGCGATTTATTGATCACCTCCACTTCCTTAATCTGAAATAAACAGGGCTTGATATTTAAAAGCCATGTCGTGCCTAACCACAACCCTTTATTAATCTAAAGTTGTAGTCTCCAATATCATGGAAAATGCGTAATTATTACTATAATTGTATGAGCAATACCGTTTGTTTTCCCGCAAGTGATTTAAGAACATGTTGTCTGCCAAAACGATGTAAACCTTTGGATGTGCTTATGAACCTACCGGAACATGCTAACAACAACTCGCAAAACCCTCTCTCTACATTACTTATTGTGGATGACGAGCAGCATATTTGTTTAGCACTAAAGCGACTATTCCGGCAAGATGGTTACACGATTTATACGGCTAATTCTCCTGATGAGGCTAGAAACCTTCTTGAGCAACATCACATCCATGTAATTATTTCCGACCAGCGCATGCCACAGGAATTAGGTACCGATTTTTTGCAAGGTGTTCAAAAGCAACACCCTAATACCGTTAGAATGATTTTAAGTGCCTATGCCGATATTAACGATATCACTCAGGCCATGGATGCAGGGGCCATCTATAAATTTCTCACCAAGCCATGGGACGATGCCCTACTAAGAGCCAATATAAGAGAGGCTTTTAATCGCGCTAACGAACTCGCTACCCCAGAATATAACAACATCCCCTCGCCCAATATAGATACCATTACAGGATTAGGTAACCGCCAACATTTAGCTCATATATATTCTCATCTTATTGACGAAGCACATCAGCAAGGCAGCCAACTGTTGGTCATGACTTTGCATCTAGATCAGTACGAACCGGTACTTACTCACCTAGGTGAACATTCCAGTCATGTATTACTAAAAAAAATCGCCGCGATACTGGTTAACCATTTACAACAGCAAGTAGAATTGGGTTACGCTGGCGAAGGCATATTTTGCCTATTAGCTAAAGATATCGATGTTGACACCTGTTTAACACGCGTTACCGATATTCTTAAATACGCTTTTGCCGATTCCATCGAGCATGAAGAGCACGACATGACCATTACCTTTAGCATTGGAGCAGAAGATAATCACTCGACCGAGCAAACATTTGATATACGTTATGAACATGCACGAGCCGCCATGTTTGATGCCATGGTACTAGGACACAGCGGTATACGTGTATACGACAGAAAAATTAGCGCGACAGGCAAAAGGCAATTAAAAATCGAAAACGATTTATTTAGCGCGCTCGACAACAAACAATTCTCTTTAGTTTACCAACCACAAATTGCGCTAGCCGATGGAAAAATATCAGGGTTTGAAGCGCTATTACGCTGGAATCATCCCGAGCTCGGCTCCATTAGTCCCGTAGAATTTATTCCTATTTGTGAGAAAAATCGTCTTATTGTGGATATTGGTCTTTGGGTGTTAGAAGAATCCTTAAAACAATTTAGCCAATGGCAACAGGAAAAATTTAATCCGCAATTACTTTCGGTAAATGTATCGCCTATTCAAATGCAGCAAGCTGGACTTGCCGATACCGTATTAGACATACTCAACAAATATCAGTGGCCTATCGAAAAGCTCGTACTAGAAATTACAGAAACAGCCGACCTAATCGACACACAAATTAACACCACACTACAAGAACTTGGCAAACTGGGTATTACACTGGCCATAGATGACTTCGGCACAGGCTATGCGAACTTTACTCACCTCACGCAATTGCCCATTAAAAAAGTAAAGATCGATAGGTCGTTAATATTATCCGCGGCATCAGGAGAAAAACACCGACACCTATTTGACCGAGTCGTGACGATGTCTCACGAATTAGGATTTGAAACCATTGTAGAAGGTGTAGAAACACCGGAAGAACTTGCCATCGCAGCCAACGCCAACTGCCATATTATTCAAGGATATTTTTACAGCCCACCATTAGGTGCTGAACAATGTAAGCAATTAATGAATCAACTGGGAAACAACTAGACGTAAGACGTTTTGTGCAAGACACTTAAAAATAAATAAACCTTTAAGTGTCTCTAATCTAACTAGCCAATGATTAAGCCAGTATCTGCAATCCTTTCTCAGCAACAAGGTTTAACAACTTTAAAGATGCGCCATTGGGTTTTTTAGAACCCTGCTCCCATTTCTGAACGGTTGACAGGCTAGTATTTAGATAAGCTGCAAACACTCCTTGACTTGCATGATTTTTTAAGCGGATATTTTTAATCTGTGAACTACTATATTCTTTTATAGGCGGTAAACAAAGTGCGTCGAACTCACGTAATGTAGCATTCTTCATAACACCTGTTTTATGCAAATCTTTAGCAGTTTCATGCACTGTATCTAGGATTGATTTATCCATTGTATTGCACCTCGATTAAAACATTAGCATTTATCGCTATCATTAACTGCTTGTCACTATATACCAAGAGTTCTTGCGCCAAACATCGTAATGCTTTCAATTCATTAGAGCTGATATTTGCCCGAACATTTTTAGCAAAACCGTAAATAAAAAACGCTTTATCAACCACTTTATAAGCCAACAATGTGCGCACACCTCCACGCTTACCCTTACTACCAATCGCTATACGTTTCTTAATAATATGACCGCCTAAGTCGGCATCGACTAATCCATTATTTATTTCTGCAACCGCAGCGAGCAAAGAAGCATCCTCTAAACCTTCCTTATCTGCCCATTTACAGAACGTTCTTGTTTTGAATATTCGCATACTTCATCCTTGTGCAACATAATCAGTATAACACTAAGCGCTATATTTAAAAACTGCAATCTGTAGAATAGCTCAGTGATCTGGGCATGGGCAACGTCTGAATTAATGTAGCGAAAGAGAAACAAAACATCCGAAAAGATATCCACACCGTAGAAAAATGGTAATAACCAACTCGATATCAGGATCCCCCTATGCAGCCACTAACAACAATGATTACCAAGCTCTCTTTTATAAAAAGCACCAACATTGCTGCCCTAAGCACTCTACTAACCCTCACCATTAGTCCCATTGTACAAGCCAATATTGCTGTAACATTTACCGAAAGTGCCCCTAAGGACTACTTTGTAATTAGCAACACTAGTAGCTGCATTGCACAAAACATAGTGGTGAGTATCGATTTACAAAACAGTGCTGGTCAGTTAATTTTTGATACCACATCGCAAGGGGCTGACGTAGAAGTGTTTCAACCTTTCGAAGTAAAAGAGGGGAATATTCAACTCAACACGAACACTATCAAAGACGGTCAATCAGCATTGGCTATTACTATACAGGGGTTACAACCACAGTCATCGGCTAGCTTTACGATCGATGTAGACGACACACTAAAAAATAGCTCCCTAGGAAATATTCGTGTAGCAGGTAATGAAATTGCTGGCGGCGAAGTACAAGTGCAAATGGGAGAATTTGTATCGAGCTTATCGTTGTTTGGTGGTGATAGTCGAGCGGATGTCACAGTACCGATTTGCGAGATAAGCTCGGTTTAAATGTAAACGCTGAATGCTAGACGTTAAACGCGAGACGCTTTAAACACTCCGCCCTTCTTCCCACCAACTGGGTAACGAAGGTAGTTCGCTCAAACTCACTTTTTATTTTTGGTAGCACTGTAAAACAAACACTGCCCAGCAATACTGCCAGTAAAAATGTTTAACAAAATAAGCAGAATCTGAACATAGCCATCGATATGGGCTGGTGTTAAGGGAAACCAATCCCATAATATCCACAACTCTGCCAGATTCTGTTTATTGAGAATCATATCCATTGAAGCAATGGCTCCGATCACAATCAGACTAAGCCCAACCAAGGTATAATCAATACGCTTAACCGCAGCATTAAGCGACAACAGCTGAACAGCAATTACCAGACCGTAGCCAATAAATCCATAACCCGGAAAGAATTCATACAAGCGAAACCAACTAGCTAGCGTAGTTAAAAGGCCATAAAGCAGCCAACTGCAAATCAACAATGTCCAAAAAGGGCGTAATGGAAATGAATTCATAATAGCAATAGCCTAGTTCAGTAAAACTCTAAAATAGTGCAGAAAGCCACTAAACACAAGGCTTATACTTAGCTCTTGTTAAATTTGGCTAGATATTTATGGGTAGTAAACGCGAGACGTCAGACGCTGGATGCTAGACGCTTTTCAAAAGCTGGAAAAACTTTCCCCTTCTATCTCGCCAAGCAGTTATTGAGGAGGTTATTGAGTTATTGAGGGACAGACACTCTGCAATTTCTCTGCAATTGACCAACTGCTTTATATCACTTAATATGCGCCGATCGACTGTTTAAAGGAATAAACAATGACTCGACCACGCAAGGACTTAATATCTATTCACGATACCCCCTATTACCATATTGTCTCTCGCTGTGTACGGCGGGCATTCTTATGTGGCACTGATCCTCACACACAACAATCCTATGAACATCGAAGGCAATGGGTAGAAGACCGTATCCGCTTGCTTTCTTCTTTATTTGCGATTGATATTTGTGCCTATGCGGTAATGAGTAATCATTATCACCTAGTAGTTAAGTTAAGCCCTTCGCAAGTAGATAACTTGTCTGATAATGAAGTCGTACATCGTTGGACTAGCTTATTTAGAGGCCCCCTACTCATCCAACGTTACCAGCAAGGGCAAGCCTTATCTACTGCGGAAAAAGGCACTGTGGATGAGCTTATTCATCTATGGCGTCAGCGTTTGACAGATCTTAGTTGGTTTATGAAATGTTTAAACCAGCCTATTGCCCAGCAAGCGAACAAAGAAGATGGCTGTACAGGGCATTTTTGGGAAGGACGTTACAAGTCGCAAGCATTGCTCTCTCAACAGGCCTTATTAAGCTGTATGGCTTATGTGGATCTTAATCCTATTCGAGCAAACTTAGCAAACACACCGGAGACTTCTGAACACACAAGTATTAAAGAACGGATTAAACCAACGTTCAACATCAAACAAGCCTTACATAATGACCAACGCTCAATCACACCCCTAAACCACTTTACTCATTCACTAAAACCACTACTGAACTTTGATGGGTATTTACAGCAACAAGAACAAACAGGGATTCCTTTTTTACTAACCGACTATCTGCAATTAGTGGATGAAACCGGACGAGTGATTAGAGAAGATAAACGAGGGCATATTCATGCGCACTTTCCTCCAATACTAGAACGACTAGGGATTACTAACAAACAGTGGATTACACAAACGACTCGATTCGAACAGGAATATCAGAAAAGTTTGGCAAAAAGAAAAGTAAACCAAAAATCTTTATCAACATAAAATAGCATTAAAGTTTCCATAAAAAAGTAACACATTGAAACCCTTCGATGGAAGGGGCTATTGGTTAATAATAGCCTTTTAGAGTATACAAATACCTTTTTATCCGAAGAAGTAAAAAACAAACACTACGACTAAATATTTGATAAGAATGATTAAAAATTATTTAAAATCTAGTCATGTACTTGATCATTCTTTTGCAGTGCCTGTCCTTGTGTGTTTTTCACAGCAAGACAGTTACCCTGTAAGTATGCTTTGTCGTGTGTTGAAGATTCACCGCAGTGGATTTTATCAGTGGCTCAAATCACCACAATCATCGAGGGCAAAAGATAACGAACGATTGGTCGGGCTCATCAAACAAAGCTGGTTAGAAAGTGGTTGCGTGTATGGTAGTCCACGCATTCATGCCGATTTACGAGAAATGGGGGAAACGTGCGGCAAACACAGAGTGGCTCGTTTAATGAGGGTTCATGGTATTGCCGCGGTGTTGGGATATAAACGGCGTTATCGAAAAACCAATAAGCCGTCGGTGGTTGCTCCCAATCGCTTAAAACAAGTGTTTAGTGCTTCGTCGCCGGATAAATGTTGGGTAACGGATATTACCTATATTCGAACCTATGAAGGTTGGTTGTATCTATCGGTTGCGGTGGATTTATATTCTCGCCAAGTGATTGGGTGGTCGATGTCATCACGCATAAAAACAGATATTGTTTTAAGTACATTACTGATGGCGTTATGGCGGCGTCATCCTGAACAAGAAGTGATTGTGCATTCTGATCAGGGGATTCAATATACTAGCGATGAATGCCAGCGTTTTATGCGGCAGCATGGTTTAATATCGAGCATGAGTCGCCGAGGAAACTGTTATGACAATGCAGTGGCAGAGAGTTTCTTCCATTCATTGAAAACAGAAAGAATCAAACGAAAAATATATACAACTAGAGAACAAGCCCGACGAGATATTTTTGACTATATCGAGGTGTTTTATAATCAAAAACGTCGTCATAGTTTTAATAATCATCAATCACCCGTAGAATTTGAACGGCAACAAACGACCCGAACTGAGTTGTCTATGGAATAGGGGGAAGATCAGATTTAGGTTTTTTACGTAAGGTTTTAATGTTGAAATCGGGTGAGAGGAAGAGTTGCATAAGTGGCGAATCGGACAGTAAAAACAGGTGATATTTTACCGCGTTTTCACTGCCTAAACTTGCTTAACTTAGTGGCATTCGACTCTGATCCCATTGATTTGATTCTCTTATTTACTTATTGAATTACGACGCTCCAAATAAGGAACCAAAATAGATTTATAAGAAAATGTAGAAGTATACATAGCTGTAAATTATTATATTTATATCGTATCAAACCAAGTATAAAACCCGTAAAAACCACTCCTAAAAAGATAATAAAGTTGAATCCCTGAAGCTCCTCTGATACCCATACTTGAGGATGGTCTAATGACCACACTAAACTAGTTAATACAATAGCCCCATAATTTTTAAGAAATGTTGAAGATAATGACGGCTGCAAAATCCCTCTAAAAGCAAGCTCTTCCGATATACTAGCTACAACCACAGCACTTAAAAAATAAATATATAATGAATCAGAAAATTCCCAAGTTGACAAATAGTTGCTTATTATATTAACCCAGGATCTAGTTGATAAATCGCCAGAAATACCAATTATATGGATACATACATCTAGTATAAATAAGGCTATAGAAACTCCAATTACGACTAATATATTATTCAAAGAGGGCCTGCAGAAACCATACTCTTTTATGCCTAATAGGGCATATTTACGCGAGATAAACAACACAAGAGTTAAAAGAAAACAAAGTCTAAATGTTAAAAATAACTGAGGATCATTTATGTTGAAAATTAATGCTGCTAAATAACTGCAAGCCACCCCTATCAAATAAGACAGCAATAATATCCCTACAGCATAAATAGGTTTATATAAGAATTCATTAACCATAACTATGGATCTGTGTGACATCGCATACACGTATCTATAACCTCCTCTTGAGGAGCTGTAAAATAAAAGTCTGATAACAAATCTCTACTCTGTTCCAAATCAGAGTGAGGATTATCGTCAGTTAAAACGCCTAAAGCTTTCAATGCAGCAGTTGCTATAAAACCCAACCCCTTCCCCCCTGGAATACCACTACCTCCGGGGCCAAATGGCTTAATATCATTAAGCGCTCCGGACATACTACCTCCAGGTGTATATGGCTCCGAAGACAAATCTGACTTTAATTTATTTTGCTGAGTATTAATCGTAACCATACTTGCCAGCCTTTGTGACGCAGCTCTTCTAGCTTCCGCCTCGGCCTCTAACCTTTTAGCCCTTTCCTCTGCCTCCATTCGAGCAACTTCCGCCTGAATAGCATCAGCTCTTTCCTTAGCTTCCCGATCTGCTTCAATCTGACGTCTAAGGCGCTCTAACTCCGCACTATTTGAGCCTGAATCACTATTCAGAGCATCATAATATGCCTGACGTCCCTGACTCTCGCCGCTCTCAGAACCGTAGTCATAACTTCCGCTTCCGTACTCACTCTCATGGTCTGCTTGGGCTTCATCAAAGGTTCTACCGTCATCTGTTCTTTCATAACCTGATGGGTCAGTATACTTTAATGGATTGTTAGCCACATAACTATAACGGTTGTAGGTCTGACTTTGGAGAGGAAACTGTACAACAATATCTGCCGAAATAAACCTGGCAATACCCACATCATACACCCGCCCATTCATATGAATCAGCCCCACTTCCTGAATATGCTCATGCCCCGTATAGCCTTTATTAGTAAACGGCAGTTGCGTCAGGTACAGTGGGTTGGTGGTGCCTTCGGCATCTTTCCAGGTGAGGTTTCTGAGTTTACCCCAGGCATCAAA
>JAHDEM010000014.1:0-28599 GCA_020628895.1 Candidatus Endobugula sp.
ATTGGCGAAGTGAGAACATTTATTGAGTCGGTATCGACTACGACCGAAGAGCAATCTAGCGTTGTGAAAGAAATTGAGTCAAACATTGATGTGCTAAAAGGACGCGTAAAAGAAACTTTTAAAGAAATCAAAAAAGTCGACAATGTCAGCGCTTCGCTTGCGAATGAGGTCGGCACATTAAAAAGCAAAATAGGCCACTTTATTTGTGAAATTTAAAAATTAGTCTTCCCCTGTTCGCTTAAAGCCCATATGCGCAATATCTGGCGGGAAAAACATCGTCCAATTCCACTCCAAAAAAAGACGAATTTTTCTTGCCAGCGTTGGCACTTTTAGCAAATAGATACCACGCCACATCATAAAAGCAATCAGCCCAGATAAACGAAAACCATATATTTCAGCCACCGCTTTATTGTGCCCTATCGATGCTAACATCCCCACAGGTTTATAAGAGAATGAACGTGTCGCTTTACCTTTTAATTTAGCAACAATATTTTTAGCTAAAAACTTTGCCTGACGATCAGCAAATTGTGCCGTAGGTGGGCATAGTTTTCCGTCTTGCGCATTAGGGACTAATGCACAATCTCCTAAAGCCCAAATGCCATCAATACCCTCCACTGACATATCCGGCTGAGTCACAATCTTACCTCGCTCAATAGGTAATTTATCACTCTGGCATAAGCTATGAGTCGCGGTGCCTATGGTGCAGATAATAGTGGCGCCCTCTATAACCTCGCCATCGGACAAAATCACTTTTTCATTTTCTACTGAAGATGCACGAGCGTTCAGCTTAATGGTAATACCTCTTTTTTTGAAAATATTTTCCGTTTTTTTACCTAGTTTTTCTGTTAATTCAGGTAAAAGACGATCAGTCCCGTGAAGGATAGTAATACAGCAATCCTGCTTACGAACATTCTTATAATAACGCTGTGCTGAACATAAAAAGTCTTCCAGCTCTCCAGCCACTTCAACACCACTAAATCCACCACCAATAATCACAAATGATGTGAGCTGTTTGCGACGAACAGCGTCAGGATGAATCGTTGCCTGTTCTAATCGCTCTATCACTTGCCGACGTATCTGCAAAGCATCGCCCACTGTTTTTAACGGTAAAGTATGTTCATGTAAACCTGGTATCATTGTAGTGTTAGCCGCAACACCAGCAGCAAAAACTAACTCATCAAAAGACAGCTCTCCGGGTTCATTATTATGATAAAACACTTTACGCTGCTCATAATCAATATGATCTACCGTTACCATGCGGATTCGAGTTCGCTTGACCATTTGTCGAACAGGCGCCTGCACATGACTGGGCAACACGGATGCACCAACCACCTCGGGCAGTAATGGATTATAAGTCACAAAGTTTGTTTTGCTTAGTAGGTAAATCTCCCACTCTTTGGGAAGCTGCTTTTCTATTTTCGCGGCTAAGGTCGATCCGGCAAAACCACCACCAATAATCACAAGGTTTTTCGTCGTTTGTTTATCTTGTGTCATAACTATCCTTTCAGGCTAATACGATTACAGAATTTAGGACATACAACCCTTAGATTAAGTTCATACCTTTTATTTATTCATAGTCCAAAGATATCTTAAGTTGCTTCTACCAAAACTAATGTAAAGCAACACTTATAATGTGCAGTTAAAAAGAAAATAAAGCGCCAGAGACATTAAATCACTTCTCTTTTAGTATTTATATTCACTGTTTAAAACCACTAGCTATGACCGATCGCTTTTTATAACTTCTTAATTGGCGATTTATTCTTTGCATTAAAAACAAGGATTTATAAACAATTATTCTTATTAAAAAATGGTTTATATTTTTTAATAAAAAATAAAGTTAAATCGTTTTATATTCCATAATATGATTTTTTATAATTAATCTTCTAAAAATAAAAGACATCTTTCGCGCCATTTTTTTGACTCCGATACAAGCACTACTATACTTTTATAGGCATATCCAACAACAAGAAACTATACTATTTTGCGCATTAAGCTTCACTATCGATAGTTACTTCGCAAAAAAGTACCATAATATGCATGTTTTGTACTATTTTAATTCACCACGTCAGCGTTATCCTAATCACATAAAGTTGTTCCAATTAAGAGCAGCCTTATTTTTAGAATAATAATTACAGTTAATCTCGGAGAATAATAATGAGAATGAAACAGCTAAAGTTATCTACTATCGCACTCGCTTTAGGCTTAGGTTCAATCGGCGCAGCTCAAGCAGGAGATATCACCATTGCTACAGTAAACAATGGTCATATGGTTGAGATGCAAAAATTGAGCGATAAGTTCGAAGCAGCAAATCCAGGTATCAATGTTAAGTGGGTTGTTTTAGAAGAAGGCACACTGCGTCAACGTGTGACAACTGATATATCAACTAAAGGTGGTCAGTTCGACATTATGACTATCGGTATGTACGAAGCTCCAATCTGGGGTGAAAAAGGCTGGCTTAAAGAATTAAAGTTTGGCTCAGCTTATGATGTAAACGATATTCTGCCTGCAATGCGTGGCGGTCTGTCGCACGAAGGCAAACTATACGCTGCTCCATTCTATGGTGAGAGTTCAATGATCATGTACCGCAAAGACCTAGTGGCTGATGCGGGTATGACTATGGGCGATAACCCAAGCTGGGGGCACATTCGTGACATTGCTGCTGCAGTACACAACCCTGATAAAGGTGTTTACGGTATCTGCTTACGTGGTAAGCCAGGTTGGGGCGACAACATGGCGTTCTTAACCACCATGGTGAACTCATTTGGTGGTCGCTGGTTCGATGAAGGTTGGAAACCACAATTAGATTCTCCAGCATGGTCTCACGCGGTTAACTTCTACGTAGATCTATTAACTAACTACGGACCTCCTGGTTCAAGCTCAAACAGCTTCAACGAAATCCTTGCTCTTTATAACGAAGGTAAATGCGGAATGTGGATTGATGCAACTATTGCAGCATCTTTCATTACCGATCCTAAGCAAAGTAAAGTTGCTGACAAAATTGCTTTTGCTCAGTCTCCTATCGCTGTCACTAAGCGTGGTGCAAACTGGCTATGGGCTTGGTCTCTAGCTATCCCAGCAGGAAGTAAAAATACTGCTGACGCTCAGAAGTTTATCGAGTGGGCGACTTCTAAAGAGTACATCGAACTAGTTGCTGCAACTAACGGTTGGGGATCTGTACCGACTGGTACTCGTGCAAGTACTTATAAGAATGCTAACTTCCAAAACGCAGCTGTTTTTGCTGATGCGGAACTAAAAGCGATTCTATCTGCGCAGCCAGAAAACAGTACTTTAGAGCCAACTCCTTATGTCGGTGTTCAATTTGCTGCTATTCCTGAGTTCCAAGCAATTGGTACTGCGGTTGGCCAACAAATGACTGCGGCGTTAGCGGGTCAAATCTCTGTTGAAGAAGCGCTAGAAAAAGCACAAAAAGCGGCTGATCGCGAAATGCGTAAAGCACGCTACTACAAATAGTCATTAAATCTAATTCGCATTTAAGTATTTTAAATGCGAATTGATTAAAGACTTTACATTTAACAACAGTCAAGGAAGATTTTCTTGGCTGTTGTTAGTTATAAAAAAATAAGCGTTAACTTAAGGTAAACAACAGGCATTAGCTAAAAGAATGAATATTCGTTTACCTGTTATTTTAATAATAACCAATTAATTCAATAGCATTTTTCTACAACTGACATATTCGGTTTTCTTGCTAAAAGCTCTTTACATATTTAATTGATTATTATCGTATGTTGTAAAAATTACGTGGAAATACACTATTATGAATACCCATATTAGACGATTACTACAAGCACCCTCAGTTATTTTATTGCTGTTATGGATGATTGTTCCGCTAAGTATGACTCTGTATTTTTCTGTGGTGAGATACAATTTATTGTATCCAGGACCATTAGAATTTGACGGATTGCTTAACTATGAGTTCTTTATTACAGACTCTGCATTCTTTCCAGCACTAACCAATACACTGCTACTAGTAGGATCAGTTTTAATCATTACTGTTGTTCTTGGTCTGGCATTAGCAATGCTCATTAACAGGCCTTTTTTTGGGCGTGGCATTGTTCGCGTGATGCTGATATCGCCTTTCTTTATTATGCCGACGGTAAACGCATTAATATGGAAAAACATGCTAATGAATCCGGTATACGGCATTTTTGCTGTTATTGCCACCGCCTTTGGCGCAGAGCCAGTTGACTGGCTAGCCGATTATCCTTTGCTCTCCATTATCATCATGGTTAGCTGGCAATGGACTCCATTTGCACTACTCATTTTTATTACCTCCTTGCAGTCTCAAGATACTGAGCAGCAAGAAGCGGCGCAATTAGATGGTGCCAGTTCGTGGGCAGTATTCCGCTATTTAACATTGCCACATTTAAGTCGATCTATCGCAGTAGTGATAATGATCCAGACTATTTTCCATCTTTCGATTTTCGCTGAAATTTTTGTCACCACTGGTGGTGGCCCTGGTTATGACAGCACCAACTTAGCGTTCCTTATCTTCTCGCAAGCGCTATTACAATTTGACGTGGGTGTTGCCTCTGCGGGCGGTGTATTTGCCATCATACTGGCCAATATAGTCGCATTCTTTTTAATCCGTGCCGTCGGCAAAAGTCTAGTGGTGTAATTATGAATATAACTTTATCCCAACGAAAAAAAATAAATCTTTGGTCACAAGGAATTCTTGCCTGGGTTGTTGCACTGTTATTTTTCTTCCCTATTTTGTGGATGGTAATGACGAGTTTCAAAACAGAGCTACAGGCTATCGCCGTTCCTCCTATGTTTGCCTTTGAGCCAACGTTAGAGAATTTCTCTATCGTTCAAGAACGTAGTGATTACATGAAATACGCAATCAATTCTGTGATCACTTCATTTGGAGCAACATTTTTAGCATTAGTCATCGCAGTACCCTCTGCATACTCTATGGCGTTCTTTCCGACGAAAAGAACGAAAGATATCTTACTGTGGATGTTATCAACAAAAATGTTGCCTGCAGTCGGCGTACTAATGCCAATCTACCTACTCACTAAAGGTGCTGGTTTACTGGATAATGTATTGTCACTGATCATTATTTTCACCATGATTAACCTGCCCATTATTATGTGGATGCTATTTACCTACTTCAAAGAAATTCCAAAAGAAATTCTTGAAGCCTGCCGTATGGATGGAGCGACAACCCTAGGCGAACTTCGCCATGTTGTTATGCCACTTTCTTGGGGTGGTATTACCTCCACTGGTTTATTATCGATAGTACTGTGCTGGAACGAAGCATTCTGGTCTATCAACTTAACTTCTGCCGATGCAGGTACATTAACGGCACTCATTGCCTCTTACTCAAGTCCTGAAGGATTGTTCTGGGCTAAGTTATCTGCTGCTTCTACGCTAGCGTGCGCACCTATTGTTGTGTTCGGCTGGTTTTGTCAAAAACAATTAGTACAGGGCCTAACCTTCGGCGCTGTTAAGTGAGGACTTAAAAATGTCATCTTTAGAAATTACAAAATTACACAAAGAATTCGAAGAATTTCATGCAATCCGCGGAGTCGATTTGCATATTAAGAAAGGCGAATTTACCGTCTTTGTTGGACCGTCTGGTTGTGGTAAATCAACACTGTTACGTTTAATTGCTGGCTTAGAGAATGTTTCTTCTGGCTCAATTAAATTAGACGGCGAAGATATTACTGAAGTCGCTGCAGCTAATCGCGGATTAGCGATGGTATTCCAATCCTATGCCTTGTATCCCCATATGTCAGTTGCAGAAAATATGTCTTTTGCACTGAAGTTAGCCAATGTTGATCAGGATACTATCGATGCAAAAGTCAATGAAGCTGCAGACATTCTCCAGCTGGGCAATCTATTAGACAGAAAGCCAAAAGCATTATCTGGGGGCCAACGCCAAAGGGTCGCCATTGGCCGCGCTATTGTTCGTCATCCTTCGGTGTTTTTATTTGATGAGCCATTGTCGAATCTGGATGCTTCATTACGGGTACAAATGCGTCAAGAGCTGTCTGAACTTCATCAACGACTTAAAGCAACCATGATCTATGTAACTCATGATCAGGTAGAAGCAATGACGCTAGCCGATAAGGTGGTTATCTTAAATGCAGGGCAAATTGAGCAAGTAGGTTCTCCTCTTGAAGTTTACTATAACCCTGAAAGTCGTTTTGTTGCTGAGTTTATTGGTACACCAAAAATGAGTTTCTTACCTGTTAATTCTGAAGTAAAACAACTAGCAATGAAGTCAGATGGAGGCGATAAGCGTCAGCTGGCACAGGGCCACTGGTTAGGCGTGCGACCAGAATTCATTACTATCGAACCTGGAGGCCAATTAGAAGGGACGGTTAGCTTAGTTGAACGATTAGGAGCAGAGACACTCGTTTACATCACTTATAAAGATAGCCATCAGCTAGCCGCGCGTGTGGAAAGCTTAAGCGCTATCAATGTAGGTGATCATGTAAACTTTTCTATTAGCTTAGATCGTGTTCACAGCTTTGACAAAGACGGACGACGCATCAGCCCTAATGTCACCGACATACTCATAGGGAAAAACTAATGAATACTTCGATTTCTTTGCATAAAAGCCGCGCTTTAGTATCAGGTGCGGCAGGTGGGATTGGTCTAGCCATTATTGAGGGCATGTTAACTCAGGGAGCGAATGTACTGGCAACAGACCTCAAAACCAGTGATGGCCTAGAGCGTTTGCTTGAACAATATCCTACTCAGCTAATCTATATCGAGGCCAATCTGGCGGAAGATGAAGAGCTAGAAGCATTACTACAAAAAGCTCAAGACTGGAATGTAAATACTTTAGTTAACAACGCTGCCATATTTGATATGGCACCACTATGGGAATCGGATCTAGGCCAATATGATCGTCTATTCCATATTAATGTACGAGCTATGTTTCGTTTAATGCAGGGAGTTTGCTCTCACCTTCGAGAGCATAACCAACGCGGAAAAATAATTAACTTTTCTAGCCAAGCTGGTCGTCGTGGTGAGGCATTAGTATCACATTACTGCGCAACAAAGGCCGCTGTTATTAGCTACACACAATCAGCCGCTCTCGCTTTTGCTGAGCAAGGCATCAATATTAACGCTATTTCACCCGGTGTTATAGACACACCTATGTGGGATGCAGTTGACAAGCTATTTGCTAAATATGAAAAACGACCATTGGGTGAGAAAAAACGCCTTGTTGGAGAGGCAGTACCGATGGGACGCATGGGAGACCCTGAAGACATTGTTGGAGCCGTTTTATTTTTAGCCTCTGATTTGTCAAATTATATTACAGGACAAACTCTCAATGTTGATGGCGGCTGCGTGCTTAACTAGTCGACATGTAGTGAGGTAAGAACATGGCAACGAAGAGAAACCCAGCAAATCAATTTGAGATGATTGATAAAAGTGATGGAGGGATTTTATATTTAGAACACGGCTGGCCTTCGGATTTAATTCGTTGGCATGCTCACCCACCTTACGAACTGCACTTAATTGTAAGCACTAAGGGAAAAGCATTTATTGGTGACTATGTTGGCCGCTATCAACCTGGACAGTTAATACTTACTGGGCCACATGTTCCCCATAATTGGGTGACAGATAAAGATGCATATGACTCGGTCCCTCTACGGGATATGGTTGTTTTGTTTAGTCATGAATCTATAGAAAACTTAGCCACTGCCTTTCCGGAAGCACAGGAATTGATGCACACTTTAGAGATGTCGCGTTCGGGTGTTGAGTTTGTTGGTTTTAATCAAGAACAAGCAACCCAGTTGTTTGCGCAAGTTCGCGACAACAATGGATTAGCAAGAGTCACTGCATTTTTGAATTTAATGAACACATTGAATCGTTGGGAAGATAAGCGCACATTATCAACAGCAAAAATGGCATCACCGTTATCTGGTATTGCCGAAAGCAAAATTAATGATGTGGTGAAATATATTACTGATCATTATCAGGATGAACTATCACTTAAACAAGCTGCTGAGCTGGTTAATATGAGCGAAAGCTCATTCTCCCGGCATTTTCAGCGTGCGACACGAAATAAATTTGTGGAGTTTGTCAATCGTGTTCGCATCGGTCGAGCATGCATTATGCTCGCAGAAACAGATGAAAGAATATCGTCGATTTGTTTCGATGTAGGCTTTAATAATATCACCAATTTTAATCGGCAGTTTGTCCGATTAAAGGGGCAAACACCTGGCGAATATAGAAAAGTCACACAATCTCATTTAGGTAAGGACCAACATCTTGTCAAGCCAACAATCGAATATCCGTAAAGCACTTAAGGCCCGGGGATAAATATTAAAAATTATTATTTTATTGCACGAAGTCACGTATTAAAAATCAATAAAAGAACAAAAAAATGAATATAAATAGTAAATATACTCAACAAGACTTTTTAAAAGAAACAGCTTATTCTCGACAAAACTGTCAGGCTGGAATTATTCATATTGGAGTGGGTGCCTTTCATAGAGCACATCAAGCTGCATATATTAATGAACTTCTAGCGTATCAGGATCAACAGAACTGGGGAATTATTGGCGTTAATTTACGCCCTCAAGAATCTGATTTTATGAACCAACTGGCGGATCAAGAACATTGTTATATATTAAAAACAATGTCTCCTGATGGACAAACCAGATACCAAGAAATAGGGTCTATTCTAGATGGTTATGATTGGGCTTTAAACCCTCAAAAAGCAGCCTCTATTGCAGCCCAAGACAATATTCATATGATTACTATGACCGTTACTGAAGGCGGTTATTATTTATTTGATGACAATCGTTTGGACCTTTCTGCCGAACCAGTAAAACTCGGTCTTAATGGAATAGGCGACTGTGTTTATACCTATTTAAGAGCTGCTCTCACAGAAAGAAAAAAACATAATGGATCTCCTATCACACTCTTGTCCTGCGATAATTTATTACATAATGGCAATAAACTTAAGACAGGTTTTGAACAGTTTTTACAGGCTTGTGATGATAATGAACTATTAAGCTGGGTTAACGAGAACGTCTCCTTCCCTTGTTGTATGGTCGACAGAATTACGCCTCGAATGGACAAAAAACATGCCTTTGATGTAGCAGAAAAGTTCGGTATCGACGATAAACTCACAGTAATGGGAGAGTCATTTATCCAGTGGGTGATCGAAGATAATTTCGCTGGACCTCGGCCAGAATTAGAGCGAGTTGGTGTAACCATGGTCGACAATGTGAATCCTTATGAGGATGCTAAAATACGCATTCTCAACTCGGGGCATACTATTGTCGTCTATCTTGCTGCACTAAAATCCTACAATACGTTTGATGAAGGCATGACCGACCCTGAATTAGAAGCACTATTTTTGGGCTATCAGACTCAAGAAGCTATCCCGGTTATCGGTGACTCTCCCGTCGATTTACTAAATTATAAAGATATTATTAAAGAACGATTTAGCAATAAAAATATCAGTGATTCTGTGGCACGAATCTGCGCTGATGGCGTAAGCAAGTTCCCTATATTTATTCTTGATACTTTAGAAGGGTGTTACAAAAAAGATATCAACCCAGAATTTATTCTTAAAGGAATTGCCAGTTGGTATGTCTTTATGAGACATGTTCAAAAAGGACTGATTCCTTTTTCTTACACAGAGCCTAAATGGGGTTTTATTGAGCCGTTTTTAGCCCAAGGGCAAGAACAAGCATTTGCTCAAAACTCTACTCTATGGGGAGAGCTACCGATTAAAAAGCCGGAATTTATCACACAGCTGATTGAAGCAATAGAAGAAATGCAAGGGCGCTTCCCGAGTTAAAAACAGCAAAAAATAAGACTCATCGGCCTAAGGGTCATTTATTTTCACCAACAACATATAGGAGGAACACTTATAAGACCATCATTTTATTTCGTTATAAAAAAACTATATCAGACTCAGATGGGGATAATATAGAACAGCTATAGGTCTGCCTCGGTATCCCTTTTTTTAGCGGCTTTATTACCCTCATCTGTTTCCCCCATCTTCCAATAACTACTCGCATAAATCTGACCGCGCCCCACCATTCGCTCTTGTTTAAAATAACGACGCAAATGACGCATCGCCTCAAACTCACAAGCTACCCATACATCCACATCGCCCTCAAGCCAAGACAATTTCTTAACACAATCAACTAAGCAAGTATTCTCTTGATCTGGATAAGGGTTGATGACCCAATGCACTTCGATATTAGCCGGCACTTGAATAGATTGTTTATCCGCTTCACTTAATACTTCGATTACCGCATAACCTTTTGCATCGCTAGGCAACTTTTCTAAATTGACACTCATGGCAGGCAACGCTGTCATATCTCCTGCAATAAAAAACCAATCAGCCGACATATTGACTAGCTTTACGGCTCCGGGACCATCAATCATTATCTTATCACCAACCTGCACACTGGACGCCCATGCTGAAGCTGGGCCGTTATCGCCATGATTAACAAAGTCCAATGTCAACTCCAAAGCCTCGCTATCAAATGCGCGAATAGTGTAAGAGCGTTTAAGACTCTTTCCAGATAGAGAATTGGACGGCAAGCATAATTTTACGTAGCCACTTTCTTGCCCTTCAGGAAAAGAAGCGAGTTCATCTCCTCCCAAAATAATGCGTAACATATTAGGGGTTAGAGAGTATTTTTTAACAACCGTTAAATGGCGAAGAGCACGACTAGACATATTGGTTCTCTGAGATTAGAAGGCCTAATGAGTAAGCTTAGGTAGCTTTGCAAGAAAACGATAATCGTTCTCATTAAAAAAGTAAAGAGGATAACTTAAAACACGATCACTATTGAGACAGATAGTCCTTTTCAAAGGTGTGCAATACATCTAACGGTTCATATTCATCACCTTCTAAATCCTGATCCCAATTAATGCCCACTAGAAGAACGTCAGTATGCATCCCCATGAGCCAATCTTCCATAAACTCCTCCAAGGAAATAGCCACCACTTCATGATCCGCCCAATCATCCGTTGCATGACATTGAGCAAACTCGGGTTGAGACCAAAATGGCATGACATTCGTATCCGAGTTCCTTTCCGATGCAGACAAAGCCCAACTACCATCGGTATGTTGCAAGCCCCAAACACATCCAGTATTGACAGCCTCCTCAAAAAATTGATGGTAGTTTTCTTTATGATTATGACCTAATAACGACATAGTTTTTCTCTGTAGCAAAAAATTAAGATCCGCTTTTTATCTTAACGGTAGTCTCTATTAACACTAAGCAATATCGGCAAGATTCCCTTTACCCTCTAGCCACTCTTTTCTATCGGCAGCACGTTTTTTTGCTAGCAACATATCCAATACTTGATGAGCGCCTTCATCAGCATCCACCGTTAACTGAACCAAACGACGCGTATCAGGATCCATGGTTGTCTCACGCAATTGCATCGGGTTCATTTCGCCCAAACCTTTAAAGCGCTGAACATTCACTTTGCCTTTTTTCTTTTCTGCAGTGATACGATCGAGAATTCCCTGCTTTTCAGACTCATCCAATGCATAGTAGACATCATTGCCAATATCAATTCTAAACAACGGTGGCATAGCAACAAATACGTGGCCGTTTTTTACTAAGCTCGGGAAGTGCCTTAAGAACAAAGCACACAACAGTGTGGCAATATGTAGACCATCTGAGTCCGCATCGGCCAGAATACAAATTTTGTGATAGCGCAATTTCTCTAAGTTATCCACACCAGGGTCAATTCCCAGCGCAACTGAAATATCGTGTACCTCTTGGCTAGCCAGAATATCAACACTTTCTACTTCCCAAGTATTTAATATCTTTCCACGCAAGGGCATAATCGCCTGAAAATCACGGCTTCTTGCCTGTTTCGCCGAACCACCGGCTGAGTCCCCTTCCACTAAAAATATCTCTCCCCTTTCCGGCTCGCTAACCGAACAATCCGCTAACTTTCCAGGAAGCGCAGGACCTTGGGTAATCTTTTTACGAGCCACTTTCTTGCTAGAGCGTACTCGTTTTTGTGCATTACTAATGCAAAAGTCTGCAAGCTTATCCCCTTCTTCGGTATGCTGATTTAACCATAAACTAAATGCATCTTTAGCCACGCCAGATACAAAAGCCGCTGCCTCTCTAGAAGAAAGTCGCTCTTTGGTTTGACCGGAAAATTGCGGGTCACCTAATTTGGAGCTCAGGACAAATGCACAGCTCGTCCAAATGTCATCTGGAGCTAGCTTTACCCCACGCGGTAACAAATTACGAAATTCACAATACTCGCGCATGGCATCTAATAACCCTGTACGCAAACCATTAACATGGGTTCCGCCCTGTGCGGTGGGTATCAGGTTCACATAACTTTCTTGAACCACTTCGCCACCTTCAGGCAACCATTGCACGGCCCAGTCGACTCCCTCTGTTGAACCGGTAAAACTACCGGTAAACGGCGCTGCAGGTAACACCTCCCAGCCTCTAGTTGCATCCATCAAATAATCCGTAAGGCCATCTTGATAACACCACTCTTCGGACTCTTTAGCTTGTTCATCAGTAAACGTGACTTTTAAACCGGGACATAATACGGCCTTGGCTCGCAAGATATGACGCAAACGAGACACCGAAAATTTAGGAGAGTCAAAATACTCTGCAGCAGGGGAAAAATGTACAGTAGTACCCGTATTACGCTTGCCACATTCATCAATAATATGTAGGTCTTTGGTTTTTTCACCATGGGAAAATTCAATTTGATGAACCTTGCCATCGCGTTTAATAGTAACGATTAAGGCTTTTGATAAGGCATTAACCACACTCACGCCAACGCCGTGTAAACCACCGGAGAACTGATAGTTCTTATCTGAAAATTTCCCCCCAGCATGAAGCGTTGACAAAATCACTTCGACACCCGGCTTTTTTTGCTCGGGGTGCAAATCAACCGGCATACCACGCCCATCGTCACTCACCGTAATGGATTGATCTTTATGCAAGATCACATTAATGACTTTTGCATGGCCAGCTAGTGCTTCATCCACACTGTTGTCGATCACCTCTTGTGCCAAATGATTCGGTCGTGTGGTTTCGGTATACATACCGGGGCGTTTTTTGACTGGGTCTAACCCCGTTAAAACTTCAATATCTTCGGAGGAATAATTCGCCATAATCTGTTTTCTAATCCTAAATGTCGTCTAACTAGATGGCTGAAAGTGCTCAAAAAATGCCATTGCCTGATGATGGTAACGATTAAAATTACCAAAACCATGATCACCACCCTGTTCAATGGTTTGTTTGCACTGATGGTACCTTTGTACAGCTAAGCGGTAATCTAATGTCTCATCACCTGTCTGCACTAACAGCCAGTAATTATTCGGTCTTTTAATAACTGGGGTATCGTAACGTGTGAGCTGCGCTAAGTCATCTTCCTTTAAACAATAAATATCATCTGTGTGATAGTTATTTAATGTTTTATTCGTATATTTAGGCAGCAAATGATGCACATCAACGGCAGGGTTAATCAGTACCGCAGGCAAATTATAGCGTTCTGCTAAATAAGTAGCCCAAAATCCGCCCATGGAACTGCCCATTAAGTATATTGGATCCCCTTCATCAATAGCACTTTTTACAATAGCTTCTAAAACACCAGCACACTCATTAGGGTATGGGGTTAATAGAGGACAACAATAATGGATATCTGGACGATGTTGTTTCAGCCACTGCTGTATCGCTTGTGCCTTATACGATTGTGGAGAACTGAGAAAACCGTGTATATAAAGAAGCTGAGGCATATAGGAGGACGCACAATAAAATATTAATCAATGACAGCGTCTCATATCTAACAGATTACGTCTAGGAGTAGTTAAGCTAGGGCCTGTTAATACTAATATCCGTGAGAGTTAACATCTGTTCCGTAGTCTTTGTCTTCAACACGCTCAACACCCGTCACTATTTGCCCATCATCATACAGCTCAAACCAACGGTAACCGGGCATGGTATTTTCAACGTGAAAGTCTTTTTTGTAGGGAGTAAATTGAATACAGGTTGAAGGGCTAGCTAATAGCTGAATATGATGATGTGTATCAGAAAATTCTTGATGCACATGCCCCCAGACCACAGCTTTTACATTTGAAAAATGGCCCACAATATCCCAAAATTCATGGGCATTGCGGACAATGTAATTATCCATCCATTGGCTGCCAATAGGTACTGGCTGGTGGTGCATACAAATCATCACATGCTTACCAGGATGATCATTTATTGCGCGCTCAAGAAACTGCAACTCGTCACTCTCTAAATGGCCGTAAATGCACCCCTCAACACGCGAATTAAGCAATATAATTAGCCAATTACCTAAGACTTGAAGCTTTGTATTCACTGCATGACCAAACTCAGCCATAGATCGTGGTGAATCGTGGTTTCCAGGTAACCATGCGAAAGGTGAAGATACTTGTTCGGATAGTACATTATGTAAACGTTTGTATGCAGGCAAGGTACCCTCATTGCAGAGGTCGCCAGTTGCAATCAAAAAATCGATATGCTCATGATTTTGCTGAATTAAGCTCAATACATCCCTCAAACTTTCATCAGGATTCATCGATAGCAAAGTATCTCCCTCTTGCTCACCTAGGTGACAATCAGTAATTTGAAGTAGGGAGATAGGGGGTACAGTCATAAATAATAGTACTTCGTTAAGTGTAATTATGGTAGCTACACTACCAACAGGCGCTTTGTAGCTTTTATAGCTTACTTAGGCTCTACTCGATAGATCGCTTTTTAACTCACTGTGGCTTGATCAAAAATGACATCGGCCATTCGCCCATGAGATAGACAATGAGCAAGCAACTCACCTAAAAAGCGGTTAATTTGTGCTTTTTCATCTGCCTGATGCATATCCACATTCGGGTACTCATAACGAGCAGAAAAGCGGTGGTAACGTTGACATTTAACCACCTCTGCTAAGCTAGCATCGTGATACAAACGCACATCCCCCTGATAACTCAATAATGATTTATGGGAATGATCAACCTCAGATAAACCAGAGTCTTTTCCAGATAACACTGCATCAGTTGCAGTTTTAAGATAATCAGGCACACTTTGCAAGCGGCAATACTGAACAATGTGAACTACCGTCGTATATTTCGTTTGTTCAACAACAGTAAAGCGAATACGAGCTTCAGAATGGGTATGATGACCAACAATAAATTCTTGAGAATAATTAACCAAGAGTGAACCCAGACTTGGTAATAATCGTGATAAGCACTGATAATTCAGTTCGCAATGGGATAAATGCTGGGGCAAATTAACTTTGTAGCGTTTTTTTACGCCCATCGGTTTTCGTACCGACTGGGGAGTTTTAACATTCATTGATTATTACCCGCACATCTGTAGCGTTCTTGCATAGCTGTTTTATTCATCATCAACCACTGCAAACAAATTAATGTTGCAGCATTACTATATTCACCATGGTACAAACCCTGAAACACATCGTCTTCCTTAAGAACCAGCATTTTAATGTCTTCATTCTCCTGGGGCAGACCAAATATACCCCCAGCCTGACTCAAGTCGGCTAGTGCACAGTATAAGGTTAAACGCTCATTGGTACCGCCAGGACTTGAATAATAATGACAGATTTTATGCAACACCTCAGGAATCACTCCCGCTTCTTCTTGCAATTCACGAATAATAACGTCGTCGTCCAACTCATTGGGCTCAGAAATACCTGCGACCACTTCCTTACACCAAGGGCTTGATTCACTGTCATAAATACCAATCCGGAATTGCTCAACCAAACCGATAAGCTGGTTCACCGGATCATACAATACTGCGGCAACGGCAGGACCCCGTACAAATAATTCTCGTGTGAATACCCCACTCCATCCACCATTAAATAAGCGATGACGAAGCGATATTTTTTCGATCGCGAAAAACCGTTGATAAACTCGCTCGCGCTCATGTATCTCCACATCACTTTTAATAAACTGACGTCCCATATATTACCTATTACCCCTTAAAAATACAGACAAGCAGTATCGACCTTCCGCCCCTAAAAAGCTACACTATTGGAAATCAAAAAGACTCTGGCTGAACACAGCAGTAGAACCAGCTTATCAAGGTAAATGGAAAAAATGAATCTTATATCAAAAATAACCGTACAATCGATCTGCACAGCCTTACTATGCTCTTCCCCATTATCGTATGGGGCAAGTGACTCGCTGTTGCATATTTACGAACTAGCGCAAGCAAACGATCACCAGCTAAAGTCCGAATATGCACAGTACTTAGCAGGCATAGAAACAGCCAATATTAATCGTGCTGCATTACGCCCACAGGTTACAGGGTCGGCTTCGCTTAGTGACACCAATGCTGACACAAGTGGCACCACGCCATCAGAAACGGATACCGATGCACACAGCTATACGGTAAGGCTCTCGCAATCACTGATTAATCAAAACGCTTGGAATACATATGAGCAAGGCAAGGTGCAGGCAGAAATTGCCAAATTAACTTACGATTCCAACCAGCAATCATTAATGATTCGTGTGTCAGAAGCCTACTTTAATGCACTACGTGCTGTTGACCAGCAGCAAACTGCACTATCTGAAGAAAAGGCTCAAGCAACATTACTTGAGCAAACACAACAACGCTTTGATGTAGGACTAATTTCTATTAATGACGTACATGAAGCGCAAGCAGCATACGATAGTGCTATTGCAAATCGCATCAGCACTGACGCAAATGTTGGCATACGATTTGACGCACTCACTATTCTCACAGGTCAATCGCATAATGATGTCGCTTCGCTTAAGAAAGATTTCGAAGCAACAACACCTTCACCAAACAACCAACAGGAATGGGTAGACTTCGCATTACAAAATAATCTAAGCCTAACCATCAAAGACCTAGAAACCCAAGCAGCAAGATATGCAGCAAAAGCGGCAAAAGGATCTAGACTCCCTACTCTTACAGGCTCAGTTAGTTATACTGACAATAACCAAGATAGAGATACTGTTGGTGCAGGCTCGACTAGAACCGACACGAATACAACTGCGTTTAGCCTGGATCTAAGTGTTCCTCTTTATACTGGCGGAAGAAACTCAGCGGCACACAAACAAGCATCACAAACCGCTATTAGTGCACACGAGAGTTTTCTTTTTACTCAACGTAATACCATACAAAGTATACGCTCATTGTTTTTGTCGGTAACCACCGACATCGCCCAAATTAAAGCCCGCAAACAAGCCATTATATCCAATACCAGCGCACTGGAATCTTCTAAGACTGGATATGAATATGGCACCCGAGATATTGTGGATGTCGTTAATGCACAACGAAATCTGTACCAGGCCCAACGAGACTACCTTGATACGTTATATGACTACATCATCAACACATTAAAACTAAAGGAAACCGCTGGAACACTCCAGAAAAGTGATTTAGAAGCATTAGAAAAAGCATTAGATATATAACGCTAAACATTTTTTTGTGAACAGCATTATTTTCTGATCATCAAGCAATAGAGAGGGCTTTCAGTAGCTCTCTCACTCTTTAAAAATCACCTCGCATAAATCCATTTTTTATTGCGGTATAAATACACTAAATACTACGCCACGATCGTCCCATCTATTTTGCGCGCTTATCTCACCACTGTGACAATCGGCAATGAGTCGAGCGATATACAAACCCAAACCAAGGTGAACAGACTTTCCTGTTTCTTTTTGGCTTCTTAAACTCACCATAGATTCAAACACGTTATTATTCATCACATCTGGCAATACAGGCCCAATGTTTTCTACCGTAATAACAAACGTATCTTTCTGGCTATAAAGCCCAATAACAATATCATCTTCAGTGGATGAAAAATCCACCGCATTATCAATGAGTTTATCCATCATTTGCACAAATAATTCTTGCGCTACCATTGCGAAGGCACTCTCAACATTGGCCGAAAATACAATGGTATAATCAGTATAAGCATCATTGTAAGCTATCGTTAAATGGGACAGAAACTCTTTTAAATCGATCTGCTCAAATTCAGCCAAACGAATACTTTCTTCAACACTACTGGCTGAACTCATGGCATTTAATATATGATTTAGCCGCTGTAAACCTTCTTGAGCGCGATCATTATACTGATGTTGTGACTGGGTATTTTTTACCTGCCGCATATTCTCTAAAGACGATTTCACGACAGCGATTGGCGTACGTAGCTCATGAGATAATTTACTCGATAATGTTCTAAGATAATGATTATATTCCTGCTGCTGTAATAATAGATCTCGGTAACTGCGAGACAACTCACCCAATTCATCTTTGCGATCAGATTCTGGCCATGTCCTTTTCTCTAAATTCAATCCACCTGTTTCATTAACTGCACCAGTCACAGCATGATATAAACGCTGAATTCTAAACGACAACCAATTCGCATAAGAAAACAACAGCAAGACAACCACTAGAAACGTTCCTACTGTGTATAAAAATAAGCGACTAAATGCCGAGGTGGTTAACGCGACCAGTTGGTCTGTGGTTTTTTCTATTAACAAATACCCCTGTAAGCGAGAAGAGCTTACATCATAGATTGGGTGCGCAACGCTCGCTAATGTTTGGCGAGAAAAAGGCCTACTACTTCGGTACCATTGCAATGAAGCCCCCTCTTGTTGAGAGAGCTCGACTTCCTTATAGGAACTATAAGAATGAAACAGATGACGATTACGCAGTGGTAGTTTTTCTGCTTCCAATAATTGCCGATAAAACCATTCGACCAACCATGGAACATCCCTAGCAATTTTTTGTTGCTGGGCCGACATACTCGCCACTAGCCATTTTTGAGGGTTAATAATTTTTATCGATAATGAGGGAGCATGCATGGCATTAATAGATGACTGAATATCATTCGATAACATCGTCAGCCATATCGGCTTATCAGTTAAACGAGCGACACTATTGCTTTGATTCAGTAAACCAACAATATTGTCATTCTGCGGTCTTGTAACAGCGCCCGAAGCATTATGATTAACCGCTTCTAACAAAAACCCGTGACGTAGTAGCTGTTTGTCTACAGATAATTCCACATGGTAGCCCTGCTGCGACTCTCTCCAAACACCACTGATTAAATGCTCACGCTGTAGAACACCTACTTGATCATAATAGTGAGCATCAATGCGACTGGGTGCGCTCGTGCGAATTCGATAGCTAGCAGCATGATGACTAGCATCGTAAATTGTTAGCCGTAAGTGATCTTCTGATATTTCTCCAGTGGCAAAGGCATCAGGAATAGATGGGTTATAGTAACGAATGTCCTCATCATAAATATTCAAATAGAAATATACTTTATTTTCATACTCCCCAATTTGAACATCCATCGAAAAATCATTATCTATTTGCACAGCCGTTTGAATCACATCAATTGCTTGGTTGCGCCATTCATCACTGTAACCGTCCATAACAGGCAGTGTAGATAATGGATAGGCATATAAGGACGTGTATTTGTCAGAAAATGACTGCAGACTTGTTCTCTTAGGTAAACCAACAAAAGGTTCATCCAGCAAATAAGCATCAAAAGAAAAGCGGTCAGCCAATAAGCGAGCACTTTCGAATAATGACTGCTCTTGGGATTTACGCAAAGCAATATCGACCGCCTTTAGGTATTGCCATGCCCCCCAAGGCAACAACAATAAACACAGGCTCACTAATAACAATTGAAAGCGTAGCCGCATGATCAACGATACCCATTAATGGTTGTCAACATTACACTCTCCAGCGGTAACCCATACCATAGACGGTTTGCAGCGCATTAAATTCTTGGTCGATGGCGAGGAATTTTTTACGTATACGCTTGATATGTGAAGTAATCGTATTATCATCAAATACCACATTAGCAGCATCCATTAATTGCTGGCGGTTTTTCACATGCCCGGGATGCTTAACTAAAGCATAAGTTATCCAGAATTCTGTGACCGTCAGATCGATATTACTGTCCTTCCATTGCACGGTCATACGCTCAGGGTTAATCACACAATCACCAGACGCGACCAAAGACTCATTCTTGATCGGCTGCCTCAACGCATCAATGCGGCGAAATAACGCAACAATGCGCGCTATCATATGCGCCTGACTGATATCCTTGGTGAGATAATCATCTGCACCCAATCGCAAACCCGAAATAACGTCAAATTCGTGATCACGCGCCGTCAAAAATATAATAGGCAACTCCAAAGAACGGCTACGCAACTCACGACACAGCTCAAAGCCGCCTTCGATGTCATCTTCCAGTCCCACATCAATAATGGCCATATCGGGCAGGGTGGCTGCCACACCATCTAATGCGTCGTGACGATTGCTATAATGCGTCACCTGATAGTTATGGCGTTCCAATGCCTCTTTGTAGTTCTCCGCCAAGAGAGGCTCATCTTCAACAATGATGATATGTTTTGGCATGTCAGTTCCTGTATGTACAAAGGCCTACCCACAAAATAACATAAGTTTCCATGACACAGTACCAGTAAATAACTGCGCTGGGTGGTTTGGTATATAAAGATAAGCTAAGAGCTGCTATCTGACACACAGGGCCTAATAGCTAGAAGGGCAATTGCCTCTGAAATGAAACAAATGACGATTAAACAGACATGAAAAATGGAAAGGAACTATGCATGCCGCCAGTGATTAGTAGCGGCATGATAATCCGGCAAACCGACTAGCTTGCCATTAAATTCTTAATAAGAGTGGATGCCTTTTCGAGATTGTGATTACTTTTTTCTAGCAACTCGTCTGTTTCATCGATAGTATTTTGCTTATCCAAGTGACGATATTTTTTAATCGCCTTTGATAACAATTGACTCATTTTCTTAGGGTCATGGCTTTGCTTTTTCGTTTCTAAGTAGATGCCATCGAGAAACAATAGAATCTCTTTAATGCTATAAAAAGCACCTTTTACTGTTCCTACATGATTGTCAGCATAACCCACATGACGATAAGCGACACTGATTTGTTGGCTTCGATACTCATCTCTCCCTTTGAGCGCTTGATAGCTTTTACGCAACATAACCCCAAGATAAACAGCCACTAGCAGTGCAAATAACGCATACCCCATGACGTAGAGGCGGTCTCTTTCTAGAGACTTCAATACCGTCATATAGTAACCGGCATAAACAGTTTCTAACTGACCAACAGTGCTAACCAATGGAATAGCCAGTGCATTAGTGATATAGCGCTGTGTTTTTTCCTGCTCCTCAATCACCGCTGTAACATGTGTTGAATATTCAATAAGTGCAATACTATTCTCAACCTTGGGAATAAGGTCAATCACTACAGTTGAATTATCTTGGATAATAGTTGCTTCTTTTTTACTGCCATACAACGCCCAACGATATAGCGCATTGTTAATCACTTTGAGGTCTTGAGCTGCCTCGTTATTGGTCACTGAAAGCTCTTCAATAATACTGTCCCCCAATACAGGGGCATACTTAATGGAATTTCTAAGCACCGAGTTATGCGACTTGAAATTTTCGATAACATCAATTTTTAATGTTAATTGCTCTTTAATATTATCAAGAGCAATACGAATACTATTATCGACAGAAGCTGGCTCTACTAGCAATGTAGTATCGAGCTCAGAGACTTCTCTCTTAATTTGAGTAATTAATTGTGCTAGCTCATCGTAATCAACCCGCAAACCATAACGAGACTCAAGCATCTGTGTATTAATTAAGCTGTCGATATGCTTTATTTGGCTAAGAGAAGCCAATACATGAGTGCGAGCATTTTCACTGTCTTCGAGATTATTTTTATAAATCAAAGACCCTACACCGACCCCGCCGACAATCACGAGTAAAATTAATAATAATGCGGTTCTCATTTACTTGGCCTCCGTAGGTAACTCACCGGGTAGGGTGGCTAAAAATTCCATAATGGCTGTTTTATGTTCATCAGGCACTTTCCTACCCAACTGGTATTCCGTCATAATATCGATCGCATCGCGCAATGTTTTGACCGAACCATCGTGAAAATAAGGTGCTGTTTGTACCACTAAACGTAAACTGGGCACTTTAAATACACGCTTATCCCATTCATTCCCCGTGATATTGTGGCGCCCTAAATCCACATCATTAGGATCGCGCAAATTAATATCTTTTAACACACCAATTTTTTGAAACATATTGCCACCAACATTAACGCCCTGGTGACAACTAATACAACCATAAGACTTAAATAATGCATAACCCGTTTTAGCTGTATCACTAATTGCACTCTCATCACCGTTCAAATATTGATCGAAAGGTGAGTTAACCAGTACGAGCGAACGCTCATACTCGGCAATGACTTCCTGAATATGTTTTGCCTCAATAGGCTTACCATATACCTCTTGGAATGCTTGGTTATATTGTTCAATACCGGCAATTTTTTCTACGGTATCATCCCAAGACTCCATACCCATTACCGCCTTACTAGTAATCACCCCTTTTACTTGCTGCTCCAATGAATCAGCACGGCCATCCCAAAGTTGCAAAAAATTGAAGCCCGTATTAAAAACAGTCGGCGAGTTACGCTTACTAGGTTTGCCGTTAATGCCTATAGAACGTGCGACATTATCATCTCCACCTTGGTCAAGGATATGACAACTGGCACACGACAAACTATCGTTACCAGACAGACGTACATCGGCGAATAATAATTTACCAATTGCGGCTTTGTCACGATCATAAGGAATGATCGTCACCGGTTTTATTGGCTCTTCTGCAACAGCCACCACACTATTTATGCTTAAAAAAACACCAAAGAAACACGTTAATATATTTAGTCTATTCATCAATTTACTTCTAATTACTTTCCATAGAACTCAGCTTATTAAACAAACCAAGTAAATTTTTATTTATTATTCAATGCATAGTACACATATAACGCGCGGCATATAAAAAGATATGAACGTAAAAAGTGGCGCAAAAAGAAACTTTATGCGCCACACTTTTTTATTTACCTCATGGTATGTTCTTATCGTATGCGGTTATTACATAACCATACATCAACCATTTGGCATTTTTATATGCTCATCATCCAAGCATTACGGACGCCGTAATATAAAGCAAAAAACAGCGCAATTGAAGCACAATATATCAAAGTTGTGATACAAGCATTATAAATAGCACTGCTATGCATACGATTAAACCGTAAGTTAATCTTTACTGGACCATTTAAAGTCATCACTAATAAACTGCCAATAATTGCCATATGTCCAATCGCATCAATTTTTCCAAAATCGACAATCGCCAACATAAAAATAAATGCCAAACCCAAGGTTGTTACGATGAAACCGACGCCACTAACCGCCACAATAAGAAAAGCAAATGCAAATTCCACAAAGCCTGCCAGCATCATAAAGTCGTTACCTTCCAAACCTAAACTCAGATACGGACGCTCTTCGATAATAGGGAACGACCATTGTGGGTAAACAAATTTTTCAATACTCGCCCACTGTAATGTGATCGATATAGCAACGTAAAGCAGCAAAAAACCTTTTGCTTCCAAGCTAGGGCGATTGAAGGATGCATAAATAACAAACAGTGCTAGACCAATAAAAATAACGTAGTCCGACAGATGAAAAAAGCCATAGTGATAGGCACTGTATAACCATAATAATAAAATACCAACGCCAGCATAACGCGACGTTTTTAATGTAAACAAAGACACAATAATTGCGATATGTATAAAACCAATGAGCAAACTGTTTTCATATTTCAGCTCTGGTGTAAGAATCACTCCGCCGATTGCCCATACACAAACAAAAAAAACAAGCAATGTATAGCGTATTGCTCGCGTTGAAAAATCTCCTGGCAACTGACCTCTAAGGTGGTCTCTATACTGCTCTACCCGTTCGTTAAAAGCGAGCGCCCACTGAGAACGATCCATCCATGCAATCATAAAAACAACCGCAACAGATCCTAAAAGAATAGAAATAAAATACGGCGTTAAAACTTCACTAACACCTCTTGGGGCAGAACTCACATCATACGGGGCAAACCATTTAACGTGTGCATAAAGGTTTGAACTTAACAACAACAAAAAGCTTCCATATAAAAACTGAAACAATATCCGATATTTTTTTACCACTTCCATTTTAACATTCCTCTTTTTTAATACGTTTAACAAACCATCCATCCGTTTGGCTAGCTCAAAAAAACAAAACACTGGCTCACGAAAAAGAAAATATTTTTTAATTGAAAAATTTGATGCAAAAAGACCTTAGCAAACGTATACGACTAAAGTCTATAGGATAAAGCTGAATTTATGAGATTTTCCGCAAAGTTTTTTCGAAAAAAAACATTTCTTTGCCAAAAAAGATCAAGAAACAACCATTACTAAGTCACTCTTTTTTTATTTATTAGAAAATAGAAAATAAATTAAAGGAATTAAGTGCCAAAAAAATGAATATTAAATAATTTTTTACCGCTACCTGTTCAAAAAAAAGATCGGTATTCACTTTTATAGCGTGTATTATTTTTATTAAAATATGATGTCAACTTAAAAGTCAGGAGAAAAATACGGTTTTTAAGGAACCAAGAAATGGTCACCAGCAACCATATGATGAAATTCATCAAAAGAACGTAACTCAAAGGTTGATTCGTTAACAACAGAATGGGTAATTCGATCGCAGCGGAAAATACGTATATCTTGGCGCAAATGATCCCACGCCAGAATATACCAGACAGGATAATTGAGGTATAAATAGTGAGGTTCGATACTACGCTGAGTCAATACATTTTCAGCATCGCGATAATTAATACGTAATGACTGCATCAAGAAAAAAGCACGGTGTAGCGGCTTTATACTCTCATCATCAGCAGCCTCATAGGAAGTTAATACAAAAGAAGAGGCTGAACTGCCAATACGAATTCTATCGCGCAAGTGCTTCACCTTATATTTTTGCGCCGTAGAAAAAGATGCCATTAGCTTATGACGAATTGACTGCAAATTCGCCATAAACAATGGAGATTCCATTTTCTCAGCAATGGCCAAACTCACCAGTAAATCAATGGATTCTTGATTGCTCAGTGTCAACCGCCCTACACCCCAGCTTTGGTGAAGACGAATACCTCCACCTCTACCCTTATCGGCTTCGATGGGCAAACCTCGTTCGCGCAGAATCGCAATATCTCGATGCAATGTGCGTTCACTCACACCTAGAAGGCTGGCAATCTTAGCCACTGTCAAGAAATCGTCTGACTTCAGCAAGGACGTCAAAGCATCTAAGCGATCGAGGTGTTTATTGGTATTGATGCGAGTCATACTTTTAAATATGACACAAAATGGCAGCTTAGTCGATATCCTAACGCTGTGATGAATAACACGGCTATTTATCACACCACAAAAACCATGAAGTAATCATATTGATAGGAAAAAACATGACCGATATTACCGTTGAAATCGCCAACATCACCCTGAAGAAAGGAGTAACAGAGGAACAACTAATGGAAGCTTCTCAAAAGCTCCAAAATGAGTTTGTTGACTCATTAAAAGGCTTTATAAGCCGCGAGCTGGTTCATCTTTACGAAAACCAATATGCCGATATTATTCACTGGGAGACTCGTGAAGATGCTGAGAAAGCCATGGAACAAGCATCCTCATCAACAGCTTGCATGGAGTTTTTCTCGTTAATGGAGATGGATGAAGCCAATCCAGACGAAGGACTATTATTGTATCGATCTATCGCATCCTACAAGAAATAAAACCGCAAAAACAGTATCAATGGTAGGTATTTAACAAGACTGACTTTCTCCGCAGGCGGCGTGGATGACTATAGAGCGCCGCTCTGCTGAAGAACAAAACTATTTATTAATGTTTTTCTAGAAAACCACTCCAGATAAATGCGCAGGATGCTCTAATATATCCGCCACTAATCGTATAGAGTCTTCACATTTTTCACGAGAATTTGGGCCACCAAGGCATATACGCACAGCTTCCTGCGGATTATTGTCGGTACAAAATGCCGCGCTAGATACAGCACTCACCCCTTGTGAACGCAAATAAGAAGCGACCGTAGAAGCACTGATAGAAAAAGACTTAGGCAGCTCCAGCCAAATATGAAAGCTCTCGGGATGAGTAAGGATTTTATATGCTGATAAATAACGCTTAACAATAGACTGACGAACATGACATTCAATACGAATCGCTTCTATTGTTTGTGTAACGGTTCCATCCATAATCCATTGCGTCGCCAATGCATTGGTCACAGGGCTGGACATAACCGATAACGAGCGCAATGCACCTGCTGTGCGCTGCGCCAACAACTTTGATGGCGCGTACAAATAAGCAATACGCAACCCAGCACCAAAGCACTTAGCCAAACCATTAATATAATAAGTAACCTCTGGAGCCAGCTGCGCTATAGATACCGGCGCATCGACAGGTAGTAAGCTGTAGGGATCATCTTCTATTATAGGAATGCTGTATTGCATCGCTAGATCAGCTAAAGCCTCACGGCGATGCAAGCTCCATGAGGCAGTGCTGGGATTTTGAATAGTAGGATTAACATATATGGCTGCTACATTTTCGGTTTTACACAATGCTTTTATTTCACTAATGATCGCTCCATCGCTATCACTATTGACGGAGGACAATTTAATCCCTAATTGCGCAGCAATGGCTTTAATGCCCGGGTATACCAAACCTTGAACACAAATAGTTGGCCTTTCACTCATATCGGCATGACCAACTAACATGGATAATATCGCGACCAACGCACTATGAATACCTGGGCAAACTAATAAACGTTCTGTACTCGGTTGATCAACAAATCGGGCAATAAGTTGAAGGCCCGCCTCCTTATCTTTTTCTGAACCACCAAAGTCTTGATAGCGCAACATACTATGAATATCACAATCAAGGGATACCTTTTCAAACCCCGAGCGCAACTTATTATCTAAACTTTTAATTTCAGGTTCAGGGGGTAAGTTCATTGTCATCTCAATATCACTTCCACCTTTTAAAGGGATAACACTCGCTTTACCTTTTACATAAGTTCCCAAACCTGGATGCGAATCAATCAACCCGCGACTTCTTGCCTCTTTATAAGCACGTGCGACGGTTGTGTAGTTCAAAGATAATAATTTGGCTAAATCACGAAGAGGCGGCAGTTTATCTCGCACCTGTAATAAACCACTTTCAATATCAGATGCAATCAAGTCTGCAATCATTAAATAAGCGGGTCTTTTATTTTTTTCGCTTAGTGCTTTTAGCCAATGCTTTACCGTATCCATTATTCAATCTCGTTCTAAAAAAACACTTTTCTAACTATTACAAAGCATTAACTGTTCCATAAAAAAAGTAAAGAAAAAAATCAAAAATCATTGAATGATTGCATGAAAATGCAATCATTCAACACCTTAAAATAGCAACATTTAAGTGCATAAAAAAATAAAAAAAACACCAATGCAGCAAAACAGTGCAGCACAAAAAAACATAAAAAAATAATTAATAAATGCTACAAAAAAATTTCATTCTTGAAGAATTAGAAACATCGAATTGATAGCATATTGATTGCATTTATCGATTTTTCTAATGGCATTACCTTTGCTATATCCAATAACAAATTTTGAAAAAAATTTTAAATAAATATTTAAACAACCATTATTGGAGAAAACTATGCCTCAGGTAACCACCCCCAAACATAAAGATGGAGACTTTTTTGTTGATTACGAAGAAAAACTATTTGAAGACGTACAAGCCGATGAAGGAGAGAAAGCGTTAGTCACTTTCCACACCGTTGCTTTTGAAGGATCGATTGGTTTTGTCAACATGTTACAGGCGACCCGACTACAACGCAAAGGTTATGAAACTTCCATTCTACTGTACGGACCCGGGGTTACCTTAGGTTTACAACGTGGATTCCCAACATTAGGAGACGAAGCATTTCCAGGCCACCAAAATTTTACTAACCAATTGAAAAAATTCATGTCCGAAGGTGGGAAAATTTACGCTTGCCGCTTTGCTTTACAAGCTCTTTATGGACATGGAGAACCATCGTTAATTGAAGGAATTATTCCAATCAATCCTCTTGATGTACTGGATATTAAGTTACTTCATACAAGAGATAATGCTGTCATTATTGATACATGGACAGTGTAAGGAAAACCATTATGTCAGAAGCGAAGATTGTACGCGCTGCTGCTGCTCAGCTTTCTCCAGATTTGGAGAAGGCTGAAGGCACCCTGAATAAAGTGCTTAACTATATTGATGATGCTGCAGATAAAGGCGCAGAACTGATTGTTTTTCCAGAAACGTTTGTACCTTACTACCCTTATTTTTCTTTTATTCTGCCTCCGGTTTCTAGTGGGAAAGCGCACCTAAAATTATATGATGAAGCTGTGCCTATACCTGGACCAATCACTAATGCCGTCAGCGAACGAGCTAAAGCAAAAAAAATTGTTGTGGTATTAGGAGTGAATGAACGGGACCACGGCTCACTTTACAACACACAACTTATTTTTGATGCTGATGGAAAACTGTGTTTAAAAAGGAGAAAAATAACGCCTACTTATCACGAGAGAATGATTTGGGGACAAGGCGATGCTTCTGGTCTAAAAGTGGCCAATACTGCTGTTGGACGTGTTGGGGCACTTGCTTGTTGGGAGCATTATAACCCTCTTGCACGCTA
>JAHDEM010000014.1:28699-45734 GCA_020628895.1 Candidatus Endobugula sp.
GAAGGCATTGTTATCGCAGATTTAAATATGAGCTTAATTACAAAAAGAAAACGCATGATGGACTCGGTAGGCCACTATGCTCGCCCTGAGTTATTAAGCTTAAATATCAATAAAGAACCAACATCCGTCTCTCAAAATATTTTGTCTACTTTCGATAAAACAGCAAAGGATTTATCTAACGTAAACAACCCACAACAAAATACACATACCGTTGCCAACGAAATGCCAGAGGATATTCATCATGACAATGTCTCTATCGGCTAAAAAGCGATTACTCACCGAGGTACAAACTCGGGGAGTTCGCCTAATCAGTTCTGAGCAGGCACATGTTAGCCGCAAAGGCGGCGCAGGACCTTCTGATCATCAAGCTATTGTCGTTGATGGGACGCCGGTTATGGTTCCCATTTATACCAATAGTGCAAGCCAATCACCCTACACACTTGATGATAATGATTCGAATAATATTCAATTACTAGAAAACACAATCCCTCTAACCGATATTACCTATGCCAAGTCCCCACGATTTTATGACTTAACAACAAAAGAAGGAATTCCTTATTCACACGTAGCTACCCTGCACAGTACGGATGTACTGGCAACGACGGTATTACAAACCTGTATTCGCTATGACAATCCAAAAGGAACCTGTAAGTTTTGCTCTATTGGCGCTTCACTAGAAGCAGGACAAACCATCGCACACAAATCGCCAGAACAATTAGCAGAAGTAGCAAAAGCCGCTGTTGAACTTGACGGTGTAAAGCATATGGTGATGACAACAGGCACACCCAATACTCATGACCGCGGAGCCAAAATACTGTGCGATAGTGTAAAAGCAGTGAAGGCCTCGGTTAATATTCCTATCCAAGTACAGTGTGAACCGCCAAAAGATTTAAGCTGGTTACAACAACTAAAAGACGTCGGTGCAGATGCTTTAGGGCTTCACCTAGAAGCCGTTACTCCTGAAGTTCGTGACTATATTATGCCTAGCAAAGCAAAAGTCAGCGTACATGAATATATGGAGGCGTTTAAAGTCGCTGTTCCTATTTTTGGCTGGGGGCAAGTTAGCACCTACATCCTCGCTGGCCTAGGTGATACAAAAGAATCTATTCTCGATATTTGCGATCAACTGATTGCTATTGGCGTTTATCCCTTTGTTGTGCCTTTTGTTCCCATTAGTGGCACCGCATTGGAAAATGCAACACCACCTACCGCTAAATTTATGACGTCTATTTTAAAACCATTAGGGCAAAAAATTACCGCAGCAAACTTGCGTTCAGAAGATATAAAAGCAGGTTGTGGCCGGTGCGGCGCCTGTTCTTCATTAAGTACTTTTGAGTAAAACCGTTTATTGGGAGAAACTTATGCATCCACGATCTTTTCATCATCGGCATTCTGACTACACCATTAAGTGGGCAACATTAGAGTGGGAAAAAAGCCAAGCACTTGCTTTACGACGAAAAATATTTTGTGAAGAACAAGGTATTTTTAACGAAGATGATAAAGACAAAATCGATAATTATGCGCAATGCTTAGTGGCTCTTGCTAATCATGGTGGATGGCACGACAAGGTCGTTGGTACGGTTCGCATACACCATGAAGGCAATGACGTATGGTGGGGATCGCGTTTAGGTGTAGACCCCCACTTTAGAACACAAGTGGAGTTAGGAGCCGCTCTTATTAAACTCGCAGTATCGAGCGCAAACGCTTTAGGTTGTACTCAGTTTTTAGCTCAAGTACAGAAAAAAAATGAGCGCCTATTCCAACGTCTTCGCTGGGAAAGCTGTTTTGATCTGGAGATTCGCAGGCGACCCCATGTGATGATGGAAGCGGATTTAAATAACTTCCCTCCGATATATGACCCCAAAAGTGGCTTTATTTTAAAGGAAAAAAGATTATCGCTGCCCCAAGAATTAGCCCCTTCGTTATTAATGCTAGATGGTTCGTATCAACTGAATCCTGTTAATACTCAGCACCAAGCCGCGAATACAACAACCCATAAGAGTCATCATCATGCTGCTTAGTCAACTGCTTGATCATGTTAAACAAAATATGGGAATAAATCATAAATTGGATATTCAAAAAATATCTCAATTTTTATCTCAGGCCTATCCCAATAGTTATCACCCTAACGGCGATGATACCGCTGCAATTAAAACCGGCAATGGATTTGATCTATTTGCAGGCGAGGGTTTTTTAAGTGCCTTTGTTGAAAAAGACCCATGGTTTGCTGGCTGGTGCGGCGTGATGGTTAATGTCAGTGATATTACAGCAATGGGTGGTAGACCTACTGCCATTATTAATACCTACTGGGGCAAAGATAACGACACCACCCAACAAATATTTCAAGGAATGGTTGATGCTTCTCAAGCATTTCAAGTCCCCATTGTTGGCGGGCATACCAACTTACAATCAGATAAACCGACACTTGGAGTTTCTATTATTGGTAAAGCCAATCGATTATTAAGTAGCTTTTCAGCAACTCCAGAGCAGGCATTGATCGCTGTTGTCGACTGCCGAGGAGCCTATAGAGCACCATTCTTAAACTGGAATGCAGCCACTACGGCTCCACCAGAAAGGCTCCGCAACGATATAAGCCTACTGCCATTTATCGCAGAAAATCATCTCGCTGATGCCTGCAAAGATATTAGTCAAGCAGGCATATTGGGCACAACGGTTATGCTACTAGAGTCCTCGCAGGTCGGCGCCAAAATTGATCTAACCAAAATACCCAAACCAGAAGAGATACCTTGGGAGAAGTGGTTATGTTCTTTCCCCAGTTTCGGTTATTTACTAACTACACCAAAAAATAAAGTTGACGATTTGCTGCGTGTATTTTCACAAAGAAGTATTAGCGCATCACAGATTGGCCACATTACTGAAGAAAAAAAACTTATCGTAAAACATACAAACAGCGAAGAAATATTCTGGGATATAGAGAAAACATCCTTTACAGGCATGAAAGAAAAAGCTTTCACCCTGCCAAATAGTTTACAACAGCGAGCTTAATAATTATGCCTGAGAAAAATTTTGTCATTATATGGCCCAACGGTGAAGAAGAAACCTGTTATTCACCATCAAGTACGATCGAGCAATTTATCCAAGCAGGGAAAACCTATTCCCTTGATGAATTCGCCAAACTCACGGAGCAAGCGCTTACATTAGCAAGCGAACGTGTTAGGGAAAAATATGGATTTGCTTGTTCAAGTGCACAAGATCAACTGTTACGTATACAGCGCACATCACAAGCTTTTAAAGAATACAAAAGCCCTATGGTTAAGGTAACTAATATTATTTAAGACAACAAAAGGTTAAACATGAAACAATTAAAAGATTTAGCAACCAGCAAGCACTACTCTGTGATCATCATTGGCGGCGGACAAGCAGGCCTATCCATGAGCCATTATCTACAACAGCGTAATATCGACCATGTCGTTATCGAAAAATCTTCTGCGCTAAACGCATGGAAAAACAAACGCTGGGATTCCTTTACGTTAGTGACACCCAACTGGCAGTGCAACTTACCAGATCATCCCTACACAGGCGATGACCCAAATGGCTTTATGAACCATAAACAAATTATTGAATATCTAAATGGCTTTATTAAAAAAGTCGATGCACCTATTATTGAAAACACTACCGTTAACTCACTTTCATATAACGAAGACTTTCTCTACCAGATAAACTCATCAGCTGGACTATTTACCGCGAACCAAGTGGTGGTCGCTACAGGTGGATACCATCACCCTATCATCCCGAAATTAACACAACCTATCCCAAGATCCATACACCAAATACAATCAGAAGAATATAAAAATGCTCAATCATTACCTAAAGGGAATGTATTAGTCGTAGGGTCAGGTCAATCAGGAACACAAATCGCAGAAGACCTGCATTTGGAAGGCAGACAAGTATTTTTAGCCACGGGATCATCTCCTCGATGTGCTCGTTTTTACCGTGGCCGCGATGTAGTTGACTGGTTAGACGATATGAATTACTACGATATGCCTGTTGATGATCACCCACTTAAAGAAGGTGTTAGAGATAATTCTAACCACTATGTCACCGGGCGTGATGGCGGACGAGACATTGATTTAAGAAAGTTTGCTGTAGAAGGTATGGAGCTATTAGGTCAACTGACAGACTTTAACGAGGGCAAGCTGCTGTTTGACTCTAGCCTTAAAAAGAATCTTGATGATGCCGATGCAACCTACAATAGAATTAATCAGCGCATTGACCAGTTTATCGAAGACCATCATATTGATGCTCCACATCAAGAACACTACACTCCGTTATGGCAACCAGAAGAAGAAGAACCCTCGCTTGATCTTGAGAGCTCAGGAATAACAACCATTATCTGGTGTATCGGTTTTAAACATAACTTTGAATGGATCGAACGTTCAGAAAAAAGTCGTTTATTTGATGAGAAAGGATACCCCAACCATATACGCGGCATTACTCCACAAGCTGGGTTGTATTTCTTAGGTTTACCCTGGTTATATACTTGGGGTTCAGGGCGTTTTTCAGGCATTAGCCGTGATGCATCTTTTCTTGCCGACCATATAGAGAAAAATCATCCCGCTGAGAAGCAAGCCATTGCTCAACAGATTAAAGCATAAACTCACTATTGGATGTTCAATCTATACCCTGCCAAGTAGATGCAACTAATTTGGCTTACAGACTGTCTTAGTGGTTATAGGCACCTCTGATTAACCTCGAATGACTTCTGCGTGAGTCTAAAATGCGTTTAGGCAAGGCAGGCTTTGCAGCTAATGGCCGTCGTCCTTAGCAAAAAGTCTAACGCAGCATAAACGCATTTTAGCCACGCCCTTCGGGGCTTACAGGCGTCACCGATCTCTGTGTTGTCTCTTTTTGCAAGGTCTGGACATTACTGCAAAGAGACGCCTTGATCTCGGCAACGCCTGTAAGCCAGAAGTTATCCGAGGTTAATCAGAGTTGCCTATACTTATTACGACGAGAATTGGTCTCGCAATAATCATAACTGGCAGGGTAAAAGCAATTCATGAAGATGATCTACACCAACGAAAACCGTTTTTTTGTGAATAATGCTCGCAATATTGTAGAAGCTCAGGGAATAGAAACAATAGTAAAAAATGAGTTTGCTGCAGGCGCATCAGGTGACATAGCACCTTTTGATACGTGGTTAGAACTGTGGGTTATCCATGATAGGGATTATAAAAAAGCTTTCGATCTGATTGAGCAAGCATTTAACGATACACACCAAACGCAATGGATGTGTGCCAAATGTAACGAACAAAATGAGCCAGCATTTGACCTTTGCTGGTCATGCGGAGCAGAACGCGTGTAAGATTGATTAGATAGCGTGTGCACACCTATTTTGATGATATAGTTATAGATTTTACAGAATAAAGTTGTTTGTATTGACTGCTTTTATTACTATCACCTGCTGCATTATCCAAAAAGTTTATATTTTCCAAGTTTCATCATAAAAACAGGATGTCATTATGAATAATCGTCTAAAATCTATTCTTTTCATATCCACTACAGTTTTGTTCATTCAAGCTTGTAATACTAACACCACCTCTATAAAACCAGCATTGGATGCCTGTGACCAAGGATATAGCACTCCCGATTGCCTAACGCTAGCTTATCAATACCACAGCGGTAAAGGTAAACCTAAAAATATAGAGAAATCTATTTTACTGTATGAAAAAGCCTGTGATAACGGTAGACCTAAAGGGTGTTTCCTGTTGGGAAGACATTACCAAGCCGGAGAACACATACCTAAAGACTACACCAAAGCAATAAAACTCTATAAAGAAGCTTGCCAATCACTTCATACCAATGCTTGTGCCTATGTAGGGATTATGTATCATACTGGCAGAGGGGTTGCCCAAGGTACAGCTATTGCCCGAGCGTATTATAAGAAGTCATGTGAAGGGTTTAGCCAATCCAATTGGAGTGAAATAGGATGTACAAACTTAGGGTATATGCATTTCAATGGAGAGTTTATAAATCGAGATGAAGAAAAAGCAATTGAGCTATTCCACAAAGGCTGTGATGGGGGCGACTATCGAGGATGCCTAGAGATAGGTGATCTTTATACCAAAGGTAGCAGCACTATTCCAAAAGATGAAAAAAAAGCATTACGATTTTATGAGACGGCTTGCGGCCTCAATACAAATAGCTGTGAAAAATGGCAGGATTTCTTTAAAAAACAAGCGACAATATAAAAACAAAATAGTAAAAAAGCCCAACATTGGTTGGGCAAGCCGAGGGGAGAAAAATATGATTTAAAAGCATCATCCGTGATATTACCTCTCCATGACTGCTTCCTTTACTGACCAGTAAGCACTTCCTTATTATCCCTATTACCAAACACTGTTAATCAATTGCCGCCACATTATCCTCTTGATCATAAACTTCTATAGTGACTCTACGTTCAAACGCATAAGCATCTAAGTCACCTTTATGGGCTTGAGAACGATCAGCGCCGTAGAAGTAATCCTCGATACGTTGCGAATCAATACCTCGTGCTTCTAATGCATAACGTACATTTTTCGCCCTATGCAGAGATAACACATTGTTATACTCATCAGAACCACGAGGGTCTGCATGACCATGCAAACGAATACTAAGCTGCGGATTACTTTTTAAAAACTCGGCCAATTCATCTAAACGTTGTAACTCGTTACTGGCTAAAATGTCATTGCCTGTATGGAAAAGTATTTGAAATTCCAAATGACTCATCGCTAATGCGTGCAAAGCCTTCTGCTTTTCACCTTGAACTAAAAACTGTTTCTGCAAGTCAGCATAACGCTGGTTAATATCCGCTAATTCGGCTTGCATCAGTTGATGACTATCGGATAACTCATCATATTGTTTCGCTTTCGAGAGCTTCTTATCTAAAAAATTACCACTAACCGCTCCCGCAATAATACCCACTGGACCTGCGACTACCGCACCAAGAACGCTCCCTAAGGTCGAACTGGCCGAAGACTCTGTAAGCTGTTTTGATGACGGTGCAGTAGTATAGTTATAGCTTGTTCCGTCTGCATAACTTAATGTCGTACTAGTGCAGACCAATAATGCCATTGATGCGGCTAATGTATTCTTATTCATCGTAAAATCCTCAAATTCATTTATTGACTATGATTGGCAACGAAATGTATTTATTGCCTTTTGCTTAATCATTATTAAACACAATAAATCAGGCTTTTTAGGGAATGAAAAAAGATCAATAACAGAGCAATTGTGATGAAATATGGCAATATGACGGATTGCCATCCAGTTCTGATAAAAAGTTCGATACGTAAGCAACAAGCTTGTATAGTATGTCTAGACATATAAAACAACGAACAAGAATGAATATGAAGCAATTCTCCTCTTTTGCAAAACGCTTAAGTAATACCGGCATCACCGAATTAATGCATGATTTAGGAGAAGCCAATAAAAGCAAAGACCCAAAGATATGCATGCTGGGAGGTGGCAACCCTGCACTAATACCGGAGGTTATTAACACATTAACCAAAGAAGCCAAATCACTTATCGATAGCTCATATTTCGAGAGTAGCGTTGCTTACTATAGTTCACCTCAAGGAGAGGGTACTTTTATTTCTGCATTGTGTGATTTTCTTAATCATCATTTTCAATGGGGTATTAGCACTAAAAATATTGCCTTAACTAACGGCAGCCAAAGTAGCTTTTTTTATTTATTTAATTTGTTAGCTGGAGATATGCCCGATGGATCACATAAGAAAATTTTATTTCCTCTCTCCCCAGAATATATCGGTTACCGTGATCTAGGCTTATCCGATAACATGTTTTTTTCGAAAAAACCGAGTATTGAATATAGTGATAACAAACAATTTAAATATCATATCGACTTTGATGCGCTTGAGATCACTGACGATATAGCTGCTATTTGTATATCTCGCCCTACCAACCCAACAGGTAATGTGATTACAGACAAAGAACTCGAACGTTTAGATTTACTCGCAAAACAACATCAGATTCCTTTAATTATTGATAACGCCTATGGCCTTCCATTTCCGGGTGCCATTTACACCGAATCGAATACCAAACTACACTGGCATGAAAATGTTATTTTAGGTATGTCCTTATCTAAATTAGGTTTGCCCGGTGTGCGTACAGGAATCATCATCGCCAATGAAACGATTATTGATCATATTAGCAACCTCAATGGGACACTCTGTTTGGCCCCTAACAATATGGGAGCAGGGTTAGCAAAGCGACTGATCGAATCTGGTGATATCCTTACCTTAAGAGACCAGCATATTCAGCCGTTTTATCAACAAAAAATGCAGGCAGCACTTACGCTGGCACAAAATATTTTCCAGTCGCACCATGTTTATATACATAAACCTGAGGGAGCATTTTTTTTATGGTTATGGTTCCCTGACTTAACAGTTAGCACCAAAACCCTGTACCAACGCCTTAAAGCAAGAAAAGTGTTCATTATCCCAGGGGAAGATTTTTTTATTGGCATAGAGCCCTATTGGGAACATCAATATCAATGCATTCGCATTAATTATGCCGTAAACGAAGAAAAACTCCGAGAAGGTCTGTGCATTATTGCGGAGGAAATAGAAAAACTAGTTGCTAGTTGCTAGTTGCTAGTTGCTAGTTGCTAGTTGCTAGTCAGAATATCACCTATTATTGCTAGCGTTTTATTTAATGCGCCTTTGTTTTTTTCTACATAGTGTTTAGCATTATCGCCTATGCTTTGTGCGGCTTCAGCATCGTATAATAAGTATTCTAATTGCTGGTATAATTCTTGAGAGTTTTTGGCTATTTTAAGGGCATTTTGTTGCTGCATGTCACTGGCTATTTTTGCAAAATTAAACACATGCTGACCGCTAATAATGGGTATACCCCAAGCAGCAGGCTCTAACATATTATGGCCTCCATGCTCGATAAAACTACCGCACACAATAGCAACATCAGCTGCACCCAATAGCAGCATCATTTGACCCATCGTATCACCAATAATCACTTGGGCTGAATCCGCTAATGGTTGATCACTAAGACTTAGCTGAGTCATACGATGCGTAGAAAAATTTTCCTCTATACAATACTTCTCAACTTGAGAAAAACGCTCAGGATGCCGAGGAACAATAACTAACAACAACTGAGAATCTTTATCTAAACATTGCCTAAATACTGACAGCAGTACTTCATCTTCACCCTGATGCGTGCTTGCAGCCACAATGATCTTTTTTCTACCCGAATCAGACCATGTTTTTTTCAACAACACCGCCTCTTGCAACAAGTCATCATCGATGGTTATTTCTGATTTGATACTTCCGGTTACCACTATTTTTCTGGCCGATAATAAAGCCATTCTCTCTGCATCGGCTTGTGTTTGCGCAGCAATGATGTCGAACTGAGAAAAAGCAGAAGAAGAAAGAGAACCGAAGCGCTGATACCCTTTTAAAGATTTAGTAGACAATCGTGCATTAATTAACAGTGTTGATATATTTTTTTTCTTGCACGCAGCCAACATATTTGGCCAAACTTCGGTTTCCATAAAAATAGCCATTGCTGGCTGAATGCGCTGTAAAAATCGTGACACACAATCAGGCAAATCATAAGGAATATAACAGTGCAATACTCTACCAAGGCGAACATGCTCATCATACATACGCAGCACCTGCTCAGAGCCTGTAGGTGTGGTCGTTGTTATTAATAATTGACACTCAGGATACTGTTCAAGTAATTTAAGTGCTAATGGTTTGGCAGCAATACTTTCACCTACCGATACGGTATGTAGCCAAATAATAGATGATGATCGTTCAACACTCACAAAACCAAAACGCTCACCCCAGCGGCGGCGATAAAGTGGTGCTTTAATACTGCGCCATAATAAGCGCAATAGAATAACCGGTAAAACCCCGTAAAAAAAAAGGCTGTAAAACAATCGCATCATTCACCAGCCTCTTCCGAGAACCCTTGCTGGTGTAAAGTTGTGTAGTAACCTCCGGCTTTAATTAACGTTTGATGATTACCTTCTTCAACGATGCAGCCTTGATCCATAACGAGAATTCTATCGGCATTTTCTATAGTACTTAGCCGATGAGCAATAATAATAGTAGTTCTACCCTCACTGACTTTTTGTAAGGCATCTTGTATGTAACGCTCCGATTCGGTATCGAGCGCCGACGTTGCCTCGTCCAAAATAAGGATAGGAGAATCTTTTAATAAAGCCCTAGCAATGGCAATACGTTGGCGTTGACCGCCTGATAAGCGCGTACCATTTTCACCGACTAAGGTATGCAAACCTTGCGGCATTTTTTCGATAAACTCCCATGCATTTGCCTGTTTAGCTGCAGCAATTACCTGAGACTCAGACATGCCTTGCATATCCCCATACGCTATATTATTAAATAACGTATCATTAAACAGAGTAATATTCTGATTCACCAATGACATTTGTTGGCGCAAAAATGACAATTCGTATTCAGTCACGGGTTTATCATCAAGAAGTATCGCACCCTCATTCAAATCATAAAAGCGCGGCAACAGCCCTACCAACGTTGTTTTACCGCTACCAGATCGACCAACAAGTGCTATTGTTTCTCCTGCCGCAATATGACAATTGATTGACTTTAACGCAGGTTTGCTCGCAACAGGGTAAGTAAATCCAACATCAACCAAACTCAAACGTCCCTCAATAGAGGTATCACACAAGGTTCCATTATTTTTTTCGATAGGCGCATCTAATTGCGAAAAAATACTTTCTGAGGCAGCAATCCCCTTTTGTATTTTATTAATCACTTCAGTGAGTTGGCGAACAGATTTAGGAATCAAAAAAGCGGCTGTCAAATAGGTAATAAACTCACCTGCTGTCTCTGCTTGCATATAACTTAGGGACAAAAAAACAACAATAGCCAAAGCAAAGGAAATAATTAACTGAGTAACCGGTGTCGCTAATGCAGAGGTAATGGTTAACTTCATATTTTGTTTAAAATTATTATGGCTGGCCTCAGCAAATCGATGTTTCTCGTATGACTCCCCTCCAAATATACGCATCACACGAAAGTTATTAATCATTTCTGAGCATACATGAGTAATGTCACCCATACTGTTTTGAATACGCGTACTTAACTTTCTTAAGCGCTTACTGATTTTGCTAACAAGAAGACCAAGAATAGGAGCGATAAAAACAAAAGTGAGTGTTATTTTCCAATCCAAGTACAATAAAGTCGCCAACAAGAATATAACCGTAGCACCTTCTCTGATAAGAATTTTTAACGCATCTGTTACTGCTTGAGTGACCTGCATCACATCAAAAGTAATACGGGAAATAAGTGCACCAGAGTTATATTGATCAAAATAATCATTTGGCAGCTTAACCAAGTGGTTAAATAACTCTTGCCTTAAGGTGTGAATAACACCATAGGCAACTCTTGCCATACCATAGTCGCCAACAAATGTGCCTATGCCTCTAACTACCACAATACCAATAGCGATTAACGGGATAATATATCGATCATTTTTATCCTGTTCACTAATTGCATCTGTAATTTCACCTAAGAGCCAAGCCATGGCTGGTTGTGTTAGCGCAAAAACAATAAAACCCAGCGTACCCAGGATAAACATGAACAAATGGGGCTTTAAATAGGAAAGAAGCCTAAGATAAATGGCAGTATCAGTGTTTTTTTGCATAAATTGAGTCGTATCTTAGTGGGCATTAACGATCTTACGTATCTAACGGGCATTAGCAGAACCACAAATCCTCCTAATGAAAATCCAGCTAAAACACAAAAACGTTGCCTAATGAAAATCCAACTTGTATTGTAACCACTTTATCGACAAAACGCCTGCTTAAACGTAGAGCAACTATTTTATCATCATGCTGCATACGACAACTTCTTCAGAATCCGCTTCCCAGCCTAGTGGAACATCAAGCAAAATACTCATTATTGGCCCATCATGGGTAGGCGATATGGTGATGGCGCAATCACTGTTTATGTCCATCAAAAAACAAACACCAACTGCCGTTATTGATGTACTAGCGCCAAGTTGGAGTCGGCCAATCATCGAACGTATGCCCGAGGTTAATAAAGCCATTGATATGCCTTTAGGCCACGGACGCTTTGAATGGGGCACCCGTAAGCAATTAGGACAAGAGCTACGTCATCACGCTTACACTCAAGCAATTGTTCTACCCAACTCATGGAAATCGGCACTGATTCCATGGTTTGCCAATATCCCAGTGCGCACAGGCTGGAAGGGGGAATTAAGGTACGGCTTACTTAACAACCTTAGGCACTTAGATAAAAGCATCTACCCTTTGATGGTACAACGTTTTGTTGCACTCGCTTTCCCTAAGAACCACAAACCTATCTCACCTGAAGACTGCCCTGCACCACTATTAATAGCGAATAGCCAAAAAGTACCCACTTTACTGAAGAAATTCGATCTATCTACCGAGCAACCCATACTTATACTGTGTCCAGGAGCCGAGTTTGGCCCCGCTAAACAATGGCCTGCACACTATTACAGCCAAGTTGCTAACCATATGGCATCACGAAATTGGCAGGTTTGGATTATGGGGTCTGAAGCAGATAAAGCCATTGCAAGTGATATTGCGACCCAAAGTAATAGCCGTAATATCCACAATTTATGTGGCCGAACAACGCTAGAGGATGCTATTGATTTGATGTCGCTAGCCACTCAAGTGATATCCAACGACTCTGGTCTGATGCATATTGCATCTGCTTTAGATAAACCACTTGTGGCACTATATGGCGCCACTTCCCCAGAATTTACGCCACCGCTATCAGAGCAGGCCCATATTATCGCTACAGATGTGGATTGCGGCCCTTGTTTTCAACGCACCTGCCCTGAAGGCCACCATAAATGTATGCAACTATTAACACCCGACAGTGTAATTGGCGTGATTGATAGATAAGAAAAATGAGCAAACAGTCATTAACTTTCCTGCAGTAATTGCTGATAAAGCGCTATATGCTGCTCAGCTAAACTGTCCCAAGACAAGTTAAGAGGGGCGGTTATAGGGTCATCATTAGGACGTGTTGAAGTCATCGTTAACCAATGACAACAGGCTTCGACCCATAGCCGCAAGTCCATTTCATTGGTATTCAAACGACAAACACTACCTTGCTTGTCGGTAATAAGAGGGGCAACCCCACATAAATCGGAGACAACTACTGGCAACCCTGCAGCATTAGCTTCGGCAACAACCATACCGAAAGGCTCTGATCTAGCAGGATGTAATAACATATCAACTTGTGCCAGAAAATCTTCTGGCTGACTTGTCCACCCCAGAATAGTATAAGAGCCCTTTGGCCAATCGAAGAATAACGGTGTGACCTCTGCAGGATCACAGCCAGCTACAACAAAGTGCACTTGCGGCATGCGCTCACGCACTTGGCGAACAATCTTGCACGCAATGTCTAGACCCTTTCGCTGCCATTCTTTGCCTAAGAAGCCAATGGTTGTTCCTATATGGGATTTTGTAACGCCGGATATATCCCGACGTATTAAAGAATAAGACGGTGCAACACCCGGGTAAGCGGGAGCTAACACTTTATGAGCTACTGTCGGGTATAGGGATGTTAACTGATCTGCGATCAAGGCTGAATTAGGCAATATGGCCTTTACCTGATTGCCCTGCAGCTCTTGTTTTTCCAAATAGGTCCACATATGGATGCGAGGCGACAATACATCTGACCAACGTCGGCGACGCATAAAGAACGGAGGGCCATGAAAGGTGGTTACATGATGAACCCCTGTACGCTCATGGCTATGGATAACCACATCGCGATACAAATCCTCATGCTCCTGCAAATACGCAGTAACACGCTGTGAGAAGCCCCATTGTGCCAACCAGCGCGGCTTGCGGTAACGGTTACCTAGTACGACAACGTCAATAGTCGAATCAACATCACCATCAGGCTCATTCTGTACCGACTCGTCGACTTCACATAAAATAGTCACTCCATGTCCTTTACTCGCTAGTGACTTAGCTAAATGGAACACATAGTTTTCCATTCCTCCCACAAGACCATAGCGACGCACGATGTGTATTGAAGATGTTCTCATAATGAAGACGTAATAAAGACTCTTGGTGACGAGTGCTGTATTATGCACGCACAGTAGGATGTTGCAAAATATTGATAAGGGATTGTTAATAAAACCTAAACACTAAACGCCATTTATGTCTCTATCCGCCGTTATCATCACATTAAATGAAGAGCACAATATCCGCCAATGCCTAGAGAGCGTGGCATTTTGTGATGATATTATTGTGGTTGACTCTGGAAGCGAAGATAACACGGTAAATATTGCCAAAGATTGCCAAGCAAGGGTGGTCCATCAAGACTGGCTAGGTTACGGTGCCCAAAAACAATTTGCGACCGAACAAGCGGCCCATGATTGGGTACTATGCATTGACGCTGATGAAGTGGTGAGCCCTGAGTTACAAGCTGCTATCAAAAGCCTATCGCTTGATAAGCAAGACCAAGTACCTCACACGACCGCCTACCAGATGCCAAGAAAAAATCACTTTCTAGGAAAACCCCTCAACCATGGCGAAGGATACCCTGACTTAAGCTTACGGCTGTTCCATCGCAAATATGGGCAATGGTCCAATGATAAAGTTCATGAGGGTGTTCACACCACAGGGGATATTGGTCGATTGGCTGGGGACTTGCTACATTACTCGCAAGAGAGTATTTCTTCTTATTTAAGCAAGCAAAATCACTATACCGATCTACAAGCACAAGCACTATTTGCCAAAGGCAAATATTGTCGTCCGATTAAATGTGTTACCAGCCCCTTAACACGCTTTATCAAATTTTATTTTTTGCGCTTAGGGTTTCTTGATGGCGCAGCAGGTTTTATTCACATTTCTATTGGCTGCTTCAATGCGTTTAGTAAATACGCCAAGCTATTAGAGCTGCAACGACAATCTAGCCAAGATAAGGCAACCCGATAATGAAAGTTGCCATTATTCGACAAGAGCAAACCGGTAGCGATGGCGGCGCTCAGGCCATCATTGATTTAATGTTGCAAGCGTTAAATCGACAAGAGGACATATCCCTGTCTTTGATCTGTCGCAAGTGGGAATCAGAGCAACAGGTCGGTGAAAAGGTCATTATCGACCCTCCCTATAAAGGCAGAAAAGATAAACAAACAAGCTTTAATCGAGCCGTCACAAAGTACCTCAATAATAACCCTGTTGATGTTATTCAATCACATGAACGCCTTGAGGGGTGCCATATCTTTAGAGCTGGGGATGGTGTACATAAAGTATGGCTACAACATAAAGCACGAGTTTCTAATACTCTACAGGGATGGTGGCTATCAAAATCGCCCTACCACAAAGCACTTCAACTAGAAGAAAAGCGCATGTTTGAAAGCCCAACCTTGCAACGGGTCATTTGTAATTCGAATATGGTTCGGCAAGAAATTATTGATCATTTTAAGATCGATAAAGAGAAAGTTGTTGTCATCTACAATGGGGTCAATACGGATTTTTTTACACCAGCAACATCGGAACAGAAAATTGCTTTACGCAAAAAACTGGCAATACCCCAAAATGCTTTAGTATTTATTTTTTCTGGCTCTGGCTTTGAAAGGAAAAATCTAGCGGCCACGATTAAAGCGTTCAGCAAACTCGACACTAACTGTTACTTAATGGTAGTGGGCAGAGATAAACACCAACAACGATATGAACGTTTAGCACAAAAGCTAGGGTGTGAAAAACGCGTTCTTTTTTTAGGCGCGCAAAAAAAAGAACGCATGCCTACTATTTATCAAACTGCAGACGTATTGGTACTACCAACACTGTATGACCCATTTCCCAATGTTATTTTGGAAGGCTTAGCATCTGGTCTTCCATGTATTACTAGCACCAGCTGTGGGGCTAGGGATATTATCCCTCAGGCTAATTGCGGTAGCGTTATTAATGCGACTGATACCGAAGCTTTATCAGCAATAATGGGAGACTATCAAAATGCACAAAAGCGAATGATCGAGTCTAACAATGCCCGAGAAACGGCTTTAGATTTTACAAAAGAGAAGATGCAAAATGGCTTACTTACACTTTACACAGAGTTGCTCAACAGTAAGCATGAGTTATAGAAATAGTAAAAAATAGATTACCAATGAACAAAAGTAAAAAATACCATATTGTACATACAGAATCTTCCGGTGGCTGGGGTGGTCAGGAAATCCGTATACTTAATGAGATACGGGAATTTCTAAAGGCTGGACATCCAGTGACTTTGTTGTGCGATGCTGACACCCCTATCGCTACCAGAGCAAAGGAATACAAAATACCTACCGTAGAGTTGCCTATGGGCAAAAAAACGCTCAAAGGCTTATGGGCTATTCGCCAATGGATTGCAAAAAATGACTTCGACATTATTAATACTCACAGTTCGTCCGATAGCTGGATGGTGGCACTAGGAATGCGCCTAGCATTTAAACGCAAACCACTGGTGAGAACACGACATGTATCGGCCCCTGTTTCCAATAACAAAGCCACTCGCTGGTTGTACCACAAAGCATCTGACCATATTGTAACGACAGGAGAGAAACTGCGAAAAACCTTGATTAAAGACAATCATCTACCCTCGCATAAAGTCACCTCTGTACCTACTGGTATCGACTGTGATGCCTTTGTTCCAACAACAGAACAAAAACGTATTCGTGATCAGCTTAACTTACCGAAAGATAAAACCATTATTGGTATCGCTGCTACGTTACGCAGTTGGAAAGGCCATCAATACCTTATTGATGCATTTAAGCAACTAGATGATGCAAACACCCACTTATTAATTGTTGGTGATGGCCCGCAATGGGATAATATCAACCAGCAAATAGACTCACTAGGTATTGGTAACAGAGTCACTTTATGTGGCAACCAAAAGGATGTTATTCCATGGCTACAGGCAATGGATATTTTTATTTTACCCTCTTATGCTAACGAAGGTGTTCCTCAGGGCCTGATGCAGGCTATGGCTTGTGGACTACCCGTTATATCGACTGATGTAGGCAGCAC
>JAHDEM010000014.1:45834-49752 GCA_020628895.1 Candidatus Endobugula sp.
AACAAGAAACAACTCTGTACCATACGAGTTTTATTTTTTATGCCTTTTGGCTTTTAGTTTACCGATTATAGAAAATACTAAGAATATCGCTTGGTTTTTACTATTGATATTTTTTAGTATAAGAGTATGTAAACAAAAAATTAATTTGCTCAGCAACTCTTTGGGTAACTACATTCTACTATTTTTAGTGGGTAGTATAGTTGCAGCAATAGGTGCAACACTCAATGGTTACGATGCCGACAAAATAAGGGACATTATCCGTTATAGCTTAGTTGGCTGGATAATTATTTACATTCCCCTATCGCAAAAACAGATACTCACCATATTAGGCTTACTCATAATATCCACTATTATTGGAACTATTGATGCTAATATCTCATTGCTAACGGGCAAAGAAAAACATTTGGAGCTTAGGTCAGTCGGACATATCAATCATACAGCTATTTATATACTACTCACTATAGGCGCGGCAATTCCTTTATTATTATTTAGCAAACTACCAAAAATTTTACGCTTCACCTTATTAGTTGTTAGTCTCTATCTAATATTTATACAAATCCAAACCAACAGTAGGGCCACATTACTTGCTCTTATTCTCATTGTGGCGATCAGTATTGCATACTTACTATTTTTTAATAAAAAACTAGGCATTATCAGTTTGGTCATATCAACTTTTATAGTAGGCTACATCGCAATAAACCCTCCACCGATCATCCACAAAATAAAAACTGCTCCAACTGTTTTTACCGGGGATCAGTTAACACCTAGAGAAAAACTATGGAATACCGCTTTTTATGCATGGAAAAAAGAACCATTTTTTGGTATAGGTTATGGCAACTACAGAATTATTAGTGCTAGTCAATTAAGGCAATGGTATCCCAACGAAGAAATAGATTTTAACAACAAGGCTGAATTCCATTACTTATCACATAGTCATAACCGTTTTATCAACACGTTGGTAGAGGGCGGAATTGTTGGCTTTGCAGGCTTAATTATATTTTTATTTGGCATTCTAGCAATACTATTGAAATATCGTAGAAGATTAGCAATAAATTCTAATGATACTGCCTTTTGGTTTGTCGGCTTCAACACTCTTCTTACGATAACCATTATCGGCTTCGTGAACACAACGATTCACCATGAACATGGCATCTTGACAATGATGTTATTGGGATTAGTATTCAATCATATCAATAACAAAGAAAATAGATATGAAACTTAATCTGGGATGTGGCAACAAAAAAAAGGCGGGATATATTGGCGTAGATAAATACCCTTGTGAAGCTGTTGAGCAAATTGCGGATTTAAATGAGCCACTTCCTTTCAACGAGTCCAGTATAGAAGAGATATGGATGGACAACATTATTGAACATATCTTGGACATTCCAGCCATTATGAAAGAAATTCATAGGATATGTAAAAAAGACGCAATCGTCACTGTGATTACTCCGCACTACACTAGTATTGCATCATGGCGAGATCCAACACATATTCATCATTTATGCTATTTTTCTATGGACCATTTCGAAAAAGAAAGCGTTAAGCACTATACTGGCGGAGGTTTTACTATAACACATAAAAAACTGTCTTTTGGCGGCGGCATTATGGGGTTGCTAGGAAGACTTATCTTTATCATCAGCCCTAAATATTACGAAGCAAAATGGAGCTTTATTTTTAGAGCGAGCACATTAAAATTTGTTCTTAAAGTAAACAAATGACCACAAATCATATTAAAACAGACATCATCATCATCGGCGCAGGTATCGCAGGATTATGGCTGCACCATCGATTAAATGATCTAGGTTACCATGCCATTTTGTTGGAAAAAGATAGCATAGGGGGAGTACAAACCTTAAGTGCTCAAGGAATTATCCACGGAGGGGCAAAATATACACTCAATGGAATACTTTCACCTGCAGCATCTGCAATAGCAGGTATGCCATCTCGCTGGTTAAGTTGCTTAAAGAATAAAGGAGAGATTAATTTATCTGACACTAAGATTTTAAGTGATCACCAACTCATGTGGTCGACCCAGAATATATCTTCAAAAATCACTTCTTTTTTTGCCAGCAAAGCTTTGAGTGATAAAATTACACCGCTTAATGCGAAAAAATACCCAGAGCCATTCAAAAATTCATTATTCAAAGGCAACCTATACCAGTTAAACGAACCTGTTATTGATATCCCATCTTTAGTGAAGAACTTGTCAAAAAAGTGGCGTCACCGAATACTAAAAACTGACGGCAAATATGCGTTTTTCTATAAAAAAGATGGTAATGTCAATAGCATTACTATCAATCAGCAACTAACCATTAAAGCCAATGAAATTATTCTGACTGCTGGAGAGGGCAACCAGGGTTTACTTAAGCACTTATCAATACAAACTCCTGCGATGCAACGACGCCCTTTGCAAATGTTGCTAGCAAAAAGCTCACACTTGCCCACTCTCTTTGCGCACTGCGTTGGTAGCAGTAGCAAACCTATTGCCACCATTACTACGCACAAACATTCTGATGGAGATTCAGTTTGGTATATCGGAGGCAATATTGCGGAGGAAGGCATTAATCTTCATCCTGATAAACTCATCCAACAAGCCCAAAAAACATTACAAACCATATTACCTTGGATTAACACAGATAATGTTGAATGGGCTACTCACAAGGTTAACCGTGCTGAGCCTGCACAAAAAAATCGTTTACGGCCAGATACTGCTTTTGTTGAGTCAACGCACAATATTCATATTGCATGGCCAACCAAACTAGCACTAACACCCAACCTTTCTGATAAGGTAATAAAAGCGATTAAAGAAAACAACATAACAGCAATACCACAAAAAGAGCAGCAGATAACAGATACCTTGCTAGGGCAACTCCCTACTCAACACCAAATAAGCCTACTGAACAATTTATGGGAAAGAAGCTTTAATGCAAACACGTAAATTAATGGGCACAGACATGGAGCTCAGTGTTTTAGGACTAGGTACGGTTAAGTTCGGACGTAATACCGAGGTTAAATACCCCTCTGCCTTCAGCATCCCCGATGACAACGAGGTTATCAATATTCTTAACTGTGCCGGAGATTGTGGTATCAACTTAATAGACACCGCTCCAGCTTATGGAAATAGTGAGGAACGACTGGGAAAACTGCTAAAAAAAACTCATCACTCTTGGATAATATCAACAAAAGTTGGAGAAATATTTGATCCTTTAACGGGCCAGTCTTCTTACAATTTTACTTCAGAATTTATTCAACAAAGTATAGAAAATAGTTTGCGGCAATTACAGCTCGAACAATTAGACATCGTATTAATTCATTCAAACGGAGAGGATGAAACTATTATAAAACACGAAGGGGCATTAGAAACCTTAAATCATCTAAAAAACAAAGGCCTAATTAGGGCAACCGGCATGTCGACAAAAACGATTAAAGGAGGTTTTTTAGCCATAGACCAATCTGATATTGCAATGGTTACTCACAACCTTGAATACCAAGGCGAACAGGATGTTATCGAATATGCTGACAAAAAAAATAAAAATATCTTTATTAAAAAAGGCTTTGCCAGCGGACATTCTGCTAAAAATAATGTTGCCGATAGCTTTAGGTGTATATTTAAAAACGACGGTGTAAACAGTGTTATTTTAGGTTCAATAAACACTGATCATATCAAGGAAAATTGCCTAGAAGCAGACCATGTTTTAAGAGAATTAGAAAACGTCTAATACACTATTTATAATAAAGACGACCTGACTTCCATTGCAAAGTATCGCAATACCGACTTGCATAGTGACGCATAAAGAATTGGCACTTAGACTTAAGAAACCAACTTCGAAAACTCGAAGACACATTATCATCATCCCAAGTCATCAGCTTCTTATTGGAAAAATTCCATTTTTTAAATGCCTTTGCCTTTCGCCAACG
>JAHDEM010000014.1:49852-55259 GCA_020628895.1 Candidatus Endobugula sp.
TCAGCTTCTTATTGGAAAAATTCCATTTTTTAAATGCCTTTGCCTTTCGCCAACGAGTTCCTGTATCAATCACAATGCTACTATCATTGGCTTTACCGTAATAAATAAACAATGGGGATGAGTAGGTTTTGGTCGCCCACTTTTTGTAAAATTGTTTCTCTGGGTCGGCTGAGACATCAAAAGCTAACAACAACTCTTTTATATAAGTCGTTCTTAGAAAAGAGGGATTTAAACTTAACCCCTCACAATAAACATACTGTTTATCATGATCAAACTTCTTATTGCTCGTTAGGTTTAAGCGAATGCTGATAAGTTTATCATTATCAAATAATGATAATATCGTGCTATCTATATTGCGCTTCAAACACCAATCATCCTCTAAATGAAAAAAAATGGGTGTTTGCACTTGTTGCCAACACCATTTAACTGCCTCCGAGAAAGAGGGGGTTTCTGGTGTTCGAAAAACAATATCTTGGCAATAATGCCGACAAACCTGCAGGACATCTTCTTGAGAATAACTACCCACCTCTCCAACAGGGTCTACATTCACAATCAAACGCACATCAAACTGATAAAGTAACTTATTAAAAAAGGAGTCTAAAGTAATCTTTAGCACGTCAGGACGGACCGTGCTCACAACAACCACATCCAAGGCCTGTTTATTCATTACGGCCACCATCAAAAATAAAAGCTAGCATCTCTTGCATACGTATCTCATAAGTATGCTTAGACAAGGTCTTTTCTAAAGCCGCTTTACCCACCGCTTCTAGGTAATCTGGGCGTTTTAAAACACGCTGTATCAATTCGGGGAGCTCATCAACACGCTGATAAACTATCACCTCATCATCAGGCTCATACAGTGATTTTATTTCCAATTTATTATCCACTACCTGCGCCACACCACAACCAGAGGCTTCAAACAAACGAGGATTAATACCATGCTCATAACGTCCATACCACGTGTGATAATTAAGTACTAATCTAGAGGAACAAAAATAACTCGCCATCTGGGCCGGAGTAAAAAATCCAGGCACAAGATATTGATGGATCACTGAGTCCTTAGCAATTTTTTTATGCCAAGGACCGTATATTTTGATATCGATCCCCGCATTAATAAGACTTAACACAACCTCTTCCCTGTCTTGACTCCAGTCACCAGCAAAACACACATCGCTACGATATTGATTTTGGGCACTTACGGGCATATGCGTATCGGGATCAATTGCCACGGGTAAAAAGGCCGACTTTGTTCCTGTAGTCGATTCTATATCTTTTGCGCACTGGCTCGAATTACTGAACCAAAAATCGTAATTGGCAGCACTTTTGAGACCTCTTTCATATTGAAAAGGGTCGTTTATCCACCAGCACGCGGTAATTACACCTTGTTTTTTTGCATATTCCAACGCATCTTTATTAATATTAAAACCGTAAATAGTAAAAAGAAGATCCGGCTTATATTGATCGATCAATTGTTTAAGGCGGCGATTAACCCCTAAATACTTTTGGCCCTTAGGATTAATTTTACGTTTGATTTTATCAATGATATTTTCGTGATAATCAAAAAAAACCACTTCATGACCAAGAGACATGAGTGCTTTTTCAGAAAAAGCACTCATGGGAACGGTTTTAAGATGTCCAGGAACTGCAAGTAAAATCTTCATATAATATCAAGCTGTTATTCAGAGCGTGCTTTCTCGATGATTTTGGTCGTTGAGCAATCAGGCACCTCAGACATCACAAAAACATCGCCTCCGTAAGCACGCACAATATCTCTACCTACGACTTGTTCTTGGGTGTAATCACCACCTTTAACCAAGACAGAAGGCTGCAATGTTTCAAGCAAATTTTCAGGCGTATCTTCCGAGAAACTGGTCACCCAGTCTACGCTCTCCAGACCTTGCAATACCGCTAAGCGGCGATCAACAGAATTAATTGGACGACCTTCACCTTTTAATTTAGTCACAGACTCATCACTATTAATCGCTACAATAAGGCGATCGCCCAAAGCACGGGCTTGGCGTAAATAAGTCACATGCCCCGCATGCAATATATCAAAACATCCGTTAGTAAATACCACTTTTTCGCCTCGTTCTTTTGCTAAACGAACCGCTAACGCAAGCTGTTCATTACTAAGCGCACCACTACTTTGATGATATTTATGAAATTCTAATTCTAATTCAGGAGCGGTAATGGCTGTTGTTCCCACTTTACCCACGACAATACTGGCAGAAATATTGGATAAAGTCACCGCCGTTTCTAAATCACAACCCGCCGCTAGCGATGCCGCAATGGTCGCAATCACTGTATCTCCGGCTCCAGTAACGTCAGCAACTTCTTTTGTAATAGCAGGCAAATGAAAAGGCTCATGTTTCGAGCGAAACAAGGTCATCCCTTTTTCACTACGAGTCACTAAGAGAGCCCCAATATTTAATTTACTAATCAGGGCCTGAGCTTTTTCTTCCATCTGTGCTTCGGACTCTACAGGCCCAACAACGGCTAGAAATTCTGACAAATTAGGGGTTAACAGATCTGCACAAGCATACTTAGAGAAATCTGTTCCCTTAGGGTCAACAACAATAGGAATATCACAATCCATGGCATAACGAATGGCTTTTTGGCAATGACTCAGTGTGCCTTTATTGTAGTCAGAGAGCACCAACACTTTTGCATTAGAAATTTTAGTCTTCACCTGGTTCCATAAGAGCGGCCAATCTTCGCTAGGGAATTTTTTCTCAAAATCCATGCGCAGTAATTGTTGTTGGGCACCCATAACACGAGTTTTTACAATCGTATTATTCGTTGAACGATGCAATTGGCAATCAATATTTAAAGATTCTAATTGTGTGATTAACAGATCAGCATCACTATCGTTACCCACCATACCTGCAAGGCCAACGCTCACCCCCAAAGAGGATAAGTTAACCGCAACATTCGCCGCACCTCCTGGCAATTGCTCCTCGCGTATGACATTAACGATAGGCACAGGGGCCTCTGGAGAGATACGTGTCACATCGCCATAAAAATAACGATCCAGCATAATGTCGCCAATGACAGCCACTTGTGCACCATAAAAATTAGGGAAGGCTTCTATCATATTTTTCTCGTTATCCACATGTATTGAATGTCATTTATTTTAACAATACAGACAGCTTATGCCAGACATCATTGACCGAAATATCACCCATAGCAGCCCCTGCCGTTGTTTCTCCGGCAACAATATGTTGCTGATGATCACCCACCGTCCCAATCAATACAGTGTCTGTAACCGCGTATAAGGTAATCGCAGGCGTCGATACGACTGCTGCCATATGTGCTAGACCGGTATCACTACAAACGGCTGCTGTCGCATGGGATAAAATAGCCGCCATATGATTTAGCGACATTTTAGGTAAGGCAATAGCCGCGCAATGGTTCTTAGCAATCGCCATTGCCCTTTCATATTCATCCTGGCTACCACAGGGCAACAACACACTGTACCCTTGGTCCGCAATTTTTCCTATCAAAGACTGCCAATGCTCTACAGGCCACAGCTTAGTGGGCCAACTCGCATTATGCACGCAGACAACATACTTCTTAGGTAGCGGCTGAGATAATCCTTGAGAGGAAACTGTTGGCAAAGTACAAGAGCTAAGGTTAACACCATAGTCTGGGTCAGATGTGGGTTTTTTATACGAGAAAATATACGAGAACAGTTCTCGCTGTCGTTCTATCGCATGCTGTCTTAAAGGTACGTGATATCTTTTCTGGTAAGCCCAATGAGCGGGTTTTTCTCTACAGGTCTTTTTATCGTAACTATGCACGGGGCCTTTGCGCAGCCACGATACGAACGCGCTTTTTAAGTTACTTTGTAAATCAACTACTACATCATAATCATCTTGATTCAGCCGTTGAAAAAACTGGCTGAATTCACCATTGCTCCAAGCACTGGATAAATCTTTTTTCCAACGCCGATGTGCTGTTGTAATAATATTATTAACCGCAGGATGCCATGCGGGTACTTGTGCAAAGCTTTCGTCCACTACCCAATCGAAGGTAATATTAGGAATACGTTCAACTGCATCGGTTATTGCAGGAAACGCATGCATAAGATCGCCCATAGACGTTAATTTAATAATAAGTACACGCATGCTAAATTAACAAAACTCTAAAAGAAAATACTGAATGGATGCATTATTTAAATAGTTTTTTAAAAAAAGCACTGATTTTATGGCGATAAACATGATGATTGGTATATTTTTCTTCCACCAAATAATTAATCTGTAATGACTGCCTTTTACCCTCATAAGATTGGTAGCCATGCCAACAGTTGTCGGTGACCTTAAACGCAATTAGCTGACCAATAGACGACGAAAATTCTTGTGCATAATCATCGATATTATCTGAATTTAACATACGCAAACGACCATTAGGGCTTTCCCAACCGTCGTTAACATAGAGCAAAATCGTAATTAACTTTGTCTTTGAATCGGTATGATTACGGCCATCTTTTTCACGAGAAAAACCACGAGCCGTGATCACCAGCGGTTTATCATTAAGATCAACGTCAAATTTCTTTGCCATCAGATCTCGAAACTGGTCACTCTTAATTTCTTCTACTAATCGAGCAACAGCACCTGTGATTACAATATTTTCTAAAGGAAAACTGCCACCAGAATCGATCTTAGGAAAGTCTGCTAATAATGCAGCATGCGCATCAGAATCAAATGCATCTTCTAACCCAAAAAAAGGAAAAGGCTCTGATACTACAGAGGCATTTTCAATTGCGGTATAATCAATAATGCTTTTATTATTCATCATTATTTAGCACCATTTCGTGTTTATCATTTGTTTATTTACCATTTCTTTCAAGATGCTGAGTCACACAATCTAATAAGTTATGGTGTCCAATATAACTCTCACTACCCTGACCTATCAGATACCTAAAGGTTACGCCAGCTGTTTGAGCTGCTTGCATATCTGATATTTTGTCACCCACCATGATTGATTCAGAAAAATTAATCGCGTGTTTTTGCGCGGCTTGTTCAAACAAACCCGGTTTGGGTTTACGACAATCACAATGTTGATCCGGCGCGTGAGGACAGTGAAATACATCCGTAATCTGCACGCCTTGATTTGCCAACTCATTTACATACCAATCGGTCAAGCGTTGGTAATCTTGCTGAGAGTAATAACCACGACCGATACCGGACTGATTCGTCACAACAATAAGCAAAAAACCATTGGCCTGTAAGATTTTTAATGCATCGACACAACCGTCAATAAAAACAAAGTCATCTATTTTGTGGGTATACCCAGTATCATGATTAATCACACCATCACGATCAAGAAAGGCCACCTTGCTCATGATGACAGCACATTAATCAGCATCAAATGCACCATCAACAATAGCGCACAACATATGACCAAT
>JAHDEM010000015.1:0-18865 GCA_020628895.1 Candidatus Endobugula sp.
GGAATATCTATCGCTAATGTGTTGTGTATCCAATTAGGAATTGATCCGGCAGGGTCAACATGGGCATAGCTGCGGATTTCGGTGGTGTTATTGTCTACTGGGGTTAGCTCCCAAATCATAGTGGCTTTTGTGATGCGCACGGTTTTTTCATCATTGGGTATAACACCATTTATCGCTTGTGCGAAGCTGGTGATAACCTTTGTATTTGCATCTTTGCTCCATTGAACCATAGCAACAATATCACGATTTTTTAATGGAAATGGCATTTTGGTAGATGTGTGAATAATTTCTTTTTCTGGGGATAAAGTCTCGTACAATGATGAATTTTTACACCGATAAACCCACTTAGGGCAAGACGCTGGATTGCGTATAAATGCAGCAACATTATCTATATTGGTACTAACTGTTGTTGTCGCTAAAGTGGCTTTATGGGGTGATGATGGTACTTGGGCGGAATAAACGGCGACCCCTCGCTCGCTTTTTTTAAGTTTCCATTCTAGTGCCTGTAAGTGATTATGAGGCGTCGACGCTGCATGGCTATATATTGTGATGGAGTATAGTAAAAAGCAATTCAACAACGTTCTCATGGTGCTCTCCTAGGGGCTCTAATCGTATCTTCTTTAAGCGTTATCTCATGGTTAAGACGTAAGCCATATTATTTTTAGATGCAAAACATTGGGGCAATAAAAAACCCGTTTATGTAAACGGGTTTTTAAGAGAGTATTCAATGATTATTTTACCGTACTATTTACTGAGCATTTGCGGCCAGTTCACCCAAGCGCTTTGTTAATAGAGGGTTTTCACGATAATCAATCGGGATAACAACAAGGCTAGGGCCTGTTTCGTTAAACGAGGCTTCTAAAGTCTCTTGCAACTTAGAGGCGTCGGTAACATGGTGGCCATTCCAGCCAAAGCTGGTAGCTAATTGTATCCAATCTGGGTTGCTAAATTGTAGCTCCGTACTGCGTTCAAATTCGTTTTCTTGTTTCCATTTGATCAGCCCGTAACCACCATCTTCCCATACCATAATGGTCATATTACTTTGAAGTCGATGTGCGGTTTCCATCTCTTGCATATTCATCAAGAACCCACCATCACCACAAATAGACAATATGCGTCGCTCAGGGTAAACCAAGCTGGCAGCAATAGCGCCAGGTAAGGCAAAGCCCATAGAGCAGAAGCCATTAGGGATTAAACAAGTATTGGGCTCATGGCAATGATAATGCCTTGCTATCCACATTTTGTGTGCACCTACGTCGGATAACAAAATATCTTGGTCGCCTAGCACTTGTCGGGCATCCCAAAGTGCTTTTTGTGGGCGAATAGGCCCTTCACCGGCATTGTCTTTATGCTCTTCTAGTTCTGCGGTCATTTGCTCGCGCATCGCTTTTTGTGAACTAAAGTCATGGTCAAAGCCGCCTTCGTTAGCAATTTTGTCGTTCAGCATTTTTAGGCCAGCAGCAATATCACCTACCACTTCAATTTGTGGGCTGTAGTTTTCGTCGATTTCACAAGGTAGGAAGTCAATGTGCAATACCTCGGTTGTGTTGCCGTCATTCCATAGTTTAGGATGGTACTCAACCATATCAAAACCAATGGTGATAATAAGGTCAGCCGCTTCAATGGCTGCTGCAGGAATATCTCTGCCGCCAAGTCCAATGGTGTATAGGCAATATTCTTCGTCCATATCCACACAACCTTTCGCCATAAAGGTGGTTAGTACCCCGATGCCTGTTTTTTCACATAAGGTTCGCAGCTGCTCGCTGGCACGACGGCGAATACATCCGTTACCGGCAATAATTACTGGCGTTTTTGCCTTTTTAAGGCGCTCGTAGGTTTGATCTATGATCATTGGGTCGGGAACAGAGCGTCTAAATTTGCTCACCTCTAAAGGTGACTTTTCTGTGGGTAGTTTGGCAATATCTTCGGGCAGTTCAATCAGTACCGCCCCTGGCTTTTCGGTTCTTGCTAAGCGAACTGCCTTGCGTACAATTTCGGGAATATTTTCTGGGTGCCAAATGGTGGTTGCCCATTTAGTCACCGCGCTAAACATATCTACCACATCCATCACTTGGTGTGATTCTTTATGTAGGCGTGTGGATGCTCCTTGACCCGTGAGTACTAACATAGGTGCATGATCCATATTCGAGTCGGCAACACCGGTAATTAAGTTAGTTGCTCCAGGGCCTAAGGTACCTAAACAACCTGCAGGATTACCGGTTAAGCGCCCGTAAATTTCAGCCATAAATGCGGCGCCCTGCTCGTGCCTGGTTAATATAAACTTGATCTTAGTCGACTTTTCTAGCGACATCATAAAGTCAGCATTTTCTTCGCCGGGAACACCAAAAATATATTCGATGCCTTCTTCTTCGAGACATTTGACTAATAGATCGGATGCCTTCATGGTATATTCCTTCTCTTGGTAATATGATGAAAATATATCTATTGTGATTATCTTACTATTATTAGTACTAAAATAGCCTTTAGGCAACAAACAAGTGTTTGATGGATATTCAGTATAGATTAATTAGTGTCGACCACTTAGCATTGGAAAAGTTTACAAAAAGTGATGTTTTATTCGGTAAACTTATTCAATGCGTTGTCAATTTTTTGGGCAGTGGTGCTGACAGCTAGCTTTAAATAAGACTACTTATCACGTAGTCTCAGTTAATATTAGTGGTAAGCATACCACGAGTTTAGAGCTCTGGCTTGCTTATATAGAGCGATTCTTCATGTTAGTATCAGATGATGAATATTGTGTCGTAACCAATCCAATCATTCTGAATTTGCCCAATAATTGATCGATTAATGTGTATAAAAAGAAACAAAGAGAGTAAAGAATGAGTAATGAAGTCATGAGGCCTGAGTCGGATGAAAGTATTTCTCTGAAGGACTATGCGGAAAAGGCTTATCTTGATTATTCCATGTATGTCATATTAGACCGAGCGCTCCCGCATATCGGAGATGGTTTAAAACCAGTACAGCGAAGAATTATCTACGCCATGAGCGAGCTGGGCCTAAAGGCAACGGCAAAGTTTAAAAAGTCTGCGCGCACAGTGGGTGATGTGATTGGTAAGTTTCACCCCCATGGTGACTCTGCCGCTTACGAAGCCATGGTACTGATGGCGCAGCCATTTTCATATCGTTATCCATTGGTAGATGGCCAAGGTAACTGGGGCTCCCCTGACGATCCTAAATCATTTGCGGCCATGCGTTATACAGAGTCCCGCCTAACTGCTTACAGTGAAGTATTGTTAGGCGAGTTGGGGCAAGGCACCGTTGAATGGTTGCCTAACTTTGATGGCACTCTTGATGAGCCAAAAGTCTTGCCTGCGCAAGTACCTAATATTTTATTAAATGGGACAACAGGAATTGCTGTGGGTATGGCAACCGATATTCCTCCGCATAACTTGCGAGAAGTGGTGAGTGCTTGTATCCATTTGCTAAGTCACCCTAAGGCAACCAATGAGGAATTATCCGAATTTGTTTTAGGGCCAGATATGCCAACCGATGCAGAAATTATTACGCCGGTTGATGAAATTAAAGCCATGTATGAAACCGGGCGTGGCAGTTTACGTATGCGTTGTTTGTGGTCAAAAGAAGATGGCGATATTGTCATCACGGCGTTGCCTCACCAAGTTAGCGGTGCGAAAGTCTTAGAGCAAATTGCTGCTCAGATGCAAGCGAAGAAATTGCCAATGGTTGCCGACTTGCGAGACGAGTCTGATCATGAAAATCCTACCCGTTTGTTGATTGTTCCTCGCTCTAATAGGGTGGATATAGAACAGTTAATGAGTCATTTATTTGCCTCGACCGATCTAGAGAAAACCTATCGCATTAATATGAATGTGATCGGTATAGATGGGCTTCCTGCAGTAAAAAATCTTGGCAAAATTTTGTCCGAGTGGTTGTCTTTTAGAATGGTAACTGTACGTCGCCGTTTGCAATACCGTTTGGATAAAGTGCTTAAGCGTTTACATATTTTAGAAGGCTACTTAGCTGCGTTTCTCAATATCGATGAAGTGATCCATATTATTCGTACCGAAGATAAACCCAAGCAAGTATTGATAGAACGGTTTGAATTAACTGAAGTGCAAGCCGAAGCGATTCTTGAATTAAAGTTAAGACAAATAGCGAAACTAGAAGAAATAAAAATTCGCGGTGAGCAAGATGAATTAGCTAAAGAACGTGACTATCTGGATGCTGTTTTAGGCTCTGCCACTAAGCTGAAAAATCTTGTGAAAAAAGAATTACAGGCGATTGCAGATAAGTACGGCAATGATCGTCGTTCCCCTATTGTTGTGCGCGATGAAGCTCAAGCATTAACCGAAATGGACTTGCTGACGAGCGATCCTATTACAGTGGTATTGTCTGAAAAAGGTTGGATTAGAGCAGCCAAGGGGCATGATGTTGACCCGTTAGCGCTCAATTATAAATCAGGCGATGGTTACAAATTATCGGCAAGAGGTAAGAGTAATCAACAAGCTTTGTTAATTGATTCCACCGGCCGTAGTTATGCTTTAGCTTCTCATACATTGCCATCGGCGCGAGGCCAGGGCGAGCCTGCCAGTGGCCGTTTAAACCCGCCTAGCGGTGCGGTTTTTTCTGGCTTGTTAATGGGCGATGATAAACAAAAATTATTAATTGCCAGCGATGCCGGTTATGGCTTTGTCACAGAGCTAGGTAATTTATATACGAAAAACAAAGCAGGAAAGGCATTGCTCACACTACCAAAAGGCGCACGAGTATTACCGCCTTGTACCATTGATCAAGCAAATGATGCCCATGTTGCTGTAGTGAGTAATGAAGGACGTTTGTTAATTTTTTCTTTATCTGATTTGCCAGAATTAGCGCGCGGTAAGGGTAATAAAATGCTCAGCATCCCTGCTGCAAGAGTCGAAAGCCGCGAAGAGTTTGTTACATCTGTTGCAGTGATACATTCCAATCAAAAACTACGAGTGGACTCAGGAAAACGACATACTGTTTTTAAAATGTCAGATCTAGATCATTATCGTGGTGAGCGTGGTCGCCGTGGGCACAAATTGCCTCGTGGTTTCCAAAAAGTAGATTCTATTTCGGTTGTTGAATAATCATTGCTTGGTATATTGAGATATGACTGACAAAGATGACAGTTTTTTAAATGCAATGCAGGATGTTAAGCCGTTAAAACCGGTTAAAAAAGTCTCTCTTGATCATCGCAGTGTTGATCAATTAACGATTGAGGCTCGCCAACAAGCAGCTCAGTTTTCATCTTCCTCTAAAGTGGCTGACCCTTTGGCAAGTGCTGAAGTTGAGTTGCTTGAAGCGAATGCAGTACTCGCTTTCCAGCGGCCAGGAGTGCAACATGGTGTTTATCGGCAATTGCGTTTAGGTAAGTATGCGATAGAAGCCCGCCTTGATCTTCATCGGATGAGTGTTGAGCAATCTCGCATGGCTGTATATCAATTTATACGCGATTGTATTGCACACGATATTCGCTGTGCGTTAATCACACATGGAAAAGGCGAGGGGCGAGCGACTCCTGCTTTAATTAAAAGTCATGTTGCACATTGGTTGCCACAAATTACCGAAGTGCTGGCTTTCCATTCCGCACAGAAACATCATGGCGGAACAGGCGCGACGTATATTATGATTAAGAAGAGTGACAGGAAGCGCCAAGAGAATTTAGAGAAACATCAGCGACGGTAGGCGCTTTGTGGTTGATGACCCACTTGAGATATAAAAACAATCATACTTTCACAAAGAGACGATAATGGATTACTTATCAACTAAACAATATTGCTTGGAAAAACCAGAGGTGGTTGATGATTTTCCTTTTGGTCCCGATGCATTAGTGTTTAAAGTAAAGAATAAAGTCTTTGGTATTCTTGGTGAAGAACAAGGGATTGCTCGTATTAACCTTAAGTGTGATCCGGAAGAAGCGCTGATGTTGCGCGATATTTTTGAAGCAGTGATTCCTGGTTATCACATGAATAAAAAACATTGGAATACAGTGATTCTAGATGGTTCGATTCCTAAGGGTGAAATCGAAAGAATGATCGATCGTTCTTATGCTTTAGTGGTGAAAGGGCTTAAAAAAGTTGAGAGGCAACAACTTGAATTGTCATACGGTAAAGAAGCATTATACCGTTAATGCCTCTCTTCTTCTCGTAGTGTTAAAATCTCTGCCCCATTGGGTGTGACTAAAACCGTGTGTTCCCACTGTGCAGACAGTTTTTTATCTCTGGTGATAACGGTCCAGCCATCTTTTTTGGTTTTGGTCTTGGGGCTGCCTTCATTCACCATAGGCTCTATGGTAAATGTCATGCCAGCAATTAATTCCAATCCGGTATTAGGTCGGCCAAAGTGCAATACATTTGGTGCCTCATGCATTTCTTTTCCAATTCCATGACCACAATAATCCCTAACAATGCTGTAACCTGCTTTTTCGGCATGTTGTTGAATTGCATGGCCAATATCCCCCAGTCTAGATCCAGGTTTTACCGCTTCAATACCCTTCATCATTGCCTCATAGGTCGTTTTAACTAGACGCTTTGCTTTTGGGCTGGTGTTCTCAAACGTATACATTTTGCTGGAATCGCTAATGTAGCCGCTTTTTTCTAGGGTAATATCAATATTAACAATATCGCTTTTTTGCAAGATATAAGTTGAGGGCATACCATGACACACCACATTGTTGACCGATGCGTTTAACGAATACTCATAGTCATATTGTCCTTTACTGGCGGGGCGGGCATCGAGTACCTCGGTGATATAACGTTCGACCTCTTGGTCAATCTCTATGGTTCTAACACCTGGACCAATAAAGCCATCTAACATAGAGAATACCTGAGAGAGTAATCGACCCGATTCCCTCATCAGTGCAATTTCCTGGTCGGTCTTAATCAGGACTTTTTTCATACAAATGTCCAGACTCGTTGTTGGTGTGTTTGAGTAACTCGGTTTTAACTATTTCATTAAAACAGAGAGTGGGGTTGAGCTCCGCTAGTCTGCCAACCTTAATCCAAAACTCAGCTTGTGAGTTGATTGATCTCATCATTACTTGGCTGGAATTTCTGAGCTCTTCATGTAATTCGTCTGATATCTTAACTATACCCATAATATATACGTTTTATTATAAAACGTATATATTATTTCAGGGTGGGTAACTATGTAAAGTTAAAAATACGCCATAATAGGAAAAATTCAGAGATTAATCGTATTTATCTCACCATCGGATAACGCTGGTATTGCCCTGCTTGTGCAATAAGGTCGACAAAGCAGGAATATTGGTCGTTGTCATAAGAAACGGCATTAATCAGTCGGTAGGACTATTGAGAATAGTGGCCAACCCTTCATTGGTTAGGTTTGGTTGTCGTAAATAAATTATTGGATATTAAACTGGATGATTTTTTACTGATTGATGATGGTATTTGATTGGTCAACCCTAAGGTTATGCGAGAGTTTTGGCGATTATAATAATATCAGTGGGAGATATTTATATGCCCATTTCCTCGCGGAGCTTTTTCATGCGTAGGCTGTTTTCTTCTTTCGTTAATGGCTGTTCTATGGACTCAGGTAATGCTTTTGTTTGAATGGCCTCTAATATTTCTCCATTCATCACTCGCTGGCAAATAGCATCATAGTGAGACTTGTATATAGGAAATACTGTTTTTTCCGTGTTATTAGCCATAAAATACCAATCAGTTTTTTTGCCTGCATAATAGACGGCAGGGTGACTCCAAGGGGCATTTTGTTTGGGGGATGATGCGTTACAGGCTTCCACGTAAGCTTCGTGGGCACTAGGTATACTACCCGTATGAGTTAACTCATTGCATAGGCGGATCATTTTATTCAATGTAGGTAAGTATTCTTCTTGCTGGACAATTCGTTGAGCAGCATTGACCAGTGTTTGTTCGTCAAAACGACTTAGGCTGGAAGCCCATAACTTTTTGGTTGTATTAATAATATCGCTGTCTTTATACGCTGCGTAATATTGATTATGAAAATTGACACGAAATAAGGCAAATACTTCGTTTATCGCTCGAATATGTGTTTCGCTTAGAGGTTGTGATGCGTTAGCTGGCCCAGCTGGTGTCTGTGAGATCGTCGATGAGTGAGCGATCTTTTGTGCGACCTGATCCAGAAGTGGTTTGCTGTCTTTCATAATGTTGTTTCCACTGGTGTTTTACGTGGCGTAAAAAAATATTATCCCAACTATGCATGGGTTGTGCGCGGTTCGTCCAGTAAAGTATGAACTCTGCTGTTTGATCTTTGATAAATTGCTTGTCTATTCCCGAATGTACACACAGCAACTCAATGCAATCATGAGAAGGTGTCCATGACGGAGAAATAATTTGTGGATGTGGATTGCGTGTCACACCTGCTTGGACAAACCGCCATTGCTGGATAATGTGTTCAGCAAAAACGGTCCCCCACTCAGAGTAGATAGCCTTTTTTTCGATCCACTTATGTATAAATTCAGGTATACATTCTTCGATAAATGACAATTCAATACCATGGCTAACCGTGAGAAAAGTCAGAGTATGTTTGTCCGGTCGCCACTCGGGAATCATGGCTGTACTGGTTTTCTTTTCAAGATAGGGTGCATCTTGTTTGTCCCAGTCATCTTTAAGCCACGAGAAAAAAGGCATATCCCAGTTAGCATGCTTTGCACCTGAATTTTTATGGTAAAGCGAAAATCGATGTAATGATTTTTGCACAAACGTTGAGGGTATGCCTTCGGCACTAATTTGTTGCTGAAGCTCATCACTTGGCTGCCATTTTGAAGGTAGTGGTATGGCACTGCTCGTTTTAGCGACATGATGGGTCCATTGTCGTTTTATATGCTGAACAAATTTCGCACCCCACGTGCGGTGACTCTCGGCTCGTTCACGCCAATAGTGAACAAACTCAGGCAATCGATCGCGAATAAAGTGTTCTGGAATGTTAATTTGAGCGAGTGTATTTAGCGTATCGGTATCAGGCTGCCAATTTGCAGATAATAGTGTTGCTCCTTGGTCAAGGTGTCGGTTTGACTGTATAGTCGCCTGTCGATTACCTGATGGTGTAGCAGAAGAATGCAGTGCAGTTATTGCCCTTTCGTTAAAAGCAAAGCGTAATTCATGACTCTGTGCATAAGGCGGCGAGGTGATCAGTATAATGCCTAAGTCGCGTAATCGCTGACTGACTCGCTGGATATCTAAAGCATCCCAAAAGGGGATGTTTGCTTCAATAGTACTTTGTGTGAGCATATACCAATCGTAACCACGGCTAGTTTCTCCCTGTGTGTTTTGCGTCATGCTATCAAGTAACGACAATAGGGTTGCTTCTTCCAGGCCCAGTGTAGCAGCCAGAGATGGGAATATAAGTAGTGGTTTTTCTGGTATAAAAGATGGCATAAGATTATTCTAACATCCGCCTATGTTGGGGTACACGGAAAAGTATCAATAATAAATAATGACGTGTTAATGTGTAGGCCTATCAATAAAAAATAAGGTGATCGTCGTTTGGGGAGCATTATGAATAAAAGATTCTTTCGAGTATTGGTTTTGATGGTGATGACACTTATTCTCGCCAGTCCCGCATCAGCTAGCTGGTTTGACAAGTTAACAGAAGCCGTTAGCGAGCATTTATCTTCATCTGATACCAAGGAAAATAGTACTTCCAATGTTAGTAAGCAGTTACTTTCTTCGGCAGATCTGACGGCTGCATTTAAGCAGGCACTGGATCTTGGTAGTCAACGAGTGGTTTCTAAATTAGGTAAGGAAGAGGGTTTTAATGGCGATCCTACTATTCGTATTCCACTGCCGGAACAAATGCAAACGGTTAAAAAATGGCTAGATAAAGTAGGTTTAGGAGGAAGTTTAGAGGATCTCGAAGTCAGTTTAAATCGCGCAGCTGAAAATGCGGTACCTAAAGCCAAGACGTTATTTGTGGAAACGATTAAACAAATGAGCTTCGATGATATTAAGACCATTTATAATGGATCAGACGATGCTGCAACACGTTATTTTCAGTCAAAAATGACACCAGCCTTGAGCAAAGAAATGGAGCCTGTCGTAGAGCAAAGTCTATCTGAAGTTGGTGCAATCGCGTTGTATGATGATGTGATGGGTGACTATCAATCAATCCCCTTTGTTCCTGATATTAAAGCGAACCTCATTGGGCATGTGGTAGATGGAGGACTGAATGGTATTTTCCATTACTTGGCACAAGAAGAAGCAGAAATTCGTAAAAACCCTGTTAAACGTACCACCGAGCTGCTAAAGCGGGTTTTTGGTGCTCAGTAAACTGGCATTGATGGTTGCAAAGTGATAAGTGTAAAAGGAGTAAAATATGGAAGGCCGTGTTAGGGTATTTTTTGGTTTGATGGTTATTCGCATGACTCTTGTAGTTATAGCGATTGTTGCTTCTTTGAATGCGTTGGCTGATCCTCAAGAAGCCATGAGTCAGTTATATGTTCGTGGTGAGGCGCAATTAATGGTTGCCCCAGACCAGGTGTCTGTTTCGTTGGGGGTGATGAGTGAATCTGCCAATGTGAAAAAGGCGATTGCCGATAACAGTAAAAAAATGCAAGCACTAGAGCGGGCCCTGCGGTTGTTGGGGTTGTCATCAGACGAATATCAAACTCAACAGTTTCGTGTACAGCCAGTGTGGTCATCGCGACCGAATAATGCAGGCTCTGGGTGGAAACCGTCGATCATTGGTTATAGAGTGAATAACCGTTTACTAGTGACGACCACTAAGATAGCTAGTATTGGTGATATTATTGCCAAGACAACGGCTGCTGGCGCTAATCAAGTGCACTCAATGTCCTTTGGTTTATCAAACCCTCGCCAATATCGAGCACAGGCGATTACCCAAGCGATGAAAAATGCCAAAGAGGATGCGCAAACGCTAGCGGCGGCCAGTGGAGATCGTATTGTTCGAACACTATCGCTAAATTTAGATAACACTGTTGCGTCCAATGTGCACATTGAGTCTGAAGCGTTCATGAAAACGAGTCGTTTGATGGCGGATCAGGCCAGTAGTATTGCTCCACCGATTGTTTCGGGGGATGTTATGGTGTCAGCATCTGTCTCGGTCACTTACGAGTTGGATTCGCTAGAGTGAGTTTTGTAGCAAGCGCCATTATGGGCGAATGTTTAGTATATCAGTAAAAAGTAAGAGATCATTGGAGAGTTTTATGGAGGCCGAGGAGGTCGTATTTGGCTTACACGCTGTGCAGGCGTTACTAGATGGGTCGCCAAAACGTATTCAACAACTGCTACTGTTAAAAGGGCGCAATGATAAACGTTTGCAGTCTATCCGCTCTATAGGGGAGAAGCATTCGATTCCTGTGAGTATTATCACCAGAGAAAAACTTGATCAAATGGTTCAGGGTAACCATCAGGGGGTTATTGCTATTACAGCGCCCGTGGCAGAAGTTTATGATGAGGCTTTTCTGAAAAGCCGCTTATCAAAGCTTATCTCAGAGGGTGAAACGCCTTTTTTATTGGTTCTTGATGGGGTAACCGACCCGCATAATCTAGGTGCTTGTATTCGCTCGGCCGAGGCGGCGGGTATACAGTTTGTTGTTGTCCCGAAAGATAATTCTGCATCACTGAGCCCCGCGGCCATTAAAGTGGCTTGTGGTGCGGCTCAAGTGTTGCCATTAGTGCGAGTGACTAACTTATCTCGCACGTTGGAGTGGTTGCAGTCTCAAGGTGTCTGGGTGGTTGGTGCAGCAGGTGAGGCTCAGCAGAACCATTATCAAATGGACCTAAAGGGTCCGTTAGCCATTGTTATGGGGGCTGAGGGTAAAGGTCTGCGACGGTTAACGCGAGAGCGTTGTGATTCACTGATTCGTATCCCAATGATGGGGGAAGTCAGCAGCTTAAATGTATCGGTTGCAACAGGCATCTGCTTGTTTGAGGCCTTAAGGCAGCGACAGTCGTAAACGTATTTATTTGAGTGAGTAAGGCGTAGATTTTATTTGCCTGTAAAAGTCAGCGCCAAAATTTTAAGTGCTTTTTTGCGCTCGGCTTCGGTGAGTGTCTCAACAAAATCGACAATCTCTTGAGTGGATTTGCGTAGTGGGCGTGTTCTAGCTTTGGTTGATTTAGTTGGCTTTGCCAAATTGATTGGTTCACCATTTCCTTGTAGTAACCAGTCGACCGAAACACCAAATTCATCCGCCATTTTTAGAGCCATTGCCATGCGAGGCAATTTTTCTCCGTTACGATAGCTCCAAATCATGACTTCACTGACACCTAACAATTTCCCCAATGCTTTTTGAGTACTTTCCACTCCAGCAAGGGATACGGCTTGATTGAATCTTTCTGCAAACTTAGGATGTTTCATAAAATCTAATTTATCCATAAGTTACTTAAACTGCAGTTATTTATTTTGATGTCTATAAGTTAATTGTTTGTTTTTATATGCCGATTATGGCACATATTTCAACATTTGGCAGAATGGAAGATTGTAATTGAGGGGTAAGTATAGAAAGAAAAATGTAAAAGATGGTGGTTAACTACTAGTTAGGGAGAGTTATATCGTTTTCAAAGCCCTATCTTCTAGATAGGGCTTTGAGGAGGAGTGTTATTAGAATGCTGCTTGATAAATAGACAATGCGTCGGCTTCTGTGACTTCTCTTGGATTATTAATGAGTAGTCGCTGTTGTTTCATACTGTCACTCGCTAACATAGGTAAGTCTTCTTCAGGAACTTTTACGTCTTTTAGCGTGTTTGGTAGTCCGAGGTCGGTGATCAGTTTTTCGATATAGCTAATCAATGCTTCGGTAACCGTTTCTGCATCGCCCTCAACTGTTGTACCCATAATCACTGGGGCAAGTTCGGCATATTGTTCTTTGGCTTCCACCGCGTTAAATCGCATCACATAAGGTAATACGAGAGAGTTGCTGAGTCCGTGAGGGATATGATAATGACCGCCCAGAGGATAAGCCAGTGCATGCACAGCTGCAACTGGTGCATTGGCAAACGCTTGTCCAGCTAGGCATGCACCTAGAAGCATAGCTTGTCGTGCTTCTACATTACTACCTTCATGGGTTGCCTTCATAATATTTCTGCTTAGTAAAGATAAAGCTTCTTTGGCTAGCATGTCTGCATAGGCATTTTTAAGGCGCGCGCTGGTATAGGCCTCAATAGCATGAACCATCGCATCAACACCAGTAGCGGCAGTGATATGAGGTGGTAATCCAAGCGTCAGCTCCGCATCTAATAAAGCAACATCAGGGTATAATTGAGTAGCAACGACTCCTGCTTTAGTTGTTTCTCCTGTGGTCACAATAGCCACGGCAGTCACTTCTGAACCTGTACCTGCTGTTGTTGGTATAAGGATTAACGGTAGGCGTTGACCTTTGGCATTGCCAACACCGTAGATGTCCTCAAGAGATTCCCCCGATTTTGCCATTAAGGCAATCAGTTTTGCAGTATCCATCGAACTGCCGCCACCAAAGCCAATAACACCATCATTATTGCCTTCTTTGAGGACTTTTAATGCTTCATAGACAATGGCTTCTGGTGGATCAGCTACAACGTCGGTGTAACTATTGTATGGCATTTGTCCGGCGTTAAGCGCTTCCTCTAATTGGCTCATCAGGCCGACACTCACAATACCTTGGTCGGTCACAATTAAGGGTTTGCTCATATGTTGTTGACGGCAAATGTCTGCAATATTTTTAAGTGCGCCAGATTCGTTAATAATGGATTTGGTGGTGTTAAAAACAAAGGGTTTCATTATGGGCTTTACCTCAAAGAAAGTGGGGGAATACTCTTACTATACGAGATAACAGGGGAAATATAAATATTTCTATGGTCTTCTTCTAGAAGAAGTTATATTGCGTTGGTATATGTGACAATGTGACGAAAAATCATTGCCTTGTTTCTGCAATGTTCTGATTATTGTTAGGATGTTGTTATCCAGAAAATTTGCCTAATTTTCATTTTTAGCCAACTTCGTGTAAACGGGCTTAGTCAGCTTCGGCTGAGAGGTCCACGGTAACTCTAATTCCATTTGGCTTCCACCAGTCGCCATGTCGAGTATAGATGGCGATATACAGTTCGGTATTATCAGGTAAGTTTTCAATGGTCGCTGATGTGGTATCCGAACTATAAGGTTGTGTATGGAACTTATTTCGACTGTTTTTAAAATCGATAACAGTGAGATGGTATTCATCGGCATCGACATCATTCCACGTTAAGTTGATGGACGAAGTATTGATGGTTTGGAAATTGCTGTGGCTAGTAATGTGTGCATCGTCGAGTTCACCAGAGCCATAGAGTTTATATTCTTTATTGACCCAATAACCGTTATGCAAGGTACTTAAAATCAAGCGAATGACGGCACTGTTGCGAGGTAAGTTATCGAAAGTGGCTGAAGTAATAAATGAATTATAGTCCTCCCGGAATCGGAAACTATCGGTAATATTATTAGGATTTCTAAATTCTAACTGGTACTTCTCAGCCTGTGGCACTTCCGACCAACTAAAGGTTTCAATCCCTTTTTTATTATCACTACCTTCTTCCTCAATAGAGTCATTGTGTCGATGGCTAGACAATTCTGCCGCAGGAATTTCTCCTAGACCTTTGAAGCTATAATCTTTTTTTGCCCAGCCGCTGTGTTTGGTTTGTAACCGGATAAATATATCAGCATCATTGATAGGTAAGTTATCTAGAGTAACCGAGGTTGTTGAGCCATCGAGAGTGAGTAGGTCTATTATCTCTATGCCACCACTGGGTCTACCTTTTGCTATTCTGAAACTATACTCCTGTGCACCAACATCATTCCAAACAAATGTTTCTGTGGTGCTAGTAAGCCGTTGGCCATTAGTATGACTGATGATTTGCGCATTTTCGGATAATTGTGCACTAGTTAACTCGTAGCTTTCTTTAGATTCCCAGATACCTTGTTTAGTGAATAAATCAACATAAACGTCGGCGCCGTTGGTAGGGAGGTCATATACAGTGACTGCCTCGGGGGTTGTATAGGTTTGTTCAAAATAAGTTGTGTTCGAATGATAGTCAAACACACGTAAGCGATAGCTTTCGGATTCAGGAACCGCATCCCAAGTAAAAGTAGTGCTGGTGTCTGTCAATGTATCGCCGTGCTTATGGCTGCTTAACTTGGCATGCTCTAATTCTTTGCTGCCTGTAAATACGTAGACTTTTTTAGACCAAAATTCTCCCTGTTGGGTGTAGAGAATAAAATAAAATGGAGTCGTAGTCTTAGGGAGCCCGTTTATAGTTATTGATGTTGTGTCACCATCAAATGTTTTATCATAAAAATCGGACACTTCTTCCTTGGCAATTCTCACCCGATAGGCCTTGGCATCGACATCGTTCCATGTAAATGTTTCTGTTGAAGAAGAAATGGCTTGCCTATCGGTATGACTGATCAGTTCGGCTGTTAAGAAGAGGATTTTTTCCGCTATTAATACATTGTTTTGGTCTAAATACCCTTCAACTTTAATTTTGTTATTCAAATCAAGGTCATTCCGTTCTCCTCCGATAAATTCCGTTTGGTAGTCGGTAAAAACGGCCATAAGCCCTGTTCTAAAATCCTCCGCAGAATTAAAGCGAGTAATAAATCCTTCAATTTTAATAGAATCGTTGCTTTCGAGCTCCAATATACCGTTGTTGACTGTACTAGCGTTTAATCTTGCAGGCGTATTCTCATCGACTTCCCCTTTAATGTTAACCATATTATCGTTGGCGAGTTCAGGTAAGTTGGTGGCTGAACTGTAGTCCACAGTCATGCCGTTAATGACAAAGGTTTCGTTAATGGTATCCAGCTCAGAAATAGCACCAATTAATTGATTAGTCCCAGTATCTGTTCTATTGATATGTGTTGCTGATAGGTCACCGTTGGCCAATAAATATCCGCTTACATTGACCGTATCTCCCACAACAAGATCAGAAAGTTGAGCTGCTGTTCCTTCCACGATAACCCCTTCAGGTAAGAGGATTGTTTGCTCTAGGACGGTGAGCGAGGCACTAGAAACCTGCGTGATTTTGCCGCTGACATGAGAGTGATACAAAATATCGGTAGCAACGCCCCGGTTATACTCATCCACAATACCCTTGATAGTGACTACTTGCCCACTGTATAGAGCGGAAACATCACGGTTACTATTGCCATTGATAATGAAGTTAGTACTGTCTGTTGTGGTAAAAGTAATCCCGTTGATTGTCAGCTCATCATTAAGCTTCTGCAATGTTCCAGTGATGGTCAAATCCGTTGTGACGGAGGGTCTACTCATCCCTGGTTTGTGGTCAGCTTCATGTGATTGCGCTTCACTCGGTGGAGGGTTGTCAACAATCACGTTGATCCCTCTCGCAGTCCACCAGTTACCATGTCGAGTATAGATAGTGATATGTAACTCGGTGTTATCAGCTAAGTTTTCGACAGTTGCTGATGTAATATCTGGGCTGTAAGACTGTGAATGAAACTCAGTTTTTCTGTTGTGATAATCCAAAACGGTGAGGTAATACTCATCGGCATCTACATCATTCCAAGCTAAGTCGATGGATGATGCATTGATAGTTTGGCCATTGCTATGGCTGGTAATATCTGCATCGTCGAGTTCACCAGAGCCATGTAATTTATATTCTTTATTGACCCAATAACCGTTATGTAGAGTGCTTAAAATTAAGCGAATGACGGCATTGTTGCGGGGTAAGTCGTCTACTGTGGCTGAAGTAATAAATGAATCATAATCTTCACGGAATCGGAAACTATCGGCGATATTGTTTGAGTTTCTAAGCTCTAATTGGTACTTCTCTGCTTCAGGTACTTCCGACCACTTGAAGGTTTCAGTGCCTCCTTGTTTAATAGGATCATTGTGTTGATGGCTAGATAATTCCGCCTCATCGATTTCGCCTGCACCATAAAAGGTATACTCTTTAGAGGCCCAGCCTGAGTGTTTAGTTCGTAATTTAACAATAATCTCACTATTACTCTTAGGTAAGTTGCGCAAAGTAACGGAAGTGGTTGAACTGTCAAAGTCCATCCAATCGATCACTTTTACTCCATTATTACTAATGCTTAATTGGTATTGTTCTGCACCGACGTCGTCCCAGGTAAATGTTTGTGTACTGCTGCTTAGCTTCTGTCCATTAACGTGGCTAGTGATCTCTGCATTTTTAACCAGCTGAGCACTAGTTAGGTGGTAGTATTCATTTGCCCCCCAACCATTGTGTATCGTGGTTAGAAAAACACTAATGTCTGCCCCATTATCGGGGAGATTGCGTACGGTGGCAGCCTGCGGTTCATTAAAACTTTGTTCGTAGTAATTATGTCCAGTGATGTAATCAAAGATACGTAGGCGATAGCCTTCGGCTTCAGGGACCGCATCCCAAGTAAAAGTGGTGCTGGTACCGGTTAATATATCCTTATGGTTGTGGCTACTTAACTTGGCATGCTCTAACTTTTTATGGCCTTCAAATATATAGACTTTCTTAGACCAAAATTCTCCCTGTTGGGTATATAGCATCAGATAAAATGAGGTCGAATTTTCTGGCAATCCGCTAATGGTGGTAGAGGTTGTATCACCATCGAATGTTTTATCATAAAAACCTTCGTGGCCTAGCTTTACCACTCGCAATCGATAGGCCTCGGCATTCACATCGTTCCATTCAAATGTTTGTGTTGAAGACGAGAGAGTGTCTCGGTCTGTATGACTGATTAATTCTGCCGTTAAAAAGATTACTTTTTCGGCAATCAATACATTATTGTTGTCTAAATAACCTTCGACTTCGATTTTAGTATTTAAACCGAGGTCTTCACGATCATTGCCGATAAACGTTGTTTGATAATCAGTGAAAATAGGGATCTCACCCACACTAAAGTCAGAGTCAGAATTAAATTCGGTGATAAAGCCTGCAAGTTCAACATACTGCTTTTGCTTGTCGTCGTTGCCGAGCGAAGATTCCACTTTTTCTATATGGCTTGCATCAAGCGTATGTAGGGGCTGATCTTTTAAGGTACCAACCACCCTCATCGTTATGCCATCTTCTATCTTAAATCCTACTGCCATTGGATCATAATGAACGGTGAGTCCGTTAATCAAAAACGTTGAATGCAGACTATCATGATGAGATACAGGGCCTATTAGTTGGTCTGAAGGAGCTTGCTCATCATTAGCTTCACTGTTGATTTTTTCAATTCGAGTCGCCGATAACTCACCATTTGATAATACAAAACCACTCGCAATAATAGTATCGCCTAGTTTTGGTAGACCCGTTTGGTTATTTGTACTATCTGCATTGTTAAAGCCAACAAATAGAATATCTTTGTGATAAACGATCGTCTGCCCTAGCACTGTCAGTGATTCATTGGTGACTTTGCTAATTTCCCCTTGGATTTGTGTATTGTAAATAAGCTCTGTTGCGATACCTTGTTTGTGTTCAGGAGTAGTCGTACTACTGCTGTCGTTATTAATCTCGCTGTCAGGTAGCTCTGTTGTATTTTCATTACCGTTGTCATTAGCATCTGTAGGCTGAACCTCAGTAGGTTTAACAAAACCTTTAATAGTGATTGTTTGTCCATCTTTCAATTTAGATGCATCAACCTCAACATCGCCATCAACAATGACTTTGGTGTCTTTGGTAATTTCGAATTCAATACCATTAACGATAAACTTATCGCCCACTTTTTCCAGTGTTCCTATAGCGGTCGAGTTAGCAATAACAGGCGCTTTAGGAGGCTCAGGAGGCTGTGGGTATTCGGGCGGCTCTAATTCTTTGCCTGGCTGTGGATCTGTAACAGGTGAGTCTTGCTCAACGATCTGTTCTGGCAGTCCTCCGGTGCCATCAATCCCTGATTCAGGTTTAGGTTGTCCGCCGGTACCATCAATCCCGGAGTTTGGTTTAGGTTGTCCGCC
>JAHDEM010000015.1:18965-54073 GCA_020628895.1 Candidatus Endobugula sp.
GAAGTAAACCCGCTTAATAGGTCATTAAAAAATTGTAAAGCGGTGCTTTTTTCGGAAGACGCTGGATTGTTAGTTTCGTTATTGGAAGAGACGTGCGATGACTGTAATGTGGTTAGCCGAGATAAATCAATATCCGACTCAATAGCAAACGCACCGACTACAGCGGTGAGCGTGATGCATGCTATTATTTTCATCGATAACGACATTACAATATTATTTCCGTAAAGTACTTACTGTCTATTAAAAGCTAGCACGGTACAACAAATAGCGAGTTATTCTATTGTTAATACCAGCAATCTTTTCTTAGCAGGTTTGTTTGTCCTTATAAAGCGAAATGCTTTGTCCTTTCATTGCTCATCTCCTATTAGTATCACTTATTACTGATTGGTCTGTGTATGAATAAATCTTTCTTGTTTACTCCACCAATCACCATGTTTAGTTGATATGGTGATAAATAGTAGAGCGTTACTAGGTAAATTTTCTAAAGTTACTGATGTTATTTCTGACCCATGTTCTTGATCGTGTAGTTTCTTCCACGGGCTAGATGAGCGATTTTGTACTCTTAAGTGGTAGCCATCTGCATTGACATCATTCCAAGAAATCGTAGCCGAAGGTGTACTGATTTTTTGATCTTCTGTATGACTGTTAATAGTGGCGGTAATTCGTTCATCACCGATACCACGCAAGTTGTATGTCTTATGAGCCCAGTACCCATTGTGCCTAGTGCTTAATGTGACTTGGGCAACAGCATTGCTTTTGGGAAGATTATTAATGGTTGCTGAGGTGATGAAGTTATCGTAGTCCTCAGAAAACCGTTTGTTAGAGTCAATCACCGGATTTCGGATGGTTAACTGGTATTTGTCTGCTTCAGGTACTTCTGACCAAGTGAATGTTTGGCTATCATCAGCCATGATATCGTTATTGCTATGACTGGTTAATTCTGCGGAGGCAATCGTATTAACACCTGTAAACCAGTAATCATATTTCCCCCATGCCCCATTGTGTTGAGTTCGCAACCGGATTAGAACTTGTCCACCGTTGATAGGTAAGTTATCAATAGTTACAGATGTGGTTGATCCATTAAACGTTTGTGAGCTTACGGTCTCATACCAATCATAAGTTTGGTTCTTTTGGATAACGGTTCTTATGACACTGAACTCGTAGGCGTCAGCACCAACATCATCCCAGGTAAATGTCTGAGTACCACTGGTCAGTTGTTGATTGTTGGTATGGCTGGTTAAAGTCGCGTTGAGTAATAGCTTTACGCTTTTTAAATCATAATATTTAGCGGATTCCCACCCATTATGGAAAGTAGATATCTGAACAGTCATATCTGCCCCATTAGTTGGCAGGTCGCTGAGTGTTACTGCTTCAGGTGTAGTAAATGTATTGTCGTAATAATTTTTATTGGTAGAAGGGTCAAAAATACGTAAACGATAAGAATCAGCGCCTTCTGCATAGCTCCAGTTAAATGTCTCCGTTGTGTTTGTTAATACATCACCATGTGCATGACTGGTGAGTAGCGCACTACTTACCTCGCCGGCGCCATTAAGGTTGTACGTTTTCTTATACCAAAAACTTCCTTGCTGGGTGTATAAATGTACGGCAAAGCTTGAGTTGTTTGGTGGTAAGTTCTCAACAACTGTAGATAGTGTATTGCCATTAAATACTTGATCGTAATGCACTTTGTGATTGGTATTCATGACGATTAAGCGATAAGCTTTTGCATTCACATTGTTCCACTCAAAGGTCTGTGTGGATGATGAAATCTTTCCTCTATCTTTGTGGCTTGTGAGTCCTGCGGTTAGAAATAGAACTTTTTCTGCTATTAATACGTTGTTGTTATCTAGGTAACCCTCTACTTCCACTTTGGTATTTAACTGAAGGTCTTCGCGTTCATTACCAATAAACTGTGTTTGGAAGTTAGTCAAAGTGCTAATGCCGCCAATGCTAAACTCGTCGGCGCTGGTAAATTGAGTAATAAAGCCTTCTAGTTCAATACGCTGTGTTTCGTTGCTACCACTACTATCGGTGATTGAGCTGACGGTATCGACAGCGGTGGCATTAAGTACGTCGGCATTTAGGTTGTCGGCTGTTCCTGTAACGTTTACGGTCATGCCATTTTCTAGAGGCGTTGTTAGTGTTGCAACTAAGCCATAGTCGATAGTTAAGCCGTTGATTAAAAAGGTTTCGTTTAGTGCATTTAACTCAGAAACTGGACCGATAATTTTATCAGTGGTGTTTTCTGTTCGCTCTATACGAGTAGCAGAAAGACTACCATTCGATAACAGATACCCGCTGGCACTTATAGTATCGCCTACCTTCAAGTCGGATAGTTGTGTTGCAGTGCCTCCGAACAGAATTTCTTCATGTAAGACAATGCTTTGTTTGAGTACAGTGATTGACTTGTCAGTTATTTCAGTAATTTTGCCACTAATTTGTGTATTGTAGATGATCTCGGTGGCAACACCATTGTTGTCTTCATCGACATTACCTTTAATTGTCACTACCTGGCCGCTACGTAATGCAGAGGTGTCGGTCTTGGTTATGCCATCAACAGTGATCTTGGTATCTTCAGTGGTGGTAAAGGTAATACCGTTAACAATGAAATTATCTGCAGATATTTCTAGTGAACCTGAGACCTTTATATGAGTCAGTGTTTTTTCTACGCTATCAGAAGCAACGAGCCGAGTAATAAGGAACCTCTCGTTCTTACTCCACCAATCTTCGTGTTTGGTAGAGATGGTAATGAACAGATTGCTGTTGTCGGGTAAATTTTCTAGAGAGACCGAAGTCGTTTCTGGACCATGTTCTTGGTTATGTAGTTTTGTCCATGGGCTGGATGAACGATTTTCTACTTTTAGATGGTAGACATCTGCGTTCACATCATTCCAAGTAATTGTGATCGAAGGTGTGGTGATTATTTGGTTTCCGGTATGGCTAGTAATGTCGGCCGAGGGTAGTTCACCAGTGCCACGAACATTGTATGTATTGTGAGCCCAATAGCCATTGTGTCTGGTGCTTAATGTCACTTGAGCGATGGCATTGCTTTTGGGAAGATTGTTAATTGTCGCTGAAGTGACGAAGTTATCGTAATCTTCAGAAAGTCGTTTCTCAGAGTCAACAACGGGATTTCTGATGGTTAAATGGTATTTCTCTGCTTCGGGTACTTCTGACCAGGTCAATATTTGGCCATTTGAAGTTATTATGTCATTGTTTTCATGACTGGTTAATTCTGCTGAGGATATCTTCTGGGCACCGGTGAGCCAGTATTCGTATTTCCCCCAAGCACCATTGTGTCGAGTGCGCAGCCGAATTTGAACTTGTGCACCGTTAATAGGTAAGTTGTTAATTGTTGCCGAAGTAGTTGATCCATCAAATGTTTCTAAGCTAACGACTTCAAACCAATCATAAGTATCATCCTTTTTGATAGTAGTTCTTGCAACTCTAAGTTCATAAGCCTCAGCCCCTACATCGTTCCAGAAAAAAGTTTCTGTTTCCTGCTTTAACTGTTGTCCGTCCTGATGACTAAGTAGCTCTGCATTTTTCATGATTTGCAGGCTTTTGACATCATAATATTTAGCCGATTCCCAACCATTGTGGAAAGTAGACAACTGTATCGTCATATCTGCACCATTGGTAGGCAAGCTGCTTAGTGTTACAGCCTCTGGTGTAGTAAAGACATTGTCATAATAATTCTTGTTGGTCGGGGCATCAAAAATACGCAAACGGTATGAGTCGGCGCCTGCTACATAATTCCATGTAAATGTTTCTGTAGTGTTTTCTAAAATTTCTCCATGGGAATGGCTAGTGAGTGATGCGCTTTCAGATTCACCTGAACCTTGGAGATTGTATTTTTTCTCATACCAAAACTCTCCTTGTTGGGTAAATAAATGCACGGCAAAATTAGATGCATTGGATGGTAAGTTTTCAACAATCGTAGAGAGGGTATTGCCGTCAAACGTCTCATCATAATGCACTTCATGGTTAGTGTTCATGACCATTAAACGGTAAGCCTTTGCTCCTACATCTTTCCACTTAAAGGTTTCTGTAGACGATGAAATCTTTCCTCTATTTTTGTGGCTAGTAAGCCCTGCGGTGAGAAAAATGACTTTTTCTGCCACTAAGATATTGTCGTTATTCAGGGATCCTTCAACTTCTACCTTGACATTTAATTCAAGATCCTTGCGATCGTTACCATCAAACACCGTCTGGTAATCCGTAGAAGTACTAATGCCACCAACTTTAAAACTACTTGCATCGGTGAACTGGGTAATAAAACCTTCGAGTTCTATGCGTTTCGTTTCGTTATCACCATTAGTGCCGATTGCTGGCTCTACGGTATTTACAGAAGTGGCATTGAGCACATTTGAATCTTCACCGTCGACGCTACCAGTAATGTTTACTGTCATACCATTTTCTAGGCTCGTTGCGAGTGTTGCAATCGAGCCATAGCCAATGGTTAAGTCATTAATTAAGAACGTTTCGTTCTGAGTATTTAACCCAGAGATTGGGCCGATAATTTTGTCGGTAGTGTCCTCAGTTCGTTCTATGCGCGTGGCAGAAAGGTCGCCATTCGATAGTAGATGTCCACTAGCATTAATGGTGTCGCCTACTTTTAAGTCGGATAGTTTTGTTGCACTACCGCCGAATACAGTTTCCTCGTCCAAGATAATGGTTTGTTTTAATACAGTAATTACATTTCCGTTTATCTCGGTGATTTCACCACTGATTTGTGTGTTGTAGATAATCTCGGTGGCAATACCGTTGTTGTTTTCATCTACCTTGCCTTTAATGGTAACCACATGTCCGCTACGTAGCTCAGAGATATCGTTATTGGTAGAGCCATCAATAGTGATCTTCGTATCTTCAGTTGTGATAAAGGTAATGCCATTAACAATGAAGCTTCCGTCCGATCTTTCTAATGTACCTAATGCTGTGGCATTAGAGATAATTTCAATAGTGTCATAGATTTTGGGGGCGTCTGCTATGTCTTTAACTACGGGGCCTCCTGAACCATCAATCCCCTCAGCAGGCAGTGGTTCTGGTCTACCAGTCCCGTCAATACCTTCAGAAGGAATCGGTTTTGGTGCACCAGTCCCATCAATACCTGTTAGTGGTATCAGTTCTGGCTTACCAGTCCCATCAATACCCTCAGCAGGAATTGGTTCTGGCCTACCAGTGCCATCGATGCCTACGATACTAATTTCAGGTTCATTGTTGATAATCGATGATTTTTTAATGGAATGATGCCCATTACTTTGGCTGGTATCTGCTAATTGCGTAAGAGAGTTGTCAGAGAGGGTTCTGGTGGATATGTTAAGTTTGGCTGATTCTCCAGAAGTGGTTTTAAAAGAATCAATGGTTCGGTGCGTATCAAGTCCAAGTTGGTGGTTCTTGTGCTCTGATACAAAATGGCCTGAAAAATACTGGTCGATTACTTCGATGTTAGATGCAATGCCAAAAGTGCTTGCAATACAAGTGAATCCTCCTATGAGTATAAACTTTTCAGTCCGTTTCATTATTACTCCGAGTCACTATCCGTAGTGAAACTATCATTTGGTCCATCGATAAAATAAAGACCGATACCTAGTCTCTGACAGTCCTCTGCTGGATCATCAGCTTCGTGTTCAGTTAACCATAAATCTGCTTCTTCAAGTAATTCCATTCCCTTGCGGTCGATGAGTTGGTAGAAATCATTCACTGCATCTTTGCGAACAGAAACATTGGTTGCTCTTAAATCCAGTCTCTCGCGTTGATCTAGGTTTTCTCTGTATAAATTATGGAAAATAGTATTAATGTGGTCCACGAGCATGCTGCTGCCTTGAGCAATAGCCTCGGGGTTTACTAATTCAGGTGATTTTTTTCTGTCACTTTGATAATTAGGCACGTAGTAGCGTTTGTTGACGGTTATACTTCCATCTGGGCTCTCTGAAATGGTCTGAGAAAGCTTGAATTCTCTCAAGACAGTTACCGTAGCAATATCGCCGCCATATGATTTGATTAGATGCTCAAAGCTAGGTGCAGGCCCATCTATTGGAATCTCTAGAGGCTGTTTATTGTCATCAACATACTCTGAGTTTTCATGCCAAGCGGTGAGGATTTTAGCCATTCGATCCGGCGGCGCCGGCACTTCATAATGTTTTCCAATTGTTCCTATCACCTTTTTTATCTCTTTGCGGTCCAAGCCTGTCATCAAGGCGATTCTTGCCATATTGGTTTGCCGACCCTGCAAACCATACTCTTCAGCAGCTGTACGAACATAAAGCTGCTTGCTTATGGCTGCAAACTCTTTGAAGGTGACTCCATTTCTTAATCCAAGGCGGACTATACCGCTGAGTAAGCGGTAAAAGGACTGAGTGATAAGTTCTTTGGGTGATCGCATAAGAATATTTGGTCGTTGGTCACCCAATATACACAATAATGGTCCTCGTGAAAAGTTTTCACCTGCTAAGTATGTTATCTATTTGGTTGGTTGATTTCTATACAACTTTGGTTGGATTAATGTTTTGAGAGTACTTTTTTTGAGCAATGTATAAAAAAATACTTGCAATGAATTTATTTGGTGATATATTACCAAATATGTTTTTGGGGCGAGCGTTAGGCCAAGCTAAAGGAAAGGCAAATACCAAAAGGAATTAGGGTGGTATGGCTGGTTCTCGACGAGAGCATGTTCGTAAGGATAGAAGTTCGCCAGGGACGGCGATAAGTAAAGGAAAAAGGAGGCACGGATGCAATTATGGTTTTACTAAAGGAATAGATTGGGTCTTGGATGACCTATATTTGAAAATATTCTGCAGGGATGAAACTATTAACATGGAAGGTTTAGCAGAAAGGTACAAGGGAGCTTGGAAGCACTTATAGATTAATAGGGATATAAAAAAGGGTTACTAGGAGGTTCGTTAGTTTGCAATTTTTTAAGGACAGTAATTCGCCAAGGAGGGCGTAAATCAAAGGTGTAATTCATAAAGGGTCTTGGAAGCATCTGTTGTGGTTGAAATTAGGTTATATAAAGAGTGTTTTGGGTAGCCCCCAGTTAAAATGGCGGGGAAAGGTTTGCTAAGGAATACTTTTTGTCACTTAACTCTTTTCATCTTTTAATGAATAAAGTTTATAAAATAGGGTGTCTGTGTAATTTTGGCCCCATTTCTTTTCTCAGTTATACACTGATCTGCTGATTAGTGGTCCTCTAATTTAGATTGCCAAACATAGTTCTTGTCCAAGGGGTAGAATATGGCTTGAATTCGTTGTTTAAATACTCTACAATTCGCGCCCCTCATTTGACTTGGAAGTATTGATCATTCAATAGTTGGCCATGGTTTGTAGGCGTGAAATTATTTGCGCTGTTTTGAGGGTATAAACAAAAGTGAGTTGTTTTTTAGAAAGCTCGTTTTATTCCTTGCTTCACCTTTTAGTCATAACTGTGGCTCGCTATATAGGGAAGCATTAACCCGTAAGGAAAATAATATGCGTCATTACGAAATTGTATTCCTTGTTCATCCTGATCAGAGTGAACAAGTGTCTGGTATGGTCGAGCGCTATACCGCAACTATAAAAGAAGATGGTGGACAAGTTCACCGTTTAGAAGATTGGGGTCGTCGCCACCTAGCTTATTCAATCAATAAAGTGCATAAGGCACACTACATATTGATGAATGTTGAGTGCAGCGATACTGTCTTAGAAGAATTAACAACGACTTTCCGTTATAACGATGCTGTGTTGCGTCATATGGTTATTCGTACAGATGAAGCGATTGTTGAAGAGTCGTTCATCATGAAAGCCGAAAAAGAAGGTCGTGAGCGTCGTACACGTAGAGAAGAGCGTTCAGAAGCACCGCAACAAGCAGCGCCAGCGGCTCCCGCTGATGCCGAAACACAAGAGGAGCAAGCATAATGTCTCGTTTTTTTCGTCGTCGTAAGTTTTGTCGTTTCACTGCTGAAGGTACTAAACAAATCGATTATAAAGATTTAGAAACCTTAAAAGCCTATATTTCAGAAACTGGGAAAATTGTTCCTAGCCGTATTACGGGTACTAAAGCAAAGTACCAGCGTCAGTTGTCAACTGCCATTAAGCGCGCTCGCTTTCTAGCGTTGATACCTTATACGGACGGGCACGATAAGTAATTAGTTATGCGCGCCCTAGCTGAATTTATTATGCGTGGGCGTTTACAAGCGGGTACGATAGCAATATTTGGATACGTGATTCCTCTGCTAACGCCAGCCGCTGTAGCGCTAGTCACTTTGCGCAAAGGTGCTGTTGAAGGCACATTAGTATTGTTGTTGGGGTTGTTGCCAGCAATTTTATCGTTGGTATTTGGTGACGATAGTTCTGTTGTTGTGTGGATTACCTTGCTGTCGTTGGTTGTCGTTTATATTCCGGCGTTAGTATTGAGGTCCACTATCTCGCTGCCTCTAATGATTGTAGTGGCAATTGCAACCTCCTGTTTGGTGTCTGGCTCTGTATTGTTGTTTGCTTCAGAGGCAGTAGATATTGTTGTTGAGTCGTTTAAGTCTCAATTAACGGCTGCATCAGTGGAATCACCCGATGCAGAACAGGTTGTATTTAGTAGTTTGTTATCCAAGGCGGGAATATCAGGTGTTATAGCCTATATCTTCGCATTTAACAGTATCACAGGTGTGCTGTTTGGGCGTTGGTTACAATCATTGTTGTACAACCCTGGTGGGTTTAGAGATGAGTTTTATGCGCTTCGTTTGGGCGTTATGGCATCGGTTATTTGTTTCCTAGGATGTGTATTTTTACGTTATCTTGGAGATGAGTATTGGTGGTGGTCTAACCTATTGGCCATGCCATTGTTGTTGGTTGCTATAGCGATTGCTCATCAGTTCGCCAATACAAAAGGCTTGGCAACACCGTGGCTAGTTTTGTTTTATTTGATGGTGTTCATGTTTATGCCAATAGTGATGTTTATTGGGTTTGTGGATGCTTGGGTTAATATTCGTGGTCGCTTGCACAAAGCAAGGTGATTGCATTTAAAGATTAAATTAAAGAGGATTGCGAGATGGAAGTTATTCTACTCGAGAAAGTCGGTAAATTAGGTGGTATTGGTGATAAGGTAGCGGTAAAAGCTGGCTTTGGACGTAATTACCTAATCCCTCAAGGTAAAGCGCTGGCTGCAACAGCGTCAAACTTGGTTGAATTTGAAGCTCGTAGAGCTGAACTAGAAGCTGCAGCGGCTGAAAGTAAAGCATCTGCTCAGGCTCGTGCTGATCAGTTAGCTTCTGTTGCTGTTACTATCGAAGCTAACGCTGGTGAAGAAGGCAAGCTATTCGGTTCAATTGGTACGCGTGACTTGGCTGATGCAATTACTAGTGCTGGTGTCGAAGTATCTAAGTCAGAAGTTCGTTTGCCGGAAGGTGCGTTGCGTGAAGTCGGTGAATACGATGTTGATATTCAAGTGCATAGCGACATTACTCAAGTAGTAAAAGTATCTATTGTTGCTGAGTAACGGATAGTTATTTACATTAGGGGTATTTCTCTGATGTAAAGAAAGTGTAAAGAGGCATTGCTAGATCATCTAGTGATGCCTTTTTTGTTTGTGCTCGCTGATGTATCATCGAGTTTTTTGCCGCCATACAAAATAATAGTGTGTAGTGTTATATGTATCCTCAGGACATGTTAGCCATTGATGAAATGCCGCAGACTGAATATGAGTCTGTTGCCTCCTCTGTTCAGCCATTGCCGCATTCACCCGAAGCAGAGCAGGCTGTTCTAGGTGGCTTGATGTTGGCTAATCAGTTTTACGATGCTGTGGCTGAAGTCCTTAAAAATGGTGATTTTTTTAAGCCATCTCACTCACAGATATTTGCCGCTATTGCTCGTCTTGCTGAGGCTGATCAGCCCTTTGATATTGTCACATTAGCAGAAGAGCTTTCTCGTCATGATGAGCTCGAGACCATAGGTGGTATGGGATACCTTTCCGATATCGCGAAAAATACCCCAAGTGCAGCTAATATTGCTGCTTATGCGCAAATTGTAAGAGAGCATGCCACGATTAGGCAGCTTATCAGTGTCGCCAATGAAATATCCCGCTTAGGCTATGACTCTGCAGGACTAGATGCTACGGACCTGTTGCAGTTGGCTGAGAAGCGAGTGCTGGAAATTGCAGAAGGGCGGCCTAAAGAGGGTGGCCTAGAAGCCATGGAGGGGCTGTTAAAAAATACAGTCGAGCGCATCGATGCCCTGTTTCGCTCTAAAAGCGATATTACGGGCTTAGCCAGTGGTCTTACCGATTTGGATCAGCGTACGGCTGGTTGGCAAAATGGAGAACTCATTATTTTGGCTGCTCGTCCTTCGATGGGGAAAACAGCTCTCGCGTTGAATTTTGTTGAATCTGCTATTTTTACCCAAAAAAAGCCCGTACTAGTTTTTAGTATGGAGATGCCTTCTGAGTCGTTAATCATGAGAATGATTTCATCGGTTGGGCGTATCGATCAGGGGAAAATTCGTAATGGGCAGCTAACAGAAGAAGATTGGCCCAAGTTATCCTCTGCAGTGCAAAAGATGAAAGGGGCTCCTCTATTTATTGACGATACTGGTGGGCTGACTCCGCAAGATATGCGTGCACGTATTCGCCGGACGGCTCGTGAGCACGGTGATCCAGGGCTGATTATGGTGGATTATTTACAGCTCATGCAGATAGCAGGTTCCAGTGAAGGGCGTACACAAGAGATATCAGAAATATCTCGGTCATTGAAAGGTTTGGCCAAAGAGTATAATTGTCCGGTTATTGCTTTGTCGCAGCTCAACCGAGGTGTGGAACAGCGACCAAACAAGCGGCCGATGAATTCAGATCTTCGTGAATCAGGTGCCATTGAGCAGGATGCGGATGTGATTTTATTTATCTATCGTGATGATTATTACAACGAAGATAGTCCCGATAAAGGAATCGCCGAATTAATTATTGGCAAGCAGCGTAATGGCGAGATAGGCACTTGTAGGGCGGCGTTTGTAGGCAAGTACACGCGCTTCGAAAATTTAGCACCGGACTACATGGCTGCAGAGTATTGAGCAACGGTTGCGGCTTACTTTCTTTTCTTACCCTTCGTTTTATTTGTCGTCTTATTAGTACGATTATCCCACTGTCCTCCGCGAGCTTTTTGAAAGTTTTGCTTTCCTTTTCTTAAGCTATTTCTTGAACTGGTGTTGTTTGATGGAACAAGGTGCTGTGGCCCATCGCCAATTAAATCTGTGCGTTTCATATCTTGCAGCGAGGCTCGAATATCGTCCCAGTTTTTGGGGTCGTGATATCGTAAGTAGGCCTTGTGTAAACGACGCTGCTTTAAATTGCGTGCAGTGAACATCTTTCTACTTTTGTAGCTCAGTTTTTTTAGCGGGTTACGACCACTATGGTACATCGCTGTAGCCAGTGCCATCGGTGATGGGTAGAAAGTTTGTACTTGGTCTGCCCGAAATTTATTTTTCTTTAGCCATAAGGCAAGGTTTAGCATGTCTTCATCTTCGCAGCCGGGATGCGCAGCAATAAAGTAGGGAATAAGGTATTGCTTTTTTCCTGCTTCTTTTGAATATTTTTCAAAAAGTTTTTTGAAGGTGTCGTACGATCCCATACCTGGCTTCATCATCATCGACAACGTCTTATCTTCGGTATGTTCCGGTGCAATTTTTAGATATCCGCCCACATGGTGTGTGACGAGTTCTTTGACATATTCGGGATCTTCGATAGCGAGATCGTAACGCAGGCCTGATGCAATGGAGATGCGTTTAATGCCTGGGATTTTTCGTGCTCGGCGATATAGATTCGTTGTCCGGCTATGGTCGGTAATAAGGTTTTTGCAAATGCTTGGGTAAACGCAAGAGAGCCTGCGGCAGTTGGCTTGAATTTTGTCGTCTTTACAATTTAAAAAGTACATGTTGGCTGTTGGGCCACCAAGGTCGGAAATAGAGCCTGTAAAGCCGGGTACCTGATCACGAATTTTTTCTATCTCGCGTAATACCGATTCTTCTGATCGGCTCTGAATAATGCGCCCTTCATGTTCGGTAATCGAGCAAAATGTACAGCCGCCAAAGCAACCGCGCATAATGTTGACCGAAGTGTTAATCATGGCGTATGCAGGGATATTGGCATCGCCATAACTGGGATGTGGTCTTCGTTGGAAGGGTAAGTCGAATACGCCATCCATTTCTTCAGTCTTTAATGGTATGGGCGGTGGGTTAACCCATATTTCACGGTTGCCGTGTTTTTGTACTAGCGGGCGTGCATTGTGTGGGTTAGCTTCTTGGTGTAAAACCCTAGAGGCATGGGCATAAAGTGCGGAGTCAGCCCTTACTTTTTCGAACGAAGGTAAACGAATATAGGTTTTATCATCGTTTAAATCCACTTTGCGATGTAGCGGCATAGGAACGATGCGAATAGGTTCCGCGGTTGTGTTATCCGATTGTTCTGGTGTGATGCCTAGCTTTTCTTCTGTTGATTTTACATCGCAAGTACTCGGTGACTGATCGTATTCATAAGGGTTGGGTAGCTTATCTATATTCCCTGGCCAATCAATACGGGTTGAGTCAATCTCATCCCATCCAGTTGGTAAGGACTTACGTACGATGGTTGTACCTCTAATATCCGTTATTTCTGTAATGGATCTACCATGAGATAATTGATGAGCAATTTCGGCGATGGCTCGCTCAGCATTGCCGTAAAGTAAAATATCGGCGGTAGAGTCAATCAATACTGAGCGGCGAACTTCGTTGCTCCAATAATCGTACTGGGCAATGCGTCTTAAGCTGGCTTCGATCCCTCCTATCACAACAGGAACCGAGCGATAGGCTTCTTTGCACCGTTGGCTGTAAACGGTAACTGCTCTATCGGGGCGTTTACCCGCTGCTGCATCAGGGGTGTAAGCATCATCGTTACGGACTTTAAGATCGGCAGTGTACTTGTTGATCATCGAATCCATATTGCCTGCGGTGACTCCAAAGAATAAATTTGGCTCACCTAGTTGTTTAAAGTCTTCGGCGCTTTTCCAATCAGGTTGCGCGATAATGCCCACTCTAAACCCTTGCGATTCTAAAAAACGCCCGATAACAGCCATCCCGAAGCTAGGGTGGTCAACGTAAGCATCTCCAGTCACAATAATAATATCGCAGCTATCCCAGCCCAGTTCATCCATTTCGGCTCGGCTCATGGGCAAATAGGGAGCTGCTCCAAAACATTCTGCCCAGTATTTGGGGTATTGGAAAAGATGGGGCGCTGTGGCTAAACCAGTTTTAGGTTGCATAATACTGTTCTTGGATGAGTCTATTAATAAGCAAAGAGACCTATTTTCTCACACTTAATGTTGATAAGTAAGGTGTTAGCGCTTGGTGACGGTGTTTCTCACTACACCAACACCTTCTACCTCAACCTCTACAATATCTCCAGCACTCATCGCGTGAGTGGTTCCTGGAGTGCCAGTAAAAATAAGGTCTCCAGGGTAGAGAGTGAAATATTGGCTGGCATAGCTCACAATTTCATCAACGGTAAATAGTAGGTTTTCGGTGCTTTCTGATTGGACGGTTTTGCCATTAATACGTGTTTCAACGAGAAGGTCATTGTAGTCGATATTCCGGGTAATCCATGGGGCTACAGGAGCAAAGCTATCAGCACCTTTGCCTCTAACCCATTGTAAATCTGATGCTTGCCAACTGCGTTCGGTCACATCGTTGCCTGCGGTTACGCCAAAAATATAGTCGTTTGCCTCTTCTGGACTCACATTGCTCGCTTGTTTGCCGATAACGACAACCAGCTCTCCCTCGTAATGTAGGTTATCCCCATTTGGGAATAACCATATCGGTGTGTTATGTGCAGTTAATGAACTAGGGACTTTTGAAAATAGCTTGGGGTATCGGCCCTTTACCGATCCATGGTGACTGCGATAATTCAATCCAATAGCAAGAATTTTTGAAGGTTTAGTGGCTGGAAGTAGAGTCACATTATCGATGGATAGCGCGGTGTCGGTAATGATGTGTTTGGAAAAAAGATCCCCTTTGATCACATATAGCTGTTCATTTTTAAACAAGCCATAGGTGGGTTTATTATCGTGTAAGAAGTGCACATATCGCTCGATTGATGAGCTCTCATCTGCTAGTACAATGGAGGACGCTACCATAGGGATTATGGATAGAATTGCCATGAAAGATTTTACATAGGGCGAAAGCGAAGCAATACAGGTCATAGCGGTTCCTTTTTGTCTGAATAAACTCTTTTTACGCTGGATAAGACTCGATAGTTCTCCATAGTTAGTAATATAAAACTGTGCATTGACCTGTGCTTGAGTCTACCCTCTCGTCGGTGTATCATCGCCGCCCCTCTATTGAGTTGCTTATATATTATGCAGGTTTTTCGTCATATTGAATCATTACGTGAGGCTCTAAAGGTTGAGCGCCAATCTGGACAGTCTATAGGGTTTGTACCGACTATGGGCAACCTTCACCAAGGGCATTTGGCTTTGGTGAGTCAAGCAAAGGCGCATAGTGATGTAGTGGTTGCTAGTATTTTTGTTAATCGTTTGCAGTTTGGATTAAATGAAGATTGGGATCAGTACCCAAGAACCTTTAATGATGATTGTCAAAAATTGATCGATACCGGATGTGATTATTTGTTCTTCCCTGAAGAGAAAGAAATCTATCCTAATGGTATGGATGGGCAAACACGAGTGATTGTGCCTTCAATGACCGATATGTTGTGCGGTGCGAGCCGCCCGGGGCATTTCGAGGGAGTCACTACGGTAGTGAGTAAGTTATTTAATATCGTTCAGCCTGATATTGCCGTGTTTGGTTTGAAAGATTACCAGCAAATTGCGGTTATTCGTCGAATGGTGGCTGACCTTTGTATGCCTGTTACCGTTATGGCTGGTGATATTGTTCGTGAAAACGATGGTTTGGCTATGAGTTCGCGAAATAGTTTTATCAGCAAGGGTGAACGACCTTTCGCGAACCAGCTACATAAAACATTATGCTGGATTAAACAGCAGATCGAAGCCGGCAGTCAGGCGTATTTGTCTCTCGAGCAACAAGGTCAGGAGCAAATTGTGGAAGCTGGCTTTCGTGTGGATTATTTACAAGTATGTAGCAGTGATACCTTAACGCCCGCAGCACGGGACGATACTAACATTACCATTTTAGGGGCAATGTACACTCAATCTGCACGATTAATTGATAATGTATCTCTGGTATTAGAGGTGCCTATACAGACAACTACTGTATAATGTCTGTTAATTTTTACGTATTTAGATAGAAAAGATATAACGCTATGTTAACAACAATGTTGAAAGGTAAGTTGCACATGGCTTGTGTAACACAAGCGGAATTGTGGTATGACGGTTCTTGTGCCATTGATGCCGATCTTGTGGCTTTAGCAGGATTTCGCGAGTTCGAGCAAATTGATATTTACAATGTGACTAATGGCGAGCGTTTCACGACCTATGTGATTTTGGCTGAAGCAGGTTCTGGTACGATTTCGTTAAATGGCGCTGCTGCTCGTAAAGTGCAGTTGGGTGATCGTATTATTATTGCTTCCTACGGGCAGTGTGAAGAAAACGAGCTGGATGAGTTTAAGCCACGTTTAGTTTATTTAAACGATGACAATACTGTAGAAAGAACGGCGAATACTATTCCGGTTCAGAAAGATTAATCGCCTCATTATCGCCAGTCTGATTATCAATAGCATGCGGTAGAATATTCTCAAAGCTGTTTTCTATCGCTGTTTCCCACCATTGTGTAATGTCGTCAAAATTCATCGGTTTTGCGATTAAATAACCCTGAATAATGTTGCAGCCATATTTTTTGGCTAGCGCCAATTGTGCCTGAGTTTCTATTCCCTCAACTAGACTTTCTACTTGAAGTGAAGAGGCAAGATGTATCATCGATTGAAAAAGAATTTTATCTTTTTCACTGTCTACTTCCGTGCAAGCAAATGACCTGTCTATTTTAATACGTTGAAAATTAGACTTTTGTAAGCTAGAGATAGATGAGTAACCAACACCAAAGTCATCAACATCCAAATTGATTCCATAACGATAAAGTCGACACAAGTTTTGTAAGATAAATTTATTATTATTGTCGATGGCAACGGTTTCTAATACTTCTAACGCAATGCGTGAGCTATCGATGTTGTTTTCAGAAAGCTTGCGTACGATGTTGTCATAAAAATTAGGATTCGCCAGCTCCCTATGTGAAACATTAATAGAAATACTCACTTGAGGAAAGCCCTGTTTATCCCAAGATTGTAATGCTGTAATAGCACTGTCTAAAATAGATGAGCCAATTTTTTCAATCAGTTCTGTTGAGCTAGCCTCTTCAATGAAGTAAGCAGGGCTTAAAATTCCTTTCTCTGGATGAACCCAGCGCGCCAGGGCCTCAAAGCCAACAATATTGTGAGAGTTAATACAGTATTGAGGCTGAAAAAATGGGATGATTTCGTTGTTGCTAACCCCTCTTTCCAGCTCTTTTAGGGTAAGGTCTTTGTTCTTAGCTTGATTTTTTAGTCCTTCAGTAATTTGTATATAACCATTTCTGCTAGTGCGTTTAGCCTCGTATAATGCCATATCTGCGTGTTTCATTAATACTTCTAACGAAGTTCCGTCATCAGGGTATTTTGCAACACCACAACTACCGTTCATGTTAACGATTTTATTGGAGAATTCTATAGGCTTGTTGATTGCTTTTATAAGCTGTTCAGCAAATACGTTTATTTCCTCCTTAGGGGCTTCATTAAAGTCAACAAGAACGATGAATTCATCTCCTCCAATACGAGCAATAAAATCCTCTTTGTTTAGTATTTTTTTAATCGATTCAGTAATGCAGACTAATATCTGGTCGCCCATGCTATGTCCGTAAAAATCATTCATATCCTTAAAATTATCTAGATCTATATGAAATAAATACAAACTATTTTTTGAATGATTAATTAGGTTAGAAAATTCTTTATCTAAAAAACGTCTATTAGCAATACCCGTTAATGGGTCGTGGTTGGCAATATAAGCAATATCTTCGTTCGTCTTTTTAAGTTCAATGAGCTTATCTTTAAATAAGTTTGTTGTTCTAGCAATATCTCCAATATCACCGCGTATGTCGGTAAACGGTATTTCGATGTTAGTTTGACCAGTATTTAATTGATTCATTGAAGAAACTAATGCAATTAGATTGTCAATGATTCTCTTGGAATAATAAAATGTCCATAACACACTGAAAATAAAAATTAATAGTGTTATTAATAGAGTACCTTTAGACAATATTTCATATGTTTTTTCTTGCTTTTGAGTGGTATAGATTAATGAGTACCCTATTAAAGAAAATAATTCTGTTAGTTTTTCTTCAATGATGTATGTTTGTTGTTTTAATAAATTTCTCTCAGTTGCTTCAATGAATTCCTCTGATGTTAAATGTTGGAATGAACTTTCTAGCCATTGTTCGATGAGTAGATTTAGTTCGTCAGCAATAGTTTCACCTTTTTTTCGTGTTTCTTCGTCAATATTTTCTGATAAGTAAAGTAAAGAAAGTAGATGATTTAGTTGTGATTCATAATTTCTGAACTCTTCTATCTCATCATAATGATTGTGCTCTATATTAGTGTGATGATTATCAACTAAAAATTTTAATCTGAAAAATGCTTTTTGTGTATCAACAGCAAGGTTAGAATTTTCAATAGTCTGAGTAATAATAATCGTGTTTTGCTTATTAAAATGAATAGCCGAAAAGGATACCACGGCAATAGCAATGATTCCTGCTAACGCTGCAAAAATAGGCGCAATGACTAATTGTTTGATATTCATTGTCTGTCTTATGAATTCTAAGCAAAAAAACGGGTTATTTTTGGCGCCAATATTAAAGCGGTAGCGACTAATAAAGCATAGTTCAGATCCTATTTTATCGCTAATTATTATTAGCTTATGTGAAGTATATGGTGAGTTTTTAGCGAAATATAAGCGTCAATGGTGAGTGTCATAAAAGGTTATTTTTAATGACACTTTTTTGTGATATTTTTTCTCGGATCATTTTTTGTTTTGCTAATTTATACTATTTAGTTATTAATAAGTACTAAATCATAAACAAATGATGATTCTCTATTGAGATATTTCCCGGTTCTTAGTAGTCTAGATTGTGTTACGGTTTTATACCCTACCGCGCCCTGTAAAGAGACATTGGTGTTACCCCTTAATTGTAATCATTGAGAAGGAATTGTTATGTCATCTGTATATCCTGTCACCGAAGCTATCAGTACTGCTGCCCATATCGATAAAGAAGCGTATGACACGCTATATCAACAATCAGTTATGAACCCCGATCAGTTTTGGGCTGACCAAGCACAGCAATTCCTAACTTGGAAAAAACCGTGGGATACTGTGTGTGAGGCTGACTTTCGTCAAGGGTTGGCATGTTGGTTTCAGGGAGGGCAGTTGAATGTTAGCGAAAACTGTATTGACCGCCACTTACCTGAGCGTGCGCAACAAACAGCTATTATATGGGAAGGAGATAATCCTTCTGAAGATAAACATATCACTTATGCCGATTTGTATGACTGCGTTTGCCGACTTGCGAACGTTCTAAAACAACGCGGTGTTAAAAAAGGTGATCGGGTGTGCATTTATATGCCAATGATTCCTGAGGCGGCTTACGCGATGTTGGCTTGCGCACGTATTGGTGCTATTCACTCGATTGTCTTTGGTGGATTTTCTCCGGACGCGCTAAGCGATCGGATTATCGACTCAGATTGTCAGGTGATTATTACTGCTGATGAAGGGCTCAGAGGTGGGCGTACCATTCCGCTAAAAGCGAATACCGATAAAGCGCTAGAGCGCTGTGATAACGTACACACATGCCTTGTCGTACAGCGCACCGGTGGCAATGTTCAATGGGATGATCAACGTGATGTTTGGTACCACGAGTCTATTACTCAAGTTGATGCTCATTGCGAGCCAGAACCCATGGAATCTGAGGATCCTCTATTTATTTTATATACCTCGGGTTCGACGGGGAAGCCAAAAGGGGTGTTGCACACAACCGCCGGTTATTTATTGCAAGCAGCCATGACTCACAAATATGTGTTTGATTACCAAGATGGCGAGGTTTACTGGTGTACGGCAGATGTCGGCTGGGTGACAGGCCATTCTTATATTGTCTACGGGCCACTAGTTAATGGTGCTATAACGTTAATGTTTGAAGGCGTGCCTACCTACCCTAATGCTTCTCGTTGCTGGGATATCGTCGACAAACATAATGTGTCTATTTTCTATACTGCTCCTACTGCCATACGTGCGTTGATGGGGGCTGGTGATGAGTGGGTCACTAAAACCTCCCGCAAAAGCTTACGTATTCTAGGAACAGTCGGTGAGCCGATTAATCCAGAAGCTTGGCATTGGTATAACACCGTTGTTGGTGAGGAGCGTTGTCCTATTGTTGATACATGGTGGCAGACAGAAACGGGCGCTCATATGTTAACGCCTATGCCCGGTGCTACCGATTTAAAACCAGGGTCTGCGACCTTGCCTTTCTTTGGGGTTCAGCCCGCTATTTTGGATGAAAATGGTAAAGAAATTGAAGGAGAGGGCGCTGGTAGCTTGGTGATTAAATCCTCTTGGCCAAGCCAGATTCGCAGCGTATACGGAAACCACCAACGTCTAATCGATACATATTTCAGTACATACCCAGATTACTATTTTACGGGTGATGGTGCTCGCCGAGATAAAGATGGATATTACTGGATAACAGGTAGAATGGATGATGTATTAAATGTGAGTGGGCATCGTTTAGGTACCGCAGAGATTGAAAGTGCGTTAGTGCTTCACGACAAAGTGGCTGAGTCCGCAGTGGTGGGTTATGAGCACGATATTAAGGGGCAGGGTATTTATGCCTACGTTACCTTAATGAATGGGGAGGAACCTAATGACGATCTTAAAAAAGAGCTAATTGCTTTATGTGTGCAGCAAATAGGGCCTATTGCAAAACCCGATTTAATTCAATGGGCACCAGGGTTACCAAAAACTCGCTCAGGCAAAATTATGCGTAGAATTTTACGTAAAATTGCCACTAATGAGTTGGATAATTTGGGGGATACATCAACACTTGCAGACCCATCTGTTGTTGATGAGCTGATTGAGAATCGGTTGGTTAAATAAGCGGTGATTTAACAATAAAAAAGGCTCTATACAGAGCCTTTTTTATTGTTGAAGTTTATGTTGATTATTCGCTATATGCGTTGCACTTTTAGTGCTTGAATCTCTACAGAATATATTTTCCATTCATCATTCTTTGTTTTGTTGAGGGCGTAAAATGCTCTCCATAACTTGCCATATTCATCTTCTATAAGCACTTCTTGCATGATTTGTTGGTCTACTTTTGCATGTCTAGCAAACTGGTATTCTGCCGCTTGATAAAGCGCTTTGTAAGCATGCTTTACCATGTGCATAAATTGCTGGGCGTTGGTGATTTTATGTTTAACTCTCGGTGAGACGTGTGAATAAGCTCTTTCGTTGTCATCACCGGCAAATGCAGATAATTGGTCAGCGATAACCGCTTGGATAGCAATTTGGTCATTGCTTACATCGGTAGTAGCCGAGGTTGTACTCGATATAAGAGCGATAAAAATCATCGCAAGTGATAAGAGTAAAGAACGCATTGGGTAACCTCCCATATTTCTTTCTTAAAATAAGTATGGTTGAGGAATATCAATAACGCAAAAAAAATGGTGATTAAATAGTCAGAAGCTTGTGTTTATTAAATTTTGAAATAAACATTATTTGTTAGTGATTAGTGGCTATAAAAACCAATGAAGTTAACGGTTATTGGCTAATATTCTGATATAAGAAGCTCTCAGGAAGTAGTGGTGTGATTCGTAAAAAGTTACATTCTATGAGCATCTAGGCTTTGAATTTCTACGGCAAAAATTTTCCATTCGTTATCGGTGTTTTTAGATAAAGCATAAAATGCTCGCCATACTTGTTGACGATTATCCTCGAATATAATTTCTTGCATCACATGATGTTTATTTGTGATGTGGCGGACAAATTTGTATTCTTTGGTTCCATATAGTGGAGCATAAGCCTGTTTTACCATGCTCATAAATTGATTAGGGGATATAAATTTTTCTCTTAATGAAGCAGCAACATGAGAGTATGCGGTAATGCTATCTCCTGCGGCAAAAGCAGAGAGTTGCTCACGAATAACATCTTGTACTTGATTAATCTCACCCTCACTAATTTCGGCCAACACCTTATGGGGCAGCAAGCTAATAAGAATGACACTAATAAGAGATAGTAAATGTTTCATCAATAAATACTCTGTAGCAGGTGACTTCTCAGTGAATATGTACAAGTTAATGTACGTTGCTACAACAGTATTAGATGAAAAGTATTATTCAAAGGTAATATGATAGTAAATCGTTTTATCTCTTTGAGTGTTTAGTTCAAAGTCATTGTCACCAATAGGGTAGGTTTTACCTGTGGGGAGTCCGTCGTGGTTTAATACCTCAATAGTGCCTTTTCGTTTAAAACGTAAAGTCGCTTTTACAGGCTCTAGAATCATAGGTGCTTCTCCTGCATTAGCAATAAGAGAGCCTTTAATATTCATATTGGTATTATGAGCACGAGCGAGAGCAACAATAATCGCTTCTTTGTCCGATGCTAAAGTCCCTGTTGGAGACTTTGCCGTGGTTAATATCACTGAGTAAGGAGATTGTGGTGTGATGCTCATATCGTTTAGTTGATAAGTCATATTAGGAGCAAAGCCAATTATTCCCTGTGTTCCTTTGCTGTTTACTTCTACATACCCTTTTTTGTTGTCGTTGGTATAAGTCCATTTCAGTTCATTGGTGGTTGATGTAATGGTTTTTGAACCGTCCTTATTCAGGCGCTCATAGGTTTCTCGCCACGGGCTAATACTTGATACACCTTTGTCTTGTGTAAATTCAATTAACACTTTTCCTGCAGCTAATGCATTGTGATTTGGTGTTCCGCTTAATGACTTAATATCGTGTTGTTGATCAACGGTATTATCAAAATCATAACTGTTGGTAACAGCCTGCTCTTTGTTAAGCCGACGTATGGCGATAGGCTTGGATTCGGTAATATCCCCTCGTAAAACCATTCGGCTTAACACGGGGTAGAGTCCGACCCCTACAGGGGTCAAGTTATTAAATTTCTTATGGTTTGGATAAGTCAGTTGTGGACTAAAACCATTGCCATTGCTCGCAAAGTGGTAACTCATATCCCAGCCTTGTAACCCAAAGCCATAAATGGCCACTAGGCTGGTGTCAGCAGCTGCCCATTCAGAGGGAACAACTGACAACCACTCACTAAACATAAAAGGAACGTTAGCCACTTGTTGCATGCCCGTGGATAAAAGGCCACTACCAGGGTCGCCAAGCATAGAGTAATTTTGTAGTTCAAACCCAGAACGCATGGTGTACCCGGGGTTACCTTGCGCTCCTCCTTGATAATTATGCCTATCAATGATTCCTATTTCAGCATCACTTAATAAATTAAGAAAATGGGTACCTTTGTTACCCGCTTGCCAGTTACTGCTAACAATCATTCCCTCGAAACCAGTATCGCGGATGGCTTTAGAGGCTTTTGCATAGTATTGCTGTTGTTTTTCCAATAAAAAACGAGCGGTATCTTGCAGTCGCTTTGCTCGATATCCTTTTGTGCCCTGATTGTCATGAAACCAAGGATTCATATACGGGGTAATGTTACGTTTGCTTAAATGCTCGTCGGCAAAGGCGCCATTATCTTTAAATGTGTTAATGGATTGACGTCCCCAAGCATTGACTAAGCTTTCATGTGTCCTATATTTTTTTATCAGCCAATCGCTAAATTGCTCAGCTAATAGTTTGTGATAAGTGGGGTGCTTAAGCACTTGAGGGGTAAATGTATAGAAGAAAATATCTTCTTCATTTTGTATTTCGACATACGCTAAAGAGGGGTCTTTTGCATATGCTAACCCTGTGTATGGGTTTTTATGTTTCAGTAAGTTGGTAATAGTCTCTATATGAAGGTTTTGAACATCTTCTGCAAACCAAACTAAACCTGTGGTAACAGGTTTGTTGGGCTTCGCATTAACGATTTCATCATAGGCTATAAGCTTTTCTCTATCACCTTCAAATACCATTAAATCCCAAATGGGTGAGAACCCGTACGAAATGCCTCGCTTCTTTAGTAAGCTTAGCCAATAGTCAAATCGAGATAATTTTTTAGCGTCGTATTCACTGGCACTATTACGAGTACCTAATCCCTCCCAATCGGCATTAGTTAACTTATGTAGCCTTACACTATTAATCCCATATTTGGCAAAAAAATCTGTTCTCGTTTTGGCGTTTCGCTTGGTAGGTGCAACATCTATATATTCAACGTTTGTTCCCCATATTTTATTATGCTGCTGATGGCTAAATTGATCGCTAGTCATTTGAGGAGGCGATTGGCTTTTATTAAGCCAATCTTGCATACCAATTTTTCCAGGTTTTCTTGTGTTTTTAGGTGCGAAGGTAAACCACTGGCTGTGGTCGGTATCATTCGGTAAGTCTTCTAGCTGGCGGTAGAAAGATAACTGTCGAGGTGTTTGAATTTTAATAGAGTGGTTAATAATTTCATCAGGTGATATTTGGGCATCAACTAATTTTACCCGAGCAGTATAATCAAAATGTATATCAACAGGATACTTGAATGAGTTTGTTAATTTAGTTTCGCCATTGGCATGAATAAAATCCATTCGAACTATTTTTTCAGCATTCTTAACTCTTATAGGTATGCCGATGGTCTCTGATCTACCATTAATGTCGGTGTATCGAATAGAGCCACCTTTTAGCGATGGTCCGGGATCAAATGCAAGTGATATATAAGTTAAGGGGACTGTTGTGGAAGATTTGAGCGTACTGTCTATCGACAATGTATTGTCTTTGTTATCTACTAGCAAATCCCAATTAATATTATCTTTATCAAGATGGTATGAATATAAGGTGGCGCTTGTTGTTAGCTCGTTTTGTTTAATGCGCTCAACCCCCATCCATTGCCATCGGGGCTTAAAAGCCAAGTTATGTATTGTAACCACGGCCTCATCATTATCATCCATAATTAGAAAAGAATTTTTCGAAATGGGTATTGCTGAGTAATTAGAGTAAGAATGAGCCGATAGAAAAATAATAATAACAGCAATAACTAAACTTCTTATAGGCATAGAATTCTCGACTGTGTGAATGCTACAAAAATATTTTATGCTTTTAGGTTTGAGCGTCTAGTTTCTTTACACGCTCAGCGGTTGTCTTACATATACCTTTAGCATCTAGTCCAACCGTACTAAGAATCTTTTCTCGTTTCCCATGATCAATAAAGTAATCTGGCAAGCCTAACTGAAGTAACGATGTAGTGTAACCTTGCTGAGATAAAAATTCTCCGACCGCACTACCAGCTCCGCCTGCAATAGCGTTTTCTTCAATCGTGACAATCAGTCTGTGGTCTTTTACAAGTGTTTTTATAAGCTCTTTATCTAGTGGCTTAACCCATCTCATATCGCATACAGTCGCTTGTAGAGCCTCAGCTGCTTTGACGGCTTCTGGTAATAATGTGCCAAAGCAAAGGATGGCAATATCTTTGCCCTTATTTATTATTTTTGCTTTACCAACCACCAGTGAGGGAGATGATTTTTCAATAGTTGCTCCAGTTCCCTTGCCTCTAGGATAACGAACCGCTGCAGGTCCTGAGTACTCGTAAGCACTGTTGAGTAACTGATAGCACTCGTTTTCGTCACTCGGGGCTGCAATGATCATATTGGGTATGCAGCGTAAGTAGGCTAAATCAAAGCTGCCAGCATGTGTTGGGCCATCTTCGCCAACAATACCTGCTCTATCTATGCCAAAGGTGACATCTAGGTTTTGTAAAGCCACATCATGAATGAGCTGATCATACCCACGTTGTAGGAAAGTGGAGTAAATGGCCACAACCGGTTTTTGCCCTTCGCACGCTATTCCAGCAGCGAGAGTCACGGCGTGTTGTTCTGCAATGGCTACATCATAATAACGTTCAGGAAAGCGCTCAGAGAATTCAACCATTCCCGAACCTTCACACATAGCGGGTGTAATACCTACCAATTTCTCGTTTCTTTGTGCGGTATCACACAACCAAGAGCCAAAAACATCTTGGTACTTTTGTGCTTTGTTAATCGGTATGTCAGAGGTATCGCTATTGGCCTGCGTTGAAGAATTGTTTTCAGGCTTAGGTTCGATTTTGTTGAGTGCGTGATATCCTACCGGATCAGCTTCTGCTGGTGAAAAACCTTTGCCTTTGCGTGTGATGATATGCAGTAACTTAGGTCCTTTAATATCTTTGAGTTTGCCAAGATAATTAACCAGTTCGGGTAAGTCATGGCCATCAATAGGGCCAACATAGTTAAACCCCATTTCTTCAAAGAGTGTCCCAGGTGATACTAGGCCTTTCATATGCTCTTCGGTACGACGTGCCATTTCCCACGCTTTAGGAATTTTGGTCAGTACTCGTTTACTATTTTCTCTCAGTGCATTGTAGGATTTACTCGCCCATATTTTGGAAAAATAGGTGGCTAGTCCACCGACATTGGGTGAGATAGACATATTGTTATCGTTAAGAATAACTAATAAATCATTATTGGTATGTGCGCCGTGGTTTAAGGCTTCAAAGGCCATACCTGCAGTCATTGCACCATCGCCAATAATGGCGATATGTTTTCTCTCTGGAGTGTCGGTAGTCTCATCGGTGACTTGCATTTCACTACCAATGGCCATACCTAGTGCTGCACTAATAGAGGTACTGGAGTGTCCCACACCAAATGTATCGTAATCACTTTCTGAGCGCTTAGGGAACCCCGATAACCCTTGATAACGGCGCATAGTCAACATTTCTTCACGTCGGCCAGTGAGTATTTTGTGTGGATAGGTCTGGTGGCCCACATCCCAGACTAAGCGGTCATTGGGGGTGTTATACACGTAATGGAGAGCGATGGTTAATTCGACAACACCTAAGCCAGCACCAAAGTGCCCCCCGGTTTGACCAACACAATAAAGTAGGTAGTGACGTAACTGCTCGGCCACTTCATCCAATTGTTCAGGGGTTAACTGGCGTAAGTCTTCTGGAGCATTGATTGTGTCCAGTAACGGCGTTTGAGGTCGCGATAGCGGGATTTCACTGGACATTAGCATAACGTTTAAACATAAAGGATAAGAAGGGACCTAAAATACAAACAAGCTAGCAATTGTAGTCGCTTGTAAGAGCCTTTTAAAGCTTATTTACTATACCCACAGTCCATTTGAGGAAATATCTTTGCGGGTTAGGCATATCGATAGTAATAAAATACTCAGGATTAATGATTTCTGTTGACAATATAAGCCGATAAATGGCGTAAATTGTCGGCTCTGTAGTCGAAGCCACCGAGTGCATCAAGCGCCTCTTCGTGTAGCTGCTTTGCTTTATTTTTGGCGCTATCCAACCCTAATAGAGAGACATAAGTCGGTTTACTCAATGCTGCGTCAGCGCCTTGTTGCTTGCCTAATGTTTGAGTGTCTGAAATAACATCTAATACATCATCCTGAACCTGAAAGGCTAGGCCCACAGCGTTAGCATAGACCTCTAGTGCGGTTAATTGCTGCTCAGATGCTATACCCGTGGATAATGCGCCTAAACGGACAGCGCTGTTGATTAATGCTCCTGTTTTTAAACGATGCATATTAGCCAGTTCCTCAAGGCTAAGTTGTTGATTTATGGCACATAAGTCGATGGACTGGCCGGCGACCATGCCATTGGCTCCGCTGGCATTGGCAAGTGCTTGAATCATTAATAGGCGTGTATTGGCATCGACATCGGTGTCGCTGGTATCGGATAAAATATCAAAAGCCATTGTTTGTAGGGCGTCTCCGGCAAGTATTGCTGTCGCTTCATCAAAAGCAATATGACATGTTGGCTTGCCGCGACGTAAATCATCATTATCCATAGCGGGTAAATCATCATGAATAAGGCTATAAGCATGAATGGCTTCAATAGCCGCAGCGGCTTGATCTGTGGTGCCGTTAGACTCCGCAATGGCATCGGCACTGGCGTAAACCAAGATAGGTCTTACACGCTTACCACCATTAAACAGGCTGTAGCGCATGGCTTCTTGTAAGCGGGTATGTGATTGGTATATGTCCAATCGTGTATTGATGACTTGATCAACACGATGGCGTGACTGATCGATAAAAGTACTAAAAGACACGTAATTAGTCCTTGATGATATGCACAAAGGTGATTCAGTTCAGATTAGGGCGATGTTTCTTCTTCGAAGTCCACCAACGTCATGTTGTCCCCTTCACCAATCAGCTTGGACACCTTTTGTTTGGCTTCGCTGAGCTGCTGTTGGCATGTTTTAGTGAGCGTAATCCCTTTCTCAAAAGCCGATAGCGATTCTTCTAGGGATAAATCCCCAGCTTCTAAGGTAGTGACTAGGGTTTCTAATTCACCAATAAGTTCTTCAAAATTAGGCGTTTTTTTCTTGGTGCTCATAAATGGCCATGCTTCTAATAGGGTTGATTTTACTTTTTGACAACATATGTGTGCACACTACCAGAGCTTGCTAACAATTTACAGGTTTTGCAGGAGAAATGAAAAATAGCGGCTAGACTAAAAAGAGAGGTAGTAATAACGCGATAGAAAAACAGCAAGCAACGAGAGAGGTATGGTGTGGATTTAGCGACGCTGATTGGTATTTTAGGTGCCTTGGCTTTAATTGTCGTGACAATGTTGATGAGTGGTGATCTTGGCATGTTTGTTAATGCGCCGTCACTGGTTATCGTATTTGGCGGTACGTTTACGGCAGTAATGGCTAAATACGGATTAGGGCAATACCTAGCTTTTGGCAAGATGATTGGCAAAAGCTTTAAGGGTGGTGATGTCAACATGGGAGACTTAATTGATGAAATCGTTGCTCTAGCGGATGAGGCTCGAAAAGGAGGGTTACTTGCTCTAGAGGGAAAAGAAGTCAGTAGTGACTTTTTGGGCAAAGGTATTCAGCTTTTAGTCGATGGTCATGAACCCGATGTTGTGAAAGCGATTTTATCGAAAGAAAAAACAGAAGCCGAGAAACGACATGCAATTGGCGCCTCCATTTTTACTAATATGGCTTCCATGGCGCCTGCCATGGGGATGATTGGTACGCTTATTGGTCTGGTTGCGATGCTGGCTAATATGTCAGATCCAAAATCCATTGGTCCTGCCATGGCGGTAGCACTCTTAACGACATTGTATGGAGCAATTTTAGCGAATGGTTTTTGTGAGCCCGTGGCCGATAAATTATCCATCAAAGCGCAAAATGATGTGATGTTAAAAAACCTAGTTATTGATGCTCTATTAGCGATTCAAAACGGTCAAAACCCTAGGGTTATTGACAGTATGTTGCGTAACTATTTACCGGAAGGTAAACGAGAAGTGGCAGAGTAAAAGGCAGTAGCTGATGAATGATGATGAAGAAGAAGGCTGTGACTGCCCGGCGGGATTGCCAGCGTGGATGGCTACTTTCGCAGACCTAATGTCACTATTAATGTGCTTTTTCGTATTGCTATTATCGTTTTCTGAAATGGATGCTATGAAGTTCAAACGGTTGGCAGGATCGATGGCTCAGGCATTTGGTGTGCAAAACAAATTAAACGTAACGGATGTTCCCAAAGGCACCAGTATTATTGCGCAAGAGTTTAGCCCTGGTATCCCCAGTCCGACGCCAATTAACGAAATTTGGCAAAAAACAGACGATGTGACGGAGATGAGTCTCGAGGTGCAATGCGCAGAGCAATATGATGTTGAGGCCGGGGATATTGATCTAGAGTCAGGCGTGCAGTTAAAAATAAAGCAGCAACTAGAGCAGTTAGTTAACGAAACTAAGCAAGATGCTCTAGAGTTGGCTAACGATTTACGGGAACAAATTGTTGCTGGTGAAATAGAAATAGAAACCGATGGCAATAAAATTATCATCCGTATCCGCGAGAAAGGCTCGTTTAAATCAGGTTCTCATATCATGAACGATGATTACTATGATGTGATGGATGATATTCGGGCAGTTCTCTTATCGAAGCCGGGAAAAATTCAGGTGCAAGGGCATACGGATGACATCCCTATCCGCTCTTCTCGTTATCGCTCTAATTGGGAGCTGTCGACTGCTCGAGCAGTATCGGTTGCTGAAGCACTAATGGATGGTAATGTCGATCCCCGGCGTTTTGAAGTTTCCGGGTTTGCCGATACACAAGCAATTGTTAGTAATACCAATGCCGCCAATCGTGCGCGTAATCGTCGAGTTGAAATAGTGATACGGCAGGGCGTTAGTGAAGAGATTTCTCCAGAAGATAAAGAGATTATCCAAAATGAAGGGCAGGACTTGATGCGAGATTTAGATATAGACCCAACTTATTTATTTGAGTTGCGACCTGATGAGGTTTTTTGATGAATGATAATGTCGATAATCGACGTCGGTTTTTTCGTATTGTAGATGCCTTAGGTGTCTCCTATCGTGTGATGACAGATACCGAAGTCGGAGTACAGAAGAATGACGAGGATGCTGACGAGACGGATCAACAGTTTGTCGATACTTTCAGTGTGATGAATGGGTTTAATCAGAGTATCCAAGAGTCCCTAGAGAAAATAGAGTCTCGAGATGCCGATACGGCAAAAGCTATTGCATCCATTAATAAAAAAGTTGATGCCTTATTGATGATGTTAGAGCTGGATAGTTTGATCACTCAGCGAGCATGCCACAAGGTCGAGGAAGCGAGTATTAGTGCCAGTGGTATCGCATTTCCTGTGGAAGAACCGCTTGATGCTGATGTATCGTTAGCGTTGGATTTATTGCTGCGGCCCTCATCTAAACACGTTAACGCCATAGGCAAGGTGGTTTCTTGTGAACAGTTGTCTGATGAGCCTCTGTATTATTTGCGTGTCGAGTTTACAGAAATGACACATAAAGACAAAGAAACATTAATTCAGCATATTGTGCAGCGACAGGGAGCTTTATTAAGAGCGTTGCGAGATGAACTGGAAGAGTAATAATTGATTTGTAAGCTATATCCTACAAAGGTTGATCCTTTTTTCCTACATCATCATGGCGCTCTTTGTTGCATTATACCTTTGCTGGATGCAACAAAGGACTGAGCAAGGAATAGACGGACCATTGCTGCTAATAATTGAAGTGACTCAATTAATCCTGTAAATAACCCCGAAATAGTCCCCTAGCTATTTCGGGGTTTCTAATTCTGCTATCCAATAACTACGATTCGATCTTCTCCAACTCTATATTAATCGCTTGAGTGGATATATGGACCTCATAAAGTGAATAAAACAAAGAGACCACTAAAAGAGCCAGGCTTGCGCCAAATAAGATGCTGCCAGTGAGAATCCAGTTTAGGAACAAGCTCAGCATCGATAATGTGCATAACATAAACGACAAAACGCCGAATATCTGCATGCCTTTGATCAGCGACAGACGGCGACGGAGGCTTTTAATTTGCCTCTCTACCAAACTTGGGCATTCACTATCGTTAATACTGCTAAGTTGGCGTATAACGTTAGCTAATACAACAAACCGATTGGTATAAGCCAATAATAATAGAGATATAGCAGGGAATAATAACCCTGGTGTAGTTAAGCTCATTTCCATAAAGGGTGACTGTGATGTTGTGGCGGAGTATGTTGCATTGTCACACGATTAAACGTTTCTTGTAAAATCTTGGCATCATTGCTCGCCCTGTGCCGTTGTAAATCAAGTTCTTGAGCAATACGTTTTTTGGTAGGCTCCCAAGAGACGAAATGGTCTTCTTTTAGAATATACATAATATCTCTTAGTCTAAATGTTGGCCGAATACGAGCTTGTGTAAATAACGTCCGAATCCACAGATCGTCTAACACCCAACAGTCTGTATAAACGGTTTTATTGTGTAATAGCTGATTCAGGGTTTTGGTGACAATTTGTATGTCTCTTCCACTGTTGTGTAAATCTTCACGTGTAATACCATGAAAATCTTGTGCTTCTTTAGACCAGTGCTTCCAGTTGGCCGTAGGTTTTATTAAGCTGCACCAAGTGGTGCGATCGGGTAATGCAATGCCAATTTCAATAGGGTAGCTGTCTGGTGATAAGCCTGATGCTTCGATATCTAACGTTGTAATAATGTCCACTTAGTTATGGCCCTTATTTGCGCCCCGCTATGTTTTTTCGATAACGGATTATAAATTTTCCTCTGCAAATTCAGCTAAGCGACTACGTTCAATACCATTCACATGCATGATGCCTGCGTGATTATAAGCTTTACTCTTTTCAACTAAATAAGTTAAGCCAGATGTGAGTGGCGTAATATATTTGTTATCAATTTGAGCGAGGTTTCCTAAGACAATAATTTTTGAATTCATGCCTACCCGAGTAATTATAGACTTTAATTGGAATTGTGTTAGTCCTTGGCTTTCATCAATAATAATATAAGCATTATTAAACGAACGCCCACGCATAAAATTGAGTGACTTGAACTGAATGTTAGCTTTTTCTTTCACGTAATCAATACTGCTGACACTATGTTCATCATTACCATGTAATACTTCTAAATTGTCATCAAAGGCCGCTAGCCATGGCGCCATTTTTTCTTCTTCTGTGCCCGGTAAAAAACCAATATCTTCTGCGATAGGAGGCGTGGATCGTGCAACAATTAATTTGTTGTAGCGCTTTTCTTCGATAATGGCATGTAATCCGTAAGCTAGTGCAAGCAGTGTTTTTCCTGAACCTGCTGGACCAGTGAGTACTGCCATATCGGCATCATCATAATCGAGTAAAAACAAACTCATGGCCTGTTCTAGATTACGTGGTTTAACGCCCCAATATTTTTGGCTCATTAAATGTTGTTTGTTCATATCTAGGATATAGATATGTTTCTCGTCGACTTTTGTGACAAAACCAATAAAGTCAGTGCTGTCCATGATAAACATATTCGGATAAGCATCAGGCATAACAGACCGATCAACACAATGAATGGTATCTCCGCCAAGATTAGCAGTGCTCACTCGTTCAACACTTTCCCAGAATTGCCCATCTACTACTTCATAACCCTTAGCCAGTAGATCTACGTCATCCAACACTCTATCGTTACGGTAGTCTTCGACTCTATTTAACCCAGAGCCCTTTGCCTTTAAACGCATATTAATATCTTTGGTGACGAGGCAAACAATATCGTCTGGGTGATAATGTTGTAGATTAAGTGCAACATTGATAATGCGGTTATCATTAGCGTGCTGGATATTAGCGCTTAAGAAAGGAATATTTTCATCGCTCTTTATACGTTGATCGGCATAAACGGCGAGCGTGCCTTCAAAATTTTGTGTGTCATTAGATCTAATTTTAACGCCTTTTTGTATATCTTTTGGGCTGGCGTTACCAACAATTTTCTCGATATTGTTAATGGCAATTCGTGCTTCGCGACTCACATCTTTATCTCGCCTATCTTTAATAATATCTAATTCTTCTAACACGGTCATAGGAATAATAACGCGGTGTTCAGCAAATGCATGAATGGCCATTGGGTCATGTAATAGTACATTAGTATCGAGAATATAGATTTTTTCCATAGACACACTCCGGATTAATAGGTATGACGAATAAATAGAAGATCGAAAATACTTTTTGGTTTTTCAAAAACGTTAAAAAAGATTTAAAGAGTAGGGTGTTGCGAAAAAGTAAGCGACAAAAAAGATGAGATATAGCATTAACAGCATAAGTGATTAATGCGTATTTGGGGGTATGGTAACAGCGTAAAACTAGTAGCAAATAACAGGCCTTTTTCTCTATTTAAACAATAGTAGAACACGTCTACGGCTTTATTTTTTTACTCTATATTTACCAATAATTATGATGCTTAAAATGAATAGGTCAAGTATTAAATTCGGTTATTTTCTGTGTGGTAGATACCCTTTAAATATAACTAATGATATTTTCCTCCCTAGGTGATATTGAGTAGAAAAATAAAGTATTCATATTTACCATAATACAGAGCTATTTCCTCAGCAATATAGGTCTTCAGCCCATAGTATTAAAATTATTAAAAAATGGCTATTATGAATAGATGATAGATAAGATGTTAGATATAACACACGGCCTTTTTGACAGCCATTGCCACTTTGATTTTGAAGTGTTCGATCATTCACGGGGTTCTCTTTGGAGAGAATGCCAATCTCAAGGTGTTGAAGGGTTAATGATTCCGGGGGTAGAGCCTAAGCAGTGGGGTCGCGCTAACCAGTATGCCGATAGTTACCCTAATATTGTCACTAGTGCTGGTATACACCCCTGGTGGGTGGACACACTGTCTTATTTTCCTGAAAAAAATGAGTGGCTAGAGGCGTTAAATCACCCTGCTTGTGTGGCTATCGGGGAATGCGGTTTGGATGGCGCTATAGATACCCCTCTAGATCAGCAAACCCTTATTTTTGAAAAACAGCTGGAGCTCGCTGTTGAAATGGATAAGCCCCTCATTATCCATGTACGCCAAACGCATAACGAGACCCTTCGGCTGATCAAGCGCTATCTCCCAAACAGGGGAGGAGTCATTCACGGTTTCTCCGGTAGTAAGGAATTAGCATTAAGTTATTGGAAAATGGGCTTTTATCTGGGAATTGGAGGCACTATCACCTACCCAAGAGCAAACAAAACTCGCCAAATGGTAAAAGCAATGCCTCTAGAATCCTTAGTTTTAGAGACCGATGCTCCCGATATGCCGTTGTACGGCTATCAGGGGCAAACAAATTCTCCGCTTTCGGTCATTCAGGTCGCACAGGCTTTAGCAGATTTGCGACAGGAACCCCTAGATACTATAGCCCAGATAACAACAACGAATAGCGCTCGTTTATTTGGTCTTTCTAAAAGGTGAATTTTTTTCACCTGTCAGGTGATTATTTATCGTTTGATGTAGACGGTAAAAACCACTATCTTTACTCCTGTAAGCAACGAAGTACTTAGAGACACTTTTACATACCTCAGTACATCAATGTTGCAATCGAAATTTAAGATATATGAAAGGAGAAGAAATTATGAAATTTATTAAAGAAACAATCGTCGAATTACTTAGCAACTCATCAAAAAACCGTGCTGCCAAAGAATTACTAATGTTATCAGACAAGCAATTACAAGATATCGGTCTAAGCCGTGCTAAATTGTTAGAAGGTGCATCAGCATATCCTTGGAAATCAACGGAACATGTTGGATCAATTGCTGACGCTTTAGTTGCTAATGATTCATCTGATCAAGCTGTTGCTTAAGAATATCGAAAAGTCAGGGTGAAGCCATAAAGAGAAGCTTTGCCCTTAAATGACTTTTCGATTTCTTATTATTGAACTGCCATTGCCCCATGCCCACTTATTAAAACTCCCGTCAAAACCCTATCCTTTAATTCATTTACATTTTTAACGTCAGTATATTAAATAATCCTCGTTTATACTTTAGTGCGATCTTCAAGCATTAATAAAGAAAAATTAAATCCTTCTGTTCTCTCCATTGTAATACTCAGTATATTTCAAATATTTCAAATGTTTTTTTTGAAATAAATTTTTCTAGCCATTCGTTGAGTTAACATTGTTGTAAATGTAACTACATAACAATAAACATCGATTATTTGTAGAGGCGAAAATGGAAAGTTTTGGCATTCTCAATGCAAAATATTGCTTGTTACCTGAAGCATCAAAAAACCCATTTGCAAATTACAATAACCTAGCGGAAATTCAACAAGGTATTCCAGAGCCTAAAGTTGCAAGAGTATGCAAGCGTACTAGCCGATTATCAAAAGCGGTTATTAATATTATCGCCGAATATGAAAATGATTTTCAGTACGCCATTTTTTCCTCTCGTTTTGGGGAGATTGAGTTTATGGAAAAAAATGGTGCTTTCAATTTAAAAAGAGAGGAGATGTCTCCTACGGTATTTACTCATTCGGTGCATAACACTGTATCTTGTTTGCATTCCTTGGTAAGCGATAAAAAAATACCTTCAACAGCCTTGTCTTTATCGGGTGCGATTGTCAGAAATAGTTTATTTGAAGCGCTATCATATCTGTCTTCAGAAGATTGCTGTGATCGTGTTCTAGTGGTTATTTATGA
>JAHDEM010000016.1:0-23803 GCA_020628895.1 Candidatus Endobugula sp.
ATTTAGCAGATTGAAAAATGACAGATGTAAAATTTGAATTTATTGAACAAAAAGTTACTCCTCCGGCCCAATTTTATTATTTCTTGCTACCACCAATTAAGCCGCCCAAGAACACCCTTGAATTCGTTTGCAGCTTTCTCAAAGCGCTCATATGAACCTCCAAACATGCCTGCTTTTATCGGAGGCCAATTTTCTTCCAAATTAGCAGCTTCAGTCGCAAGCATTACAAAAGGCGAATTTTCCTCTCTGCTCGAAAACTTCCATCCAAACCTGCCGATCGGCCCCCATGTGCCACGCTCATTTTGCAGCCTGAGGTCCGCTACTACTAAGGCGTATAATATTTCGAATTCATCAAAGCTGGCTTCATATCCCTTACCCAAAAAAAACACGTTATCTATTACAGGCTGAACTTGCTTAAATAAATATTCGCTTATAGGTGTATATTGCTGCTCATGCCCTGGGATTCGTTTAAATACATTAGCCCTTGTGAGCTCAAGAATTCCGCTAGATAGTTTTTGGGCAAAATAAGGGTCACGATTGCCATAGTCTGGCTCACCCAGTTTCGTGTAAAGGATTGTCGATAAAGCTTGGTAGTTTTTACTTTCTACAGCGGCGATTCCGGCTTGATAAAGCAGCAATAACAAAGGGTACCACCGGAGATTTAACCAGACAGTCAACCCCCCTTGTGATTCAATCAACCTATCACTAGCTCTCGATATAATTTTACGTAACACCTCAAGCTCTGACTCCGTCGACCAATATGCCATTACAGCAAATACTGCACCGAGGTCTCTGGTGTACTTTTCGTAAGATGAAATTCGATGCAAGAATTCTTCGTCAGAATATTTGCCACTAACTGCAAAATTATCTTCGCTCGTACCTGAAAGAAATAATCGCACTTCTTCTATGGCAAAATCATGGAGTTTAATGTGAGACTTTTGTGAGGATAAAAGCTCTTTAACGTAATCGATTTTTTCTTCCAGCGTTACATTATTCCTCACCACATCCGCATAAGGTACAGATATAAGTTCATCTATATCTTTCTTCTCATCACCTGAAAGCTCATCAATATTCGGCGCAACAATTATAAAATCACCATCTCCATCAAATTGCCCATAATGTGGAGTTTGCTCAGAGCTTAGATCGTTAGCTACTTTTGTATACACATAGGCCATGAGACCACTAGCTGTAATTACACCATACTCATTTGCAGCCTTGCCGCGGATACCTTCAATTAGATGGCCAGTAAACACAGAGTGATCTGGTATCGGGCCCCCTGAGTCTGAAACAACTTCATTTGCCTTTCCCGCTGTTATTACTTGGCGAGAAAATCTTTGATACATATCTTTTAGAAATCGACTACTCCCAGCTTGGATGTCTCTATTAACGGCCAAACCGCCGTAGCATGCATCCATAATAAATAATATATGCTTCGCCCTAATAAGCTCTGCATTTCTCGTAAGTTCGTCCCAACGTATGAATGTAGAGTAATCAGCCATATCTGCATCGTAAGGGACTAAATAGCCAACTTCGCCTCGAAACCCTGTTTTAGTGTGTCCATGACCAGCGAAAAAAACGAATAACTTGTCATCGACCTTCACATTCTCTGATGTAAAAGAAAGAAATGATTTTAGAATGTTAGATTTGGTTGCATCGCTATCAGTAAGATAAATGACATTTTCAGCTTCAAACCCCAGCTCCCCAATAAGAATATCTTTTATTTCTTTTGCGTCATTTACGGCATATCCAAGTGGAGAGGCTTTCTGATACTTGTTTATGCCTATGATCAAAGCTCTACTACTTTCATAACTCTGCTTTAATACGTATTTTAAATCTCGCATCTGCTCTCTCCTAGAGCTCTAACGCCATGGTAGACTGACGCTTTGGGGTTTGTTTTTAAATAAAAACTAAGATCAGATACAACATTTATAAAGCCTTAATTATTATCTAAAATAAAGTCATATCTGACCTTGACAAGAGGGGACGCAATTATTTTATAAGCTAATACAACTCCAAAAAATAGGCGTCCCTTTTTACTCAGTTATTTTTTGCTTTTAGACTTTAATAACTTACGAGATTCAAGAGCTTCCGTAATAAGTTTACGAGTAGTCCATGCAATAGTACGCTCGTCTTTCTTAGCCAAAGAACGAATAATATCATTTACTTCCGAATCTACTCTAACAGTGATAACAATTTCTTTTTTCATATCAATCAATAGCTTATCTCATAATTTCAAGGTTTCTATATATTCACTTGGATACAATGAATACATTTTGCTTGACCTTCAACGGTTTCTTTGAAATCATTGAATTCAAAATTTAAGTAAACTATGAAAAAATCAGATAAGGGAAAAGGCAATGGATGGAGATTTAACTAGAAATACCTTAATAGGGCTAACCACTGAAGATACCTTAGCAAATTTAAGCTCTGTTATTGCACTACTAAGAGAGATGGGTTTTTATGATGATGTTGAAGAAGACCGTAAATTCGGGTTATTTGCTATTCACACTTTAATTAGAAACTCTCTAGAGTATGAGATAGAAAGATTAAAGCCTAAATAAAGTTGTATCTGGTGTTACCCCGAAAATGTACACACAAGTTAAGCCTCTTGGCACTCCTCAAATTCTACCGGTGACTTTGTTAGAATATGAAATTCAGAGGCTAAGGCCAAACTAAATATAATGCTCAAATAGCCATTATTTCAGAAGGACCAGAGATAGCTCCAATTTCATTTGAAAGCTCACCAGAACTAGACGAGAATAACATGCCTCCATACATATGAAATCTCCAAACCGTAATTTCAGGAGTATCTACACCTTGAATCCCTTCATAGATAACAGTTCCAGCTCCAAGATTTATTAATTCGCGATTCGTAGTCTGCATAGAAAACAGGTAGTCTTGAAAGAATTTTTTGCCTGTATCTGTAAGTGATAATATCTCTATAGGGTAGCTTGTTGGCAAGTACACATTCCAATGGTGCCATGCCAATCCTTTTACTATAGATTCGAAGAGAGTCTCAATAGCACCACCCTTTATTGGAAGTGCTGTTGTTTGACTATTAATTCCATTTTCCATTAAGGTAACCTTTAATTGATTCTGACTAAGGCTTCTGTGTAATTTTTTATTTTTGTTTAATCTTTTGAGGATATGTTCAGACAGGTTTTCTGAGGCATCTTTATGACGCCCAGCAAAAGGAAGTAATGAAGTCAGGTAATGTTCTAGTTGGCTTTTTTCGTTATTACATGAAAAACAGGCTGGAGCTTTTGGTAAATTATCTCTGTGCTTTTTTAGAAAAAACTCACGAGCAAAAACATGATCACCAGTTGTCGCTTCATTCTTGCAACAATAAACACACAGCTTCCCTTTAAAACGCTTACTAGCCACTAAAACCTCTGAAAAAAGGGGACGCAATTATTATACAAACTAACACAATCTCGAAAATAAATACGTCCCATTTACTCGTATCCGACCTTACTTATTGTATTTGTTAAGTATTTTGCGTAAAAGAGCGTTCAACTTCATAGCCTATCTCTGATCCTCGCTCACCGAACATACTGACATATTTTTTTAACTCGGCTGATCCTACACCACCAAAAACTAGTTTATTAAGTGTAGCTCTTACACCGAATTGATTTTTTAGGTTCTCCAAGGGGTTGCCCTGAGTGGCAATCTTAAAAATTCCCATTCCTGCTTCCATTGTTACAGGCTTGTATTTAGACCCGAATCCGATTTTTCTATCTATATATTGGTTTACTGAATCTAATTGCTTTCTATAATCTAAAAGGCTCTTTGTGTCGTCTGTCCCTATTGCATTCTGGAACATTTTTAACCAATCACGAAGTGATTGGAAATCGGCTCTCATTTGTAATGCAGTAGCAATCAATTGATCAGCAGAATTAGCTTCTTGAATGACTCTAATAGGTAGTGCTGGAATATTGATGTAAGCAGAAAATAGTGAGTCATTACCATAAATTTTCTTTGTCACCTTTACCTTCTGGTCGTCTAAAAACGTAGTCAGCTGATGAAGTGCGTCAGCTGCAGGAAGCATAAAGCCTGAGTTTAAAAACAATCTCTTTCGCAAAGGATGAGGCGTATAACTTTTTTCATATACAAAACTTCTAGCGCACATGCCAGCGCCACCCCATAAAGTTGCAGACAAAAGAGAATCTGGTGTTTGTCCATTAGTATTCCAACCATCAACATTCTTCTGATGAGAAATCCGCAAAGATTCGGTAGAGCATATATGGTCAACTATCCGATCACGGGGGCCTGCAATATTTTCAGCCTCAGATAAAAACGGATATGCTCGTACTACACCTAGATTCTTTGCTTCTAATATTGGGCTATGAACTCTTTCCCATGAGTAAGTGAATTTTTCCTCGACCAATATTTCGTCACGAAGTATTAGGTCTGAAATGAAGTCAAATAGCGCTTCTGTTTGAATAACGGCACTAGATACAGGCTTGTATGAATGTGCTTCGCCATTAAAAACAATTTCTTCTGCGACGTCATGCGCAAGCCCCTCAGTAAATAGAGTTGTTATATCCTGTAACGACCAGTTATCTGAAACTACTCCTTGCGCCATTGTAACCTACACCTTTGATGACCTGAAAAACTAGGCTCAGATACAACTTTTATAAAGCTTTGCCTATTGCCTAGAATAAAGTTGTATCTGACAGCACTTATTCTATAACCCCATTGATTATTTGATTTGAGTTAACGTCCGCAACACCGACCGATTCGGAATAACACAGAAAATTGGTCTGTGTACTTGTATTTGTTAGCTGTAGTACTTGATGAACTTGTCATAATCAGCCTTAACGCCACTTGGAACACTTGCAATATCTATTAAAGAAATTACATCTATAAATCTTTTTCGACAGTTTGAAACATCAGCTAACCTTCTTCCTAGGACGGTATCTTTTGAACTGGCTGCCCGAATGAGCGTGGCGATTTCTCTAGGCGAAAATGACCGAATAATTTGGTCATACGAAGATATAGCAGCATTCGATACTCCGTAGCCGTTACCGGCACGACAACAAGCTACAACTTGAACGAATTGATCTTGAACTGTTTCAGGAATAGCACCTTGCTGGGACAACTCAAGTAGCCTTTCTGCAAACGGCGGTTCATTATAAAAGTTATTCATGCCGTTATGAACATTCCATAGTCTTTCTGTGGCACGCGAGAATACAACATGCTGTTCAGACTCATTTAATAAGCTTAGGAAGCCAAGTTTTTCAAAGAATTGCAGTGACGCAGTGTGCCTATCTTCAATGCCCTTTGCCACATACTCGGAGTGATTGTTTATAAGCTCTGATCTCATTGAAGATGTGAGATGATCTCGAAGGCTACCGCAAATATCAATAGAATTCAATCTAGCTGGTTCAGCAGTTGCAGGATCACAATATATTCCATGAACCATGCTTATTAACATTTGCCGTTGCGCATCATGGGTTTCAGATAAACGTTGCAACCAAATCTGGCCTTGGTGATCATTAAATCTTGGCCCTTTAACTGCGGAAATGAATGCTCCAATATCAACACCTTTAGGCGAAGACGAGTCTGCCAGAGCATACCGCACACACCTATTAAGAAAAGTTGTAAACTCTCGATCATTTACGGTACCAAGCGTTGGGTGAGCGGCCGAAAAATTATTTCTTACATCCCTACATTGATCTAGGAAAAAATAGCCATCTTCATCGACAATATTGAGCTTCAAACACAGTTCGAGAAGTTGACTATCTTGGAGCTCTAACAAGTGCTTTTCTTCAAAGTCTCGCTGCTGAATTTGAGCAACAACAGGTAATCCAAAATTGCGTATCTTTTGTCTTAACTGAAGCACTGCGGCATTCCAAGCATAATTCATTGCTCCATCAAATAAACCAGTGCTAACAGCCACACACATGCGAGCCACAAGCTCACCCCTTAATTCCGGTGGTATTTCTCGTAGTTCTCTTGGCAAATCTCTCCATGCGTACTCAATTTCTTCGGCACTCGCTAACACCTCCCTTGGAATTCCAAGTGAATATGTCAACTCTGTTATAGCGGGAAGAACTGTTGTGGGAAGCGCTGGCAATATTGGCTCTTCCTTTTTTACAAGATCGTTCATATAAATCCTTAGTTTGAATTTAGGTGCAGCTAACACCTCAAGCAGCGGCGCGCGTTAGCGCATCCAGCCACGAAGTAGCGATGCTGGCTTGACTTGTTATCAATTAGCATTTCTAATTCTTATTGCTTCTTCTACGGCATTTTCTAAATGCTTGGCTATCCAGGCATATCTCTCTTTACTATTTGAACCCGCAGGGTTGTAACACTTGACGATGCTAGACAATTTTTTACCTGTATTGCCATAGCCAATGTAGTCAAAAGGGTTTTTCCCTTGGTTTGCAATATATCCATCGGTATTTTTTAGACCGTGAATGCGAATACCAACAACGCCCATACCCTCATCCCATGACTTAATGATTTCATGGTTTATCCATTTGCGGTTAGCTGTATTCTGGCCTACTAAAACAACAGTGCAGGAGCGGCCATTCATTTGTTGAGTTATCCATCGCTTGATGGCGGCATCTTTACCACTTTTTACCGTTTCCCAATCATTATCGGTCGCCGGTCGGTTAGCATCCAAAGCGCCAATATTTCTCACTTGAGATACCCGCATAACATCGGGCTTGTAATGAAAACTATAAAATACTCGTCTTGCCACTCTAGATACTCCCTGTAGATATTATGATAATCATTATTAAAACTATTACGCCGAAGATCACGCCATGAAATAGGCGTAGTGTTATTGAAAAGCAAACTGAAAACCAAGAATCGACATCTTCTTTAAATTTGGTTGCGTTCATATCAAAATCAATTTTGTTAGCATCTCTTGTTGAAACTTCTTGGTATAGCTTGCGATACATTCTTTCTTGCCATAAAAAATAGCCATCTAAACTCCAGAAAGCTACACAAGGGAAATAGGCTAAATACAAGAAAAACTGATTAGAATCTTTGGCCGCTAGCGCAAATAAAGCCGATATTAGAGTGACACTCCAACCCTTTAAAAGAAAAGAGTTTCCCGCCATTCTATTTATTACCCCTTGTATCATTTCAAGGTGCTTTAATTTTGCTTCCATGTTGGACTCCTTGTGGCCCTAACAGTATATTAATCAGGACTCCTACTCATCCCACTTACCCACAGCGAAATCCCAAATCACTCCCCACAAACCCTACCAAACATCATAACCGACAACAATAGACGATGAATTAATCTAGTAAGATAACCACTATTTTTTGTAAGAACACTAAAAATTTAGCCCTGTTTGGCACGCCTTTCTACAAAAATATTTTTATACTTTTTACTAAACCACGGTTTATTTTATCTATCCCCACAATATTCAGGTAAAATGCTTTGCTTTTTTAGGATGTTTCTTATGTCTGATTTACCTGACTGCCCGCAATGTTCTTCGCCCTATGCTTATGAGGATGGAGTGATGTTGGTTTGTCCTGAGTGTGGTTATGAGTGGTCGCAGGATGGCGCTGTTGATGAGTCTTCTGAGCCTGTTATTAAGGATTCTAATGGCAATGTGTTGCAAACTGGGGATACGGTAACGGTGATTAAAGACTTAAAAGTAAAAGGCTCGTCTTTGGTGGTGAAGGTGGGCACGAAGGTAAAAAATATACGCCTTGTAGATGGGGACCATGATATTGATTGTAAGATTGATGGTATTGGAGCGATGAAGTTGAAATCACAATTTGTAAAAAAAGTGTCTTCTTAACTATTTAACGACTGCGATAAGTACAACTACAAATAAGGCCTTTGTTATATAGGTAACAGAATATATATATAACAAAAGCCTTATTTTTTATCTCTTTTCTTGATCTATATTTTTAATTTCTCACCGGATGATAGTTCAGCAACCGCAGCTAACTCTTTTGTAGAAGCAAGCAAGCCTTCTTTATAGAGGTTTTGGCTGTTTTCCTCTTCCCCTAAAAAGTGATACAAACGCGCCAGTTCGGTATAAGCATCTGCATTAGCTTGCAAGGCAATGCTGTCTTTTAAAAAGTCTTTGGCTCGGCCCCACTGCTGGTTGCGTAAACATAAACGCGCGAGTGTGAGTAATAGCGCGGCACTTTTTTGTTGCTCTTCTTTTTTATACCAACGCTCAGCGTGTTTTAACCCATGGCTGGCATCTGCAAAAGGCAGTAAACCATATAAGATGACCCATGGTTCGTGCCATTGCTGTTGAAGTACTCGCTCAATCACTTTGGCCACTTTTTCGGTTTGCTTAAAGTCCATTAATGCATCGATATAAGCGGTCACAATATCGATATTTTTTTGGAAGTGCGCAGGAATGCTTGCCCATATTTGTTCGATGGAGGCTAGTTTTTCCTCGTTACTGTCTGCTCCACTATTAATTTTTTCTAATAGTAATTCTTTGTAGAGTTTTTCTTCTAAATGATAGCGCGATTCTAAACTGCCTATTTTTTGGTGGTGTAATCTTGGTAGTAGTTTTCTTAACGATGCCCAATCTTTTAAAGCGATAAACACCCGCTGCTGCAATTGCAGCACCACATTGTGATTAGGATTGGTTTTAGCCACTCGCGTTAAAATGGCTAAGGCATGTTCGTGCTGTTTGTTGGATAGCTGCATTTTTGCTTGAGTTAATGCTACCGCAAGATGGCTGTTTTGCGTACTTTCTTGTGCTGAATGTAATAATTGTAGGGTTTGTTGTTCGTCGCCCATTTCGTAAGCACAACGAGCCGCCGCTAAATAATTAATAATGGGTGATGAGGAATGTTTTGCCGAAAGCGTGAGTTTTTTATAGGCACCGGACCAATTGCCTTCGATAAATTCAATTAATCCCAGTGTGGTTTTTTGTTGTGCTTTATGGGCACTATAACCACTGATTCTTTGTTTGGTGGAGGAAAAGCCACGGTAAAATCCGCGTAATACAATAAACACCACCCATAGAAAAATACTAAATAAAAGGCACGCAAATAACCCGAACCATAAGCTCATTTCTATGCTGGTATTGCCAATAACCACCAGTACATAACCCGAGCCTTGTTGCACTTGGTAAACTAAAAAACCACCGGCCACTAGGGCGATACAAATCAGTAAGAATAAACGCTTCATAGTGCGGTTTCCTTTTCTGGCGTATCACTTTGCGCTGCTGGGTCTTCTTGATTGTCGGTATTGGTTTGAGCTCCGCCCTGCTCTAAGGTTTTTGATGTTGTAATATAATCGGTTAACTGCGCTAAGGATGAAGATACATTCGGCACCACATTCACAATGTTTTGCTGTTGTAGAAGTTGAATTTGCTCAACCAAGGCATTTTTTTCTGGAAAGTGTGCGTAATGGCTATTTAACCATGTGATCACTTTTTCTAAACTAGTTTGATATATTTTTGCTTCTTCTCGCAGTAATGCAATTTGTGCTTGCTCTAACATCAACCGTAAATTTTGCGCCATGACTCGCTGTTGGGTTTCGGATAATAATGGCGTTAGTGGCTGGTCGTGTTGGTTAACACGAACATAGCTGTCGAATTTACCCATGGCTTGGCGAACACTGGTTAACACTCTTTCTGACCAGGTCATATCTTCTTCAACAATCGCCGTTTGCTCTTCGGGTTTTTCTAAAGAGGAAGTTAATGGTACGGGAGGTAATTGGCTAATGCGATCTAATACGGCAGAGAGCGTAAGATAAATACCTTCTCTATCTACTTTCGGGGCAAGTTGTAATGCCACAATCTCTTTGCGCAGGCTTTCACGAATAGGAAATAAATCCGGTGCATCTAATTCGCGCAAGGTGGCATCGGCCGATTGCAATAAACCGATAATACCTTGTGCCCCACCCCCGGTAAGCTGGCGTTGATTTGCCAGACGTAATAGATAACGAGCCTCTTCTAACATCCAACCATCGCGGCGGCTACCACTTAGGGTATTTAAACGGTTGGCGTGAGCATCTAGTCGCTGCTGCAATAGCACTTGTTCGTTAATTAGTGCGGTGTTTAATTCTGCTAGACTGAATTGTTGTTTTTCTAACAAGTCTGCTTGCTGGCTAATGGAACTGGCAAACCACGTGGATTGTTCTTCGATATGGTTTTCCATAGTTTGCATACGTGTGTTTTGTACTAGCCAAAATTGCCAAGCAAAATAAGCCGATACAATAATGGCCGCTATTAATACACACCATAAAAAAAGATTCACCATGCCCCAAACGGATTTTTTAGGGGTGGCTTTAGGGGATGTTTTTGGTTTATCCGGCGTTACTTTTGCAGATTTTGCAGATGCGGTTGGTTCGCTTTTTTCTTCTGGCTTTTTTTCTGCTGCTTTTTTTTCTGCCAGCACTTTTTGTTCTAATGATGGTGTTTGTTCATCGGTCATATTGTTCACTCTTACCTATCATTGTGAATGCCACTGGAGCAGTGCGTCGATCATACTCTCGTGCGTGGCATTTTTTGCTGTAATTACGGTATTAAATGGTACCTGTTTTGCCAACTCGGCCACTCGCTGGCCTGGCACCAGTATGGGCTGTTGGCACAGCCACTGTAATTCGTCTTGTGTCACACTTGAACACAAATTATCTAATGTTTCGCCACTGTGTACGGTGATAATAACCTGTTGCTCACTCTGGCGAAACTGCGGGTCTACTATCTGGCCAGCATCTGTGGTTTTAGCGGGGCAAACTCGCTCGTAGAGTTCGCAATAATCCACTTGTGCGCCGCGTTCTTGTAACACATCGGCCAATAGGGTTCGCCCACCCTTACCGCGAAAGATCAGTATCTTTTCGCCATCGATATTTTGCAAATGTTCATTCGCTAATAATGCTTCGCTATTCATGGCCTGTGTGGCCATATGGATCATACCGTTATCGATATATTGATTTAAGGCATCGGCGGTGGCTTGGCCTATGGCAAAAAAATCCACCCCTATTGGCAGCTGCGGCCAGTATTGATCCAACCATTGCACGCCATGGTATACCGCATTTTGGCTAATAAAAATCGCTTTTTGATAGTCGGCAAAATTCAGTATGTCATCAATAATGCGCTGTTTTTCTGCGGCGCCTTGCAGTGGCTCTATGGCCATCATCGGTTGTAGAGTTACACGGGCACCCAATGCTTCTAGTTGCTTGGCCCAAGATTCGGCTTGTGCTGTAGGCCGTGTAATCAGTAAGTGCAGGCCCTTCAAGTGGTTAGATGGTTGCTCTGTAGCCACTTAGTCATTGGCCTCGTAAACCGCTTTTAGAATCTTATCGGCGCCCTGCGCTAATAACTGTTCGGCAAGCTCAATACCCATGCTTTCTGCTTGCTCCGGCTGTGCCACCACGTCCGCCGTTAACATAACACTGCCATCGGGGCTACCTACCAAGCCTCTTAGCCACAGTTGTTGCTGATGCTCGGCAGAATGGATGGCATAGCAGGCGATAGGCACTTGGCAACCACCTTCTAGGCGGCGATTCATGGCTCGCTCGGCCAGTACGCATTCGGCAGTTGGTTGATCATTTAATGGGGCAAGCCATGCTTTTACTTGTTCGTCGTCGTTACGGCATTCAATACCTACAGCCCCTTGGCCACCAGCCGGAAGACAAATCTCCGGGCTGAGTTTTTGGGTGATACGCTCCTGCATTTCTAAACGCATAAGACCTGCCGAGGCCAGAATAATCGCGTCGTATTCGCCTTCGTCCAGTTTGCGCAAACGCGTATTCACATTACCGCGCAAGAATTTAATCTCTAAGTCTGGCCGTTGTTCTAATAACTGACATTGGCGACGTAAGCTAGAGGTTCCCACTACCGCGCCTTCGGGCAGGTCTTCAAAACGAGAAAATGTATTGGATACAAAGGCATCTCTTGGGTCTTCGCGTTCGCAAATCACACTGAGCCCCAAGCCCTCTGGGAATTCCATCGGCACATCTTTCATGGAGTGAACGGCAATATCCGCCTCGCCAGTGAGCAGCGCATGTTCAAGCTCTTTTACAAACAACCCTTTACCGCCCACCTTGGCTAGCGGCACATCTAAGATATGGTCACCACGGCTGGTCATTGGTAATAAAATAACCGTTAAATCAGGGTGCAATTCCTCCAGACGAGCTTTTACGTACTCTGCCTGCCACAGGGCTAAAGGACTTTTACGGGTAGCGATGGTGAGTGTGTTGGCGGGTCGGGTTTGTGTGCTTGTCATAACTCTATCTTTGCTGGATTAAAAGGACATCATAACAAATGACGCAATTAATCCAACAAACAGACACAAGATGAGTGTTTTATAACGTATTGACCATGGCTTTTACTTTACTTAAATAGCGGCGGCTAACCACTGGCTGCCTCTGGATGCCTTTTAAACGAACCGTGTAATGGCCCTCGACTGCGCGCTCTAAACCGCCAATATACTGCTTAGCCACCAACGCATTACGGTGGACACGCACAAACTGACCATTAAATTGTGCTTCCAATTGTTTAAGTGTGCCATCGATCAGAGCTTCATTTTCATCTGCGACCACTGAAATATATTTACTATCAGCAATAAAACAGCGAATAGAATCGATGGGAATTAGGTCGACACCGCGGTGGCTATTCACCGTAATATTTTGCGGTTGCGAAGGTGGCGTTGTTGAGTGAGCTCTATTTTGATCGTTCAACGGGCTCTGCTCTATGTGGGCTAGCTGCGCTTTGGTAATGGTTTGCGCTTTATCCAACGAGGTTGCCAGCTGTTGCTGATTAATGGGCTTAAGTAAGTACCCTACGGCAAAAGCACTAAAGGCTTCTAATGCATATTGATCGTAAGCGGTCGTAAAAATAACCGCGGGCGGTTGGTCTAACTGACCAATTTTTTCTGCGAGTTGCAAGCCGGTTTCGCCTGGCATTTCGATATCCAGTAAGACCACGGCTGGATCGTGCGATTCAATAGCATTCATGGCCTCGGTGGCGTTTTGCGCCTCGGCAATGACCTCATAACCCAGATCAGACACTAAGCGAACTAAGCGTGACCGCGCTAGCCGCTCATCATCCACAATCACAACATCTAACATACCTGCTCTCTATTATTCTAATTTGGTTCTACTCTTGTTCTGACAAACTTGGCTAATCCGGCTGCCTCACTGGCAGTGACAACACTACCTGATAACAACACTGGCTATCTGCACGGTTCTTACTGGCTAAGGCCGCTGCAGAAGCCACTTTATCGCCAGCAATATACGTTGAAGAAATCGAAGCCGTTTTGCCATAATGCGCTTGTAAGCGATAAGCGATATTACTGCGCGCCATATGGTTGCCATCATTACCATCGAACATATTCTCTAAGCTATCTAAACTAGCTGCTGTGTCAGTACGATTATCGTGCAATACTGGCACAGGGTTTGTCACCGTAATCACTAGTGTAGGCTCGCTTGTGGTTAGTTCTATGCGGGTCATAATTTCAATACAACCACCCTGCTCCATTCGCTGTATACCATGATAAATGGCGTTTTCAATAAGTGGCTGCAGAATCAATGACGGTACCATCACAAGCTGGTTTTCATCGTGCTCAAAACACCACTGCACTTGCAGTCGATCGTCTAGGCGTACCTTTTCGATATCGACATACCGACGGCATAGATCCAATTCTTCCTCTAGCGGCACCAAACTAGGCTCTTGCAAACTCACGCGAAATAACCGGCTAAGGTCTTCTACGACCTTTTCCGCTACTAGAGGTTCCACAGGAATTAAGCTGGCGACTGCATTCATGGAGTTAAATAAGAAGTGTGGCCGGATGCGTGCATGCAGTGCCTGAATACGGGATTGTAGCTCCGCCTGTTGTTGCTGGCGTAGCTGTTGTTGTAAGTATAGATAGCGCAACAAAATGCCCGAAAAAATCGCCGCCAATAGCATATTTTTTAACAGTGCTGCGCCGTCAACATAGCCATCGACAATTTGTAATGCAGAAGTAATCACACAAAGGGCAATAAACAATACCGTAAAATAGGCTAAACAGCCGCTAGCAATGGGAGAAAAACGCAAAAATAGCGTAGACATACGGCATAATGCTAGAGCCGACAACAACATAATCCATTGCACAATCATAGAAACGTAGCCAAAATACGACCACGAAAAAGCCGGTAGCGATGTTTTGACTAACACCAGAGCCAGAGCAATTAATTCGCCGACAATAATTAACGTGAACACCGCCATACCGTCACACAGGTGAGGCAATAACGCATTAGAATTTTCTGCGTTTATCTGGTCAGTCACAATAGACCGGCTTTTATTATTTGCTTTATCCACCAGTAATATTCACACCCAAACAAGAAAGACGATTAATAATGGCACCCATATCTGCGGCTAAAACTCATCAGAAACTACGCCGAATTGCGCTTAACCAACAGGGATTGCTCAAGCCTAATTCTTTTGGACGCGGTAAACAAGCGACATTGCGCACAATTGAACAGATTGGCTATGTACAAATTGATACTATTTCGGTTGTTGAGCGCGCCCACCACCATGTGCTGTGGTCACGAGTTCATAATTACCAAGCCACATTTCTCGACCAACTAGTTAAGGAAAAAAAAGTTTTTGAGTATTGGTTCCATGCCGCCGCTTATTTGCCGATGCGCGACTACCGTTTTGCACTGCCACGTATGCACGCCATTCGCGATGGGCAAGAAAAGCATTGGGCGAAAGGTAACCCCAAACTCATGCGAGAAATACTTAAGCGTATCCGTGACGAAGGGCCGTTAATGGCAAGGGATTTTGAAGATACGCGAAAAACCAAAAACGCTTGGTGGGATTGGAAACCTGCCAAGCATGCGCTAGACCAATTATTTATGCGCGGCGAGTTGATGGCTGCGGGGCGCAGTGGTTTCCAAAAAATCTATGACTTACCCGAGAATGTGCTTCCAGAAAATATTGACTTGAGCATACCAACTATAGACGAATATGCCAAACATCTGATCGACATTACACTCAACAGTCATGGCTTTGCGACACAAAAATCCTTTACTTATTTACGCAAAGGCAAACATCTGCGAGAAGCTATTGGACGCGAACTGGCGGCAAGAATTGATGCCAAAGAATTAATCACACTCACCCTTGCCGATAGCAGTATGGTTTATATTAATCCTAATGTATTAGAATCACGCTCACCCACCAGCCAACCAAGAGTCAGAATCTTATCCCCTTTTGATAACTGCGTAATTCAACGTGAACGCGGACGAGCCATTTTTGATTTTGATTATCAAATAGAATGCTACGTGCCCGAGAAAAAAAGAGTCTACGGTTATTTCTGCTTACCTATTTTATATCACGACACATTAGTCGGCAGAATCGATTGCAAAGCTCACCGAAAAACCGGCGAATTAGAAATTAAATCGCTGCATATTGAAAAACCCGTGGATGAGTATTTTGATGAATTGTTGGAAATGGCGATTGATGAATTTGCTGGGTTTAATGGTTGTGGTTTTGTGAAGCGCTAGACGTCAGACGCTGGACGCGAGACGCTTTTTAAAAACTGAAAAATCTACGCCTTCTACCTCACCAAGTATTTAAATTTATGAGGAAAGTCGAGCAACCCAAACTGCCTATAAAATAAAGGGGATATCATTGCACCCCCTTTTAACTCGCAAGAATTTTTATTTAACAACAGTTATTCGATCCACTTTATTTAACTGAGTATCCGCATTATTAGAAAATGAAAAACAGGTATTTGTCTCAATATTTATATTTTTACTTCCCATAAAGGCTGCCATTGCTATTGAGAGCATATTTTTACCTACCGGGCTAGTCGCATCAAACAAAAAATCACCGCCAGAAAATGAACATTGGGGAAGACTATTATGCGTTCCGTGTATGACCGATAGCTTAACAATACCATTATCTCTTTGCTCTATACCTACAATTTCTGAGTTATTTGATTGCCCAGAAAAACTATTAGACGAAAAGAAAAATAAGATCACCGCGATAATACTCATCATAAATTTCATATCAAAACTCCTTCTTAAAATAATTGAAATATTCAAAACCTATAAAGCAACTGGATATCTCTTAGCTCTGAGTCTATGCGTTTTTATTTTGACTTATCTTTAATAGCCAATTCGATTTTCTCACTAAAGCTATTTAAATATTCGGGGATTTTTTTCTTCTTAGGCGCTTCACTTGTTGAAGCAGACAATTTGAGGCCTACTTTAGTATCTATCTCATAAACTGATGCATAAATATTTAGGCCAAAACTGGTAAAAGTAATCGGTGTTCTTAAATGAATATAAGTCGTTTTACTCGCTGATTTAGGCGGTTCAATAGCCAACCAAGCTGCCTGACTATCCGTTAAATTAAATGCATGGCCACCCATGAGGGCAAAAAGAAAAACGTCGTCACCTGACACACTATTGGCAGCGGTTTCGGACACTTTTTTTGTTACCCAACCAGATTCTTTGATGACAGACTTTACTGCATCAACAACATCGTCATATGGGGCATCATATTCGTATGTATATTTTTCTTCTACATCTATCTTATTTACCGTTTCAACCACTGGAAGGCTCGCACAACCAGTGAAAAATATTATTAGGATGAAAACAGAAAATTTTCCTAACACTTTCATACAACTTACTCCATATTTTACTTGTATTAAAAACAATGCCATTGTTGGCGATAGTTTTATAGTTTGGGCTAACCAAGCACCCTTAGAAATTAACGACAAGGAGGGAATTGCGCTATCAATACCACAGAGGAATTAGCTGTTATGCTATAGGAATAAATGCAGATCCCTCTGTTCTGATTGAAGGTCCTGTTACTTTTACATAAGGTAACAGTAACAAGGAATGGCTCTCCATACACTATTAAATATGCTACGGTTTTATTTTTTTGTCAACTCAACGACTGGGGGTTGATACATGCCTCTAAGTTATTTTTACTCTATAACGTCTGCCATTGATCGTCCGATATCTAGCGCTTTTACACCCATTCACCACCAATTACGGTATAATCGCGCGCTAATTAAGCTATACCATCCCATTAAGACAACCATTTAAAACAATTACTAAGACAAGAACGAGCAGGATATGAGCCAAGAAGATACGCCTATCAAACCCTGGGGCGGACGCTTTAGTGAAGCGACCGATGCCTTTGTAGAACGTTTTACCGCATCGGTGAGTTTTGACCAACGCATGTACCATCAAGATATTAACGGCTCCATTGCCCATGCCACGATGCTGGCCAAAGTCGGCGTATTAACGACTGACGAGAAGCAACAAATTATTGAAGGCTTAGAAAGTATCCGCAAGAGCATCGATGCCGGTGAATTTGCCTGGTCGGTTCAGTTGGAAGATGTTCATATGAACATTGAAGCCGCACTCACAGAAAAGATTGGTATTACCGGTAAGAAGTTACACACTGGCCGTTCGCGTAACGACCAAGTAGCAACCGATATTCGCCTTTATGTGCGCGACGAAATTGATGTGATTGCTAAAGAGCTTATTCGTTTGCAGGAAGGGTTGTTAAGCGTTGCCCAGCGCGAGGCAGATACTATTATGCCGGGCTTTACACACTTGCAAACGGCACAGCCGGTCACCTTTGGTCACCACTTATTAGCCTGGTTTGAGATGTTACAACGCGACTATGGACGATTAATGGATTGCCGCAAGCGCGTTAACCAATCGCCACTAGGCGCCGCAGCCTTAGCGGGTACCACCTACCCTATTGATCGTGCTTACACGGCTGAGTTATTAGGCTTTGACCAGCCCACGGCTAATTCCTTGGATTCGGTAAGTGATCGTGATTTTGCTATCGAGTTTTGTGCCTTTGCCAGTATCTTAATGACGCATCTATCTCGTGCGAGCGAGGAGCTGGTACTGTGGACATCGGCCCAGTTTGATTTTATTGACTTGCCCGATCGCTTCTGCACCGGCTCGTCCATTATGCCGCAAAAGAAAAACCCGGATGTACCGGAACTGGTTCGCGGTAAAACTGGCCGTGTTAACGGGCAATTGATTAGTCTACTAACGTTGATGAAGTCTCAACCTCTGGCTTACAACAAAGACAACCAAGAAGACAAAGAACCTCTGTTCGATGCACTGGACACCGTACGTGATTGTCTGCGCGCCTTCGCCGATATGATTCCTGCCATTACGGCAAAGAAAGAGAATATGTACGAAGCGGCTAAAAGAGGCTTTTCTACCGCAACAGATTTAGCTGATTATCTGGTACGTAAAGGCATTGCCTTCCGTGACTCGCACGAGATTGTGGGGAAATCGGTCGCTTATGGTATCGAAACCAATAAAGATTTATCGGAAATGACCTTGGAAGAGCTGCAGGCATTCTCCACCGAAATTAGCGAAGACGTATTTGAAGTACTCACCTTAGAAGGCTCTGTTGCTGCTCGCGATCATATTGGCGGAACAGCACCTAACCAAGTACGCGCGGCTGTAGAACGGGCTAAAGCGACGTTAATTAAACCCTAATGCTTTTCTTGTATTTTCACTACTAGAACCATCCGTTAAACGGGCAATGATATTCTCTGCTCGTTTAACTCCTTTTCCTTTGTTCTCTTGTAACAAGCCTTTCAAACACCTCTTCCAAGCTCTCATCAATAACTAGAATCTTTTATTGGTTATCGAGTGGAAATTGCTTATTCCCTAACTATACTCTTTTTATCTAGAGATCAATGTTAATGGAATAGGAGGCGCATATGGCGTTAATTTACGGTTCAAATGGAAGCGATAGTCTCACGGGTAATGGCAGTATCGGTACACTTAAAACTGCCGCTATAGACTCTTCAATCTTCAGTGGTTTCGACTTTCCAGATAATATTGCATTCAGATTAATTGTTGATGGCGTACCATCCGCAGCCGACATTGATATTAGTCATTCTTCATATTACTACGATTATTACTCTGGGTATGATTTAGCATACGCTATACAATCAGAAATCAATGCTGACCCTAATCACTCAGGGGTGAGTGTAGAGTATTATAACCAAAGTCTTATTATCCGTTCTGGAAGCACCGGAAACTCATCAAGCGTTGAATTCGTTCCTGTTGAAGGCTCTTCTGCTGGAGATTATTTGGGTTTTACCAACAGCGTTTCAACCAATGGTGTAGATGTTTCCGGTCAGTTTGTAACCGCTGCACCTACCAGTTTTGATTTAACCCACTCTGCTGCTCACGACTTTAAGCTCACTATTGATGGTGCGCAGTCTGCAAATAATATTAGTCTTTCAGCGACTAATTATGGTGATGGCAGCACCATGGCCGCAGCATTAGAAACAGCCATTAATGCCGATGCCAACCACTCGGGTATAACAGTGGATTATAACGGTGAGGGTTTTGTTATTCGCTCTGGCACCAGCGGTTCTGAATCGTCCGTGTCGTTTGTTTCGTTAGGAACATCTGCCGATAGTGACCTTGGCTTTGCCAACGGAAAATCTTATGAAGTAAACGATATTAACGATCTTATATCTGGCGAAGAAGGTGACGATTATATTCTGGGTTTAGAAGGGGATGATACTTTACACGGAGGACAAGGTAGGGACTTATTATACGGCGGGCAAGGCAATGATCGCCTATACGGTGACTCTGAGGATTCCCTCATCGGTGGCGAAGGCAGCGATACACTATATATTAGTAATGGCAATAATGATGGCGGTTACTCTAACGGCGGGCAAGGCGATGATTTTCTAGTAGGTAACGATGGTAGAAATAGTCTTTTTGGAGATGATGGCAATGATATCTTAAACGGCAACGGCGGCAGAGATACTCTCGTTGGAGGAAATGGAAACGACACTATCCTTTTTGGCATTGGGGATGGTACCGATTATACCTATAATGACCATGGCGTCTTTCTTCCCGCCAGATTCAATATGGAAGATATTGTTGACACCATTCGTTTTAAATCCGGCCTTTCTGCTGAAGATATCGAGGTTTTTAAAAACCCCGATTCTCCCAGTGCACATAATCTAGAACTAAGAATAATAGGCACTGAAGATGTGCTTTACGTATCGCAGTTTTTCTCTCGTAATTTCGATAGCACAATTACCTCCATAGAGTTTGAAGATGGCGGCTACTTAGATATGGCTGCCCTGTATGCTATTGACGATAACACCCCCATTAATGCCAGCAGCTTATTTAGTGAAACACCTGTAGCTACCAGTACCTTTCACGGAACAATCGGGGCTGACTCTATCAAAGGCACCTCTGTTGATGACCTAATATACTCCTATGGAGTCAATACTGGTGTTGAAAGCATTGAGGGGAATGGTGGTTCAGATACTATCGTATTTAACCGCAGCGTCAGCCACTCTTACAACAATGCAAATGATGCTGATGCCCACGTTAGGATTCGCGACTTTACCATTGACGATACCCACACTAATACCGAAGCCGATGTGCTAGATATTGGTCATTTTCTTTATGGGTCTGATCTGGATGCATCCAATATTGGTAATTATTTACATGTTGTTAGTGGAGCATATGGCGAAAATAGAAGCGGTATTTTTGTCGATAGACAAGGGCATTTTACCAATGCCGATCGCGCTGCTTTAAGTAACAATATTGCTGATGGTGGTTATGGTGCCGATCTATTTTTAGAGTTCCAAGGTCAGGCAAGTAATAATAATTTAGCGCAGCTAACAGGCTTTTCTGATAATTCAGTTGGACAATTTCAAACACTCATTGATTGGGGGTTTTTAGATTTATCAAGCGCTAATAGCCAAGCTATTGCCCCACCAGAGGAGGATAGTAGTTACACCATTCAGGGAACTGCGCAGGCCGATAATCTGATAGGTACACCCGGAGATGATGATATTTTTTCTGCTGGATTAAATGACGGCATCGAAAGCATTAGAGGTAATGGCGGCTCGGATACCCTTATTCTGGATTCAGATGATGCCATTGCACTGGACAGCGCCGATGATACTCATGGTCACTTTCGCATTCGTGATTTTATTATTGGTAATGTTAATACGAATAACGAAGCCGATACTGTCGATATCTCAACATTTTTAGAGACCCCTGAAAACAACCCTATGCAGCTGCTAGATTACCTACATATTGTGAGCGGTGTATATGGGCAAGATAAGACAGGTATTTTTATTGATAAAGATGGCAACTTTACCGATGCAGAGCGAGCAGCCCTAGACGCTGATCCCGCTGCTGGAGGCAATGGAGCAGACGTATTTTTAGAGTTTCAGGGTCAAGCGGGGAATAATAACCTCGCCGACATCACCGGCTACGAGGATAATTCTGAAGAACAAGTGCGAACCTTGCTTGATTGGGGGTTTTTAAAGGTGACAGAAAGCGCAGTAGCGGGCAGGTTCGATATGATTGGCACTAGTCGCTCCGACGTATTTAGTGGCTCACCCGCAGATGAAAATATTTTTTCTGGTGGTATTGATATCAATAATAACAGAGGAAGCCGTATTCACAGCCCAGCAGATTCTATAGCGAGATCACCTTTCGAACCTGTGACTTCTGCAGCAGAGATCATTTGGAGCCATGGAGGGTCCGACCAATTAATCATTCAAGCTAATGATAGCTTTACCAATAACGATGCTGGAGATGGGCGTGGTCATATTCGTGTCCGAGATTTTATTATTGATGATATAAATACTAACGACCAAGCAGATGTATTGAATATTTCTGATCTACTCAGTGGTAATGGTATTGAACTAGCTAATGTTGGTGATCACCTGCATATTGTTAGTGGCGTTTACGGAATAAACAATCGATCGGGTATTTTTATTGATAAAGATGACGGGTTCGATAGCCAAGAGCGAGAAGCATTAGACGCTAATGTTATTGCAGGTGGCCATGGAGCAGACTTGTATATCGAGTTTCAGGCAGTTAACGGATATGACAACAATAACCTCGAGCAAATAACTGGTCACTCAGACAATTCCGCAGAACAAATACAATTGTTAATCGATATGGGATTTTTGGATATTGTTTAATCTCATATCGCATTAATCATCGCATTCCAAAAAGCTTGCGCCAATGTACTTTGCGGCTGGTCGCGCAACCGAATAATATAAATAGGCACCTGATTTTGCGATGTAAAATTATCGATCTCCAGTAGTACCAGCTCTTGTGTTTCTATTTCTGCTTTTACCATATGCAATGGGATGCGCGCCCACCCCATCCCTGCCAACAGTAAGGTTTTTTTAACGTGGTAATCGTTCACATACCAATGCTGCCCACCTGCAATCACATGGATATGATCGAACGGGGTTGAGCCTGTATCGGAAATAAGAATATGTGGGTATTGGCGCATGATTCGATGGCTCACCTTTTGCTGGTTAACGCTCTCCTTAATATAACCAGGTGCAGCAACTGTCACCATGGGTACCTGACTAATCTCAACAAATTCATAACGATCGTCTAAGCCATAATGAGGGCCCATGGCTAACTCGGCTTTTTCTCGCTGTAGCTGTTCTAACACACCGGACAAGTGTTCTGTGCTCATGCTTAAACGCATATTGGGGTAATCTAAACAGAAGCGGTTCATGGCTTCTAAACTGCGAGGAATTAAACTCATCGCACTCAGAGATATCGATAAAACAGGTTCGGCCCCCTGCGATAGCTGATGACCCAACTCTTCCAACTCATCCGCTTGCGATAAAAGCCGTTTGGCTTGGCGGTAAAAAACCTTGCCCTCGGAGGTAAGACTGGGCCGGTATTGCTCACGACTTAGCAGCTGTAGATTAAATTCCTGCTCCAATGCCTGTACCGCTGCACTCACCGCTGACTGAGTTTTATGTATATGCGTTGCTGCCGCCCGAAAGCTGCCCTGCTCAACAACCGCAACAAAGGCCCGTAGTTGGTCGTTTTTCATGATAGATTTTTCCAATCATTATAAACAAAAGATATCGTTATCTTGCACTAATCTTATACCGCATACTAGCACTATGATTGATGTACAAACGATTAGCATTCTATTGGTTGCAGGACTGCTTACTGGATTTTCTAAACTATCGGTGGGCGGTATGGGCTTGCTTATCTTACCTGTGCTGATGATTAGCTTCTCGGGGCCAGAAGCTTTAGGGCTTATCCTACCGATTTATTGCCTTACCGACCTTATTGCTATTACCGCTTATCGCCAACAAATTAACTGGCCTCTGTTGTGGCGCTTATTACCCATGGGTTTGCTTGGGGTAGTTGTTGGTGGGTGGGTATTAACAGAGATTAACGCTGAGCAATTTACCATCATGCTAGGCATCATCGTAGTGGCTATGGTGGTGCTAGGCATCTGGCTAGATTATCGGCCCGCTATGTTTATGCGCCACCGACTAGTGGCTTATATAACGGGGGTTGCGTCGGGGTTTATTAGTTTAGTGGCTAACGCCGCTGGCCCTATTATGAGCTTATTTATGATGGAACAGAGGATGTCAAAACAAGCGTACGTAAGCACACGGGCATGGGCCTTTTTTATGATGAATCTCATTAAAATTCCGGTGTTATGGTCTTTAGGGGTTATGCATTGGGAATCCATGTACACCAGTTTTTACTGTATACCCGGATTATTAGTTGGCGCATTAATAGGCGCCAAGCTGCTTGAGCATATAAAGCCTGTGCACTTTAAATGGCTTATTCGAATTATTGCCCTTATGGCTGCCGTCAAATTATTAGTGATTAATTAGCCGCTACCGCTTTGGTTCTACGGTAGGAGCTAATCGGCCGCTCGGTGATGCTGCAAAATATGCAGCCCTTTATCGTGCATAAATTGCTGAAACGCTTGTGCTAATAGGCTTTGCGGGCGATCTTCTTTATAGACCAAGTGCCAGTGGCTACGTATAGGCAGATGCTCTACATTTAAACGCGTCAGGCCTGGTACATCACCATAATCTAATGTGTGGC
>JAHDEM010000016.1:23903-51746 GCA_020628895.1 Candidatus Endobugula sp.
TGCTCTACATTTAAACGCGTCAGGCCTGGTACATCACCATAATCTAATGTGTGGCGGCTTAAAATCGATAACCCCAAACCGGCAGCAACGGAGTATTTAATCGCCTCATTACTCTCTATGGTCATTTTCTCGTTAAGTACTAAATTGTGCTGCTTACAGAATAGCTCGATAGACTTTCTGGTACCCGACCCCTGCTCTCTCATAATAAATGGGTAGTGCGCTAAACGCGCTAAACTAATACTCTCTTGTAACTCCAATTCATGATGCTTTGGCGCAATAACCACCAGCTCATTATCTAAAAAAGGGGTAGCAACAATGTTTATGTTGTCGGGAGTATGACTGAAAAAGTAGAAGTCATCGGCATTGTTATGTAAGCGAGCGATCACATCTGTGCGATTACCGATATTCAGCCGTACGTCTACCAAGGGGTGCTCCTTGCAAAAAGGACCCAGTATCAATGGCAGGAAATACTTCGCCGTTGAAACAACGCTCAGTTTTAATGTCCCAGATGTTAGCCCCTTTAGGTGATCTAACTCTATTTGTAAATTATTCGCACTTCGCAGCATGTCATTGGCACTGCGTAATACCGCTTGCCCAGCATCAGTGAGCTCTATGCCGTTTCCTCTTTGTTCATACACCGCCATGCCAATTAAATCGCTTAGCTTTTTTAACTGAATAGAGACCGACGGCTGGGAAATATGTAATGCCTGCGCAACACCAGAAATACTGTTGTATTGATCAAGGGCTTGCACTAATTGCAATTGCCGCAAGGTGGGTAGCCGATTTTGAGGATACATAAACAGTTACTCAGATAAAAACCAATATATAGATAATAGTCTATACACTAATTAAAAAATATATATTTTTGATTAATCTGCATTTGCCGTAGTATGCGCACAACTGTTCTTAGAGGTGTTTATTATTATGTCGATGCAATCATTATTCTCTCTACTGATGTTACTGTGCCTATTTAGCATCACTGTTTTTGCCAACCAAACCGGCATGGAAGTGGCTAATTTATGGGTGCTACTTGCCGCACTAGCCATTTACGTATGTACTGCCATCGCTAAAGCCCGCACTGCTATCGAGAACTAATCGTGAGTAGCTTACTGCCCGACATTCTGGCGCTATTTTTTCTAAGCGCTCTCGTTTGCCAGCGACTAGGAGTTAACCTAGCGCTGCCGGACGCTGCCTACCAACTATTAACCTATATATTGTTAATTACGATTGGCTTAAAAGGGGGCCAAGCCTTATCCCTAGGCGCCAGCTGGTCACTAGTCACACAGAGCTTACTGGTAATTGTGTTAGGTGTAGTCATTACCCTTGTAGCTATGGCGATCATCCGATTTTTTTCTACACTGAACACGGTAGATACCGCGACACTAGCAGCGCATTATGGCTCGGTTAGTGTTGGTACCTATGCGGTGGGCATTAGCTTTTTACAGATTCGACAAATTGATTTTGAGCCTGTAGTGGCATTGTTTGTCGCCCTGCTGGAGCTTCCCGCCATTATTGTTGGTCTGGGATACTTGGCTTACCAACAAAAAGACAATCGCAGCCGCATCTCATTAAGTGCAATACTGGCTCATAAAAGTCTTGCGCTAATATTAATGGGAATGCTGATTGGCGCATTGTATGGCCAAGTCGCCGAGCCGATGATAGACAACTTAAAACCCATTTTTGGTGTGATGTTAGCGTTATACCTGATTCATATGGGCGCCCTTGCTGGACAACGACTTGAAGACCTAAAAAATAATCATTTATTTATTGTGAGCTTTGGCATTGCTATGCCATTAATCGCCAGTGTCATGGGTCTATTATTAGGCTGGCTAATGGGCCTTAGCACTGGCGGCATTACGCTAATGGGTTTACTGGCAGCAAGTGCCTCGTATATTGCTGTACCAGCGGTATTTGAACAAGCACAACCCAGTGCGAATATTTCGCAAGCCTTAGTTGCCTCTTTAGCCGTTACTTTTAGCTTTAATGTGATATGGGGAATTCCCTTGTATTACCACATTGCCACTCTATTAACGAACATCCACTAACTCGTGGGCCATTTTATTTTATAAGGACAACGCAGACCATGTTAGAAAAAATATCCAATAACGTCAGGGTACTCGGCGAAATACTTGGCAATACTATTGCCGCAGACAAAGGCGATACATGGCTTAAAAATATTGAAGATACGCGCCTGTTATCCAGAGAAGCGATTAATGGTGATGAAAACGCTATCGAACAATTACAAACACTATTTGCTAATCACACGGAAGAAGAGCTATTAATTCAGGCTCGTGCGTTTAACCAATTCCTTAACCTTGCCAATATTGCTGAACAACAATACACCGCGTCTGAGCAAGGGTTAGCAGAGCTAGACTTACCTCATCCATTAGCGTCTTTTGCAGAAAAAATAGCAGCCGCAGAAGACAAAACAAAAGAGCAACAGGCACAGTTAGTTAAAGAAGCGTTAAGCAAATTACATATTGAACTTGTATTAACTGCACATCCTACCGAAGTGAATCGCCGTACGTTTATTCATAAGTACCACCAAATTGCCGAACAATTAGCTAGCGACCAAGGTGAAAGCAGTGAACGCACAGTAGAACTCATCGAACAAGCATGGCACACCAATGAGATCAGACATAAGCGCCCGACGCCACTGCTAGAATCTCGCTGGGGACTTAACGCTGTAGCAGATAGTTTATGGGAAGCGGTACCCCAATTTATTCGCGAACTCGATCACATGTGCCAAGACATTACGGGCGAACCTTTAGATCCATCACTAGTGCCCGTTACCATGGCAAGCTGGATGGCAGGGGATAGAGATGGCAACCCGTTTGTCACAGCACAATTGAGTAAAGAGGCGATTCTACAAGCACGCTTAATGGCTGCAGAGCTTTACCTAAAAGATTTTGAAAAACTCTATCTCGAATTATCTATGCATAAGGCAAACGAAGCACTAACACAAGCTAGCCCTGGCACTTCATCAAGTCCTTATCGATCACTATTAAAAGAAGTGATTAACAAACTCGAAAAGTCTATTGGCTATTTACAAGAAGGCAAAAGCAAACGCGCTATTGCACACTCTGACGAGTTACTTGAGCCACTGTATCAGTGTCGTAATAGTTTGTTGGAGGTTGGTTTAACCAATGTTGCTAACTCCACTGTTTTAGATTTAATTCGCAAGGTTCAGTGCTTTGGTATTTCTTTAGTCAAATTGGATATTCGACAGCACAGCGAACGCCACGATGCCGCCATTGCAGAAATTGTTGCCGCTTTAAATCTAGGCAATTATTTAGACTGGGATGACAAACAGCGTTGTGAATTCTTACTAAAGGAGATTAACAACCCACGCCCATTATTACCTAACCACACTTGGAGCGAGGACACGCAAGAAGTATTAGATACCTTTGCGATGGTAGCGCAGCAACCCAAAGAGGTTTTAGGTATTTATATTATTTCGATGGCCAGCCAGGTCAGCGATGTGTTAGCTGTTAACTTATTAATGAAAGCTTCTGGTTTTAGCTGGGATATGCCTATCGCACCATTATTTGAGACACTGGATGATCTTGATAATGCACCACAAGTAATGAATGAATTATTACAAGTGGACACTTATGCGGCACGCTGTCACAAACAACATTATGTAATGATTGGCTACAGTGACTCAGCAAAAGATGCCGGCGTACTCGCTGCCACATGGGGACAGTATCGCGCTCAAGAAGCATTGGTTAATGTGTTTAATCATAACGATATGAAATTAAAACTGTTTCATGGGCGCGGCGGTACTATTGGTCGAGGTGGCGGCCCTGCGCATGCAGCCATTGCTTCACAACCACCGGGCACATTAGATGGTGGACTGCGAGTGACGGAGCAGGGGGAAACCATCCGCTATAAATTTGGCTTACCCAATTTGGCCGTGCGCAGTTTGCATTTATACGCCAGCGCCATCTTAGAAAGTTTGGTAACACCACCACCAGTACCTCACGACGATTGGCGAGCATTAATGGATAAAATGGCGGCATCGAGCTGCGATATTTATCGTAGTTATGTTCGCGAGCAAAAAGATTTTGTGAGTTATTTCAGGCAAGCAACACCAGAACAAGAACTGTCTTCATTACCATTAGGTTCGCGACCCAGCAAACGCAGATCTGACGGCGGCATTGAATCTTTACGCGCAATTCCATGGATTTTTGCTTGGAGCCAAAACCGTTTAGTTGTGCCTAGCTGGTTAGGTTTGGGGCAAGCGATTAAAGCGTTTTATGAGACGGATAAAGCCGTTATGAGTGACATGTTGGCGCAATGGCCGTATTTCCGTTCGCGCATTTCACTGACCGAAATGGTGTATTTAAAATCCGATCCACAGATTTCGGCTTTGTACGACAAGGTGCTGGTAGAAGATGATCTACGACCCATGGGTGATGCTTTACGAGAGCAATTAAGTAGCGATGAGCAAACCATACTCGCTGTGCTAGAGCAAAAAGAAACGCTGGAAAAAGATCCGTGGAACCTTTATTCCTTTAAGCTTCGCCAACCTTATTTGTTACCTTTGCATTTAATGCAAATCGAAACTCTAAAGCGTTTACGCGAAAAACCAGAGCATCCTTTATGTGAACAAGTATTAATGGTAACTATGTCTGGCATTGCTACAGGAATGAGAAATACAGGTTAAAAACATGAAGAAACTCAATACGCTCTTTTATTATCGCGCATTGAGTTCTTATAAGCAGACTGTTAAATTTTTTTCATAGCAAGCAATATATTTATTGGCCTTTTCTATACGCTCTTGAGTACTAGGATGAGTAGATAAGTAATCAATCAACACATTGGTTTCTTGCTCAGCGTTATCTGCCAATACTTCATCATCCGCTGGTTCTGGATTGCCTGTATAGTCTGTTATACGTCGCATAATATTAGAGAAAGCTATCGGGTTAATACCTGCACGCAGCATTTGATTAAATGCATAATCATCCGCTTCTAGTTCATGCTCTCTTACGTAATGACTGCTGACTAATAAAGAACCCAGGCCTAGCCCCATATCAACAAGGCCACTACTATCACCAGTCGCTAACACCACCACTGTTGCAACAAAGGTGCTTTCTATTAACATTTGCAAGCTATGCCGGTGAACAACGTGTCCCATCTCGTGTAATAATACGGCATCTATTTCTTCTTGGTGTTGTGCTAACTCAACAAATTTATCCGTGAGAATAATATCCCCCGAAGGAAGCGCAAAGGCATTAGGAATAGATGTACCATTTTGATTCCAAGCTCGAAAATGTAATTGATATTTTCTAGAATGCTCAACATCATCTAAAGGAACAAGCTGGGAGAAGAAATGTGTTTTTATTGCTTGTGTTTTTTCTTCGGACAATTGTGTTTCTTCAAAAAAATATTCGTCCAAAAATTCTAGGGTTTTATCTGCAATAAAATGATTAGCTTGTTCTGGCAAGGCATGTGCAACTTGTGTGCTTGCCCATGGAACACCCCACTTAAAAAAAGCAAATACAGTTAATAAAACGACCAACAAGGCAGTGATTACCCAACCGATATGCGATTCAATACGATGAAGAACAGACGATAAAAAATGATTAGCGTTTGAGGATTTAAATAATGCATCAATACTATCGTTATCATGAGTAGAAAAAACGTAGCCGTTTTGCAACATTAATTTTCTTTGCGTATTGCCTAGGCGATCGCCAATATTAATCTGACTTAACTGACCAACATAGACTTGCGCACCATCAGCATCTGTTCTGATACTCACCGTATTATCATTCGCGCCATCATCCGCATGGATGCAAAGTGTGGCCACTGACTGTGAAGCCACCCCCTCTTGGTAATAATAACCGTGTATAAGCAATTAAATACCCACCCCAAAGTCAACATCAAAAGTATCGCCAATCTGCTCGCCAATCGCCGACTGTGATTGTTGTTGCTGACTAATATAGTGTTCAAATCCTTGCTCGCTATCGACTTGTGTATTTTCTAGTGTGAGTCTAATCATTCTTACTTTAGCCCAAGGAAATGCCAAACCTAATGTCAAAATAATTAAAAATAAATTACTAATCATTACCCATGCTAATGATCTTGCTTTAAGGGTAGATGCAAAAGTAATGTCATTATCGAGTGTAGTATTAGAAAAAATATACAATCGTTGACGAGCCTTGGTATACGCAGCAATAATAAAACTCGCAACAATTAAAATAAAATATATCACTCCAATGAAGGCAATAGCATATTCATTAAACATAGCCTCCTGCATTAATTCGGGGTCATTCATTGTACCGCTCATAGCCCAAATCTCATCATAACCTACTGTTGCAATAACAATACCCATAAGAAAAATAGTGCCCAACATAACCAAGAAACTTAATCCTATGGTCTTCGCTAAAATTTTAGCGAACCCTCTGGTTTCCACATCAATTGAGAAAACCCCTTGTCCATAGCGGTAATTACCAATTGCATAACATGCGTTACGTTTTTTCATTAAAGCAAAAAAATAAAACGCCAGACAAAGACCGAAGACAACGCCGAGCATAATTGCACCTCCTGTGCTGGATGACATCGCTCCTTCATTTCCAAAAAAATGAATGGCAATAGCAGAAGCAACCATTGGGCCATAAAGTGCAATAAAAAATAGTGCCGGAAGCAACATATAGTTAACATAAGCATTGCCTACCGAGCCTGCAAAACTAAAACGGACATGACTAAAACTGGTCATGTGCATGTTAAACATTAAGCTGCGCCATATCACCCATGGAAATATAAAGAAAAAGATTATAATCACAATGCCTGCACCCGCCGGAAACAGGTGCTCTGTTACTATATATGCAATCAATAAGGCCATAGCAATTAGATGCCCAAGTAATAATTGCTTACCCGTTGCATGATATTCAAAATGACGATCTTCAAGATACGTATTGGCGTACAAATAACGTTTATTGCGCACTTTTGCCCAAGGGTAATAAATACCGATGGTGACAATCGTTAACAATATATTCACTATCCAAATTTTAAAATACTCGAAACCGCTCCCATTAAAATACAATGCTTTCATTATTATTTTTCCCTATATTCTCATTTACATCATCGTAACGTACATAATGTCAAAAACCAAAAACGACGATGACTGATTGATGATTAAAAAACACCGTTATCAATAAGTGATTGTTGTCAGAAAAAAGGATGTTAGATCTTATTTACACAGCTAGAAGAGGCAGGAGAGGGCAAACACGATATAAGTCCTTTTAGTACGTGCGATAAGGATAACGAAACTTGGCAGGTAAAACAACAATTTGGCGAGTATCGGCGTTAAACCTATTATGAACGCTTAATATTTGGCGCCAAAAGATGTTTTTGGCGCCAAATATTCTATAAATCATCAATGCCAGTGAAAACAATTTCGTCATTCGACTGCTCGCTACACACACGGCTTAATAACGCCTCCAAAGTTTCGTTCGTCTTAGTGCAGCGCCACACGCTCTTATCATAAGCACAGTGAAATCCACCGGATTTAGCTGCTACCCATATTTGTTGATTAGCTTGCTGCTTAGAGATAATAACCTGACTACTAGTATCTTCACATTCAATCGTGATTACACCACTGCTGTTTTCATAATCTAGCGGCATTTGATCATCCTCGATCATACGATCTAATCGCTCTTCAATGGCGTCATAAAGGGTTTCTGCTATTCCTGTATATTCTGCACTATTCATCTCTAACTTCTCTTATCATTAAATCTTTAGCCAAGGACTGCTCACATAACCGGTATAGGAAATGACTCTACAATACAATGAAATGCATCGCGCGTGGCCATAAGTCGTCATAAAAATAAGGCAAAGCATGGTTTGAGTTTCGACAACCGCACGCTGCTCACATATACTAAGCGCCTTTAAAGGGCGGCTATACAAATTGCTGCTATTCTCAAAAGCTTAGGAGCATGTGCAATTTATGAACAGATTTAAAATATTAATAACCTGTGGTGCACTATTAACACTGTTAACGCTCTCCGGTTGTGGACAAACAGGCCCGCTGTATTTACCTGATGATTCTAACCAATCGAGCTCATACTGATTCAGCCAGTATTAGCCATTTGGTTCAGTCAATCACTTCCAATTGCCACTTTCAATATAACACTTTAGACAAATAACATGATAGATTTTAATTACCAAAACGGCACGCTATTCTGCGAGCAGGCGTCATTGCAATCCATTGCCGAGCAACATGGCACTCCTGCTTATGTGTATAGCCGTGCCGCATTATCACGCCATTATCTTGAATATAAAAATGCATTGGGCGATCAACCGGGTATGATTTGTTATGCGGTTAAAGCCAATTCTAATATCGCGGTGCTAAATGTATTGGCGCGATTAGGGGCGGGATTTGATATTGTCTCAGTCGGAGAGCTCGAACGTGTTATCGCAGCAGGGGGAGACCCTCAAAAAGCGGTCTTTTCTGGTGTTGCCAAAACAGCACAAGAAATGCAACGCGCCTTAGAGTTAGGCGTTTATTGCTTTAATATCGAGTCGATTCCTGAATTAACACGACTAAATACTGTAGCTGAAGCCATGGGTGTACAAGCGCCGATTTCATTGCGTGTTAATCCTGATGTCGATGCCCAGACACACCCGTATATCTCTACTGGCCTAAAAGAAAATAAATTTGGTATCGATATTCAACAGGCTGTCGACGTGTATCAACAGGCCAGCCAGTTATCCAATATCACCATTAAGGGCGTTGATTGCCACATTGGTTCCCAATTAACCACCTTGGCACCGTTTTTAGACGCTTTGGATCGAGTGTTACAGCTAATCGACGAGCTTGCTCAGCAGAATATTACTATTAGCCACTTGGATTTAGGGGGCGGTCTAGGAGTGACCTATGATGATGAGCAACCCCCTGCTATCGGTGATTATATTCACGCGATTAAAGAGCGAATTTCTGGGCGCAACCTAACTTTGTCATTCGAACCTGGGCGTTCGATCGCTGCCAATGCTGGCGTCCTCTTAACAAAGGTAGAATTCTTAAAGCCAACAGAGCATAAGAACTTTGCCATTATCGATGCGGGGATGAACGATAATATTCGCCCGTCACTCTACCAAGCATGGCAGAATGTATTGCCATTAAGAGAAGAGTCCAATAATACACCAGCGTTAATGTGGGATTTGGTAGGGCCTGTGTGCGAAACGGGCGATTTCCTAGCAAAAGAACGTGAATTATCATTGACTCAAGGCGACTATTTAGCTTTGATGTCATCAGGTGCTTACGGTTTTACCATGAGCTCGAATTATAATAGCCGCGGACGACCTGTTGAACTGATGGTTGATGGCGACCAGGTTCATGTTATCCGAGCAAGAGAAACAATAGACGATTTAATGCGAGGCGAAACGCTTCTACCTTGATATAAACAGATTATGACTACGCGCTTACGTTTTACAAAGATGCATGGCATCGGCAACGATTTTGTTGTTTTTGATGGGATTAATCAGGAAGTTAACTTAACCGCCGAACAGGTACGTAAAATATCTGATCGGCGCTTTGGTATTGGCTGCGACCAGTTATTAGTGGTTGAGGTACCCCAAAATCCAGAAAATGATTTCCGTTATCGTATATATAATTACGACGGTAGCGAAGTCGAGAACTGCGGCAATGGTGCTCGCTGTTTTGCCAAATTTGTGCGCGACAAAAAGCTCACTGGCAAAACAGAAATTAACGTAGAAACCCTCGGTGGCAACCTCACATTACACGCTATTGCCAATAATCAGGTAAGAGTTGATATGGGGGTCCCCATTTTAGAGCCTGCAGCCATTCCGTTTAATGCGCAAACACGCTCAACAAGTTATGAGCTACCTGTTGCAGACCAAATACTGGATATTAGTGCGGTGTCGATGGGGAACCCACACGCGGTAACCATTGTTGAAAATGTAGATACTACTCCCGTGGAAAACATTGGACCTTTAGTTGAGGCGCACACCCTGTTTCCCAATAAAGTCAATGCAGGTTTTATGGCTATACGCTCCAATAACGAAATCGACTTACGCGTCTACGAACGCGGAGTAGGCGAGACCCTAGCTTGTGGCACTGGCGCTTGCGCAGCAGTGGTAGCGGGGCATTTACGCGGTTTACTAGAATCAACAGTCACCGTCCATTTACGCGGTGGTGATTTGCGCATCGAATGGCAAGGTGAAGGTCACTCTGTCTACATGACAGGACCGGCAACGACCACTTACCAAGGGCAAGTAAAAATATGACAACCGACCTATCTTCTATAACATTGCCATTAACCGATAAAGATGTGGCTAATTACTTACGCCAACATCCAGAGTTTTTTATTGATAAACCCTCTTTATTGGCTGATCTCACCTTACCTCATCAGTCGGGTGGAGCAGTGTCGTTAGTCGAGCGGCAGGTCAGTGTATTACGTGAGCGCAATATGGATATGCGGCATCGCCTAACCACATTAATTGATAATGCACGACAAAATGACCAGTTATTTGAAAAAACCAAACGACTTATCTTGCACCTGATGGAAGCGCAGGATATCACCGATTTTGTCGATGCTTTGATGCACAGTTTCACCAGCGATTTTTCTATTCCCTACACGATGCTCATCTTGTTTGGCGAGCATATTGATGAGTCGTCACTAGCCACCACTAGCAATGTACAAATATGCTCACTCTCAACGGCGCAGCCAGTTTTAGGCACAATTATTTCGAATAACCAGACGGTTTGCGGCCAGCTAGACACAGGCGAGCAACAATTTATTTTTCAAGATAAATCCGACCGCATTGGCTCAACCGCCATTACCCCGATTGCCACTAGCAGCCCCTTAGGTATTTTAGCCATTGGTAATAGTGACCCAGATTATTACCGATCCAGTATGAATACCTTATTCTTAAGCTACATTGGTGAGGTAATTTGTCGACTTTTACCTAGGCACTTGAGTCAATAGGAGCGCCCACTGAGCGATAAGATGCCCAGGAGCATGAGGGATAGAAGATGACAACAAGCTCTAACACCAAGACAACTCTTCGCTCACTATCGTTTGCAGATGCTATTGATATATTTGATGCGTATCTGAGAACGGAAAAACAAGCATCACCTAAAACCATTGAAAACTATCAGCGCGATATAGAAAAATTAGTCCGCTATGCGGATCAACATAACATCACATATATTAGCGATATCGACGCTTTCCATATTCGTCAATGTATGAGTCAGTTGCATAAAGATACACTAAGCCCAAGAAGTTTGCAGCGCTGGCTTTCTGGCATACGCACCTTTTACAATCTTTTTATTAAAAAACGCTATGCCGAAACTAACCCTTGCGAGGGCATTAAAGCACCAAAAGCCAACAAACCATTGCCCAAAACATTGGATACCGACCAAGTAAGCCAACTACTGAGCAATACTAAAGACACGTTTAATGATTGCCGAGACAATGCCATGCTAGAAGTGATGTATTCTTCTGGGTTACGCTTATCAGAGCTAACCAGTCTGAATCTGTACGATATTGACTGGACCGATAAAACATTGATCGTTACCGGAAAGGGAAATAAAACTCGACAACTTCCGATTGGCCGATTTGCCTTAAAAGCGTTAAAAAAATGGTTACCATGGCGTGAAAAATATCTTAAAGATACGGCTGAAACAGCGGTATTTATTTCCACAAGAGGCAAACGATTAGGCCAACGAACGGTTCAACAACGACTCAAAGCACTTAGTATTTCGCAGTCAATGGACCAATCGGTGAACCCTCATATGCTCAGACATTCATTTGCCAGCCACTTACTGGAGTCCAGTGGCGACCTGCGAGCGGTACAAGAACTACTAGGGCATGCTAATATTTCTACGACGCAAATTTATACCCATCTAGATTTTCAGCATTTAGCAAAAGTCTATGATAAGGCTCACCCTAGGGCACAAAGAAAAGATAAGAAATAAACAAGCTACAAGCTACAAGCTACAAGCTACACAAGATTATGTGTGATCTTAGGCCTGCTGACCACTTACTTGGAAATGCCTTATCAGCATTTGAAAAAAACATACTTTCCAATACTCATAGTGATTCTATTAGCTATCAACTTGAGGCTATAAGCTTTCCCTATATCGGATGACTACCGTATTTATTTTCTGGCTTCTTAGGGGGGTCAGCCATAACATTAGGCGCAATAGCGCTGATCTTTCCACCACTGGCGATAAATGCCTCTATTTGATCATTCAATTGCTGCCTTTGTGCCAGCTTATCCTCCATAGAGGAATGGCTCATTAATAATTCTGTTTCTGTGTGGTCAACCGCATTATCAGCGGTGGTTTCATCGTGAAAACCTATCGTTTCTTCTGACATAATGAATACTCTACTTCAAACTATCTAATGCAATGTATTTATAGTAGATGTAACGGCCGCTGGCAGAAAAAGTAACGTTTTTTAATAGTTTATTTTGTTATTGAAGCAAAAAACTTATAAACCACGAATTATAAGTCTGATGGCGTAAAGAAAAAACACAAAAAAACCCGCAGCAAATGCATGCGGGCTTTATACAAAAAAGCTAACAACAGAAGCTTATACAGCGTCTGAGCCAGTTTCTCCTGTACGAATACGGATAACGTCTTCCACAGCAGTGACAAAGATTTTACCATCGCCAATTTTGCCTGTTTGAGCAGCTTTTGTAATGGCATCCACAGACTGATCAACCATTGAATCATCGACCACTAGCTCTAGTTTTACCTTAGGCAAGAAATCAACAATATACTCGGCACCACGATATAGCTCTGTATGGCCCTTTTGGCGACCAAAGCCTTTAACTTCAGTCACTGTTAGCCCCTGAACACCCACTTCCGATAGTGCTGCACGCACATCATCAAGCTTAAATGGTTTAACAATAGCAGTGATTAGTTTCATTATATTTTCCTTCGTTGTTGTAGCGATATTATTATTAAATGAAAAACGGGTTATTGGAGCTAAGCATAACAGCAAATAGCCTCGCTGCCTACTTCCGAACGATGGAGAGAATAAGATGGAATAAGCGCAGATAACAGGTGATTTTTTACAATCTGTGAAAAGGACCGGCCATAAACAAAAAAACCCCGAATTAACGGGGTTTCTTTATGTCTATTCTCGGTTAGAGATAGAAATTATTTAGAGCTAGCAAACTCTGGGTATGCTTCCATACCACATTCAGAGATGTCAACGCCTGAGAATTCTTCTTCCTCAGAAACACGTAGACCGATAACTACTTTGATAATGCCCCAAGCAATTAAGCTAGTAACAAATACCCAGATGAAGATAGTTAATAGACCAACGATTTGACCACCGAAGCTTGCATCACCAAAGATAGCTACCGCTAGTACACCGAAGATACCAACAGTACCGTGTACAGAGATAGCACCTACTGGATCATCAATTTTGGCTTTATCTAGAGCCAAGATGCTGAATACAACGATGACACCACCGATAGCACCAATGATTGTAGACATTAATGCAGTTTGTGATGCAGGGTCAGCAGTAATAGCCACTAGACCTGCTAGAGCACCGTTAAGGGCCATAGTTAAGTCTGCTTTACCGAATAAGATACGAGCAACGATTAATGCAGCAACAAGACCACCTGAAGCAGCAGCGTTAGTGTTCATAAATACGTTAGCCACTTCGTTAGCAACCGCGATACCACCTAGTTTTAGAGTAGAACCACCGTTGAAACCGAACCAACCTAACCAAAGGATGAACATACCTAATGTTGCTAAAGGTAAGTTTGCACCAGGGATAGCGTTTACTTCGCCATTTTCGCCGTATTTACCTTTACGAGCGCCTAGTAGTAAAACACCTGCCAATGCAGCAGCGGCACCAGCCATGTGTACAATACCAGAACCAGCATAGTCACTGTAATCAAGAGCGAACATACCGAATACTTCGTTACCGCCCCAAGTCCAGCCACCTTCTACTGGGTAGATGAAACCAGTCATGATCACAGCAAAAGCTAAGAATGCCCAAAGCTTCATGCGCTCAGCTACAGCACCAGATACGATTGACATAGCAGTCGCAACGAATACTACTTGGAAGAAGAAGTCAGAAGCGCCAGAGTAAACTGAACCACCGTCGAAGCCTTCTTCTGCTGAAGCAGCAAGAACAGCAGCAACATCGATGCTACCAGTAGTGTCAACGCCTGATAAGAACCAGCCGCCACCGTACATGAACTCATAACCACAGATCATGTACATAGTACAAGCGATCGCGAATAACGCGACGTTTTTTGTGAGGATCTCAGTTGTGTTTTTAGCACGAACTAGACCCGCTTCAAGCATAGCGAAACCAGCCGCCATCCACATTACCAGTGCACCACAGACTAAAAAGTAAAACGTGTCTATAGCATACTGCAACTCAAAAATTTGATTTTCCATCGTTGCTCTCCTAAAAGGATATTGTTGTTTTAGTTAATGAATAAAAATTATCTAGTGTATTAAAGGGCATCTTCACCGGATTCTGCCGTACGGATACGAATCACTTGTTCTAAGTTAGAAACAAAGATTTTACCATCACCAATCTTCCCGCTGTGGGCAGCCTTGCTGATAGACTCAACCACACTGTCCACTTCACCGTCACTAACAGCTACTTCCAGTTTTGTTTTGGGTAAAAAATCAACTACATATTCAGCGCCACGATATAGCTCTGTATGCCCCTTTTGACGACCAAAACCTTTCACTTCTGTCACAGTAATTCCCTGAACGCCTATTTCAGATAGGGCTTCACGCACCGTATCCAACTTAAACGGTTTGATAATAGCAGTTACCAATTTCATCGATCACTCCTTAAGTTATGCTTTAAGCATACTAGGTTTATTATGAGAAAATAGTTATCGTTAACCAATATAACGGGTTGTGATACGCGGTTCTATTGATAGAGCCCCTAAAAATAAGTCCCGAGTATCACCACACGAACTATTGTTCGGGACTAATGTATGCACAAAGCAGACCAATTAGAAAAACCCCTTTAAAAACAAATATCTAAACTTAATAGGAATATAACACGCCAAAATAAGCACCATTATTGTGCATATTATTGCTTTTAATTGGGCGCGCGCACAGAATTGATGCGCAAAGATCAAATCATCTATCCCTCTAACATCTGGAATAATTGCAATTTAATCACTTGCTCGGCATACTTTTAAACCTTATATGACACGACATTTAACACAAAAGGTAAGTGCATGATTTCTCTTTTAGCAAAACAGTTACTTGCAGATGTATCGGAATTTTTACCTAGTGCTTCAGAGCTTAATGCTCAAGGCCGTTCGAAACTACAAACACATATAGAATCTGCATTAAAGAAAGCAAATATAGTATCTAGAGAAGAGTTCGAGACACAAGCAGCTGTTCTATTAAGAACTAGACAGCGAGTAGAGGCATTAGAAAAACAACTAGCAGAAATAGAAAAACAACTGAGTTAATAAATGAATATTTAATACAAAATTATTTTTACTTTGCGCTATTAAATGTAAAGAATTCCATATACAGTAGACCACACTTACGGACAACAATATTGCAGGATGCATCATGTCACTTTCTATTATTTTTACGCGTGCCCGACTGGGTATCGACGCACCATTAATTACCGTTGAAGTTCACTTATCTAATGGTTTACCCAGCTTATCGATTGTGGGCATGCCGGAAACCGTCGTCAAGGAAAGCAAAGATCGCGTACGCAGTGCCCTAATAAACAGTCAATTCGAATTTCCTGCCCGGCGCATTACGATTAATCTTGCTCCAGCGGATTTGCCAAAAGATGGCAGCCGTTTTGACCTACCCATTGCCATTGGTATTTTAGCCGCATCAAAACAAATTCCGAGCGAAACACTTGCTCGTTATGAATTTATTGGCGAACTCGCTTTATCGGGACAGCTACGCGATGTCACCGCTATTCTGCCAGCAGCATTAGCCTGTGGGAATAAACACCGTACATTAATCACTCCGTCTAACAATGCTAATGAGGCAGCACTTTGCAATAGCTGCCAAGTACTGGGAGCACAAACACTACTAGATGTATGCGCTCATCTACACGGCACAAAACCATTAACAAAAGCAACTGCCGTAACACCAAAGCCTATAGAGCAACCATTAGACTTTATCGATGTAAAAGGCCAAACCTTTGCCAAAAGAGCATTAGAGATTACTGCCGCCGGTGGCCATAATATTTTGCTGTATGGTCCACCTGGAACTGGAAAGACTATGCTTGCTAGTCGTTTGCCGAGCATTATGCCACCATTAATGAGTGAGCAATCTGTAGAGGTTAGCAGCATTTATTCGCTGTGCGGCTATCACTATAAACAGTGGAATACCCCACCTTTTCGCAGCCCTCACCACTCGTCATCTGCCGTTGCATTGGTAGGAGGTGGCTCTCAACCAAAGCCCGGTGAAATATCACTAGCTCATCATGGGGTTTTGTTTTTAGATGAGCTGCCGGAATTTCAACGACAAGTATTAGAGGTATTACGTGAACCCTTGGAATCAGGTGAGATTTTTATCTCGCGTGCCAACGCTCAGGTTCGCTTTCCTGCTGAATTTATATTAGTTGCTGCACTGAACCCTTGCCCTTGTGGTTATTTTGGCAGCACATCAACACAACACCACTGCAGATGCTCGCCAGATATTATTCGGCGCTATCGACAAAAAATATCCGGACCATTACTCGATAGGATCGACTTACATATTCCAGTGAGCCACACCAAAAGTAGCGAACTACAATCAATGCCAGAGGGAGAGAGTTCAACTTCAATTAAACAAAGAGTTTTATTAGCAAGAGAAATACAATCTACAAGACAAGGGTGTTGCAATGCTGAATTAACAAAAAAACAATTACAAACAACATGTCACCTTAATACACCAGAACTGGATTTCTTGAATCATGCTGTAGATAAGCTTGGTTTATCTGCACGCGCTTATGATCGAGTTATCAAAGTTGCCAGAACTATTGCCGATCTTGCAAATAAAAAAGATATTCAAAAGCAACATTTGCGAGAAGCACTTTCACTAAGAAATTTTGATAGGCAATAAAAAATAGCCAAAAAAATTGTCAGAATTATTTTCCTAATAATTTATTTTTATCGTTAAAACATATAACCACTAACTTAATAAAAAATTAATTAGCATTTATTAAAACTTATGGCGCATTAAAAAACATTTTTCTTTTGGCGCGTGTAACTTTATATTTTTGATTAAACATTGGTGGTTTATGAATCAACACTAAATTTTCCTATTAACAAGAGAAAGGTAAAATTATGTCAGACGATAATCAAGCTCCAGCAACAACGGTAAAACCCCCGCAAAAAAATGATAATGAAATTCCCGCCAAAAAATATTATGTTTTTAACGGCACAGGTAATGTAATGATTTCTAGCACGATCCAAGAGAAGGAATCGTTAGATGCTAACGTACAAAAAGTTTTTGCAGAAGCCTCTGTTTTTTATGCAGGAATGGTAAGAGCAATCACAACACTCACTAACCCTAAGACAAAGAAGCCCTACTCGATTTATGATTATGATGCGATTAAATCAATTGTAGATGGCTCGGGTTTATTTGTTAATGTTACTCAAGAAGATGTGAAGTTTAGCACGGAAAGCGTTGGTGCGAATTTTAGTAAAGAACTTATAGAAGGGTTATTAGGCCTAGCAACAGGAACCGGAGAATTAGCATTTGCTCAAGCCATGGTTTCATCTATCGGTAACCATGGATTTAAGGTAAGCCAATCATCAGAGTCTAAAGAAAGTAAGGTAGGCAGTATCATTTTTATTTGTGAATATTTAATGGGAGTGCCTACTATCAGTGTGATGGTGGTGTATATGCAAGTCGACAAACACACCCAGCAATTACAAATAGGCCCTTGCATCAAAGAACAATCAACAACAATGGATTGGAAATTACATAAAGATACCTATCTATTTGTAACACCGTCTTTTATTACTGAATACTCAGGCGAAATTGATGAAGTACAAAACGATGCTGCTTATACCGATATGGTCAATTGGTTTCAAAGCTTAGTCTTACATGTACCTAAAATTTCTGGAGTGTACACGGATGACACTCCACCAATAAGCATTATTTCTGAAGGAGAAGAAACAGGTATCTTACACCCTGGTCAAAGCTATCAGCTAATGGGGCAATATTTACCCACAGAAAATGTGAGTATTGCTTTTGACTCAGATGACGATAATGCGCCAGAGCTCACCATACAAGAAGGGAATATGACGGGTAGCTCCATCGCTTTCTCTGTGCCAGCAAAATCCACATTAACAGAAGCTGCAGCACTGAGAATTTCATATGGCTCAGATAAAAACCCTGACGTAGTAACTAGTGGTTCATATACGGTAGCAGCACCTAAAACTAGCACTAAAAAAAGCTAAGTTAACAGAATTTAGATCTCTGTAAATATCATCACACAATAGGGTTCAGGAATATTATTTATCATGTGCACAAAAGAAGTACAAATATTTAAAAGCCTGAGTCCTGTTATTTCATGTTGCTTATTCAAACGGGAAAAAATATTTGAATAAACAATAAATTGATGGAATATCGAGATTATACCGAGGATTTCTTAGCATATTTCCCAATTAATTAGAGGTAAACCTCGTTGCGCAAGATAATGGTTAACTTGCGAAAAATGACCATTACCTAAAAAACCTCTATGAGCAGATAGCGGGGAAGGGTGGGGGGACTTTAACACTAGATGTTTTGATGTATCAATAAATTGCCCTTTTTTCTGAGCATAGCTGCCCCACAATAAAAATACGATACCTGCTCGTTGCTCATTAAGATGTTGTATGGCAACATCGGTAAACGTTTCCCAACCTTTGCCTTGATGAGAACCTGCATTGCCCTGTTGTACGGTTAATGTTGCATTAAGCAATAATACACCTTGCTCTGCCCAAGATTGCAAGCAACCGTGCTGGGGAACCTTCAACCCCAAATCTCTTTGTATTTCTTTAAAGATATTCACCAAAGATGGAGGCGTGCGCACACCCTGTTTAACAGAAAAGCATAAACCATGCGCTTGATCCGGTCCATGATAGGGGTCTTGGCCTAAAATAACGACCTTAACATCATCAAATGCTGTGCTGTTAAAGGCATTGAAAATGTCTTTACCCTTTGGATAAATCACTTTTCCTGACTGTTTTTCTTGCAACAAAAATTGCTTAAGCTGTTGCATATAAGATTTATCGAATTCCGGCTTCAAATAATGTAACCAGCTAGGATGCAAATCGATTGATGATGTAGTGGGCATACGCTATCCGCAAAAAGACTTTTAGTAATCAAAGCGTATTTTAAAGCATTGGCCGTAAAATAAAATCAATTTATTATAAGCACCTATGATTAAGATAAGAGAACGCTAATTTAAAATTAAACGTTTAAATGACATTTTTTGAAAACGACGAGGCGAATTAACTACCGCCTATTTCAATAACGATACTGTCATCCTTGATCATACGTTGTAAATATTCATACGTTAAGTCTTCACCAATAATGCCACCCTGTGCATAATCGCAACGGATAGCTCGCATAAAATTAACATCTTCATCCGTTTGTAAATCATTAGCAACAACAGTTTTTTGTAGGCGATGAGCAAGCATTACCAAAGTTTCCTGAAGAATAACGTGTTTTTTATCGTCATTTTTTGTCGACAGATAAGGGGAAAGTTGTAGTGAATCAATATCGTAATGATTCATATTGGTGAGACTCAGGGTATTTTCGCCATAGGCGTGTAAACTAAAAGTAGCACCCATGTCGTTAATATTTTCTATGCACTCTTTCAAAGACTCTTCTTGAATATGACTGGTATCTTGCCACACACTAAACTCAATATGATGCATATTGATATTGTATTTCTTAACTACTTTTTTTACATACTCTGTAAATTTAGGTGACTGTAATTGTGAACAGCGTACACAAAAAGCTATATTGATTGGTCGATGAGTATATATATCTCTAATTTCTTTAAGCGATTGATCAATCATCCATTCACTCAAAAATTTGATTCCATCATAACTCTCTATCATCGTTAAAAAACTATCGTAACGCATTAAGCCTAAATCTGGATTATTCCAAACGGGTTTTACATTAATCGCTACAACACCATTGTTATTCAGATCAACTCGGGGGCTATAACGTAATGTTAATCTCTTATTATCAACCTCTGCCTTAATGTGGCGTAGAGATAAATATTCGATATGCTTTTTATTGTCGTTTTCTTGAACAAAAAAACGATAACAACTCGTACCTGTTTGCTTGGCTTGATACATTGCCATATCTGCATGGCGCTGTAATGTTTCTGCATCACTCCCAGCACTAGGGAAAACAGCAATACCTATACTACAGCCCACTAATAGGGTATGAGTATCAATAACAAAAGGGCGCTGGATATTTTCTATAATTTTTTGTGCTAGCGAAATAATGCTAGGGGTGGATTCCATATTATTTAATAGAATAGTAAATTCATCACCCCCAATTCGAGCAACTGTATCTGTGCTGCGCACAACAGCCTGTATTCTGGATGCAAATTCTTGTAGCAATTTATCCCCAATAGCATGACCGTAGTTATCATTCACTGCTTTAAAATGATTTAGATCGATATACATTAATGTGAAACGGTCATTAGAGCGTTGAGCTAGATTAATCAACTGATGCAAGCGATCTAAAAATAATACTCGGTTGGGCAAATGGGTTAACGCATCGTAATGGGCTAATTTATCCAAGCGTTGCTCAATTTTTTTACGTTCTATAGAGTAGCGAACGGTACGCTCTAATACTTCAGAATTAATCGTTTCTTTAATCAAATAATCAGAAGCACCTTCACTAATGGCTTTGCGATCCACTTCATGTTCTATATCGTCAGTCATAACAACAATGGGAATACGACTATTTAAACGGTGCGCCCGTTTAATAAAATTTTTGCAATTAACCCCCCAGTGATAATCTAAGAGCACAACATCACATTCGTCTGATTCAATATGGTCTAGACCTTTTTCTAAATCTTGGCACCAAATTAAACGATATTCATCATAATGTGCTTCCGAAAGCAGATATCCAATCAACAAGAATTGTTGGCGGTCATCATCCACCAATAATACTTTTTTAGGAGAAGTTGTTGATTGCATCGCTCTTACACGCTCCGATAGGATTTTCTCTATACCGCTTTACACTGTTTACTAACTAACATTTACATAAGAAAAACATCGATTTGCTTATCTATTTGCAAATCAAAAAGCTGGCGCAAAAAACAACAAAGTGTTCAATATTTCCAGCAGCAAAACATAAATCCATCAAAAACATTTCTCATATCAAAATAATTTTCTGTTAATTTTATTTTGCAGTTGATGGATTTGATTTAATGGCCGACTACTTTACACATGCCATATTTATTATTCCATCAATTTTTAATGCATATCGTATAGTATTCTGAACACTTCATACTTAGTCATTTTTGGAATATAAAGCGGTATTTAAAAGGCCTGCATTTTTAACTCAGTGTTGGTAGAATGCGCATCCCCATCTTATTACGACTATTATTGTGCCATCTCTAAATAACAGACAGCGCGAAGCGACCCACTACGTCGATGGCCCCTGCCTCGTATTAGCAGGTGCTGGCAGCGGAAAAACCAGTGTCATTACACAAAAAATCGCCTATCTGATCCAAGATTGTGGGCTTTCTGCACGCCATATTGCCGCTCTGACTTTTACAAATAAAGCTGCCAAAGAGATGAAAGAGCGTGTGAGCAGCCTATTAAATAAAGCTTCTGCGGCTAAAAACGAGGCTAGAGGCCTTACTGTATCGACCTTTCACAATCTTGGGCTGAATATTATCCGCAAAGATTGCGCATTGTTTGGTTACAAACCTGGATTCTCGATTTTTGATAGTGAAGACACTCGATCATTGTTAAAAGAAATAATGATGAAAAACGGGGATGTTGACACCGACCATCTTGATTTAGTTCATCATCAAATCTCACGCTGGAAAAACGATTTGGTTTTTCCTGATGAAGCACTTGCCAGTGCCAGTAATGACGCAGAAAACATCATTGCACTGGTTTATGCGCGTTATAGCGAAGCGTTAAAAGCCTATAACGCCGTTGATTTTGATGATTTAATTTTACAACCTGTTCAATATTTTGTAACACACCCATCACTTTTGACTGCTTGGCAAAAACGTATTCGATATCTTCTAGTGGACGAATATCAAGATACCAATAATAGTCAATATCGTTTAATTCAATTGCTAATGGGTAACAGAGGGTCATTAACGGTTGTTGGCGACGACGATCAGTCGATTTATGCATGGCGTGGTGCACGACCGGAAAATATGTCTTTATTGCAAAAAGACTTTCCCTCTTTAAAAGTGATTAAGCTAGAACAAAATTACCGTTCGACACAACGTATTTTAAAAGCGGCCAATACCGTGATTAGCCACAATCCTCACGAATTTAACAAAGCCTTATGGAGTGATATGAGCTATGGTGAGCCTATCCGCATTGTGCGCACCTCTAATGAAGAAAGTGAAGTAGAGCGTGTAGCAACAGAAATTATTACTCAGCGCTTGCAACGACAGGCCAAATTTCGTGACTTTGCTGTACTTTATCGCAGCAATCATCAAGCGCGCTTACTCGAACTTAAGCTACAACATTATCAAGTGCCTTACCATATCAGTGGTGGAACCTCATTTTTTTCACGCACTGAAATAAAGGATGTCATGGCTTATCTTCGCCTGATCGTAAATCCAGATGACAATAACGCCTTATTACGCATCATCAATATCCCTAGACGCCAAATTGGCACCAATACGATTGTTGCTCTGAGCAATTACGCCACCGAGCGCAATATAGGCTTATACAGCGCCATGAATGAGTTAGGACTCAAAGAGGTGTTATCTAGTACAGCCTACCAACGTATCCAAACGTTTTATCAATGGATTGAACATATCATTCGTCAGACCGAGGGCGATAAACCTATTTCGGCGATCAACGAAATGCTTGAAGACATGGACTACCTCGGCTGGCTCCATCAACACGCTAGCTCCCCACAAGTTGCTGAAAGGCGGATGGAAAATATACAGTTTTTAATTAAATCCATTGACGATACTCTCAACAAAGCCAACGAAGAAACACTAACTGAAACACCCAAAACAACACTTAAAGATGCTATCGCCAAACTAGTCCTCATGGATTTATTAGAGCGCCAAGAAGAAGAGGACATTGATGATCGTGTGCAACTGATGACCTTACATGCAGCTAAGGGTTTGGAATTCCCCCATGTATTTATGATCGGTGTGGAAGAAGATATATTGCCTCATCGCAATAGTGTGGATGACGATAACGTTGAAGAAGAACGAAGACTCGCTTATGTTGGCATTACCCGCGCAAAACGCAGCTTAACTATTTCTCTTGCTGGCAAACGTAAACAATTTGGAGAAATAGTGTCAACCACACCAAGCCGTTTCATTGATGAGTTGCCCGCTGAAGATATTGAAAAGGAAGGCTTCGGTAACACCGACCCCACAGTTAATACACAAAAAGGGGAAGAGGTAATGAATAGTATTTTAGGGTTGTTTGATTAGTGTCAACAGCCTAGTGTTTTTGCTGGTAGCGCCATTTATTGTGCAAGATGATTATTTTCTTTAGTGTCGTTGACTAAAAGCACTTCACCCTCAACAGGGCGACTAAACCAATATCCCTGTCCCAAATAGCAACCCACTTTTCTTAATAACGCCAACTGTTTTTCATTCTCAATACCCTCAGCCACCACATCGATATTTAATTGTGCAGCCAACGCTACAATCGCTGCAACTATTTGATAGTCACTTTTATCACTATCGATATCACGAATAAAACTACGATCAATTTTAAGTGTATTAACGGGTAATTGTTTAAGTTGTGATAAAGAGGAATACCCTGTACCGAAATCATCCATTAAGAATAGAAAACCTTTATCCTTTAACGTTTGCATTGTTCGAACGCCGTTTTCCACATCCGACATTAATACGGATTCAGTGATTTCTAATTGTATGTGGTGTGGATTAACACCTGTACTATCAGTAATACGTTGAACATCTTCAACAAAATGACTTTGTGAAAACTGCATTGGACTGACATTAATCGTGACAATAGGTGTCGGCTGATTAGAGTGTTTGCAATCATTGATAAATTCACACGCTTTTTCTAACACGAACTTACCTAGATCGACTATCAGACCCGTTTCCTCGGCAATTTCGATAAAACTATTCGGGTACAACACCCCTTTATTTGGATGCTGCCAACGTATTAACGCCTCATATTTGATAACTCGTTCGGATTGCAGATCAACAATGGGCTGAAAGACTAAATAAAATTGATCATTTAAAATTCCTTGACGGATGCCTTCCTCTACATCAACCCGAGTAATCATTTTATTTTGCATGGATTGATGATAAAAAACAGATTGGTTTTTCCCCTGATTTTTAGAGGCATATAAGGCTAAATCCGCTTTTAATAATAAATCTGTTACCGTGATCGCATGATAAGGACTAAGAGCAACACCAATCGATGCGGTAACCACTAGCTCCCTGTGGTGAAACTTAACTGGCTGTGTAATGGTTTTAAGTACATCTTCAGCAAGGTCATCAACATAGCATTTGTCTTCGACATTCGATAACAATATCGCAAATTCATCTCCTCCTAAACGGGCAATGGTATCTTCATTGCTCACGACTTGTTTCATCCTATCAACAATTTCTTTTAGTACATAATCACCCACATCATGTCCCATAGAATCGTTAATACGTTTAAAATCATCTAAATCAATATAAAGCAACGCTAGCATCTCTTGTGTAGAGGCATAGCGTAATTTTTTCTCCATTTCCTGATATAAATAACGGCGGCTCGCTGCACCGGTTAATGAGTCGTGGAAAGCCAGAAAGTTTAATTCTTTCGTCTTTTGATTAACCTGTTCACGCAGCCTATCCGGCTCCTGTAAAAAACGATGAGTTAAAAAAGCCAACATAATAGCAACACTTACCGCACAAAATGCCCATAAAATCAGTAACCTCCTATTATCGAGCGGTCTTTGGCTCACTCTTAATATCCATTGCCCGTTGGGTATATTGACCAAGCGCTCCACAACCAACCCTTGAATATCACTATCTGATCTAGCAAAAACATTCTCTTCAGCACTATTGGCATCTATTTTTTTTGATAGCGTAAAACTGTAATTCTCTGCCTCTAATCGTTTTAGATGGGTGGAAGCTAAAAGGTCATCTAGAAAAATGAGTGCCGATGTAAACCCCCAAAATTGCTCTTGTTCACCTGAGTATACAAACACTGGGTTTCGACCAATAATCGCAACCCCCCCTTGAATCAGCTCAAAAGGCCCTGCCAGAGTCAGAGTACGATGACTCACCGCTGCTAGCGCCTCCTCCTTGCGATTATCATCTTTTAAAATATTGTGACCTATGGCTTTTTCATTCCCCTCTAGGGGATATATCTGTGAGATAACGCCTTGGGGCGCCAGCTGTAAATTAGATACACCATCAACCCAACGTAAAACGTCCGCTGCATATTGATTAAAATGTTCAAAGCTACCCTTAGTTGCACGAACCTCTTGCGCTAATATATAGGTAGCCGATAAGGAGTGAGACAAACGCCTTTCGATGGAAGCCGCCTCGGCATAGACAATATGAGATAGCAACAGTTGTTGCTCTTGATAGGACTTTTGATGGACGCCGTAAATAAAATAAAGACCCACAACTAAGGAAAATAAAAATACTGTTGTGGAAACCAGCCATCGTGAATTCATCGACAGTAAAGACCTTTATTTAAATTACCAACATCGAAGACAAACTTGAGTATAGGCAAAAAAACACGTATTGACATAGATTAATAGCCAAGTTGTCGACAAACACACATATTGTGTTGTGTATCTTGTGCTGAAATGGAAAGGTAGAATAATTACGTATAAAGCAGATACAAAAAAACCGCAGGGACAGTATCACCTGCGGTTTTAATAAATGGTAACGACATTCGCGTTATTGAGACTGCTCTACCATATAATCAACCGTTGCTTTGATTTCATCATCAGAGCAATCCATACATAGGCCTTTGGCTGGCATGCCATTAAAACCACTGATTGCACTGGTATATAACACATCGACCCCTTTGCCAATACGGGCGGCCCAAGCACCAGTATCACCTAATTTTGGCGCACCAGCAGCACCAGAGGCATGACAAGCAACGCACGAAGCTCCGTAGATATCCTCACCACTACGAGGCCCACTAGCTACCACGACAGGAGCTGCCGCACACTCTTCACCAGACATACATAGCTCCCCTACGGGGCTGGTTCGAAGACTGATGTCATCTTTGACTGCCGATATTGCCATCGCTGAGGCAAATACAGCCAATCCTAAAACGATAACTTTGACGATATTAATAATACTTTTATTGAATAGCACGATATTCTCACTCCCCTTGGTTAACCATTGAACAACTCTATATCCAATATAGAGGATTATAGCGCTTTATACGAATAACTTTAAACAATAAGTCACTTTCGTCCATTAGAAGCTATTCGCTTTGTACAGATAAGCCTCGACCGATGGCATAATAAGCAATGCCTTTTTCTGCCATACGTTGCGGATGAAATAGATTACGCCCATCAAAAACCACGGTATTGGGTATTTCTTGCTTAATTAATTCAAAATCCGGCGCTCTAAAGCTTTGCCACTCAGTACAAATAACCAAGGCAGAGGCGTTTTTAAGAGCAGATTCTTTCGTACCGACTAATAATAGGTCATCCCTATCACCGTAAATACGCTGACATTCTTCCATGGCTTCCGGATCATAAGCCTGAACCTTGGCTCCAGCGTCCCAAAGCATCTCCATCAATACCCGGCTAGAAGCTTCGCGCATGTCATCTGTTTTAGGTTTAAACGACAAACCCCATAATGCAAACGTCTTACCTTGAATACCCTCTGGAAAATGGCCGCTAATATAGCTAAATAACTTAAGTTTCTGACGGTGATTCACCGTTTCCACCGATTTTAGCAATGGCGCATCATAACCCACTGACTCAGAGGTCTTAACCAATGCTTGTACGTCTTTAGGGAAACAAGAACCGCCGTAACCACAGCCAGGGTAAATAAAGTGGTAGCCAATACGCTCATCCGAACCAATACCCTGACGCACCATTTCAATATCGGCACCTAACATCTCTGCCAAATTGGCCATTTCGTTCATAAAACTGATTTTTGTTGCCAACATGCAATTAGCGGCATATTTGGTAAGTTCCGCGCTACGGATATCCATGAAAATCATACGATCATGATTTCGATTAAAGGGCTCGTATAACTCACGCATTGGCGCTTCTACGTCTGAGGAAGATGTACCAATAACAATGCGGTCGGGCTTCATACAATCATTAACCGCTGCACCTTCTTTTAGGAACTCGGGGTTTGAGACAACATGGAAGGGAATATCTAAAGCACGCTCAGCTAAAACGGCTTCTACCTGATGCCTAACTTTATCTGCTGTACCCACAGGCACTGTGGATTTATCAATGATAATCTTGCTGGAATCCATATAAGTAGCAATGGTTTTAGCAACAGATAAAACATATTGTAAATCAGCAGACCCATCCTCATCGGGTGGTGTGCCAACGGCGATAAATTGCACCTGTCCAAACTCAACGCCAAATTGTGCGTCGGTTGTGAAGTGGATGCGCCCCTCTTGATAGTTGGTTTTAACGAGAGGTGTTAGTCCAGGTTCGTAAATAGGAATAATACCTTTTTTTAAATTGTCTATTTTTTCTTGGTCAATATCGACACAACATACCTCATG
>JAHDEM010000016.1:51846-52921 GCA_020628895.1 Candidatus Endobugula sp.
ACAACTTTTGAATTTTTAATTAGTGATTCCAATATGCCTTCTCACTTTTCAAGAACATTTCCTGCAACGCGCTTGCGTCGTAACCGTTTTACCGATTTTTCTCGTCGTTTAGTCAGAGAAACCACATTAAGCACTAACGATTTGATCTACCCCATGTTTGTTGTGGAAGGAAAACAGCAACAGATCGAAATTGATACCATGCCAGGTATTTTTCGTTACTCTATTGATACATTATTAGCGGAAGCTGAAGAAATTGCTCGTTTAGGCATTCCAGCCATTGCTCTATTCCCTAATGTAGAACCGACCGTAAGAACGCTTGATGGTAGCGAAGCATTTAATCCTGATAGTTTAATCTGCAGGACAGTCCGAGCACTCAAAGAGGCCGTACCTGAATTGGGTATCATTACCGATGCCGCACTCGATCCTTATACTACACACGGACAGGACGGCATTATTGATGACGATGGATACGTGTTGAATGACATCACTGTAGAAGCATTGCAAAAACAAGCAATCACTTGTGCAGAGGCAGGGGCAGATATCATCGCGCCTTCGGATATGATGGATGGACGAGTAGGCGCTATTCGAGAAGCGTTAGATGAGCAACAATTTATTAATACACAAATTCTAGCCTATGCAGCTAAATACGCTTCATCTTATTATGGTCCTTTTAGAGATGCTGTTGGTTCAACCAATGCCTTAGGCAAAGGCAACAAAATGACCTATCAAATGGATCCAGCCAACACCAACGAAGCACTACACGAGGTTGCATTGGACATTACTGAAGGAGCAGATATGGTTATGGTAAAACCTGCGATGGCTTATTTAGATATTATCCACCGTGTAAAAACAGAATTTGACATGCCAACACTCGCTTACCAAGTCAGCGGGGAATATAGTATGCATAAAATGGCTATCAACAACGGTTATTTGAATGAGTCAGTCATCGAAGAGTCATTACTATCGATCAAGCGCGCAGGTGCCGATGCTATATTGACTTATTTTGCAAAAGACGTCGCTAAACAGCTAACAGCTAACAGCTAACAGCTAACAGCTAACAGCTAACAGCTAACAG
>JAHDEM010000065.1 GCA_020628895.1 Candidatus Endobugula sp.
ATAACATCCCTGTATTAGCAAAAGAAGAAGATGCAGCCGATGCTTTTGCAACGGTTCTATTAATAGAATATTTCGAGCAAGGGCAGGAAATAGCGATTAGCGCTGCGGATTTATTTCGACTAGAAAGTCATGATATTGTTCATTTTGAAACCAGCGATTTTTCGGGCGAACATAGCTTAGATATTCAGCGGTACTATAGTACGCTCTGCAAAGTATATGGTAGCGCTCCAAAACAATATGCGCATTTAATTAAAGACAATGCATTTTCTCCAGAAAGGGCAGAACTGTGTATCGAAGATTACGAATACATTTCGCAAAGTTGGTTAAATGTATTGGAGCCTTATATAAAAAAATAAAGGGTTAACAATTGTCTTATTTATTGTTTAAGGTTATTCATATTGTAATGGCAATGCTGTGGGTGGGTTCGTTTTTTGTTGTTGCTTATATGACAAGTACTCACAAAATGCCTTCAGAAAATATGCGTTCCGCTATACGTGTTACCGAGTTTTCAATAGGCATTACTTGGTTTGCTGGAATTGTTCTGGTCATTATGGGCAGTTGGTATGCATCTTCGTGGTGGCATATCAAAATTGTTTTAGTGGTACTCTTAAGTGCAATACATAGCATTGTCCATAGACGCTGGAAAAATACCGATCCTTCTTATGTATCTACAAATGCCGCCGTACCTGTTTTAGTAGTTATTTTGGCCTTCCTTATTGTATTTCTTGCTGTTTTTAAATACCCCGTATAAAACAGAGGGTTCTATATAAGCTTTTCCATTTTTTCTGCACATTTATGTCTTAATCTACCTGTATTATGTTTTTCATCAACCTCAATATAGAGAGATTATTAATGAATAAAAAAGTTATTTTAAGTGTCATTGTTTTGGGTGCAGCTAGTGCTCTTCCTTTAATGTCATATTCAGCCGAAGATCTAGTCGAAATCAGACTAATCAGTAACATTGATGAATTTCGCGGATATTGTTTAGATATCGCTGGTGGTAAAGGCACAAAAGCTCCAGTAGAAAAGGGGCTTCAAGCGCACACCTGTTATGACTACACGGGGAGCTTTTTAGAAGATCAAAGTTTTGATGCTGCATTAATTAAACAGGGACAATTCAAGATCACCTACTTTGATGTGTGCATGACAGCAGCAGCCTCAGAAGTTGGAGCTGCCATTATGTTAGGTACTTGTGAAAATACAGATACACAACAATTTTCATTAAAAGACAATGGGCATCTCGTTCTACAATCATCCCCAGAGTTATGCGTTACGGCCAGTAGTACAGAGAAAAAGGAAGGTCGAGGTGCGACTCCTGTACATGTGATGCGGCCGTTATCGCTACAAGCTTGTAGCGACAACGCTGTAGATTACCAAGCGTGGAAAATTTTCCGGCTTTAGGATACTAGAGATATGTTTACCCCATAAACTGCGGACGTAGGCCGCCCAAGGTAAACCCTCCATCCACTAAAATACTTTGGCCTGTCACAAACCGTGCATCTTCAGACAGTAGCCAAAGAACTGCATCGGCCACATCTTCGGAGCGGCCGACTTTTTGTAACGGGGTGTGTTTAGCAAAAGGTTGCATGGCCTCTTCGCTCCCTAATGCGTCGATGCCCATGGGGGTAGCGATAATACCCGGGCTAACATTATTCACGCGAATACCATACTCTCCTGCCTCTAAAGCGACAGTGCGCATCATCGCATCCAGTGCGCCTTTTCCTGCCGCATAAGCGGATATCCCGGGCATGGCTCCGTGAGCCGTCCACGAAGAAGTGTTAACAATAGAGGCACCATTACCCAGTGCCATAATGGCTTGTAACTGGTATTTGATGGATAAATAAATGCCTTTAAGGTTAGTGTTAAGCACCTCATCGAATTCGTCGCTGCTGGTTTCATGCAAGGGCTTAAAGTTGCCTAATATACCTGCGTTATTCCACACCATATCTAATGCCCCGTATTGTTGGATTGTCGAGTCGACCATATGTTGTATTTGATCCTCTTGACTGATATCTGTGGCAATAGCATAGGCAGTTCCACCAACCTGCTTAATCGTATCAACCACATCATTGAGTGGCTCAATACGGCGGCCAGCAATCACCACATTGGCTCCTTCTAGAGCTAATCGTATGGCTGCTGCGCGTCCCATTCCTGTGCCGCCTCCTGTAATAAGAGCGGTTTTATGGGCAAAACGTGTGTTGGTATTGTTCATCTTATATCCCTCATTCCCCTTTGGGGTTGTTAATAAAAGTGGCTTATTTCTGAGGGATAAAATCGTATATTGATTACTATGATTTGATAATATAAGTATTTATTGAAACATTACTTAGGAATAATGGTTAATGAATCTGTTTTCCAGTATGCGCGTGTTTGTAAAAATAGTGGATAAAGGTAGCTTAACCGCAGCGGCTGATGCGCTAGGCATATCATCGGCTATGGTGGGGAATCACTTGCAAGCGCTTGAAGAACATCTAGGGCAACGGCTATTGCATCGAACTACAAGGCGACAAAACTTAACGGATGCCGGTAACCGTTATTATCATCGCTGTGTGGATATTTTAGCTCAGGTGACCGAGGCTGAAGCCTTAGCAAAGCACGAAGAGGCTCCCAATGGCAGTCTACGCATTACGGCTCCTATCTCTTTGGGTACCGAGATTATCGTGCCTGCATTAGAGGATTTTTATCGCCATTACCCCCAGATAAAAATAGACTTAGTGCTTGGTGACCGTGTATTAGGTTTATTAGAGGATGATATCGATATTGCTATTCGCATAGGTCAATTGCCCGATTCTGGAGACATTGCGCGATATTTAGGTGAATATTCCATGTCGGTATGTGCATCGCCTAGCTACCTTGAGGCCCATGGTATTCCAACCAAGCCAGAGCAATTGGGTGATCATAATTGCTTGTTATTTAATAACGCATCGGCACAGTGGAAATTCGAATACAGTGGCAAGCGTACCCAGATAAATGTCTCTGGAAACCTAGTAGTGAACAATGGTCAGGCACTAAGGCGAGCTGCTTGTGATGGCTTAGGGGTCATTATGCAGCCGCATCTATTAGTGCGTGATGCCATTGAACGGGGTCGTTTAGTTCACCTGTTTCAGCAATACCAGTTGCCATCGCGGGATATTCATATCGTGTATTTAAAGGATCGCTTTATGCCGCCTAAAATCCGTTGTTTTATCGATTTCGCCGTGGACTATTTTGCCGGTAACTGCCAGTGATTATCGAGAAAATCGATAAGTCGTTTTACTTTTTGTGCTAAATATTGGCGGTGGGGATAAATGGCATAAATACCAATGCTAGGACAGCTAAATTCCGCTAGCACGGTCTGTAAAGTGCCTTTTTCTAATGATGCCGCAACGGCAAAGGCCGGTGCTAGCGAGACCCCTAAGCCTTGCTCGGTTGCCGTTGTCGCCGCAAGAGCACTATTCACGGTAAATACGGGGGTTATTTTAACGCTATGTTCCTGCTGGCTTTTACGGTGAAACAACTGCCACTTGGTTCCGCCACGTCGGTTACTATCGTAAATACAAGGCAGTGAGCTTAAATCCTCTGGTTGAGTAATCGGTGGGTGTTGGGCGAGAAAATCTGGGTTAGCCACCAACTTTTGTTCAAGTACGCCAATCTTACGCGCAATCAAGTTGGAGTCTTCTAAGGTGCCTATACGCAGTGCTAAATCAAAGCCTTCATCCACAATGTCTACGTACCGATCATTGAGTTGCAGTTCGACATGTAATTTGGGGTGCTGTTGCATAAATGCTGGCAGGATGGCCATTAGGTTAATTTCGCCAAAGGTTTGTGGTGCACTAATACGTAGGCGGCCAGACAACTGCTGTTGATCGCTAGATTCAATATTATCCAGACTCTCGAACTCATCGATAATATGCCGAGCTCTATCGTAGACCTCACGGCCTTGTTCGGTAACGGCAATGGCCCGTGTTGTGCGGTTTAACAGCCGCATATCTAATAAGGCTTCTAATTGATTCACCTGCCGGCTCACGATGCCTTTGGTCTTGCCCAGTTGCTTGGCTGCGCCAGTAAAGCTACCGCTTTCAACAACGGCAGCAAAACTATGTAGTAAACCTAATTGATCCATGGTGTTTCCTGTTTCTTTTGTATACTAATTGTAAACAATGAGTCGATTATAATGAGTATTGTTCTTCAATGTAAGTCAAAAGATAATGTGAATCAACCAAAGGGAAAACCCTTTGATTCTTATAATCTGACAATTTGAGAGAAAACAATGATCAATGAAAAAACAGCATCTTACGGTGCAGGTCTTCTTCGGGTGAGTCTTGGGGTGATGTTCATTGCCCATGCATGGCTCAAAATTTCTGTGTTTACACCGGCGGGTACTGCGCAATATTTTGCCTCTTTAGGTCTGCCAGAAGCGTTGGCTTATATCACCATTTTTATGGAATTAGTGGGTGGTATTTTGTTGGTGGCTGGTTTTAAAACACGAGAAGTTTCTTTAGCGTTATTACCGATTTTACTCGGCGCTTTATTTTTTGGTCACGCGGCTAACGGATGGGCGTTTAGTAACAGTGGGGGTGGTTGGGAATACCCACTCTTTCTAGCAATGGCGGCACTTGTTCAAGCGTTGTTGGGTGATGGTGCATATAGTTATCGCTCTCTACGTTCGGCATAGCGAATAACAGTAAAAGTAATATTAATGGCAATGATTGTGGCTGAAAGTATTGATCGATCAGCCACATGTGACAGATTTTTTCGTGAGGATTTTATCGTGTTGGTGAATGGTCAATGGCAAGGGGACTGGAACCCTTATCAAAAAGTAAATGGCAATGGCGAATTTATCCGTCAGACATCGAGTTTTAGACACTGGATTACCCCAGATGGTAGTGCTGGCCCTACTGGCGAAGGTGGCTTTCGCGCCGAGCCGGGGCGTTATCATTTATATGTCGCACTTATTTGCCCTTGGGCATCGCGTACCTTAATGGTTCGTCAGTTAAAAAAATTGGACAGCATCATCAGTGTGAGCATAGTTGAGCCAGTACTGACCGATCAAGGTTGGCGTTTTGCCTCGTCACAAAAGGACGCGCAACAAGAGCATGTGGCCGGTGCTACCCCAGATGTTTTACATCAATCCACCTATATACATGAACTTTATACACGAGTAGATCCGCAGGTATCTGGTAGAGCGACGGTGCCGGTATTATGGGACAAGCAACGTGACACGATTGTGAACAATGAATCTGCCGATATTATTCAGATGCTTAATAGAGCCTTCGATGAATGGGGTGATAACAGTGTGGATCTACGCCCAGCGGAATATCTTGAAGAACTGAATAACATCAATAGTTGGTTATATAACGAATTTAACAACGGTGTTTATAAAGCGGGCTTTGCAAAAACACAAGCCGCTTATGAGGAAGCCGTAACCGGTGTATTTAATGCGCTATCTAGCCTCGAAAATAGGTTAGCCGATGGACGTGAATTTTTACTGGGAACGCAACTCACCGAAGCTGATGTGCGAGCCTTTGTGACCTTGATCCGTTTTGATGTGGCTTACCACGGCGTTTTTAAATGTAACCGTAAGCGTATTAGTGACTACCCATTTCTACAACGGTATGTGGAGAGAATTTACACCGTCGATGGTATTGCAGATACAGTGAATGTCGATCATATCAAACAGGGGTATTATTCCGTTAAAGCCCTTAACCCTAACGGGATTGTTCCTGTAGGGCCCGAATTAAATTTTATCCGCCAAGGAACAAGTAATCCTGTAAACACAAAAGCGGAAAGTGAGTGTTTATCGTGAATACATTAGCACCTTCTTTATTTTTATCCCATGGCTCGCCCATGCGAGTATTAGAGAATTCTTCGGCCAATCAATTTTTACGAGAATTATCTCATCAGTATGACGAGCCTAAAGGGATTGTGATTATCTCTGCCCATTGGGAATCGTCAGGTTTGCAATTATCGACGCAATCTCCTCTAGATACTATCCATGATTTTTGGGGGTTTCCACCGGAGCTACACAAAGTGATTTACCCCGCTAATAGTGCCCAGTGGTTGCAAGAGAGCTTGCATCAAGCAATAGAAAAGGGTGGATTTAATGTGAGCCGAGTTGACCGAGGCTTAGATCATGGTGCTTGGTCGATATTAAAGCTGATGTACCCTAACAGCGCTGTTCCCATCGTTGCGTTAAGTTTACCTGCAGATAAAAACTTATCGGAAATTTATGAGCTAGGGCAAGCACTGGGTAAATTGCGTGAACAAGGCATTATGATTATTGGCAGTGGTTCGGCCACCCATAATTTATCGGCACTGGCACACGGGGGCAGTCCTAGCCATTGGGCACTCGCTTTTGTCGATTGGTTGCAAGATAAGGTTGCCAATAATAATTTAGATGAGCTATTGGATTATCGCCAACTAGCCCAAGGCGGAACCATGTCGCATCCGCTTGATGAACATTTGCGACCACTATTTATTGCAATGGGTGCAGGACAAGGCTCACCCGCAGAACTGATACACGACTCATGGGAATTAAAAAATATTAACAATTCTAGTTGGGCGTGGATGTAAAAATCACCCAAGTGATAGGCGATAGACTTAAAAAATAAGGTAATAATTAAAAGAGAGTGAAGGAATGACAATGAATAACCGAGGCATCCATTTAGAACGTGCACAACTGATGATAAGCGATGCATTGGCGCTGGCCCGTAAAAAACAGCTACCGCCTTTATCGATTGTGGTATTGGATAATGGGGCCCATGTAAAAGCCATGGCTAGCGAAGACGGTGTAGGTACACAGCGATACGAAATTGCGTTAGGCAAAGCCAATGCAGCATTGGGTATGGGGTTTAATACGCGTGATTTTTATTCGTTAGTGAATAACGGCGTATTACCAGAAATGTTTTCTTCGGCAATAAACGGCGCAACCTCCGGTAAATTCATTCCTTTACCTGGTGGTGTGCTGGTAAAAGAAAAAGGCCAAGTCATTGGTGCCATTGGTATATCGGGTGCTTCATCGGATATGGATGATTATATTGCTTCGGCGGTGATTTAGTTCACACTTATCATTCGTTTGGTGATTCCGTCGTTTCTTTTTCTATGCTTTCCTCTTGATGGTTACTGTTAGTGTTTGTACTAATAATCCACAATCCTTTATCAATAGCATCTTTTATGAGTATATTTCTCTCGTCCTTGGCTAATAATTGAATAATATGTTGTTGATTTTCTATATCGACTGATCGTAGAAAACGGCCATGTTGGTTTTCGTTAAATGGTTGTGTGAAAAAGTTATTTATTCTTCGCGGTGCTTTTGGGGTGAACAGGTTCTCCATTTTTATTAGCAAAAAAAGAATAATTAGGCTGGGTGTGTTACCGAGTGTTTCCTGGTTTATTTTTTCGATAAATTGCGCATCATTAAATAAGTTTTCGACTTTTTCTTCGCCGCTCATATGTAATTTTAGTAGTAAATGGTATATCTTCTCAGAATTCAGATGTCTATGAGGGTCTTTTGCGATAGTACATAATGATGCGGTGACAGATTGCCAATTACCTTCTTTGGGAAAATTCTCTAATAATAGAGTAATCGTTTCTAGTGCTTCGATGCCAGGTTTTTGTATATTGCTTTTTAATTCGTTATTTATTTTATCCAATATTTTTGGTGATATAGATACGTGAGGTAGCATATTATGAAAGTTATAGCTGCACCAAAATTTAATTTTTGTATGACTAAGGCTGTTAATTTCTAATGGTGTTATTGGTGTAAATTTTTCAATCTCCTTTGTGACTTTTACAATATTATTAAAGAGATCTGTTCGTGGTTCAATAGTGGAATTAGTAGGCATTAGACCCTTGATTTTGCTATTAATTTGCTCGATGGCTCTTTCTAAAATCAATGCTTTTTTGTTAGCTAGCGGTACGAATAATTGTATTGCTTTGTGGTAGTCATTCCTAAAATCAAACTCATGTTTTAATAGTTCGTTCTCAATATTTTCAATTTCGGTAGTAATATGATCTTTATAATCGTTTACGTTACTTAGTAATGTAACAATATACGAAATAAAGAATTCAGAATTACGTTCTTTGAATAAATTCTGTCCGTTAATCGAACGCCATACTACCCAAAATGCCTTTTTATGTTGTTTGGCCAGCTGGCTAAATTTTTTAATGTCTGATGTTATTAAAGCCTGTTTGATATCGGGCTCTATCAATATTTGGAATCCCTTATCTTTGTCGACCCCAAATAATATTCCGGCGATTTCCATTCTTAGTTGAGCATGGGAAACGCTTGGTAAGTAGTTAGATAAAAATTCTTCGTCGAGCAAGTGTTTTCTTAGTTCTCGTTGAGAGTAATTTTTTTGTAAAATGGCATAAACGGTTATGCTTTCTACAGAGAGCGATTGATTGGCAATTTCATTTTTCCACCTAAGTGCTAGTATCCCAACTTGGTTGACAAAAGATCTTAGCTCTCTTGGGGTAGGGCTTATTTCTATATGACTTTGATAGCGCTTATAAACACTAACGATCTCATCTTTATAAGTGATATCCCACTCGGGAAATGCTTCATCCATTAGTACTTCAAGATGATCCACCCATTCGGATATGACAGGCTCAGGGACTTGAATAACTACCTGGAAACACTTGCCAATAAAAGATTCGGTATTTGATAAATGCGTTGTAGATTCTGGTGGAAAGTCGCTTTTAGTTGAATCCTTTGTAGAGGGTATCCCTTCTAAAATATTGGATAGACCTTGTCTATCGTAAGGGACTAAAAACCAAAGTTTTCTAGCATGCTTAGAAAAATCGTCTTCTATACCGTTACTCCTAAATTGAAAAAAAGTTTGTAGTGTAGACCAGATAATATTGGCTTGATCGACACTCACTCGATCTAAATTATCAACAACAATCAGTATACGCTGGTAAGTACCGCTTTTACCAACAATGAGTGGCAGTATTTCTTTAAAGTAATTTTCAAATTCGATCGAAGTACGTTCACCATTTTCAGTGATATTTTGTTCTTGTTCGTCTTGGGTAATATCATTAAATAGTGTGCTGGTATTGTCTTTTTTATATACAAAACGAAAAAGTAATAAGATTGATGCAAGTAATAAAGGTAAAAAGCAAATAGATAAACCGGCAACAAATAAAGTATTTAACTCGGTTGCTTGCGAATTGGGTAATATATACAGATTGTTATAATCGACTTTCGATAAGATAGCTGTGCCAATAGGAATAGAAAAAGCGGACAGTGACAGTACGGCTCCAAGAGCAGAGAAACTTTTATTTGATGTAATGGTAATGCTTTTTTTGTAACCACGTATTTTATCAAGTAGGCTTTGCTTGTCTTGTTCTTTTTTTATCTCTTCTTCAGTGCTATTTTCTGTATTGACTTCTTTTTTCAATGAGGCTCTTTCTAATAACTCCTCTAGGAATATTCGTCGCAGAGGATCGCCATTATGAGCCCAAGCATCAAATAGAAAAACTAGGGTCTTTTCTGTTGCGCGTGTTTCCAAGGATTTTTTTAATAAGTTGATAACCGTGGATTTTCCCGACCCCCAATGGCCTTCTAAACCAATAGTAAACCCTTTTTCGGAAGTATTAATTAGATCAAATAAAGTATCCGCCAGCTTACTATGAGTTTGGCTGGAAAATTGATCGGTATCTGCAACAGTCTCATCCAGTAACTTAAAGGTGAAGGGATGCTTAGTGGTATCGGGCTGCTCAGTCATATTGTGCTAAATCCTTATTTATCAATACGAGAATAACAGGGGCATATAGCAACATACATTAATTGCAGACGCGCTACAAAAAAAACCATAATATTGGCGCGGTATACTACGTATTTTTGACGATTTTCTTTTAAAGCGAAGACAGCGCTATCTGATAGACTAGCAATTCATCTAATGATTACCAAAAGGGGATAGGTAGCTATGTATGCCGTTATATTTAAAGCCAATATTCGCCAGTTTGATCAGACGTATTCGCAAATGGCGACTCGCCTGCGTGAGCGTGCCATCAATGAATACGGCTGCCTTGAATTTACCGCCTGTACCGAGGGTGATGCAGAAATAGCAATTTCCTATTGGCCAACCCTAGAACATATACAACGCTGGAAGCAAGATGCCTTGCATCAAGAGGCTCAGCAATTAGCTAAATCGCAATGGTATACCGATTACCAAGTGCAGATTGTGGAAGTATTGCGTGAGTATGGTGCTCCTTAGAGGGCTTTATGTGACGTGGCTGCCTTGAGAGTGTTTAAGTACTAGCAATAAGAGTACTCAATGATTTTTAAAATCCGGTCTTGCCTTATAAAAAAATAAAGCTAATAATAAGGTAAATGACGTGTTTAAAAGCGTCGATTTCTATCACAGGAAGATAATACTTTGAAAATAAAAGGGATTCCTCTCACAAAAAATTCTCTCTCCTGTAGATATATGCCAGAGCGACGTGTTTGAACGCGTTTGTTTGATGTCTAATCTAATATTAAATTGTATAAACTAAAAGGGAATAAGGTATGAAAATCACGCTATCATTGATTTTATCAATATTTTTAATCACGGTAACCAGTTTTTCTCATGCAAGCACTGCTATTTCAGCAAACAATCTTACGATTACTGGTATGTCTACACACGATCAAGGTGATCAATCGAATACATATATAAAATTTTCTGACGGTACATACGCTTACATTAATGGAGATCAAAACGGTCAAAAAAGTCTAGCTCTCTCTGCATATATGGCGGGTAAGAAAGTATCGTATATATACTATACCAACACATCACTAAATTATTCTTTTTGGTTGGGAGGTGGTGTTCTTGGTCATGGAACACCTTCTGCAGTTAGAATACATAGAATAGATATTGCCAATTAATTTAACAAGCGGTTTAATTTGAAGCCGCAAAAAATGTTAAGTAGTGTTAAGTAGGGACGGAGGAGTTGTTTTTTGTTCGATTAGTTCAGATTTTAACTCCTCCGTCCCCGAGCACTTTC
>JAHDEM010000066.1 GCA_020628895.1 Candidatus Endobugula sp.
AAAGCCACTTCTTGATATGCGTTCTGGTGACGATCGAAGAGAAAGTAACAAAAAAACATCCATTAGCCTTAAAGTATAAATAGTCAATTCAGGCAAAAAACGATAAAGTGCTGATCCTATTAATAGGCCAAAGGCCTACTCAAGTACTTTAGTGGTTAAATGTCTGAGTGAATAAGTCCGTTGAAAAACAGTGCCCCTGTGGTAGCAATAAACGTTATGATCAATGTTGCTACCTTTACCATAGTGGGCAGCATTATCCACCTACGCCCGAAAAATTAATGAGGTCTCGCTACAGTGCTTATGCCCTAGGTGGGTTGGGGCAATATTTGCTCGAGACTTGGTTCCCAGCATCAGTAGGTCAATTAACCGCATATGAGCTCTCTCAAAAAGGCACCCATTGGATTAAATTGGCCGTTCTGAATAAATCCCAATCAGGGGATAATGGCTACGTAGAATTTCTTGCTAGCTATACTGACGGCCCCACTGATGTTTCATCAGCCAAAGGCAATGAACACATTGATCAGAAGGTTTATCATGAGCGCTCAGTATTCAAGAGAGTGGCAGGCAAGTGGTTATATGTAGGCGTCGATCAATCTAAGTAAGCGGTTCTCATACATACCGTTTCCATCTTATAGTGAGTATTCGGTATTATCTGCTACAAGCGTCTAGTTTTGACATTAAAAATTCATTATAAATAATTAATAAATAAGGTTTTTTATGATTTCATTAATCGGTAATATTCTATGGTTTGTGTTAGGTGGTGTATTTATGGGGCTGGCGTGGTTTCTTGTTGGTTTGTTAGCCTTTGTCACGATCATTGGGATTCCTTGGGCCAAAGCTTGCTTTGTTATTGGTATGTTTTCGTTTTTCCCTTTTGGTAAAGAAGCGGTCAGTCGTAAGGAACTCACTCAGCAAGAGGATATTGGAACGGGGTTCTTAGGTTTACTGGGGAATATTATTTGGTTTTTGGTGGCTGGTATCTGGTTAGCTATTGGTCATTTGGTGTCAGCCGTTGCACTATTTGTGACGATTATCGGTATTCCCTTTGGTATTCAGCATGTGAAATTAGCTTTTATTGCCTTGGCGCCTATTGGTATGACCGTGGTTGATAGCGACCGTGATTCTACGGCATAGCAAGAATAGGGGGTTGTTGATGGATGTACATAATAAGACTGTTAAAAAAGGCCTATATCGTCATTATAAGGGTGGTGAATATAGAGTAATAGATATTGCTAAGCATAGTGAAACTACTGAGTGGATGGTAGTTTATCGTTGTTGCTATGACGGGGATTCTCTATGGGTACGCCCCTATGATATGTTTTTTGATGCTGTACAGGTTAACGGTGAATCTGTGCCTCGATTTGCTTTAATAACACCAGAAGAAGAGGGTGCTGCATGACCGATATCTCGGCTTTAGATACCTATTCCGATGAATATTGGATGCAAGAGGCGATGGCATTGGCCCGTCACGCTGCTACTCAAAATGAAGTACCCGTAGGCGCTATTGTGGTTAAGGACAATACGATTATTGGTAAAGGCTATAATCAACCCATTTCTTTATCTGATCCTACCGCCCATGCCGAGATACAAGCGTTACGGGATGCTGCGCAATATCTTAACAACTATCGAGTAACGGATAGCACCCTATATGTCACGATCGAGCCTTGTGCTATGTGTACAGGTGCCATCGTTCATAGTCGCATATCCAGACTAGTGTTCGGTGCAACGGAACCAAAGGCAGGTGCTGTTATTAGCCAAACACAACAATTAGATGGTGAACACCTTAATCATAAGGTTGAATATATGGGGGGGGTTTGTGACAAGGAATGTTCGCAAATGCTGAGTGAGTTTTTTGCTCGTCGTCGGCAAGAGAAGAGGGCTAGTCCTAAATAAGAGAAGTTAATTATTTAAAGAGATGATCGTTTACATTATCTAGCATAAAATGTACATACAAATGTCAATACAAGGATTGTTATGTTATTTGAATGGGATGAGGTTAAAAACAAAATCAATATTCGTAAGCATGGTATTGATTTTGAAGATGTAAAAGGCATATTTAACCATCCGGTCCTGAGCTTTCGTGATACGTCGCATGTATATGAGGAAGGAAGAACGCTGGATCGGTATTGGTTGGATGCATACCTTGATGGTGGTTGTGGTATATGTTGAATACTATGAAGACTGTATTCGAATTATTTCCGCACGAAAGGCAACGAAACATGAGGTGCGTTTATATGAAAAAAACATCTAAAACAGATTGGGATAAACTGTCAATATTGGATGATTCCCAGATAGATATGAGTGATATTCCTGAGATATCAGAAGAATTCTTCCAGAATGCGAAAATACGGGTTCCTACTAAACAGCCTGTAACTCTGCGTATAGATTCCGATGTATTAGCATGGTTTAAATCTGGTGGTGCAGGTTATCAAACACGCATTAATCAGCTGCTTCGACGATATATGGAAAGTCATCAATCGGAGTTGTAAATAATATTATTTGGGTCTGGTTTTTCTGGGTCCTACAGTCTAGACATCGAATCATTCACTTTCTTAATGGCTTCTGTAGAGAGAGTTTCTTCTAAGTCAGAGGCTTCGTTTTTGTTCTTATTGTCAAAATGCCATACTAGAATATTGTGATAACTGCGGATTCTTTTAACATAGTTTACTGGTTCCCACCCTCTAGCGTAGCCATGTTTCGTGTTTCTATAGTAAGCGTATTTGGCTAGTAGGGGTAGCCGTTCCCTCACATCTTCCCATAGGTCTGGGTTTCCACCTTGTTTCTGAGTTAATACACGTGCATCTTCTAAATGACCTAAGCCTACATTATAAGCGGCTAGGGCCATCCAAGTTCTATCGGGTTCAGTAATATCCGCAGGTATTCTTTTTCTCATTTGGGTGAAATACTTTGCGCCACCCATAATGCTTTGTTGAGGGTCTGTTCTATCAGAAATACCTAAATCTTTGGCTGTGGCGGTTGTTAGCATCATTAATCCGCGAACACCAGTGAAGGATTTGGCATCCTTATTCCATAGTGATTCTTGGTAACTAATGGCGGCTAAAAACATCCAGTCTAGATCGAATTCTTTAGCGCTATCCTTAAAAAAGGGTACCCATTGTGGAAGCCTTTCTTCAACACGCTTGGCAAATGCTAAGGCATTGCTCTCATCCACGGTCGATTGGCTAAAGTACTTTTTCCTTAAATGCTCGATAGTGCCGTCTTCTATGGATTGTTTGATAAAGGCGTTAGCAGCATTGAGTAAGCTTTTGTCGCTGGTTTTAGGAAAGGCCCAAGCAATCTCATCGATTTCGTCGAGAACAAAAGCGGCTCGTGCTTTTGGATAAACGGCTTTATTAGTAATAAAGGCCGTAGAGTCAACAATACTGATGTCGGCTAGACCACTATGAACTTGCTCCAACAGATCTGCACTTTCAATATCGTCCTCTTCGCGCCAGGTCAGTGAGGGGTATTGCGCTTGCAACCTTTTCAGCGTTGCGGCGTGAGAGCTGTGACTAATGACGACAATATCTTTGCCAATCAGGTCCTCAATAGAGTTAGGTTTATCTTCGTCTCTTCGGTAAACGACCTGTTGCTTGGTCGTGGTGTAAGGGAGCGAATAATGGATAATAGGTTTTCGTGAATCAATGATAGAAATACTCGCAGCAGCAAAGTGTTCTTCAGTGGTTGGCATTTCTTCCAGAATGGCTTTCAAGTTACCTTTGTCGGTAACGGCAAGCTCTACACCAAGATCGTTAGCAAAAGACTCTGCTAGGTCATATTCAAAACCAGCATGCCCAAAGGGGCCCTCATAATACGTAGAAGGGCCATTGAGGGTTATCATGTGTAAGACACCTTCGGTTTGTACTTTTTCCAGTAGTGTGGGAGGGGTGCTACTAGCGATCAAAATTGGAAGCAAGCAAAGCAGTGCGCCACCTAAACTGCGAACTCCATTGCTAACCGCTCTTGGTTGCTTACTTATAGTCGATCCTAGTATTTTCATATTGCTGGTGTTGGGTCTTGGCTGTTGCCTTGGTTATTGTATCTCTGTAACAGTATAACTCATTCACTATGCATCTTAACCTATCTGGTATTGGCTAATGCCAGATTGATAAGAGTGTTTTTTGAGTAATCACTGTTGGCAGATCATGTTTTTGCTGCCTATCGGTCGGAAATCCAGTACAATATGCGCCTTTTTAGGGGGCAGGCGTTATGACCTGTTAAATACTTGATTAGCTCCCTTGTGATACCTTCTCTGATTCAACTGATCTTACTGTAAAAGGCCGCCAAGCAATATGTTGATTTTTCCGGGCGCAGCAGCGCTTTCTTTATTTCGTATTGATAAGACCCTCCAAGAATTACAGGCAAAAGTGCCTGAGATAACCGCTCTTAATAGTCGTTACATCCATTTTGTTGATGTAGATGGTGATCTCTCAACAGAGCATCATGGAGTATTACAACAATTGCTGCGTTATGGTCCAGTAGATCATTCTGATGGCAAAGAAGACGGTGAGTTATTTCTGGTAGTGCCTCGTCTAGGCACTATCTCTCCTTGGTCATCCAAAGCAACGGATATTGCACATAATGCAGGCTTACAGCAAATAAAACGTATTGAAAGGGGTGTCGCTTATTATGTGTCAAGCACACTAGGCATTAGTGGCTTAAATGCAGACCAGAAACAAGCTATTGCCGATTGCCTGCATGACCGAATGGTCGAAAATGTTCTCAACACAATGGATGCTGCGGAACAGTTATTTATTCAGCATCAACCAGAAAAACAGACAACGGTTGATATCCTATCTGGAGGGCGTGATGCGCTGCTAACAGCGAACCAAACATTAGGCCTGGCTTTAGCCGATGATGAAATAGATTATTTAGTCGATAGCTTTCAAACCTTAGGTCGCAATCCTGTGGATGTGGAGCTAATGATGTTTGCTCAAGCCAACTCCGAACATTGTCGGCACAAGATTTTTAATGCGTCTTGGACACTAGACGGTAAAGACCAAGATTTGTCCCTTTTTAAAATGATAAAAAATACCCATGAGTTGGGTGGCGATAATGTTTTGTCGGCTTATTCGGATAATGCCGCGGTGATCAATGGTGCTACTGCAGGGCGTTTTTATCCCGATGCTAATACCAAAGCATATACCTATCACAACGAGCCCATTAACATGTTGATGAAGGTGGAAACTCATAACCACCCAACAGCCATATCGCCTTTTGCCGGAGCGGGTACCGGTTCTGGCGGTGAAATCCGTGACGAAGGCGCAGTCGGTAGAGGCTCTAAGCCTAAAGTGGGTCTTACTGGCTTTACCGTGTCTAATTTACAAATCCCAGGGTTTGAGCAGGCCTGGGAAGTGGATTATGGCAAGCCCGATCGCATTGTGAATGCCCTGGATATTATGCTCGAAGGTCCTATCGGCGGAGCAGCATTTAATAACGAGTTTGGCCGCCCGAATATCTGTGGTTATTTCCGTACTTTCGAGGAAAACTTTGATAACGAGCGCCGCGGTTACCATAAACCGATTATGCTAGCCGGCGGTTACGGCAATATAAAATCAGAGCATGTTGAAAAACCAGCCTTTGATGCAGGTGCAAAACTCATTGTGCTAGGCGGTCCAGCTATGTTGATTGGACTCGGTGGGGGTGCTGCTTCATCTATGGACTCTGGTTCATCATCGGAAGATTTGGACTTTGCTTCAGTGCAACGACAAAACCCAGAAATGGAGCGTCGTTGCCAAGAAGTGATCGACCAGTGCTGGCAGCTAAGCACCAAACAATCCGGCGATCAAAACCCTATTGCTTTCATTCATGATGTTGGTGCGGGTGGTCTATCCAATGCCTTTCCCGAACTAGTTAAAGATGGCGGCTGTGGCGGTACATTTGAATTACGTAATGTACCTAATGATGAGCCAAGTATGAGTCCTTTGGCTATATGGTGTAATGAATCTCAGGAACGTTATGTACTGGCGGTTAAACCTGAAAATCTAGAGACTTTTGCCGCTATTTGTGAACGCGAGCGTTGTCCTTATGCGGTGGTGGGTGAATCGACTACCGAGCAACAATTGCGTGTTAATGACACTTTATTGGAATCCATCCCGGTTGATCTGCCGATGAATGTGTTATTTGGCAAACCGCCTAAAATGCATCGTACTGCCGATACCCATACAGTGGACAGTAAAGCATTCGATACATCAACGCTTAATCTTGATGAGGCTGTGAGCCGAGTGCTTAAACACCCATCAGTAGCGAGTAAATTATTCTTGATTACTATTGGTGATCGCTCAGTAACCGGACAAGTAGTAAGAGATCAGCTAGTAGGCCCTTGGCAAATTCCTGTTGCCGATTGCGCGGTTACTACATCCTCATATGATACGTATTTAGGCGAGTATACTGGTGAGGCGATGTCGATGGGTGAGCGTACGCCTATGGCATTACTAAATGCCCCCGCTTCTGGTCGTATGGCAATAGGGGAGGCGATTACCAATATTGCATCAACACGTATCGATAATCTCAGTGACATCAAACTGTCGGCTAACTGGATGTGCGCTGCGGGTCATAAAGGTGAGGATGAGAAATTGTATCGCACTGTTGAAGCTGTTGGTATGGAGCTATGCCCAGCCTTAGGTATGACTATCCCAGTAGGTAAAGATTCTATGTCTATGCGTACTGCATGGAGCGATAATGGTGAAGATAAAGCGGTTACGGCCCCAATGTCTGTCGTTATGAGTGCATTTGCTCCGGTGGTTGATGTGCGTAAAACGGTAACACCGCAGTTACAGATTCAAGAAAATACGCATTTATTACTGGTGGATTTAGGTAAGGGTCAGCATCGTCTAGGTGCATCCATCCTAACACAGGTCTATAACACACTAGGCGATATCACTGCTGATGTGGATAGCCCCGAAGCACTTAAAGCTTACTTCGATGTGATTCAGGCATGTTTGGAGGCCAACGAATTGCTTGCTTATCATGATCGTAGTGATGGTGGACTGTTAGCAACATTGGCAGAAATGGCTTTTGCTGGCCACTGTGGATTGGATGTGGATTTGAGCCTATTAGGTGATGATGTTATCGCCAGCTTATTTAATGAAGAGCTAGGAGCGGTGATTCAAGTGGCAGATTCAGCATTGGCAAATGTAAAAGCACGTTTTGCCGAAGCGAATCTTGGTGATTGCCTGCATGATTTAGGTTCGATCAATAAAGACGATACGATTCGTTTTAGCCATGAAGATAACGTAGTTTATGAAGCTGCGCGTGCGGACTTACAGGCTCAGTGGAGCGAAACGAGTTTCCGTATACAATCACTCAGGGATAACCCAGAGTGTGCACAGCAGGAATTTGATCGCATTAAACAACCCGATAATGGCCTAAGCGTATCCTTAAGCTATGATGTTAACGACGATATTAGTGCACCTTATATTGCCTCTGGTGTTAAACCAGCAGTCGCTGTATTGCGAGAGCAGGGGGTGAATGGCCACGTAGAGATGGCAGCGGCATTTACTCGTGCCGGTTTTGAAGCGGTTGATGTTCACATGAGTGACATTTTATCGGGCCGTGTTAATTTGTCTGCATTTAAAGGCTTAGTGGCCTGCGGTGGTTTCTCTTACGGGGATGTGCTGGGCGCAGGTGAAGGCTGGGCGAAAACGGTTTTATTTAACCCATTAGCACGTGACCAGTTTGAAGCGTTCTTCCACCGTACGGATACCTTTAGTTTGGGGGTGTGTAACGGTTGCCAGATGATGTCTAATCTTAAGTCGTTGATCCCTGGTGCAGATCACTGGCCTCGATTTGTAAAAAACAATTCTGAACAATTTGAAGCGCGTTTTAGTTTGGTTCAAGTGCCTGAATCACCTTCAGTGCTATTGTCAGGAATGGCAGGTTCTCATATGCCTGTAGCAATTGCCCATGGGGAGGGGCGTACAGAATTCGATAGTAATGAAAGCCTCTCTCAATTTAATGAAAGTGGTTTAGTATCTTTACGATATGTGAATAATGATTTGACCATTGCTGATACCTATCCAGCGAACCCTAATGGATCTCCAAAAGGTATTAGTGGTGTCACCTCTACCGATGGCCGTGTGACGATTATGATGCCGCACCCTGAACGTGTATACCGAGCAGTGACAAACTCGTGGAAACCGCAAGAGTGGTCAGAAGACGGAGCGTGGTTACGTATATTCAGAAACGCCCGTGTATTTGTCGACTAATCCTTTTAAAGAAAAAACAATCATAAGAAGAGGGCGCTTTACTGTGCAAACACAAACTCAGGTGATGTTAGATTTACAAGAAGCCATGAATACTAAAGTCCATGCCGATTGGCGAGAGCAAGGCTTTGAGTGGTACCGTGCCATTTGGATTGAATGTGCAGAACTAATGGATCACTACGGATGGAAATGGTGGAAAAAACAAACCCCCGATGTTGAGCAAGTGAAGCTGGAATTGATCGATATTTGGCATTTTGGGCTAAGTATTATGTTAGTGGAAGGAAAAACGGCAGACGATATTGCCTCACGTTTATCGGCTTCTATAGCGGGTTCGAGTGCCTCTTCTGCAGATAACTTTCATTTAGCGTTAGAAGATTTTGCATCGGATACTTTAAGTAAAAAGCATTTTTCAGTAGAAAAATTTGCCACATTATTACAAGTCATGGATATGCCATTCGAAGAATTATATATCGGCTATGTGGGTAAAAATGTATTGAATTTTTTCCGGCAGGACAACGGTTATAAAGACGGCACTTACCAAAAAATATGGGGTGGTCAAGAAGACAATGAACACCTCGTTGATATCGTTAAAACCTTAGATACTTCGGTTTTAGATTTTAAAGAGCACCTATATAGTGCATTAACGTCACGTTATCAGGAATTATGTGCATAAGTGAATCAAAATAAGTAAACGAGGTTAATCACCGTTTGTCTGGAGCACAATAGAGGTGAAATTTTTTAGAAAAACTCTATAATGCGCGCTTTGTTGATATAAGTTTTTGACAAAATAGTGCCTCTAACATGCATCTGAGGTACCAATATTTCTAGGCTGTTATGTGCCTCATAACCACCCATGAATTTAACTTTTACACCATCTTTAATTTAATGGAGAGATATAGTGAAATCACCTGTTCGAGTCGCCGTTACTGGCGCAGCTGGCCAAATTAGTTATTCTTTATTATTTCGTATTGCAGCAGGCGAAATGTTGGGTCAAGACCAGCCTGTTATTTTACAAATGTTAGAAATCACACCAGCATTAGAAGCCTTAAAAGGTGTTGCGATGGAATTGGATGATTGTGCGTTTCCATTATTAGCTGGTATGGTAACTACCGACGATGCGAATGTTGCATTCAAAGATGCAGACTATGCTTTATTGGTGGGTGCCCGTCCTCGTGGACCGGGTATGGAGCGTAAAGATTTGTTGGAAGCCAACGCGGCGATATTCTCTGCGCAAGGTAAAGCAATGAACGAAGTGGCTTCTCGCGATATTAAGGTATTGGTTGTTGGTAACCCAGCGAATACCAATGCACTCATTGCACAACGTAATGCACCAGATCTTGATCCACGTAATTTTACAGCGATGACACGTTTAGATCATAACCGCGCAATGACACAACTAGCGCAAAAAACGGGCACTTCAATTAACGACATTACCAATCTAACGATTTGGGGTAACCACTCTTCAACACAGTATCCAGATATTCATCATACGGATGTTGCTGGTAAAGAAGCGATGAGCTTAATCGATCAGGCTTGGTACGAAGGTGATTTTATTCCTACTGTACAGCAACGTGGTGCAGCTATTATCGCTGCTCGTGGTGCGTCAAGTGCTGCTTCTGCTGCGAATGCAGCTATTTTCCATATGCGTGACTGGGCCTTAGGTACCGCTGAAGGTGATTGGACTAGCATGGGTGTGTACAGCGATGGTAGTTACGGTATCCAAGAAGGGCTAATTTATTCATTCCCTTGCGTATGTAAAGACGGCGACTGGGAAATTGTCCAAGGTGTTGAAGTGAATGATTTCTCTGTAGAAAAGATGAAAGCCACCGAAACAGAGCTTGCAGAAGAGCGTGACGCGGTAGCACATCTATTACCTTAATTAACGCGTAGAAGGTGTCTATAACAGCTAACAGCTAGGTGTTTGTTTAAAGCATCTAGCTGTTTTTTTATATCACTTTTTAATTATATGATTGGTAAATATCTTATGGCACATCCTAAAATTGGCAATAAAGCCCCTGCGTTTTCCTTAAAGAATCAAAATGGCGAAAAAGTTTCTCTAAAAGATTTTGCAGGTAAAAAAAATGTTGTTGTTTACTTTTACCCTAAAGCACTAACGCCAGGTTGTACGACTCAGGCTTGTGGGATCCGTGATACTCAGCAAGAGTTAGCTGATCGTGATACGGTTGTTTTGGGCTTAAGTCCAGATCCAGTCGATAAGCTCGGAAAATTTATTGATAAACATGAACTTAATTTCGATCTATTAAGTGATGAGGATCATGCCATTGCTGACAAATATGGTGTGTGGGCCCTTAAGAAGTTTATGGGCAAAGAGTTTATGGGGATTGTACGTACGACTTTTATTATCGATAAAGAGTCACGTCTAGTGGGGATTATGGATAAATTTAAAACCAAAACCCACCACGAAGACCTTATTGAATTTTTAGATGAAAACCTCAGCTAAAAGCTGGTGTGTTTGAGACGATAAATAGATACTTTTATCGTCTCACGTCTCACGTCTCACGTCTCACGTCTCACGTCTCACGTCTCACGTCTCACGTC
>JAHDEM010000017.1:0-3827 GCA_020628895.1 Candidatus Endobugula sp.
ATAGACTTCTGCAAACTTTGCAACAGTCCATCATTATAAGAGTGATGCACTGGAATATTGACACAAAGCTTTATATTTTGTGTACTATTTTGCCACTTCTTATACTGAGAGAATGCAGCATCAATCAACCAAGAATGAAAAGTATCAAATAATCCCAAGCGCTCAATCATACTGACCAACTCATTAGCCGCAATAGAATAACCATGCGGATTCCAACGAGTGAGCACTTCAATGCCAAATAAAGCATGGTTGTTCGCATCAATAATAGGCTGATAAACTAAATCCAACGCATTTTCTCTAATGCTAGCGGGCAGCATGGACTCTAATTGATATCGACGCTCCCATTCACCGTTTTGCTTTTCCGAGAACCAGGCATAACTCGCTTTGCCAGACTTTTTAGCATAGTACATGGCTTCATCGGCCTGCTTAAGAAACTCAGTAATACTGTAAGAGATACCCGAATAATGAGTAATACCTATAGACAATGTTAGCTTAACTTTTCTTCCCGCTAACGACAGTGGCTGTGATACAACAGCAAGAATTTTTTCGGCAATTAAACTCGTATTTGCCTCGTCGATACGTTCCAATAAAATAGCAAATTCATCACCCCCTAAACGTGCTGCACTATCGGTACCACGGCAGCTCTCTTTAATTCTTGCTGAAATGATTTGTAATGCAAGATCGCCAACATGATGACCGTATCGATCATTGATATGCTTAAAGTTATCTACATCAACGTATAACAACGAACAGGTATGCTGATAACGATCACACTTATCTAAGGAAATCTGCAAACGGTCCATAAATAAAGCGCGGCTTAACAAACCAGTCAATGTATCGTAGTGGGCTAAATATTGTAATTGCCTCTGTACATCACAGGCACGAATTGCAGCTTCAATACTCTTATTTAGTCGTTCTGCTGTAATGTGACTTTTAATTAAATAATCCTGAGCCCCACTGCGCATTACCTCTGCTGCAATGGCTTCATCCCCTTCCCCTGTCATCATAATAACGGGGATATATTTACTACGCTCATGTTGACGAATTTCTTTTAAAAACTCCAAACCGTTTTTATTGGGTAACCAATAATCCACCAAACAACAAGACGGGGTATAAGATTGGATAACACTCAAGGCTAGCTCACAGGAATCAACAACAACAATATCATCAGGACTATTGGCATACTCAGTGCCAATATAGTGGCTAAACAATTCTCGATCAGCAGAATTGTCATCAACAATAAGAACCGAATTAGACGTATTATTATTTGGGTATACTAACTCGCTCATTACTTAATCTCATTTAGGTATTAACACAATTACCACCATTAATAACCATCAAAAACAACGACAAAAGACCACAAAATATAAGCGTTAACCTAAAGCTTAGACCATTTTAAAAGATTTACACGCTATTAATGAAAGAATTGGCTATAAAAAAAAATAATGACATAACAACTTTATAAAAAGAGAAGATTAAAAAAAATAAGTCGACATTCACCTAAATATCTAACTTTAAGTCGATATGCGAGGGTTTAGCTGCCATCTCCTTTAAAAAAACACAAAAAACGACTTATTGTAAACAAAAAAAACGCCGCCTCATGAATAAGGCAGCGTTTTTTTATTAAGAATAAAACTAAGTAAATAGACACAAATATTTAAAGAGATAGCACATCTCGCATAGAGTAAACACCTTTTTCTTTGCCTAATAACCAAGCAGCAGCGCGTACGGCACCACGGGCAAATGCCATTCGACTAGAGGCTTTATGGGTGATTTCCAAGCGCTCTCCATCAGCCATAAACATTGCCGTATGATCACCAACAACATCGCCACCACGCACGGTTGCAAAACCAATAGTATCTCGGTCACGAGCACCCGTTTGCCCCTCTCGACCATATACGGCAACTTGTGAAAGATCCCGACCTAATGTATCGGCAATCGCCTCACCCATAGCTAATGCGGTTCCAGAAGGAGCATCGACTTTGTGACGGTGATGAGCTTCTACAATCTCGATATCCACATCATTACCTAAAATCTCTGCCGCCATTTCCAACAACTTAAGTGATAAGTTAACACCCGTACTGTAATTAGCCGCTTTAATCATAGGTAACTGTGAAGATAGAGACTCTAGCTCTTTTAACTCGTCTGATGAAAAACCGGTTGTCCCAATAACAATACCTTTACCGTGATCAGCACAAAAACGCGTGTTACTTATGGTTGCTTGGGGAGCAGTAAAATCAATCAATACATCAAAGTCATTAACAACATCCGCTATATCACCAACAACCGTAACACCGGCCTTAGCTAAACCAGCCAATTCGCCTGCATCAGCACCAATCAATGACGAATCAGGTCGTTCAATGGCTGCTGTTAACTGGGCTCCATCAGCAGCGTAGATTGCCTCTATTAACATTTTTCCCATACGGCCGGCGGCACCGGTAACTGCTATTTTAGTGGACATGAATACACACTCATTATATGTAATTAAAAAGATAATAAATTAAACCAGCACATCAGTTTATCAGAAATGCTACTGGATGATAGTGTTGACACTCTTAGAATAGCGCCAGCTTAATACAAGTGGCGCTTATACTGATAGCAAACGAAAGAATATTAAAGAAGCTTTAGTTAAAAAATTCTTTCATTCCCTCAAACCAACTACTTTGTTTGGGAGAATGCTTTCCACCTTTAGTCGCGGCTTTAAACTCACCGAGAATATCTTTTTGTTTTTTATTTAAATTAACTGGCGTTTCAATCACCACTCGGCACATTAAATCGCCCTTGGCTCCACCACGAACAGGGGTTACCCCTTTGCCTCGCAAGCGGAAAAGTTTACCCGTTTGGGTTTCAGCGGGAACCTTTAATTTGACACGACCATCTAACGTAGGGACCTCGATCTCTCCACCGAGTACCGCATCAACAAAGTCAACAGGCACTTCACAATATAAGTTAGCCCCATCGCGCTCAAAGATTTCGTGATCATTAACCGCTATCTGAACATACAGATCACCAGCTGGACCACCAGCAGGGCCTGCTTCGCCTTCACCTGATAAACGAATACGATCACCCGTATCAACGCCTGCAGGAACCTTAACAGATAGTGTTTTGGTTTCTTCAACTCGACCACGACCATGACAACTATCACACGGGTCCTTAATAATAGTTCCTTGGCCATGACAAGTAGGACACGTTTGCTGTACCGAGAAAAACCCCTGCTGCATTCTTACTTGGCCAACACCGCCACAAGTGCTACAGGTAATAGGTTTTGAGCCGGCCTTTGCACCAGAGCCACCACAGGTATTACAAGACACTAAAGTAGGCACTCGAATTTTTGCTGTTGTGCCTTTTACTGCCTGCTCAAGGTCTACTCGCAATGTGTATTGCAAATCCGACCCTTGTTGCGGGCCACCGCGGCCACGACCACCGCCAGCACCACCAAAGATATCGCCAAAAACGTCACCAAAAATATCACTAAAGTTATTAAACCCAGCACCGCCAGCTCCCATTTGAGGGTTAACGCCATCGTGCCCGTATTGGTCATAGGCAGCGCGCTTTTGCGAGTCTGATAAAATCTCATAGGCCTCACTAGCCTCTTTGAACTTCTCTTCAGCTTCTTTATCACCGGGGTTACGATCGGGGTGAAATTTCATCGCAACACGACGATAAGCTTTCTTAAGATCTTTCTCTGAAATATTTTTATCAACACCCAGAACTTCGTAATAATCACGCTTTGACATAAAAATTAATTACCGTATTTACCTGTAATATATACAACAAACGCGAACTAAAAAGTTCGCGTAAATAATTAAAAAAGCCTCAAGCCTCAA
>JAHDEM010000017.1:3927-51154 GCA_020628895.1 Candidatus Endobugula sp.
AACAAACGCGAACTAAAAAGTTCGCGTAAATAATTAAAAAAGCCTCAAGCCTCAAGCCTCAAGCCTCAAGCCTCAAGCCTCAAGCCTCAAGCCTCAAAAAACTCTATAAAACCTAAAAAGCTTGTCCATACTCTTTGTCTTTGCTTGCAGCTACAAGCTAAATACTTGTAGCTAATCTTTTATTTATCATCCTTCACTTCTTCGAACTCAGCTTCAACGACACCTTCATCCGCTGGCTCAGATTGAGCACCTGCCGCTTCGGCACCCGCATCACCTGCCTGAGCTGCTTGCTCTGCGTACATCTTTTGCGCTAGAGAGCCTGAAGCTTCAGTAAGTGCAGTAGTCGCTGCTTCCATTGCTTCTTTATCGTCACCTTTAACGGCTTCTTCAGCTTGTGCTAATGCAGCTTCGATAGCTGATTTTTCTTCAGCAGTGGCTTTATCACCCGCTTCTTCTAGTGTTTTCTTGGTTGCGCCAATCAAACCATCTAATGTATTACGTGCAGTAACTAGCTCTTCAAACTGACGATCCGCTTCTGCATTGGCTTCTGCGTCTGCCACCATTGATTCGATTTCATCATCACTTAAACCCGAAGAAGCTTTAATGACGATAGACTGTTCTTTACCTGTGCCCTTATCTTTTGCACTTACGTTTAAAATACCGTTGGCATCGATATCAAAAGTTACTTCGATCTGTGGCATACCACGTGGAGCAGGAGGAATATCGGCAAGATCAAAACGTCCTAATGACTTGTTCTGAGTTGCTTGCTTACGCTCACCTTGTACAACATGGATGGTCACAGCCGATTGATTATCTTCTGCGGTAGAAAACACCTGAGACTTCTTAGTTGGAATAGTGGTATTTTTCTCAATAAGTGGAGTTGCAACACCACCCATAGTTTCGATACCCAAGGTTAAAGGAGAAACGTCTAATAATAGAACGTCTTTCACATCACCGGCTAATACCGCACCTTGAATTGCAGCGCCCATGGCCACCGCTTCATCAGGGTTAACATCTTTACGAGGCTCTTTACCAAAGAACTCTGCCACTTTTGCTTGAACCAATGGCATACGGGTTTGACCACCGACCAAAATCACATCATCGATTTCACTGACCGATAAATCAGCATCAGCTAGAGCTACTTTAAGTGGCTCAATAGAGCGAGTAACTAATTCTTCCACCAATGATTCTAATTTAGCGCGAGTTAATTTAACCACCAAATGCTTAGGACCTGTAGCATCAGCAGTGATATAAGGTAGATTCACTTCTGTTTGCTGACTGGAAGATAGCTCGATCTTTGCTTTCTCGGCAGCTTCTTTTAAACGCTGTAAAGCCAAAGGATCGTTATGAAGATCAATTGAGGTATCTTTCTTGAATTCATCCGCAAGATATTCAATCAAGCGCATATCAAAATCTTCACCACCTAGGAAAGTATCGCCATTAGTGGCTAATACTTCGAATTGATGCTCACCGTCTACATCGGCAATTTCAATAATAGAAATATCAAAAGTACCACCACCTAAGTCATAAACCGCTACTGTATGGTCACCTTTTGCCTTGTCCATACCATAAGCTAGAGCTGCAGCCGTTGGCTCGTTAATAATACGCTTAACATCTAAGCCTGCAATTTTACCCGCATCTTTAGTGGCTTGGCGCTGAGAGTCGTTAAAGTAAGCGGGTACAGTAATCACCGCTTCTGTCACCGCTTCACCTAAATAGTCTTCTGCGGTTTTCTTCATTTTCTTAAGTACTTCGGCAGAAATTTGTGGTGGTGCTTTTTTATCGCCCTTTACTTCGACCCAAGCATCACCATTATCTGCAGCGACGATACTATAAGGGACCATAGAAATATCTTTTTGTACAACGTCATCTTTAAACTTACGGCCAATTAAACGCTTAACCGCATTTAAGGTATTTTGTGGGTTAGTCACCGATTGGCGCTTTGCACTTTGACCTACAAGAATTTCGTTATCATCAGTAAAAGCAATAATAGAAGGTGTGGTACGGTCACCTTCAGCATTTTCAATCACTTTAGGTTTGTCACCTTCTAGTACAGACACACATGAATTTGTTGTACCAAGGTCGATACCAATAATTTTACCCATCGGGCTTCTCCAAACTGTTCTAAATAAATAAGTTATAAATAATGTCGATCATTAGATGATCATTTTTTGTGTTAACTCTAATATTGGCCTTGCTTAAATAATTTCAAGTCCAACCATAAAAATTCTATATATAGCCTAGCTTACGAGGCTTGCGAGACCACAACCATAGCAGGTCTTACTAGGCGCCCGTTAAGCGTATACCCCTTTTGAAACACATCGATCACAGTATTTGGCTCAACATCAGGGTTAGGTACCATTGTCATTGCCTGGTGCAATTGAGGATCAAAGGGCTCGCCTTGCGGATCGATAGGCTCGACATTGTATTTCTTTAAAGTATCGATCAACGACTTTAAGGTCAGGGAGACCCCTTCTAATACTGCGGCTTGTGTTTCATCTTCAGCATTACCTGCTGCAATGGCACGCTCCAAGTTATCGGCCACAGGCAATAGGTCGCTAACAAACTTTTCTAGAGCAAATTTGCGTGCTTTTTCAACGTCTTGCTCCGCTCGGCGGCGAGCATTTTGTGTTTCAGCATGAGCACGTAAAACCTGCTCTTTTAAATCGGCAATCTCTTCTGTTAACACATCTGATACCGAATCAGTCTCTACAGTATCTGAAGATGCGTTTTCTGCTTGATCTTCCTCGACCGTTTCCAATTCTTCAGATAGGTTCTCAGGCTCTACTGGTTCAGGCTTATCTTGAGTTTCGTTAGACACTTAATACTCCACAGATTGATATCAATATTAACTTGCGCCATATATAAGGACGATTTTAGGGGTTTCAAGCTATTTTTACTTTTTTTCGTTCAATGCTTGGAATTATTATCAATATACTGTATAAAAAGACATGTATAAACAAACAGGTATTGGTGGTTATATGTTAACTCACATTACAATTAACAATTTTACACTCGTTGAACATCTCGACCTCGACCTCAAACAAGGAATGACGGCCATTACTGGGGAAACAGGTACCGGTAAATCCATTTTGCTCGATGCCTTATCGATGACCCTTGGCGAACGCGCTGATGCCGATCTAGTCAGATATGGCTCACCAAGAGCAGACATTACCGCCACCTTCTCTTTAGACGATCTTCCTCATGCTCGGGACTGGCTTATCGACAATGACTTATCTCATGCCGACGAATGCTTATTACGCCGAGTCATTACGAAAGAAGGACGTTCTCGATCGTTTATTAATGCTCAGCCCGTCACCCTTCAACAAGTGCGCGCCTTGGGTGAACACCTTATCGACATACACAGCCAACATGCCCACCAATCTTTATTATTAAAAACGACTCATCAACGGTTGTTAGACGAATTTGCTCAACACAGCGCACTTGCACAGAACGTTGCCGAACACTACAAACAGTGGCAGGCCTTAAAGAAACGCTTTATCACTCTGCGCGATAACGCAGACGAAATGCAGGCTCGCTACAAACTACTCAATTATCAAGTAGATGAATTAGATCAATTAGGTTTAGGCGAGAATGAATTATCACAACTCGAAGACGAGCAAAAAACACTGGGAAATGCCGACCTGATTATTCACAAAAGCCAACAAGTGGCCGAGTACTGCACCGATGAAAACCACGGCTTACAACAACAGCTGCAACAAGCGTTAAAATTAATTAACGACATATCCCCTAAAAGCGATACGCTAAATAATGCTGAGCAACTGCTGAATAACGCACTCATTCATGTAGAAGAAGCGCATATGGAAATTCGCCAGCAAATAGATAGTACAGAACTCAATCCAGAACGTTTACAAGAGGTCAATGAACGATTATCTGCCTGCTACGAGATTGCTCGCAAACACCATATACAGCCAGAAGAATTAGCTGAAAAACATGAACAATTAAGACAAGAATTACTGGGCGTATCTAGCAGTGACGAACAATTAGTCGAATTATCTGAGCAGGTTCAAGAAGCAGAGCGTACCTTTATGGATAGCGCGATTCAATTATCTGAACAACGACATCAAGCAGCCAAACAACTCACTCAAGAAGTCAATGAGCAATTATCGAGCTTATGCATGGGTAATGCAGATTTCAACATCGCCATTAGCTGTGATAAACAACTCCCCTCTACTAATGGCATCGACGATATTGAATTTCTTATCCGCACTAATCCTGGACACCCCCATAAACCATTAGGAAAAGTGGCATCAGGCGGTGAGTTATCACGTATTAGCTTAGCGATACAGGTTGCTACTGCACAAACATCTCATGTTGCCACATTGGTATTTGATGAAGTGGATGTGGGTATTGGTGGAGCTACCGCAGATGTAGTCGGCAAACTACTGGCAAACCTTGGCGAGAAAAGCCAAGTGTTGTGTGTTACGCACTTAGCCCAAGTGGCTAGCAAGGCACATCAACACTGGCAAGTTAGTAAATCCAGCGACGAAGATAGCACACAAACTACTATCGTGGAGCTTAACCAACAACACCAAATAGAAGAAATTGCCCGAATGATTAGTGGTAGCGATCTATCTAGCCAAGCAATTGCGCACGCTAAAATGATGCTTCAAGAAAAAACCGCTTAGTCATATCAAATCTAAGCACTAAGAGGCCAAGCTTTGATTTATATCAATCTTGACTTAGGTTAAAAGTCATATACTATTATTTTCCACTTTAATAATAGAGTGCGAAGGGGATAGGGTAAGCTCGTCATCGGCCAAAATACTCGGTGTAACGTATCCAATATACTTATTTATTGCCGTATATTTGCTATACGATTGCTTATTATTGTTTTACTCCTAAATATATGAACTTCTGATGAGGCAGCAACATGAAAGAATTGGATATGTCTAGTTATAATGACATCCTACCTGTAGAAAAATTATATCGTCTAGCAGAAGAAAACCACGAGCAATATAAAAACGCCTCCCCTCATGCTCATGGCGTTTTTGATGATGTTTTCAACCCGGCCATACTAAAAAATGTACTGGAAGAGTTTGATACAAAAGACAACGAAAAATGGAAAGAGTACGATACAAAATACGAGAAAAAATTACAGCTTAGTACAGACCAAGTACTTGGACCCAACACTCGAGCTCTTATCAGTAATTTAAACTCGGGCACATTCCTTAAGTTTCTCGAAAAACTAACAGGAATTAACAGCCTTATCCCAGACCCTTATCTCTCTGGCGGTGGGTTACACAAGATTGAGTCAGGTGGCAAACTAGGCATACATGTAGACTTCAATCGAAATGACAGTTTAAAAGTACATCGCCGCATTAACATTCTCATTTACCTTAACGAGGACTGGGATGATTCTTATGGCGGTCATTTTGAGCTTTGGAGCGATAAAGCTGGGACAGAGAAGGTTAAAATAGCCCCCATTTTTAACAGAATGGCCATCTTTAACACCACGGCGACGAGTTTTCATGGTCACCCTGAACCCTTGGCATGCCCACCAGACAGATCGCGCAAATCACTTGCTCTGTATTACTACACTGTAGAAAAGGACAATCTACAATCCAAGAAAAATCACGGCACAGTATTTGTTAATGAAAAAGGACAAGCCGACGAGCTAGGGAAGGTGGGTTTAGTACAGAAGCTTAAAAATAAAGTTAAAGCCTTTATAAAAGCTTAACGGTTATATAACTTAATCAATCATTAAGCCTATTCTAGGATGCAATAGGCTTAACATATAATACCAAACTATGCTCTGCTAGTTCATAACCGTGCTCTTGAGCAATTTGGCGCTGCAGCTCTTCGATCTGCTCATTATGAAATTCAATGACTTTACCCGTTTCGATACATACCATATGGTCATGGTGTTCTCCGCGATCAAGCTCAAAAACAGAATGCCCACCATCAAAGTTATGTCGCTCAACTAGACCTGCTGTCTCAAACTGAGTGAGTACGCGATATACCGTGGCTAAACCGACATCATCTCCGGATTCTAATAAAACCTTATAAACATCTTCGGCACTAAGGTGACGCTGATCGGCATTCTCTAGAATATTTAAAATTTTTACTCGCGGCAGGGTGACCTTTAAACCCGCTTTACGTAATTCATTGTTTTCTGTAGACATATTTACAATATCCTAGTCATTTTTATTAGAGTACTTCAAATGTAAGGGTAAGATCGGGTATTATCACCCATCCGTTAGAGAGGTGAAACCCCAATGTATAAAAAACTCCAGCTTACCCTATTGTTACTGGTTGCCATGTTAATGGTCGGATGCTCTGGCATTATTCCAGATGCCTACAGAATTGATATCCCTCAGGGTAACTTAATTACACAAGAAAAGGTCGAGGCTGTTGAGATAGGCATGAGTCGCCAACAAGTTCAGCACATATTAGGCTCGCCTCTACTGGCAGATACCTTTAATCAGAAACGCTGGGATTATTTTTATAGTGTCGATTCTCAGGAAGGTACAACCATTCATCATCATATCACTGTTGTATTTGATAATGGATCCGTTATAGAAATCATTGATAACTAATCACCTTTCAACCATGCAAAAGGTCAAACACCACTATTATTGTGATGCCTTGGCCTTTTCTGCACGCTTTCTCCTAGCCGCTTTAGGGTCAGCCAATAAGGGGCGATATATTTCGACCCTATCACCAGCCTGCAATATATGCTCACTGGGTTTTTTGATACTCTGACCAAAAATACCCATCTTAGCTTGTTCTAAATCCACACCCTCGAAATCATTCTGCAGCGGTGACTGCTTAGCTGCAGCCAATGCCGTTGTGCCATCATCTACCAACAAACCATATATTTTTTGTTTGTCGGGCAACGCATAGGCCACTTCAACTTCTATCATACTATTATCTGACATAGCATCCTCTTACTTATATATATCGTTAGCACGCTGACATAGAGCATCCACTTGCTGGCTTGCTATTTTCTCGAACCATTTGCCTACCGTCATCGCCAAGATTGGGTTGGAAAACTCAAATTCAAGATCTAAATTTACCTTACAAGCGGAATCAGTCAGCGGCTGAAACTGCCAACGTCCTTCAAATGAACTAAAAGGCCCATCCACAAATCGCATAATCATAAGTTCTGGGGGACGCAATTCATTGCGAGTGGTCAGCTGTTGCTGAACACCCGACTTACCCAAGGTTAATTGCGCCTCAACAAAATCGTCTCCCTTTTCTACTATAACGGCTTCTAAACAACTGGTCATATATTGGGGATAGGCTTCAATATCATTAATTAAATCAAACATTTTTTGCGCTGAATAATCGACCAACGCAGAACGAGAAATAGCTACCATAAACCACTCTTATAAAAACTTATCTAACAATCCCATAACAAAAACAATCAATAATAATACTGGCGATACAACTCGTAAGGTACGCAGCCAATATTTATAAGGCCCCTGATCAATAGGACCAACTTCATCGATAATGTGTAATGGGCGCATGCGCCAACCAACAAATATTGCAATACATAGCCCCGCTAGTGGCAACACAATATTGCTGGTTAAAAAATTCAAACTGTCGAAAAATGTCATCTCCAACATAGTGCTTTGCTTCCATTCATTAAATGAGAACACGGTTCCCAGACCAACAAACCAAGCAAAAAAACCAACACAAAGCGCAATTTTACCACGGGAGTATGGCCTTTTTTCCACTAACCATGCCACAGTAGGCTCAAGAATAGCGATGGCAGAGCTTAAGGCCACTAACACAATGACCCCAAAAAATAACAAGGCCATTATATATCCCCCCTCCATACCGCCCAGTGCCACAGGCAAGCTGACAAACAAAAGGCCAGGCCCGCCACTGGCTTGCAATTCGGGGCTAGAAAACACCACAGAAAAAATAATTAAACTAACTGCAATTGCGACTATGGTATCGAGCGCTGCTATGGTTAGCACCATACGCGCAATAGATAGCTTCTTGGGATGGCCCCTAGGCTGATGGTGATTTTCACCGACATCTGAAGCCGCTTTTGAAACCACATTTGAATCAACTAACGGCTTATGTGGAATATAAGCCCCGTAAGCCATAATTGCTCCCATACCGATACTCAACGTAAAAAAGGCATGCCCTAAAGCAACTAAAATAGAACTCCATTCTAAGCTAGAAGAATCAAAAGACAGTAAAAATTGCCAGCTGGCTGCGAACGCACCATTAGAAACACTGTAAAACAGCAATACCGCCAAGAGTACAAAAAATAATGGCATAATCACCATTACTGCCCGCCCTAAACCTTTAACCACTCCTGCGGCAACAATAGCAACAGCTAACAGAATGAAAGCACTATGCCAAGCAATTAACTCTGCGGGACGGCTTAGCAATTCTTCAAACAAAAAACCCGATGCTTTAGCCGTAATCTGATAAAACTCATCATTAAATGCTAGGTACCAATAATGCAATGCCCAACCTGCAATCACACTATAAAAAGACAGAATACATAAACCAGCCAATAGCCCTAAACCACCAACAACAGACCACCCGGAGGATACATTTGACTCTGTAGCCACATACAACATGCTATTAATGGGGCTCATACGACCACGTCGACCAATTAAAGCCTCGGCAATCATAATAGGGATACCAATTAGGCCAACACAAAATAAATAGACTAAAACAAAAGCCCCGCCACCGTTTTCACCTGCGATATAAGGGAACTTCCAAATATTAGCCAAACCAACCGCAGCACCGGTTGCGGCAAAGATAAACGTCCATCGTGATGCCCAATTGCCATGTATGCCCTGTTGTAATTTCATCAATCCTTAACACCTCAACCTATTCATGATAGCCATTGTACACCACCGAAGGCATACCTCGTTACATAAGTGTGAATAAGCATACCTTTTGTATCGGCTTATCGATATAATTGCCTCTATGGCTAAGAAATCAAAAAAATCACCTAATACTATCGCTCAAAACAAACGAGCAAGATTCGACTACAACATTGAAGAAGAGTTCGAAGCAGGCATTGCACTTAAGGGCTGGGAAGTCAAAAGCCTACGTGCCGATAAAGGGCAAATTACCGATAGCTACGTATTTCTAAAAGATGGAGAAGCATGGTTGCTGAATATGCAAATACAAGCGATCAACACCATTTCTACCCACTTTGTAGTTGAACCCAATCGCCAGCGCAAATTACTGCTTAACCGGAAAGAGCTTAACAAACTACAAGTGGCCACCGAACAAAAGGGTCGTACCGTTGTTGCATTGTCACTCTACTGGAAACGGCATATGGTCAAGTGCAAAATTGCCATTGCCAGCGGTAAAAAACAACATGACAAACGCCAGTCTGAAAAACAGAAAGACTGGAACCTGCAAAAACAACGCATTATGCAACACAGTCATCGATGAGCCTTATTGATCGGCTTAAACAAAAAAGCATTCACATACGCGCACTTAACGTCGCACTGGTTGTAGGCACCCTGCTGTGTTTTATCAATCAAGGGGACGTTATTATTCAAGGGAATATAGTGGCTATTAACTGGGGGAAAATACTACTCACTTATATGGTCCCCTATGCAGTTTCTATTTACAGTGCCATTAGTGCACTAGAAAAATAAGCGCTTCGAGAAAATTCCCCAAACCCCAAAAACCTTCCTATACTATATAGTGATTATTCACTCACTAATAAGTTATCCCTATGAGTCACTCCATTAGCGATACACTATATGACGGATTACAAGCACTAGCCGAGTCCGCCTTCCCCAAAAAATGCAGCACCTGCGGGCGCACGTTTGAAACTGCAGACCAGTTTATTAAAGAAACCGAGACTGTACGTCCTACAGTCAGCGGTCTCAAACAAACCGAAGATGATGACGGTTCAAAAATTGTCGAACTGTTTCGTAATTGCCCCTGCGGCTCCACCTTAATGGATGCCTTCAATGATCGACGCGACTTATCTGAAAACGGCGAAAAACGACGAAAACGCTTTGCAGAATTACAAACCTACTTAATTGATCACCATAAAATAGACAGTAACCAAGCCCGCGAAGAGCTACTTAAAGTACTGCGAGGCGAACAAAGCGAACTACTCGCCGGCATTGCCCCACCACCAAAGAAAAAATAAAACCCACAAAGCCCATTGTAATCCGTGCCAAAGACACCATTTCAATGTAGAATGCCGCGCTTACTGTTGAATCATAGTAAGCATGTTTTATCTAAACAAAAGCACGAAAGTCTTAGATAATACAAAGATTTACAAAAAAGATTTCGAAGCAGAATGCTTCTAATCAAGGCGCGTGAGACGAAAGGCGCGGAGTGTACAATAGTACATGAGCACCTGTAGCCGAACAGCAACGCAGAGTAGAAGCATTATGCGAAGAAAGATTTCGAAGTAAATTCGCCGAAGACAAGGCGTGCAAGGCGTAGAAAGTGGAATGTACACTAGTACATGAGCATTTCGTAGACCGAAGCACAACGCAGTATTCGGTGAATTTACGAAGAAATGGGGGCGATTAGGATTCGACGCCAGTGACAAAGCCCAAGGTGCATGTCGTGATGGTAGCCAATCACGTAAATCCAAAGCTGCAAACTTATAGTTGCAAATGATGACAACTACGGTGCTGCTCTAGCTGCGTAAGCAGTTTTTAAAGCACTACTCTAGTGACTACGGTCCTAGCGGTCTTTAGCAAGGTGCCTGTATCGCGCTATTGACTGTCATATAGAACAGGATCGCAGCAATGTATGTTCGGGGCAATGCTGCTAAACAATTACTGAACTCACCAAATACGTCCTGCCCGTTGGGCTGTATGCGGTTAAACTAATAAACGGAATCTAAGCATGTAGAGCCGAGGATGGAGTGCTGACGGACGGGGGTTCAAATCCCCCCGCCTCCACCAATACAAAATCTTGAGAAACCTCAAAACAACCCAAAAAGCCCGTATTTCTAACGATTTACGGGCTTTTTTATGTCTATAGCATCCTAGTAGCACTTAAAAAATCCTATTGTTTTAGTAGTACTAGTTGTAGTACCGTAGCAATACTACTAAAAATGGTACTACTAAAATGGCCAGAACAACCAAACCTTTAACCAATACCGAAGTTAAACAAGCCAAACCCAAAGAGAAGGTTTACACCCTTTCAGATGGGGGTGGTTTGCAGCTTAGAGTCAAACCTAACGGCTCAAAGTTATGGTTGTTTGATTATCTACGCCCCTTTACCAAAAAACGTACTAGCCTGAGCTTTGGTGCTTACCCTGCACTCTCTTTAGCAGACGCACGAAAAAAACGGGATGAAGCAAAATCATTACTTGCCAACAACATTGACCCCAAAGAACACCGTGACGAGCAAACTCGCCTTAATGAATCTGCACACCAAAACACCTTGGAATACATTGCTGAACAGTGGTTGGAAACTAAGAAAAATAGTGTCTCAGAAAATCACGCACTCGATACGTGGCGTTCATTGAACAATCACATATTTCCCCATATCGGCAAACTACCCATTCATAAAGTCACTGCACTCAATACCATCGACACCATTAAACCCATTGCTGCAAAAGGCCATTTAGAAACGGTAAAGCGTCTTTGCCAACGGCTGAATGAAATTATGACCTATGCCGTTAATACAGGGTTAATCAGCGCTAACCCATTAACAGGTATTAGCAAAGCATTCCAAGCACCTGCAAAACAACATTTACCTACGCTTAAACCCGAACAGCTACCTACACTCATGGCAGCCTTATCTGTTGCAAGCATTAAAATCACCACTCGCTGTGTGATTGAATGGCAATTGCACACCATGACTCGCCCCAGTGAAGCGGCGGGTACTCGATGGGATGAAATTGATCTTGATAATGCACTATGGCATATACCCGCCGAACGCATGAAAAAGAAAAAACCGCATACTATACCCCTGTCACCACAAAGCCTTGCCATTCTCGAAGTCATGCGGCCTATTAGCGGCAAATATAGCGAGTATGTCTTTCCTTCTGATAGAAGCCTAAGAAAACCCACCAACGCACAAACAGCGAATATGGCACTCAAGCGTATGGGGTTTGAAAAACAGTTGGTCGCACACGGCCTACGTGCTTTAGCCAGTACCACACTCAATGAGCAAGGCTTTGATGCGGATATTATCGAAGCGGCATTGGCGCATGTAGGCGATAATGAAGTACGCAATGCCTATAACCGCGCTGATTACATTCAACGCCGCATCCCCTTAATGAATTGGTGGAGCAAGCATATTGAGCAAGCCGCAACAGGCAGTATGAGTATTACAGGAAATAAAACATTACGAGTGGTTAGCAGCTCATAAGTTCATTACCCATTTCAGCTTTAAGCGCTTGAGCCAACTCTTTTATATCAAAAGAACTAGGCAATAACTCGCGTGGCTTTTCAAAGCCCTTAAAAATATCGGCTTGTCGATTATCTTGCACCTCACCATAACTATAAAAAGTCGTAAGTACGCCTTCATGCCCTAGGTTTTGGCTCCATGCCTTAAACTCTTCGGGTGTTTGGCATAATGATTCCCCCAAGGCCGCCAAGGTATTACGGAAACTATGGGGATTAAAATAAGGTAATTCTGCTAAGACAAACGCTTGTTTAAAAACCTTGCGTATTGCCGCTGCACTTTGCCAATGCTCACGGCTTAACCCCAGTGCCTCAAAATTATTTTCACTGTTTTGGCCTGTATTCGTTTTAGGGAATAGCGGGTCATCATTACCATATAGGCAATCATTTGTTAAATATTGCACCCATTCAACCACAATAGCTTTTACCTCATCACCCACAGGGAAAAAATAAGACGTAAAGGTTTTACTAAACTTAGTATTCACCTCCCGCGCATCCTGATAAACCGAATTAGCTGCAATATCCACATGCTTGAGCTTGAGTGAAGCGATTGCACTATCACGCATCCCCGTTAATAACGTAAAGGCAAGCAAGGCTTTATCACGTTTTTCTATCGGTGTATTGCTAGGCATAATACTAAGCACATGCTTTATTTGCTCAAGCGTCGCCACAGGCTTTTTGCGTGTTGCCTTAGCGGTACGCGATTCTTTTTCGGATAAATTAAAATATTGAGCATCCGAATATTTAATACGCGATTTATAACCCACCTCTTGCGACAACCATTCTACAAACGCTTTTAAGTGTCTAAGCGTACCGTTAATGGTTGCCAAACTAAGTGGCTTGCCCGTTTGTTGGTTTTTGCTTTTCGATAAATGTTTTTTAAAGGCTATCGCCTGCTCAAAGCGGAAACCCTTGAAATCTTTATACTGGTTATAGGATTCAAAACGCGCAATCGCTTTGGCAACACTATCCAGCGTAGCTTCATTTTGGCCTTTCGCTTCTTTTAAAAATATAAAATATTTACGCTTAATGCGTTCATTATTGGCATTGTATTTTGTCATTGCTTTACCTCTTATAATCAAGTCACGGTTTTAGAGAGAAGAATCAGTATCTTTTATATGCTCCAAACCTATCGGCTTATCGAGATCAAAACTAGCCTCATATTCATCTAAACGGGTATAAGCAACAAACTTATTCACCACCCCCTCGCAACACTCACACAAAGCCGTTAATCGGCCTTTTGTCGGTGATATAGACACATACTCAACAAAGTTTTCAGCAGGCTTAACGGGCTTTTTACAACGGACACAATAAAACTCATTGTGCTTACATTTTCGCTTACTGGATTGTCGGCGAGTCTGTAGAAAGGCTTTAGCCTCCACCCCCAACACCAAAAAAGGGCGCTGTTCTTTTAAGCACGGCAAGCCGTTCTTTACCCATTGTGCAACGGTGTTTTTATGAATGCCAAACACCTCAGCTAATTCTTCATAGGTGTAATTACGATGAATCTTAACCAGATTAGGATTGTAATTAGCCATGATCGTTAATACGGCCTTCCTCAATTTTGGTAACAATCCATTCATCTACTTCACTTTCAAGCCAACCTACTGCACGGCCACCTAATGAAACCGATTCTGGAAACTCACCATTAGCCATACGTAAATAAATACTGCTACGGGATAAGCCTGTGCGTTTGATAACGTGTGGAAGTCGTAAAATAATGTGCTGCATGTTGATACCCCCTAGGGCGTTGTTAAACATGCTCACATAATTGACGTTGATGGGGATTAAAAATAGATAGGTAACTTCTAAAAACATACCCACAATATTTAGGGTATATGCGTATCAGCTTTTAAAAGAAAATATAAAATCGAACGGAAAGGCAAAAATAAACTTATAAAAATCAATAGATTAAGGGGTGGCTAGGTCGGTGTTTTAGTTGCCCCTCCCTTGGGGTTCCAGTTGGCAACCTTACTGCATTCCTCAATGGCTTGCTCGATAGGTTTACCCTCATCATTAGTTAAACCAAAATCAACAGCATGCTCTCTTAACCATTTATCTAATGCTTGCTTGGGGCTTTTTTTACCCGCATCGGTCACCGCTTGCCAAGCTCTTACAGCAGCTGCCAACTTCGGCGCATACCTTGGGTTAGACGAGTCAAGAAAGTCAACAGACTCAACAGGTTCAGGAAAGAAAAAAACCTGCCTAAAACCTCTATAAGCCAACCACTGCTTTAAAGATTCAACCTCAATAGTTGAATTATATAAATCAATTGAGCCTTGAACATTACCCACAATATTTCCATTAATATCATATTCAGGTTCTTGAAATAGCTGACCCTTGATAGATCGTTGTTGCAGTGAGTCTAATTGATTACGCCAGTTTAGGCGGTCTTGCTCCATGGTAATGTCTATTTCCTTTCGACATTCTTCTTCGTATATTAGATAGTTTTTCAACGCATGAGTGATTGCTGTTTTAGCAGCTTCATACCCACGGGGGCGTTCATTTACATTTAGCTTTTCCATACCTTCTGCATCTACTGGAGCTTCACCAGCAAGAAGTAGAGCAGCCTGAACAATATTTAATTCTTCGCATAAACGCCAATAATCTAATTCTTCCATAATTGCACTCCCTCTTGTAGCTTTCGATAAATCCAAGAATCATCATAGCCCTTAAAAGAGTGAGGAAATACACCTAAATAATATAACTGACCCTCAACCTCTTTTGTAATCAACCAATGCCCTGTTTGCCGACGACCTTGGTTATGAGGGGCGGTTGACTGTACTACTCTATCTACTTCTTCTAAGTTTATAGCACCAAACTCATCAGCACCTTCAGCAATAGATTTAATATTCTTCGGCTTTCCATACATACTCAAATAAGAATTAGGCAATAATCCAATATGACTATGTTCATATCCAGAAAATAGACCGCTAGAATCAAAAGGTATTCTGTGCTTAGTCATATTAGTAGAGTTAGGAAAAGTGTAATTTTCATCACCTTCAAGAAATTTAATCATATTTAAAACATTATCAATCTGTAAATTACAGTAGCCATAAATACTTGCATAAAACATAACCTGCATTTGACTCAACACAAGTGGGCTAATACGATCAGAGAACTCACAGTTAATAATTTGCCATTGTGATTTTTTAATTGACTCAAACCATAGCGATTGCCTTTCAATTATTCTAAAAGAGTCAAATTTTTTACCACGAGGAAGTTTACTACCTATAGAGTGCTTATATAAACAATCCATGAACCAACTTCGTTCGTTTATGTAAGGAATAATACCTTGCATAGTGTTCTCAACTACTTCTCTAATCTCATCGTTTGCAACCATAAACATAACCCCCTATAAAAATCACCCCAAATCAGCCACATAAATTTGTTTTAATGGCAATAACGCGCGATATTTAGGCGATAAGTTAGCGTAGTGTTGTAGTACTAAATCAACTAATTCATCACCATCAATTAAACGCAATTTAGCTTTGTTACGCTCTAATAATCTTGCTGGTCGCGAATAGGAGCCTAAATTCACAAATAGGCCGTACTCTCCATCACCCAAAGCCCCTAAGAGCTGATTGACCTCTGGTTCCCCGTTGGAAGTGAGTGTTTTTTTGCACTGAACTTTAATAATCGGCGGTTCAAAACCTAGCTCATCTTTATGAGCAATAATATCTACACCACCATCCCCCGATTTTGATGATACCCGCGACTTATAACCCATACATTCCAGTATATGCGCCACAAACGCTTCAAAATCATAACCATCTAATTTGGCATGAAGCTGCTTAATAATAAAATCTTCTGTGGTTTGTTCTGCTTGATGTGATATTGATTCTGTCACACTATCATCATCTGCATCGTCATTATCTGCGTCAATATCTTTGGAAGCCTGTGATGCTAAATTTACCTTACTTAGAAACTCATTGGGGTGGCTTTTAACCCAGAATAAAGTTAAGGCTGAACCAATCTCATACAATGCAGACTGACTAAACTCACTACGAGAAAAACTGCCTAGCCAATCTACCTTTCGGTGGTTTGGATAATCGTGCTTATCTCCCTCAACATAGCAATAATCGCTCGCAATACGACCAATATGCACCATACGATCTTTAGCAGGGTACACAACAAGATCACCTTGCTGCATTTCATTTACAAAACGAAATAACACTCCCGCATTTTGCGGTATAGCACCCGCTTTATTCTCAGGGTAAGCCTCTGCAATGGCTTTTTTGAGGCTCCCCCTTGAGCTGGAAAATGGCTTTAAGTTGCCTAAACGCTTCCAACCAATACCTATATAACTTTCATCTACAGGTGAGGAGCCAACTTTTTCACCCATATGTATGCCCCAAAGTTTCATTCAGTAACTCCTATTTATCCAAATATAATACTGGTAGACTATCGACACTCTCTAATACAGCAGCACCTACAAAAATTCACCCTTAAATTAAACCTCTTACAAATTATAAAAAACTCAGATTAAGCTCTTTTTCTATCTTAATATTTGAAAACCGCTGGTGAATAGCATCAATAAACCCTTGAATATTATTTACACCCCAGTTACGGGCTATATAATAGCCTTGATTGTCATAATATATCTCAGGGTCTTGCTTAAACCGATATCTACTATATTTCTTTTCGGTATCAGTCATATCGCCTAAAGTTTTTAACAGTGCATGACCACAAGATTTATCTGCACGTAAAAAATCAAATACAGATTGATTTATTAAGCCTTTGCTTTCTATAGCTTTTACAGTGTAATAACCAATATGAGATTTTTTAAAACCCGATTCATACACAGCACCATCGATTATTAATGAATAAGTAGATCGATCTTTTTCACTCTGGGTAGATGTTCTTACATCACGGCGTTTTTCTCTTACCGCAACTTGATAGTTTTCAGTTTCGGGCAAAGGGATAATCTGTTCAGCGTTTAAAATCAGTTCATCGTTGAGCTTATACAGGCTTAAACGTACACAAGTAATATCTAACTCACATTGATTCAACCAAAGTACAGATGTTGTAATCTCTTTTGAAAAATCAGCTGCTGCCAGAATAATACGAACTGTAATCGCAAAGTCTTCTCGACGTGGTTCATCCCACTCTAAATACTCCAACATGAGCTTTTCTGCATCACTGTCATTCCCCAAATATCGCTTATAGGCACTTACTGCATTATCCCATGTCATGTTAGCAACCATTGCAGCATAACGTACAGCTTGCAACTCCATATGCCCACCATCACTAGTTCTTTTCAGCTCAATGACTACAAGGTTCGCATCTTTATCCAACGCCAACAAATCAATACGGCGTTTAGATTCCTGAAATTCGCCATATTCCTCTGCAATCACCAATAAATCATCGCCCAACGCATTAACATTGTCTTTTAATAAACGTTGAATATCTTGCCGTTCTCGCAATGCTTCTTCCTGAAAATCAGTTTTTTTCACAGAGTTTAAAGCATTACTTGTTATATGAAAAAGTGCCATATTAATTCCTTACAATTAGCATTCCGCTCATCGATAAATGTTGCATTTTGCGCCAATCTAAAAATTGTACTTTGTTGTACATATTAAAACATGATTTTATGATAAGTTTGCAAAGGTATTAATAAAATACAATGGATAACAAGACTACTAATGAACAGAAGGCTAGGCAGCAAGAATGCTTATAGGAATCAACGAAAGTAACTCGCAGTTTTATGAAGGCTCTCAAAATGAAGGGAAACTTATTACATCGAATATTATTTTTCAGCGGTTAGTGCCTTTAGATACCACATTTTCACAACTTGATAACTTTCCAGACGATGCTTACTATTTAAACGCTTATGCACTACGCGAGCTATCATACGACCCTATCACTCGTATTAAACGTGGTATCTTATATACGGGCAAGCTAAGCTCACAACCCCAAGATTGGAAAATTAAAAACGCGGATCATATGTGGAACACCGTGAGGTTACTCACCTTTCAAAGGTGTAATACCACCGTAGCATTCGGCAATAGAAATGAGAATACAAGAAACTGGTGTGCTATAGGAGAAAAAGACCGTTTTACTATTGGAGAGTTGATTTCTGTAGAGCGTTTAATAGATAAACGTGAATTACTTACTTTTAGAATGAGAAACCAGTTTGGTTTATTGCCAGACTTAAATAACCAGCAATTGAACAACACAGACTTTCAACAATTAAACACCTACATAAAAAAAGTATTAGACGGCGCACACTCTTCACCGCCTGAATCAGTTATTGACCGATGCAGGGAAGCCGCAGCCTGTGCTTTATCTATCCACCTTAACTTACAAGGTAAAGACTTAGCCAAACTCATTAAGCCATTAATGAACCAGCAAGACCATCTTCAGGTTGTTATTTCCTCGGCTACAATTATTAATCGACTTCATTCAAGGGGTAAAAACTCTATGCAAACCAACCCTAAGCATAAAGCTCCCATCATAAGCGACAAGGATGCTGAGTTAGCTGTCATTTGTTTAGGCACTCTATTAAGAGATTTAGGCTATGCCTCGTGGGGTTAATTGTAGAGCGATTTTCCATCTTAGTAGCACTAAGTTTTGAATAATAAACATAACATCAACTTCTTTGGCAAAGTTGCATTGCTTGAAAAAGCTCGAAAAGCCTTTATAATGCTTATTAACAATACCCGCCAAGGCTATACTCTTCGGAGCATCCTCAAACTGGCGGGTTATTTTTTTGAATCGACCCAAAAGCGCTATAAAAACAAGGAGTTAGCGTGAAGTTCGACAAGCCTGCTAAAACTTTTGAAGAGCAATTAGACATACTTATAAACCGTGGGATGGAAATACCAGATCACTCCCAAGCACTTCACGATCTTACTCACGTCAATTACTATCGCCTACAAGCCTATTGGCTGCCTTATGAAACCTCTAGAGACCCTCACCGATTTCAAGAGGGAACTAGCTTTGAAACAGTTTTAAAACATTATAAATTTGACCGTGAGTTACGCCTACTTTTACTTGATGCTATTGAATATTTAGAAGTGTCTTTCCGCACTCAGTGGGCTTATCACATCAGCCACGCGTATGGTTCTCATGGGTATTTAGAGAATAGTAAGGGATTACGCAAAGATGAGCGTCGGCTTATAGCTGATATTGAAGATTTAAAAAATCATGTTCAACGCAGTGACGAAGTTTTTGTCAAACACTATAAAGAGCATTACGAAGAAGAACTACCTCCTGCTTGGGTAAGCTGTGAAGTGCTTTCCCTTGGTCTACTATCACGCCTCTACAGTAATCTCCGAGCATACAAAGTAAGGCGTGATATATCAGCCAGCTATAGACTAGATGAAACATTTTTGGAAGGTTTTTTAGAGCATCTAACCTATGTACGCAATGTCTGCGCACATCATAGCCGCTTGTGGAATAGGCACTTAACTAAAAAAATGCCTTTGCCCAAGAGCAAGCCAGAAGGATTGAGAGAGAATATTCATATTGATAAACTCAATCAATCTGAGCATAAAATTTACAATACTCTGGTAGTCATTCAACATCTAATGACGATTATATGCCCAGCTTCTAATTGGGCATTAAAGCTATATGCGCTCATTAATAACTACTCAATAAACAGCAAACGGATGGGCTTTCCTGAGAGTTGGGAAGCATTACCATTATGGAAACAAGCACTAAGAACCAAGGAAAGCATTAAATAGAGTGTTGCTACTGAACAATTCAATATTTAATCAATAGAGTATTTTATACACCTTTAATTACTCCAATCGCGCCAGCTCAAATTCAACCGCCTGATTAACAGATCGTAACACCCAAAATAAACCACTATGGACATCAGACTGCTGAGGGCTATCTGGCTCTGAACTACTTAGGTGGTAATCTTGCAAAAAGGTAATGACCTGCCCAATATTGCTTAACGTATCGGCAGGGTTATCCTGTATTAAGGGGTTACGGTAGGTATTCATGGTGTTCCTCGTGGCAATTTCTACGTTGCTAAACCTTATATTTAGGGTGGACAGGAGGTTAGAAACAGCCACAAGAACTGCCTCAGCTATTCCCTGCAAGCAGGTATTCTATTCACTGAGCCTCCCGACCATAAGGCCAGAATGTCAGGCACAAAAAAACCGCTACATCTGGATTGTGCGGTTTTGCCCGCTTGTGGGAGTTTCTACGCTCCATGCCGATAGAGTTACATTGCAAGGAGATATTGTCAAATGGTATGGAAGTTAAAATCCGTTAATCAGCTTTGAATAGGGGGTGATTTTTCGTTTTAGTAGTACTAAAAGTAGTACCATCTCAATATATAGATTATATTTACATTTAAAATCATAAAGTTATACAACAAATTAAAGTCCCCCCGCCCCACCATATTTAAATCCCATCACATCCCATAACGTCCCGCCAACCCTTGATATACAAGCCTTACAGGCGTAACCTTAATACCAAGACGTTCCATACTGTACCATCATGTACCAACAAAAACGAGGGTACATTTGTTGGTACATCTGATACCAACAACAAAAGTACCAACATTAGGGTTTTGTCTACGCCACACCAGAAACCACGAGGCTTAAGAAATGCCACTAACCGCTGCTACTGTTAAGAATGCTAAGCCACAGGATAAGCCGCAAAAGCTATCTGACGGGAAAGGGTTATTTTTACTGGTTAACCCTAATGGCGCTAAGTATTGGCGCATGAGCTACCGTTATGGCGGCAAACAGAAAACCCTAGCATTGGGGGTGTACCCTGATATTACTCTGGCAAATGCACGCCAAAAGTGCGAAGAAGCTAAACAACAAATACGCAACAATATCGACCCCTCTGACGTTAAACGAGCCAAAAAGATAGCCAAAGTCGAGTCACAGGAAAATAGTTTTAATGCTTTAGCGTTAGAGTGGTTTGCGAAAGAAATGCCGCATTGGTCCACCCACCACAGTGATCGTGTACAACGCATGCTACACAAAGAGCTATTCCCGTTTCTTGGTAGCCGACCCATAGCCGATATTACTGCACCAGATTTATTAGCCTGCCTGCGAAGAGTAGAAAGCCGTGGCGCTATCGAAACCGCTCACAGAGTCAAGCAAGTCGCAGGACAAGTGTTTCGTTATGCCGTTGCTAGCGGTAAAGCAGAACGTGATCCTAGCGCCGATTTAAAAGACGCTCTAGCCACCCCCACCAAATCCCATTTTGCAGCCGTGACCGATCCTAAAGACGTTGGCAAACTGTTAGTCACTCTGGATGATTACGAAGGCACACCTGAAGTTGCCGCCGCATTAAAACTCGCTCCCCTGCTCTTCTGTCGGCCTAATGAATTACGCCATATGGAATGGGACGAAATCAATTTTGATAAGTGTGAGTGGCACATACCTGGTCACAAAATGAAAACCAAACAAGACCATATCGTCCCCTTAGCCACACAGGCCGTAGAAGCCCTTCAGAGCCTGTTACAGCTCACCGGACATCGACGGTATGTTTTCCCTAGCGCAAGAAGCCCTAAACGCCCTATGAGCGATAACGCCGTGTTATCCGCACTACGCCGACTAGGTATTACGAAAGAGCAAATGACAGGCCACGGTTTTAGAGCCATGGCAAGAACACTACTTGATGAAGAATTAGGTTATAGAATCGAATGGATAGAATGCCAACTCGCACACGCTGTTAAAGATGCCAACGGCAGAGCTTATAACCGCACCACCTACCTACGACAGCGTAAAGACATGATGCAATATTGGGCAGATTATTTGGATGGCTTACGGACTGAGGCGTTAAATACAAATGTAATAGCTGGTACGTTTGGAGTTAATCAATAGGACTAATTATGGAAGCACTTTATATCTTTCTGGATGAAGGGGGTAACTTTGATTTCTCTGCTAAGGGTAGTGACTATTTCACCTTCACTAGTGTTGTAAGAAAGCGCCCATTTCTTCTAAACACAGTGTTGGATGAATACAAATATGACCTGATTGAGTTTGGTTTAAATCAAGAGTTTTTTCATTGTGCAGAGGATAATAAACGTATTAGAGCTAAAGTCTTTGAGCATATTCAGCATCATCAAGATACTCTAATCATCGATAATATTATTGTCGATAAACGGAAAACTGGGCCAGCCTTGCGAGAACCTAAACGCTTCTATCCTGAAATGCTTGGTTACTTATTGAGATTTGTCCTCGCGAGAGAACGAAGCAACCACATAGACGAAGTGATTATTATCACAGATTCAATACCCGTGAAAAACAAGAAACAAGCTATGGAGAAAGCGGTAAAGCAGACCTTAGCTAATATGTTACCAGCTGAAATGAAATACAGAGTTATACATCAAAGCTCAAAAGCACATTATGGTTTGCAAATTGCCGACTACTGCAACTGGGCCATTCTGAGAAAGTGGCAAACACAGCAGACGGAGTTTTACGATAGAATCAAGCCAATGATTAGAAGCGAATTTGATATATTTAGGAATGGTACAACGAAATATTACTAGGTAAGAGCGACCCCCCTAACTACTCACGAATGAGAGAACCCCTTGGGTTCTTGTCATCAGGGGGGAACCTTTGGACAAACTATAGCATTACAAAGCGTGACAGAGCAACACTGAATATCACAAAGCATTAACGACTAAGCAAGTAACGATTATCCCAAACCTAGCCCGACGGGGCAAAAGAGGCGGCACCCACCGTCTTTGGTTTGGGTTTTAATATGGGTTTGCCGTGGGGGTGAATATGTCTACCAACTATACCTTTAAAACTAATGTTAATGATGAAAACAATGAACCAGTTGAATTAACATACGAATTTTCTCCGTCGCAAGCCCTGTCATTTGCTAAAAGTTTAATCGATGATGAAGATTTATTTGCCTCAAATTCTGAAACAAGCCGCAAGGCTTTAATAGCTTCATTCATCAAATCTAACTTTGCCTGTGGAGCGGATAAATCAGGTGTTATATCCACCAAAAACTTTACCGAAAGGGAATTACTAATTGCGTCTGCATTCTTTGAGTTAGGTAGCCATTGTGGCTTGTATATATACGATCATACACAAGCTAATAACTATATTGGCAAACAAAATGAGATTCTCTCAAAACAACAAAACTTTATATTTACCTTATACGATGAATATAAAAAAGACAGAAAAAAGCTTACTGATCGAGGAAAGTTTTCTCCTTGGAAGATACATGAAGGAGTTATTTTAAAGCACATAGAAAAATACAAAAATCGAGAACATACAACACAAAAAGATGCATGCTTAGCTATACAAGAAGAAATACACCTGCAAGTACCTCAAAATACTTTTAGTACTTGGTGGAAAAAATATAAAGATACAGGAGTAATATTTGATATAGATTAATATCAATAGTAACTAATGATATTTTATCAACAATAACCTCTGGTTAGACCTAACAAATATCGACTATAAAATAGGTGATACTTTTAATTACAAAGGTATCACATATGACACAATATCTAACAAGCCAATCTGCAGCCAACTATCTTGGCTACTCAACAGCAACTCTACGCAATGCTAGACATACAGGAACACTTGCTCGTGTTGACGCACCCACTTATAAAAAAATAGGTAACTCTATACGATATGATAAGGAAGTGTTGGATCAATGGTTATCGCAATTTAATAACATGACTAATACCCAACAAGCGCAGGAGGCCTAATCATGGATAAGAAAAAGGCCGCATCTAAGCACAACCCAAAAGATAAAACGCTAAGAAATATGCTGACCAATCAGCAACAAATCACAATCATAAATGAGTTACGAGGTAATAACAAAGGTGTAACTTCATTAGAGTTTCGATTTAACTTTAGCATTATTGATCCACCTGCACGCATCACTGAACTGAAAGCAAAAGGCTATAAATTCCATACTACTTATGGCACAGAGTTAGATCACTTAAAGCAGCCCCATGAACGCGTAGCCCGTTACTGGTTAATCAATGAACCAAAGCAGGAGGCCGCATGAGTAATCAATACGAAGTAGATTATGAAATCATGTTCAAAGGCACGGCACATGTGGAGGCAGAAGATGTAACTGATGCCGCTAGTCTCGTATGTGTTATGGATGAGTCAATAACTGTTGTTAAATCAGCAGCGCAAGAAACAACGGTAAAGCGCATTATTAAACGTGAGGGGTGAACTATGCCCCGCAAGAAAAACCAATATACCAAAGGTGGTTTTGCTGGCATTCCTAGGCTGGTTATGGATAGCTCCGACTATCTCAACTTGTCGGGGAATGCGGTTAAATTACTAATTGAATTATGTCGTCAGTATCGAGGCAATAACAATGGTGATTTAACCATTGCTTATTCACTATTAAAACATCGAGGCTTTAATTCAAAAGACACAATCAAACGCGCAAGCAAAGAACTATTAGCCGCCAATATGATTGTTTTGACTCGAACAGGAAGGTTTACTAACCCTAATGGAAGATGCGCTTTATACGCTCTTTCTTGGCAACCTATAGATGAGTGTGGCGGGAAACTAGAGGTAAATTCAACAACAACACCCTCAAGAAAGTTTAGCCTTGAAAATAACAAAACACCTAGACCAGAAACTGGTCACGGTTCGTCCTTAAAACAGGTACGAGAGCAAGCAAGAAACAGCAAAGGACAGTACTCATCGTCCTTAAAACAGGGTCGATTGACGGTGGTCACTTAGACCATAAATAAGGCTCCTTTATAAGTTACCATATGTATAGGTATAAATAATGGTTTTATTCGAGTCATTAAAACAGTGTTTATATGCGAGCGGTGCAAATTCATTCATGATATTGGGTAAGATTTAGGTAAGTATTTTAGCCACAGATTGATAAAGCTAAATATTAACAATTGCTAACCTGAAATAAAAAACGAGCCAAAATTAGTCAAGGTTCAGTCAAGGATCTAAGTATTGTTTAGCAATAAATCTGACAAGGATTAGGCAAGGTTAAACCGATTTATCTGATATCCATAGCCAGAGAAACTACCCAAGGTTTACACAAGGTTAGAACCTGAAAAAACCTGACATATAAACTTAACAAAACTTGACACTTGTAAGAGGGTTTTTAGAACAATACTCGCGAGGTAAGATTTTTATGGGGTCATAAAGGCGAGCTTTTTACATCCCTAAAGAAACCAGCCAAAACTAGACCCCCATAGGGTTAGGTTCTTCCCAGCCATTTACAACACACGGGCAGCAGCTCGCAGTCTTTCTACAGCCACCCAACTCTTAGGGGGTTATGGGCATAAAATCTAATATAAGCCGCCTTGAAAGCGGCTTGATTCTACTCATCAAACCAATATACAAAAACTTGTTTATTGAGCATATCCCGCCCGTAAGCTACTACTAGAATTTTCGCAAGCTTTATCAGATAAGTTATTCGTTCCTCAACCCTCCATTTTCATGGTAGTAATACATAACTTCTGTGGGCATATCTAGTAGCTTGTGTCTAGGCTTTATGTCATCGGTTACCTGAAAATTGATACCAATAGACTCCATGACGATATCAAACAACTCTAGCTGTTTACGGCTCGCAGTTTCCAGCGTTGCGCCAATATGTTCTTTAAAATCACGAGTCACAATCGCTTCGTCGTTCATTAGCTCATTTTGCTGTAATATACGACTCATATCAGAAACAAATGAATTCAACTCGTGCAGCTCATAAAGTGCAGTATTTAATAGTTTTTTATTGATCGGCTGGCTTGGTTTTTCTGTAATGCTTGGCTCTAGTTGAGTAACAACTGATTTTTTATTTTCAGATTCACTAGATGCTTGGTGATGTTTAATGCAATCAAACTCCCATTCAAATAAACCTCCCCAACTTTGGCAAAGATATTGCCCCGCACGAGCCACTGATTTAAGAGCAGCATTATCAAGGTTCTTGCTGTTGGCATAGCTGGCGATAAGCTTGAATAAAGCGTCAAGCTGTTCAAACTGCTCACTGGCCATAGATGTTAAATCGTAATTACTGATGGATGGTTTAGGATGGCCGATATTATCAACTTGATTTTCTGACATGATGTAACCCCTCATCTTTTAGTTAAGTGGAGGATGTTAGACAAATTAGATAGGTTTTTTGCACAGTTGACGGTATATATGGCGGTATAAATTAAAACTCAAAAATTTAAGCGACCTATAATCAATAACTTAGATAATCTATTCAATAGACCCCGCCCCATTTAACTCCCTAAAACAGACCAAACCGCTACACCCCTTTTTTACCGCAATCGCGCTATCCAACCTTCAACATCTCTGTCGGTGCCTAACTCTTGAGCCTTGTAAAAGCTATAAAGTGCGGCTGTTTTCTGATTGAGCTTAGCTTGCGATTTCCCTAGTACATACCATGCATCAGCAGACTTAGGGTCCAGCTCTATGGCTTTGCGCAATAAATAAATGGCACTATCGAATAAATCGCGCCGGTATAATTGTTGACCGTGCTCATAAAAAGCCGATGCTGTGTCTAACTCTGTTGCCACACTGATTGCTGCTTTGGCATAGGCTTGCTCACTCACGCCTAACTGTTCTTTACTATGAGTATCGAGTAATTGATATAGGTTACTGCCAGAGCTAAGCCGCATATCGGCGTAATAAAGAAACTCCCCGTTATCCCAAGGTACTGTTTTAGCCACTTGCTGTTTAACAGACTGCAAATCTTGATATTGGTTTAAGCGCTCTTTAAAGTCACCAAGCCCGGTATATTTTTTAAGTTGAGCCATCTCAAATTCGAGTATAGGAAAATCTAGGGTATTCACAGGCACGTCTTCTGAGCCTTTAAACTTTTTAATATCAGTCACAATCACACTATAAGGTAATAACCGTAACGGCAATTCAAACTTTTCTGAAAAGTGCTTTTTAAGCACGGGATGCTCTGCGACATGTTGATGCTGACGTACACTAATAGGCGATTGAGAACAGGCAAGCAAAAAATAATTTTTGGTCATATAGCTGAGCCAGCATTCTTCAAAAGACTGATCGAGGGTTTGCAATATAATATCGAGCCCTTTATCGCCCACATGCCAATCAAGCCATGTCATATAGACACCATCCGGAGTTAGCCTACTTTTGGCGAGCTCGAAAAAATCCTGTGTATACAGTTTGGATGAACTAAAGTACAACGGGGAAGTGACTGTATTAAGGATAAGTGAATACTGTTTATTTGTTGTTTTAAGAAAGTGGATGCCGTCATCATGAATAATATTCACACGCTCGTTATGGTTGATATCCAAATTATATTCAGCCATGCGGTGCAAGTTATCTAGAACAACTTTATTAATCTCTACCACATCGGTGGAGGCAAAGGCTTGACCCACCACACTGGCCGATGCGCCCGTACCCATACCCAATACTAGTGCTTGATCTGCACGTGGAGCCAACATAGAAGACATGGCCCCTACGTGTTTTTCTGAAGGCGAGGACAGCGCAACACTGATATAACCGTTAATAAAAAAATACGGCTTACCACCGCGCCAAGTAATGGCAAAAACATCTTGCGGGCCTTTAAAGCGATCAGCATAAAAACGCTCATTAAGCTCGCGTTGCAAGTCATAAATTGAGTGCAAATTTTTATGACCAACATATAGCAATAATTCATTCCATAGCAACGCATAGCCAGTGAAAGCAACGCCCATTACACCGCTGGCGGTTAAGAAAGTTTTACGTTGGAACCCGCCTTGAATAATAATAGCGAAAAATATAAGCGCTGCTGTGACTATTAATATCACACCGTAATCTAACCACTGGTGCAATACGAACGCCATTAAGCAAAAACCCAGTGCATTGCCCATAGCAGACCAAAACATTAACTGCCCTGACTCACGCGCAACATCACAATAACTGCGCAACAATGCGGGAATCGCTGCACCAAAACCAATAGCAGGTAAGCCCATTAATATCACAACCAAAACCAGTTTTAGAAAAACATGCAGCCAATAATATTCGGCCGCAGAGCCATACCAAAGGGCATAACCAGTCACCGCAAGAGGATGAATAAACAACAGCCACGCCACCCCTGCCATAGCCAACAGCAAGGCTTTTGTAAAACTTAGTGACAAGCGATGACATAACATTGAGCCAATGGCCAAGCCAATTAACACCATGGCGAGCACAAGGGCAAAGGTTTCGTTATAAGGGCCAAAAATAAACTCGGTGATTTTCATCATCGACAATTGAAATATTGCTGATGCCACACTGGCAATAGCCAAACCCAGCAACACACGATAAGGAAACGACATAGCGTCTTTAAGCACAGTGAATGTTAATTTTATTTTTTGCATCCACCCTAACAGCGCAGCAGCAACAAAGAAATTTAAACTGGCTAACAATAACGTCGTCGCCTTTAAACCAAAATTCCGAATTAAATAAAATTCCATCGCAATAGCAGTGGCGGCAGCTCCTAAGTTATATACTGCATAGGTAAATGAAAATACAGAGGGAGTACCATTGGCCTGCAAAAAACTAGCGAACAACGGCAAGCTACAACCCACTAAAAAGGCAGGCACCATAAGCAGTACCAAACAGACCAATACACTGGCAAGAACATTCACCCCAAGAAAAGGCAAACTACTATAGATAAACTGGTCGATAGCACTGTAACCAAAGGCCATTAGAAGTGCATACAAACCAATACACACCTCAATTAACCAAAGCCATTTTCGGAAACGGTGCGCATACAGCGAACCAAAACCAATACCCAGCAAAAACGTTAATAAGACAGTGGCATTAATAATAAATTGATTACCAAGGAGATTACCCAATAAGCGGGTGTACAATATTTCATAGGAAATCCCACAAAAGCCAGACAACAGCACCAAAAGTGGCATCAGCCAATGACTCACCTGTGAAGAATAAAACCATGGTTGTTTTTGCATGTGTACTAGAAACCCTTTAATGTAACAAACACCAGAATATGATAGGTTATATAAGCTTAGTATCTATTGATGTGATCACTCATTCGTATAAATAAAAATATAGCGACAACACACTAACGATAAAACACTGGCGCGAACTATAACATTTAACAAAAATATAGGAAGTGCAAAACATCAGTTCGCTCGCTGACAATTCTTAGCATTTATTTTTTACCATTAATATAAGAACGCACAAGCGAATAAAATAAGGTAAACCGTACACACCCTTTGTTACATTCGTTATACTAAAAACGCCAATACCGGGGTTGATAAATACAGTGGTGATTTATCAACAACTGTAGTAATCAACACTGGCAGCTGTCTGGCATCGACTCATTATTACAAACATTGATTGTATTCCACCGAAAAGGAGAACCGGGAAGATGCAAAAACTTACCCTACCTATTGCCGTACTATTAGTAACACCAATCATTAGCCAGCAGTCCTACCGCATTGTTGATAACGATATTGTAGAAGGCCGCGGTTTTAGAATATCCCAACTTAAAACCATCGACTGGGATGACTTTGCCAACAAACCCTTACGTAAACCGCAAGTGACACTACATGTATCGAAACATCACTTCCCTGCGGGATCGGCGGCGAGAAAAGAAATTGATAAAGCCGTTACCATGTTTAACAACACCAGCGGCTCGACGGTACGCATCACCGTTGCCGGCACCGACCATAAATCCAAAGCAGATTTATTTGATAACAACACCAGCCGTAATTATTTTAGTTATTTAGATAATACCGCCAGCGGTAGCTTTCCCTGCCATAATGACGGCTCAACTGCCTGTAGCGATGACGACGATAAAGGTATTGATGGCTGGGTGATGAACGCCTGTAAATATAATCGCACCTACGGCTGGAATAGTTTGGGCCGAAAAGCCGACCATTTTGTGATATCGGTAAACACCCACTGCAAAGACCACGCCTCCGATATCACCGCAAGCGACTACCCCAAAGCCGATAATATTGCCCACGAACTTGCCCACGCTTTTGGTATGGGGCATGCCGATAGCTGGGATTCGCATCAAGATTTTTTATCCACCATGCAAGGCAATATGCCTACCCTAAGCTCGTTTGATAAATACTACCTGCGAGATATTTATCCAGAAGAGACCAATACCAAAAAAGTAGAGCTGGTCGTACCCAATGCTATACGCGTGGAATATAACAACGATATAGGCTATAAAAACTTTTACTTTAACGACGACGAAGGCACTAGCCGTAAAGCCAACCCTAAAGAACTGTATTTGAAAGACCGTTACTTTTGGGACTGCGAAACTAATCGCTCCCCTGTCTTTTGGGCCTCTTACTTTAATTCGGGCAATAAAAAAATTCAGTCCGACAAAGAAGTCTGGAGCGAAATAAGACTGGGCAAAGGCACCAGTAAAGTGAATTCATCAGGCAATGTGGTTTTGTCTTCCCAATACCACAAAGGCTTAGAAAAAGGCGCACAAATTACTTGGTCGCAAGGGGTAAAAGTACCGCAGCGAAGCCTTAGCGACTTGCCCTTTAACCGCACATTAAAACTGTATTTTATGGTAGATACCAAAAATACTTTTAGCGAAAAAAGCGAAGACAACAACAGCATCAACGCCGACTTAATACTCCGCAACACTAAAGCGGATTGCAGTGTGTAGATAAGATAAAAGCCTTACCTTAACGATTAATGGGTATTTTGGTAGGGCTTTTTATAAGTAAGATTAATAGCACTTAACAATAACTAACGTTTAGACCAGTGGTGCTAATTGCGGGAAATACCAAGGCTCGGCATGTTCGGGAATTTCCCAACGTAACGGGGAACGCGAACTGGTTTCGCTTAACAAACCATCTGCCTTTAACTGGCTTAATAAACGCCGCGCACTTCGCTCTGGCATGGCACATAATTCTAATGAATGGGCTCTGCTTATTTCGCCATGAATAAACGCACTATACAATACCAATACTGCTGACGGCTTAAGCTCCCCAAGAGTTTGCTCGCTAGGTACTCGGCGATCATTACGCGCATGCACATAAGATTGAATACGTTCACGCATTCCCCCTAGCTCCAATAAGCCACTCATATAAGTAACCTGATCGATTGCCACATCCAACAGATAATCACATACCTTCAATAAACCTTGCTCACTCAAAGCACCACGACCATCGTAATCGCCTTGGCGTGGGCTATCTGCGCCATGTAACAATAACTTATATTGGTCTGCACTTCTGGCTAAACCGCGGCTTAAACACCACGCGCCGTAGCTTCCCAAACCAACTGCGCGCAAAGCGGCATCCGTCCATAAGCGCGCCACGCGACCATTACCATCTAAAAAGGGGTGAATCCATACCAAACGATGGTGCGCTGCCATAATGGCAATTAACTTACGGTCCCCCTTAAAACGTTGCGGATGATACTCCTCACAAAAACGCTCCATTAGCGAAGCAACCTTATCTGCCTCTGGCGCAATATGCTGACCTACCTCAACACTACGTGTACGCCATTGGCCGGGTATCACCTTATCGAGAGTGTTACCACTGGCATCGGTCACTACCCATAAACGCTCGGGAATACCCTCATAAAACTGCTGGTGCAACTGCAAAATAAAGTCGGGACTAAATACGGTATCAAGAGTAGGTTTTTGCTCACGCGACCAGCGCTGAACCGCCATATGGGCTAACGATTCTTCTTGTAAATCTCGGGCTTTAGCATCACTACTGTAGTGGCCTTGCGCAGCGGCACGAATTTCGTGGGGGCGGGTAGGATTGCCCTCGATTTTATTCGAGTAATAGGAGTTAATTACCTCCATATGCTGCTCGATTGTTGCTAATGTTAATGGTGCTAACTGCCCCATTAAACCCGCCGATTTAGCCTGGAGACCCACCGCTTTATCTGGCAAAGGAGAATGCCCCAAAGCTTTATCGCTAGGGATAAACGGAGTAAGGCTTGTTATGGTTGTTGTCATAGTATTTGCCTAGGCATAGATAAAACTATCTACATGGCCGGATTATTGGCCGGATTTAGTCATAACAAACGACTGATATTATTATACTTTTAAAAAAAATAACAGAAAAAAGAGTATTTTTGGCCGGATTATTGTCCGGTTTAGACATTACTTATAATGACTTTATTTATCATAAACCGTGGAAAGCGAAACGAATTAACTACTTAGCGCTTCTCAAGCTTAAGATGAAGCACCTGCAATACCTCACCCTCGGCCATTTTATCGGCTACTACCTCGGCGCGATGGCCGTGCACGGCATTATCAAACGTCACCCCTTGGGCAAGGTAATCCTCGGCAATAAACATTTCACCACAGGTAAAATCACGCGTTTGCCCTGTACGTAACTCAATGCGCACCACACCGCTTAATATCACCAATAAGGTTGGGTCCCCTGCCACATGAAAATCCGAAGAATAGCTTTGATCACTCGCCCGTAAACGAAAATTCACCGCGGGAATCTGATCCGACAACAACCGCACCGAATCCCCCTGCAACACCACCTCGCGAGAAGAAAAAACCGAAGCATCGCTCCCATTATTAGTCACCGTAGCAATAGATATGGCCGGAGCATCACCCAGAACTTTTACATTGGTTTGAGTCACGGCATCAGTGATTTGGGAGGTTGGAGTATTGGGCATAAGGGTTCCTGATAGGCAGATTCGGTATATTCAGCAATGGACTAGATAAGATGGACACCACTCATCAACATTCATTGCATAAGCAGGATTCTACCAAACAGAGGGTAGATAATCAGCTAGGCAAAGGTGGTAATCAATAAGCTCCAATACAACCCCATACTTAGCCAGTTAAGCCCTAACCTACAGGTGATTCAAACTCATTAATAGCTCTTCCAAACGTGCTACTGGCGAGCGCATTTCGAGTATTTCTTGTGCATGGTTAGGTTCCATTTCCAATAGGCTAAAAATCTCAAAACTAAACTGCTGCGGGTCTTTTTGTCTCCACTCAGGGCTTTGCAAGCGCCCCATTAGCTTGGGAAGGTGACTGGTAATGGCTGCAAGGCGCGTAAGAATTTTTTCTTGATATTGGCGAACCTCCGCCTCGGCAACAGGATCCTGAGGCTCGTCATTTACTGGCTCGCATTCAGCGATAAGATACGGCAAGGTTTGGCGAATATGCGCAATACGATAGCGCTGGCGCAGATCGACCTGCAAAAACAAACGCCCATCATCCAAGGTTTTGAGCAACTCACAACGACCTGCTGAAAATATCTCCTGCGGTTTATAAGTAGCCTGATTACTCTGCAAAGCCTCCTCCACGGATTGCTCAGCCTTCGCCGCGCGCAACTGTTTTTGCGTATGGCAAATACCCAACAAACGATCATGAACAATACAATCATCCACCATTTGCCGATAACGCGGCTCAAACACATGCAAAGGAAACACCGTATAGGGGAATACAATGCAGTTGGGTATGGGAAAGACAGCAATCTCAGTCATATAGCTTATTCGGTGTGAAGAGCAAGTAAATTATGGCCCATAGTAATAGGCCCACAACTAACTTACGTTAGATATAAGGGTTTAGCTCACTGCCAATAGGTTAAAAAATTGCCCTAGAACCCTTGATTCAATTGATATACTTCCCCCATGAAAACGATATATGATCCAAGCTTTTACATTTCTTCAGCAGCCCTATTAAAAATATAAGCTACACTCAAATATACCAATAAATAATGTAAACGAACCGGGCTACCATAGATAGATGTAATATGATGAATACAAGCTCCAACCTCCCCCTACCTGATGACAAAAAGCTTACCGTTACCTACCGCATTGAGCCAGGCTGCCTCGGCCCCCAAGGCAGTGACCATGTTGACGCCTTCTGCCTCTTTGCCGAAGAGCGCGTTAAAGACCTAGATGCAGACTTTATCCACTGGGACATCACCCCAAGAAACAACAAAGCACTGGCAGAAATGGAATACCACGTATCCAATAAGCGACTTAACCACGACAAAGCCGATAAATACCTGCAAGTATTTGGCAAAAGCCTCGACGAGTTTGAAGATCATATACAGGTAGAGTGTGTAAGGTTGATTAATCGTTATTTTGATCGGTAAGTGATAGGTGTGGGGGTTAACTGAGGAGTAATAAGCGCCTATGCCAATCCAAATACGTCTTTTGGCCCTCGGTCAGTAGACCTATATTTTTAGGGGCACCTTTACCAATCACCCCCATTCTCTCCATAGAGGCTCGATCGGCAACATCCGCTAATAAGATTTCACCGTTATTTTCAAAACTGATAAACCCTTTATCAAACAAATGATCGATCGATGGGGTTAACATAAAACCATTTTCTGGATCTAAGCGTTGCTCATTGGATGCGCTGCGCCATGGTTTAATATGACTAGCGACAAGGTGTTCTGGTTTATTAACACCGGTGATTCTACAACGATGTTCCCTGCGTAATAACTGCGCCCTAAATTTGCCTTGCCCTCGCCGAGCACTCACTAGCGTTTCTTTCTCTGTTTTGGTTAAGTCATCCGCATAAGTGATTGCCGTTTCTATCCGGTTTTCCCATTCATTCACATTCACCTCAATCGTATTTGCCTCTCTATCGGGCTCGGCTATGTAATGACCAGAAACCAAATCCACCGTTTGCCCATCAATTAAGCGTGCGATAGCTAAGGCTAGTGATTTATCAATTTGAAACAGGTAAGCCTGATTTCCTTTGCCGTTAGCATGCTGTATCGGCGATTTGGTAGTAGGCAGCAAATCGCGCAAGCGATCAATGTAGTTCATTGTTCGCAGCGGTTCTGCTAACTGCCGATAATTAACATCCACACGCCAGCCTTCATCCCCCCAGTTTTCACCCGCTTTTCCAAATATTGTGGGTTTAAAAAAAGAGTAACAATGTGTTTTGGCAACCCCCACCGCCTTAATAGCCGCATGAGCATATGAAAAAATAATATCCCCTGGCTGAATATGTTTTATATACTCATAAGAAAAATGCTTTTGGCCATTTTGCTGCCTTTTAGGAGACCACATATAACCCTCACCAACTTCATGGCGATAAGTTTGTTTTTGATTGACCCACCAGTAGTTCATAGCGTGATGTTCTTACGTAATTATTTTTTTTCTTTAGAGTGTTTTCCGAAGCGGATTTCTATAGTCTCATCCTTTAAAGGATATATAATAGTTTTTCCCCCGTCCCAAATTGCAATGTTCTTTGGTGATTTAGCAATAAACAATCCTTTTACTACGGTTTTTTCTCATTAATTATGTATACACATTTTTTCTGGGTACAATCAGTAAAATTATTTATTGCTTTTTCTGCATCTTTAGTTCCTTGCTGATACCCTAAAAATGGTACAAGAATAACTAAAATCATAATAACAATTGTATAAAAAGAAATGCTAACGATTAAGGCAGGCGGGACAAGTGGTAATGCAATATACTGAAAATATTTGTTGTTTCTAAGATTTTCACGAATTGAAATAATATTACTTCTAAATCTATCTTCGTTCCTAAAAAGAAACACTAATAATATACCCAAAAAATATATCGCTATCAAAAAGGTTAATATTTTAAAAACGCTCAAATTTTTGATAAGTGATAGTAAATCAGAAAAAAAATAAGTAAAAACAACAAATGAGTTAATAAAATATTCTGAAGCTTCTTTTATAAAATATCTATTTGTAAAGCCATACACAGAAAAATAGCCCAGATCATAAAAATAACCGATACCATAAAACATAGGCAGCATTAAAGTAAAAGATGCTGTTATGCTTGCAACAGTGAGAAATGATAATTTATTGTTAACTTCAGTCATCACTAAAATAATCCGTATCAATAGCCTTTATCTGATAAGACTCCTTAGGTGCAACACCTAAGTCATATTGCACCATTAGCTCCGCTAAACGCTTACCATCAATCAATACGACTTTCTTCTCAATCATGCCAATATATTCAAGTGCATCTTTACTAAATTGGCTGGTGGTAATAAAAACTCCTTTACGTGCCCGGCGCATTTCTAACGCACCCACAAATGCTTGAATTTCTGGTCGTCCAACACTATTGCTGGTAAAACGTTTGGCCTGCAAGTAAATGGTTTCTAACCCTAAAGGGTCTTCATTGATAAACCCATCAATCCCACCATCAGACGTATATTGAGTGGTTGAGCCCGATTTATCACTCCAGCCGCCGTAACCCATTTTATGCATAAGGTCGACAACAAGTTGCTCCATAAACATCGGAGTAGAGTCTTTGACTAATTGCAAAACATCACTCGCTAAGCTGGCTTTAATTTCAGCATAAGCATTTTCTAAACGCTCGACTGGGTCCGTAGAATCATCGGCTTCATTATCATTGGTAGGTGTTAAATCAGATTTAGGTTTTACATTGTGAAACTCAACAAAATCAGCTGAGATTGCTTTTAAATACTTTACATTAATATATTCAGGCTTATCTTTTAACACTTGCAAACCTTGCTCAGTAATCTGTACGTGACTGCGGGCAGGGGATGTTAATAAGCCAGCCTTCTTCATATAAGTTCGTGCCCAACCGCAACGATTGCGAACGACGGTCTGTTTGCCCGAAGGTAATAAGGTACGGCGCTCTTCATCAGTAACATCAAAGAAATCACATACCGCCTCATAGCCATCATTAAAATGATGAACATGAGTATCCGCGAGCGCATTTAAAAAAGGGCGCATACATTGTTGGAAGTCGGGTATGGGCATAGCTAGTCCTTTTAGATGTCGAATAAACGGAGTTATTTTTCCATATTTATTTAAAGGATGTTTGCTGATATTGGTTTCTGTGCCAGGATTGCACTAAATATAGAGTATGGATACTAATATTTAGCTCATAAGCAAAATAAAGTGAATTACTAAGTTCACAACTTTTGTTTGGATAGCGAATTATTTTTCACACGCTCAACAATCGAATGCATTTCAGATTGTAACTCTAATAGTTCCGCCTCTAATGATCGTTGACGCTCTAGTAATTCTGATAATGGCTTTAGCTGAATGTTATGTTCTTCTTGAATATAGCGAGAAACCTCCAAGCTATATCCTGATGCTTCAATTTCATCTAAGCTAACCAAACGAGACCTAGATTTAACGGTCTTTCTATTTTGGTAGTAGCTTGTGATTGTTTCTATATGGCGTTCTGAAATTTTATTTTTATTTTTACCTTTTTCATAAATATCATTGGCATTAATAAACAATATATCCGTATTGCTTTTGTCTTTTTTGATGATAAGTATATTGGTGCTGATATCGGTATGAAAAAACAAGTTAGCAGGTAAGGAAATGACTGCATCAATTAACCCAGCGTGAATAATATTGGCTCTTATTTCTTGTTCTTTTTTTCTATTTAAAGCGCCATTTGAAACCATGATGGCTGCTCGGCCATTAGCATTAAGTGACGCAATGATATGTTGTATAAAGGCATAATCAGCATTGTTATCTGGTGGTGTGCCAAAAGCAAATTTAGCATCATCAAGGCTTTTCTCATGCTTATCTCTTCGCCATGATTTCATACTAAATGGTGGGTTGCTAAGTACATAGTCATAGGTTTTTTCTGTAAGAGCATTCAAACAGTCTGTTTGATGAATAACACCTTCAGTTTCTCCATGAATAGCCATATTAAGTCTAGCAAGTGCACACGGCTGATAGTTAATATCTTCGCCAGTTATTTTTAATGCTGTCTTTCCACCATCATTTTTCTTGATAGTATTAATTGCCTCTGAGAGGAAATTAGCTGAACCACAAGTAGGGTCGTAAATGGACTTTTTGTTTTCTGGTTGAAGTAGTTTTACTAACAATTTACAGATAGCGTTAGGCGTATAGCGTTCTTTACTCTCTTGATGCATAGCATCGATTAGGTTGCTAAAAGCCGTTTGGTAAATGTCTACCGGAGCTTCTTCAAAAGGTAGAGACTGCAAATTTTTCAATAAGCTATACAGCTCCTGTTGCCATGCTGATCTTTCACCCCATAAGCGGGATTCAAAATCTACCAATGATAGTATATTATCGAATACGGGAGAATTATCTCTTTGGATACTAAGCCACGCTAGCATAATACGTGCATCTAAATGTTCTTTACCATGAGATAATAAGGATTGGATTGTCGCATTTTCAGCGACCTTATAAGGATGGTTGGGTGACGATAAAAACCGCATAATATACAGTACTAAAAAGAGTTCTCGGCAATCATTAGTCGGGCTATATTCACTCAGTTCTGTAAAGCAAGTGAATAATCGATGATCAATATCACGTTGATAGTCAGTGCTCATACCTCACCTCCTTGATCGATTACATCTAAACATAAACGCTCGGCCAACTCTTCGCCCTTACTTAATAATTGCTCTAAAGCGTGCTGTCGTTTATACCAATTTTGTTGAATAGTAATAATATCTTCTTGCTGCTCTATAGAGGGTAAATCAACTAATAGTTTTGACAAGCTAGTGCGGTTGATCGATGACATGGTTGATCCTGAAGAGCTGATAGAGTTTAGGGCGTGTTGGCCTATGGGAGAATTAAAATACCACAGTAAATATTCTGGTCTAACTTTAGATGAAGTCGTGCGTATGATGGCTATCTGGTTTGGTGCTGTAACCAAGGTATCTGGATTCTCAATACCGAATAATGCCATTTCATAACGGCTGCCTCTTAGGGGAAGCAGCAAGTCACCCATCTGTACTTGTACTTTTAGTTTATCTTGGCTGGTATTGGCGTAGGCCAGGTGGTCGGTAGTGATTATCACACCTTTCTGCACATCGCGTATTTGTATTAGCTTAATATTACTGGGGGCGCTTGTTTCGGCTTTGCTACGAAACGTTTGCCCTAGCCCTATAGTAACAATATCGGCCAATAAAACTTTACTACTCATTATTGTTCTCGCTATGCATACCCTGTTTATCAATCTCAACTTGATAATGACGGGTTTCTTTATATCCGGTATTGGTTTCAATGGTACGTGTCATGGTGAAGTTAATGCCTGGCGCTACTAATAGCACGACCAATAAAACTAATAGGAGAGCTAACACGAGTAGTGTTTTGAATATAGCGGCATTCATCATAGCTCTTCTCCTCTTTTGGCTTGAATTTGCAGTATTGTCGGTTTTGCAGTTTTGGCTATGATAGTCTTTTGCTTGATGATCTGTCAATGCAGTATTGCCGCTGCTACGCATTTTTGTTGAATTTTCCTCGGTCTTGAAGAGTTTTTGTCGTCAAAAGTTGCTTTTTGGGGAAATAGAGGGTGATAACCGCAGCATATTTGAAATGAAAAAGGCTCGATATAGAGTTTAATTTAGTTGCTAACCAGCAATTAGACGCTGTTAAAACTGATAATTAGACAGAACTATATCGGAGGAACAGATGGAATATAACACCTTTTCATTGACTCGTTTTATGGCATAAACACTATGGGTATTAAAGATATCTAAATTTTAGAGACGCTTTAATTAAGTAAACCGTCTCTAAAGCCCATGCCCTAACAATTAGAAATTTCAGCCGTGAAAATACTGTCAAACATGACATCAGTTAAGAATATTGTAATGGTTGCTGCTTGCATCATATTTCCTTGGTTTTTATTTAGGTTAATAAATCAAACACTAATCTAGCAAATCGATCTAACTTGTCAGGATTAGAAAGTAGTTGCATCATTTGGTTATTGTGGGCCTCACCGCTGTCCATCACTGCATCGCCCAAGGCTCTACGGAAGTCGCCAACTAACGCTTGCTCCGCTGTATTGTTAGCAATTTACTGTAATACGGCATCATTCTCACTGATTTTGTCGCGAATGGTGTAAGCGTAGTTCAGCATATCGTTATCACTTAGGTTATCCGTAATAAATAACTCGTTTAAACGCGCAATAATTTGCGATAAATACTCTTCTTGTTTATCTCGCGCCTTTGCCGAACCGGCGCTATTGCCAGGCTCTAGTTCGTAGCCAGCTTCATCTTCTTTTAGTTCTAAGTGTTGTTGCTTCAGCTTTGATAAGCGGTAATGGCTTAATACTACATTACTTAAATCAATATCGTCTTCATTAATGATGGCTTCTCGCAACATGGGTCGTAAGTTGCGTGCATATAAACTGAGTTTTTCTAAATCTTTATCATCGTAATCTACAATTTGCGACATAAATTCATAAAAGCGTACAAAGGTGCCTAAATCTTTTTTGAATATTTCTAAGCGATCTTTTTCTTGCTTGCAGGCCTTAAAGCTGTTTTCAGCATTAGCGAGTAGTACCGCATCGTCAATTTTTTTAGTTCTCTCATAAATATCTTTGGCATCTTTAAAGGCACTAACAGCTAACGAATAACGCTTTTGCCAGCGCTCTACCGCTGGCTTACAAATATTACCGATAGCCGCATCGCTTTTACTTTTTACAAAAAAGGCATCGCAAAACTGCTCTACCTCATTCCATGTAAAAATGCCTTCGGCTCTGAGTTTTTCAGACAGATCAAAAATAGCATTTGGATCTGAAACATCGGCTAATTCTGCTGTTTGATAGTAGGGCTGGAACGCATTAAGAATATCTTCCGGCTCATTAAAAAAGTCTAAAATAAAGGTACCTGATGCTTCTTTACCTACAAAAGTACGGTTAAGTCGCGATAGCGTTTGTACGCATTCCACACCGCCTAATTTTTTATCTACATACATGGCACATAACTTAGGTTGGTCAAAACCGGTTTGAAACTTATTGGCTACAATCATTACCTGATAATCATCACTATCAAAGGCCTTACGCATATCGCGGCCTTTTAAGTGTGGGTTCATATTCATTTCGGTAAATTGTTCACCTAGTAGCGCAGTAGCATTAGGATCTTTCTCAGAAAATGTGACCTCACCCGAGAACGCCACCATGGCATGAATTTTCTGATACCCCCTCTCGATAATATATTGATCAAAGGCAAGTTTATAACGCACGGCCTCTTTGCGAGAGCTTGTGACCACCATTGCTTTGGCTTGTCCGCCTAATAAGCCCATCACATTATGTTTAAAGTGCTCAATGATAACCCGCACCTTTTGGCTAATATTATAATCGTGTAAGCGTACCCATTGATTCAGTTTGACTTTGGCCTTTTTACTATCCACTTCTTCATCTTGGTTTTGCATTTTCATGGCCAAGTTATAGGCGACTTTATAATTGGTGTAGTTTTTTAATACATCCAGAATAAAGCCTTCCTCAATGGCTTGGCGCATGCTATACACATGATAAGCCTCGGGGATATTGGTTTTAGATGCGGGCTCATGGGGGTTAGGGCAACGGCCAAATAGCTCTAGTGTTTTTGGCTTGGGGGTTGCGGTAAAGGCTAATAAACTTAAGTTTTTAGAGGCGCGGCGCGATTCCAATACCGTATCAAGCACGTCATCACTACTGAGCTCTTCATCATTCGATGCACCTTCTAACATCAATACTTCTTTTAACTGGCGGGCGGTACTGCCGGTTTGTGAACTATGAGCTTCATCGGCAATCACCGCATAATTGCGCGTCTTTAGTACCACATTGTCTTCAATAGCTTTTAATACATAGGGGAAGGTTTGAATAGTGACAATAATAATTGGTTGCGAACCACTAAGAGCAGTAGCCAGCTTTTCAGATTTGGAGCCATCGCCTTCTTTGCGGTTAATACGCCCTACCACACCTTCTACTGAGGTAAATTGAGAAATAGTTTCTTGTAACTGATCATCCAACACCGTTCTATCGGTGACCACAATCACAGAATCAAATAGCTTAGTGCCTTTATCGGTATAAATTGCGGATAACTGATGGGCAGACCATGCAATAGAATTCGATTTACCTGAGCCTGCACTATGTTGAATTAAATATTTATGTCCCGGCCCTTCGGTACGTGCTGCATCTACCAGTTTATTTACAACATTCCACTGGTGATAACGGGGGAATATCAGTGTTTCTTTTTTATATTTGCGGCCTTCCCAATCTTCTTTTTCATCTATTTGTAAGTGCACAAAACGCGCAAGAATATTGAGTAGGTTATCGGGTAGTAGCACCTCGTTCCATAAATAATCTGTGGCATATTGGTTAATATCATCAGGGGTATCGTTGCCCGCACCACCCTCTTTCGTCCCTTTATTAAAGGGTAAAAACACCGTGTTATCGCCTTCAAGGCGGGTGCTCATATATACCTCGTACTGGCTAACGGCAAAATGCACCAAGGCACCACGCTTAAAGGTTAATAAAGGTTCGGGCTTCTTGGTGGCAGGGTCAATGGCTAAACGGGTGGTTTTATATTGGTGAATAGCCTTTTGTACATCTTGTTTAAATTCTGATTTTAGTTCTAAGGTGGCAATAGGTAAGCCATTCACAAATAACACTAAATCAATACGCCAGGCTTTGGCTTTTTTGGGGGAAGTCTTGGCCGAATCAACGGACTCTTGTTTTAGCCACGGGCTATACACTAACTCTGGTACCACACGGCAGCGGTTGTGCTGATAGCGAGCTAAGGTATCGGGGTTTAAATCGTGTTCGGGTTTAAACTGGCAAAGGCTAAAACGGGTGCCACGGTCTTTAATTTCATGGCGTAATACACCCAGTGTACCAAAGGTACGCAGTTGTTTATCGGCGGCGTTAGGGTCCACTTTATTGAGTTGTGCGGCTACACGCTCTACAAACTTCGCTTCGGTGTTATTAGGGTATAAGGCGCAAAATTTTTGCCATTGGGCGTCTTGTGTATCCTTAACAAAGCCTAATAGATCTTCCGTATATAAAGCCTGTTCGCGGTTATAGTGCGCAGGCTCACCGAGCAGCCAACCGTTATCCACTAGCTGCTGGATCATATTATTCTGAAAGGTCAGTTCGTTGGTTTTATCCATAATCGCTTGCCTAATACGCTCGTTACAGGGGGTTAACGAATCAAATTCATAATTAAATGAATCATCAATTCTTTTTGCGCAGGATCGCTTTGTGCCACTAATAAGGCAATCGCTGCCAGTGCATTGTCATTAATTTTTAACTCACCGCTTTGCTTTAGGTGGTGTTGGTTGCGTTGTAAAAACCAGATAAACATAAACGCACCAATACGTTTATTACCATCATTAAACGGGTGGTTTTTAATAATAAGGTACAGCAAATGGGCAGCTTGCGCTTCGATACTGGGGTACAGATAATCGCCATCAAAACTTTGTGCAACCGCACCTAATACCCCCGCAAAGCTATCATCTTTCTCATGACCCACTAGATGGGTCGCTTCGCCTTTAGCTATTAAGTCGTCGACTAGTAGAGAAATGGCGTGTTTCGCTTCGTCGTATTGAATGTGATAACGGATATTCTCATCGAAGTGATTTAGCGGTAAACGCTCGGTATCAAATTGATTCAGTAAAATAAAGGTATTGGCATAGTCAGCGATCACTCGGACTAAGCCCTGCGCCTCTGGCAAATTAGCCTGCTCTATTAAATTTTGTTGGAATAAGTTGATGGTTTGTTCAAGCTGCTGTAACTGCGTTTGATGTTGCTCAAGGCGTTGTTTGTTGAGACTATAGCCTTGGACTAAATGTTCTTTTAAACGCTCTGTTGCCCATATACGGAATTGTGTTGCACGACTAGAATTGACCCGATACCCTACTGATAGCACCATATCTAAATTATAGACCTCCACCATTCTTCGTACTTGGCGTGAACCTTCCTGTCGAACTCTTTCCATTTTGGAAATAGTTGCCGTAGCGTTTAATTCCTGATCAGTCACAATATTGCGGATATGTTTGCTAATGGCAGGAACTTCCGTGCCAAAGACCGAGGCGATCTCGCGCTGGCTCAGCCAAAACGTATCGTAGTCGTTATCCCATTGGATATTGATGTGTTGATCGTCAGTTTCAAAAATTAGCATATCGGTCGTGTTCATTGTACATTCCTTGTAGTGATGGTTTTATGGTACGTTTTGTTTAATCGGCTGTGGTGGTTTCTCTATTCTTTTATCTATTTTTCTTTTTAGGATGGTATTGGATTAATTCGGTGGTGCCCAATCTCTTACATCGATTTTTCCAGTGACGGCGGCGGAGATTAGGGCTGCTTTTCGTTCTTTTAACAGAGTAATGGCTGAATATGATTTTTTAATCAAATTATCATACTTATCCACTAGTTCATTTATTTTAGAAAATATTTCTTTCTGTTCGCTTTTAGGTGGTATGGGTAGGTAAACATCACCTTGTGCAACTAAGCCAACATAAGCTCGTGTAGATTGTTTTTCGCCAATTAAATTTAACTGCTCTTGAAAAAAAACAGATTGGAAAAGCATGTAAAAATATTTGTTAAGGCAGTCATGTTGAAACCAACGATAATACGTAACTTGGGGCGTAAGCATCCAGTATGGCTCATCGATTTTATCTGGGATAAGTCCAACTTCACCCACTGTGCCTTTATGTGTTAGCAAAACCAATTCTTAGCTTATTAGCACGATCCAAACTTATATGCTTGCAACTATCTAAAATTATTCTCCCATTCTGTATATTATTCGCCATTAAAAAGGGAATACCTTTATCTACATATTCTGATGCTACTGGATGTTCTTCTCCGTGATTACCATCTTGAATTGCTAACATTTCAGATCTAATTAAATTTCTAACGGTAAGGACTTTCCAATTCTTTGGTATCTTGCCCAACCACTCAACTCCAGAATCACGCATAGGTGCATCGGGATTTAGGCCTTTGGTGACGGCATGACTGATAACGGCTTGGCGTTTTTCTTTGAGTAGCTTGATGAGTTGTTGTTGCTTTTCGATTAGGGTATCTATTTTAGCAGTTTCGTGATCTAGGAAGTTAGCGATCTTTTGTTGTTCTTCAGAATTTGGTGTAGCAATAATATAATTACTTACAACATCTGAAGGTACTCGTTTTAATCCTCCAGCGCCAGTCATTGCTGCGGTTGCTATATCCATAAAACTGTCTTCTTGTAAACGATAATAAAGAAAACGATTACAACATTGATTATTAATTCGAAGAACATAAATTTCTGATGATCCAAACCCTATTTTATTTACTAAGTTTTTAGCTATGGCAATATTTTTATTTTCGAAGCATGGTGTTACTTTAGCCATCAGTATGTCTTCATTTTTGAAATATGTGTAACTATCGTAAACGTTATCAATTATACGACTTTCATCCAAGGTGATAGAGCCTGTTTTTAGCTTTTCCATGGGGATAAAACTACAGTATTGACTCCGGTCAATAATGGGTTTTCTAGGTGTTAATTCAGAAATGTATTTTAGTTTAATAGTCTTCCAGTGCTTGGGGATATCCCCTAACCACTCAATTTCAGAATCTTTATACTCGTCATAAGCCTTATATTGCCCCCCCATCAAGAATGCACCTCTTGCAACAACTGCATTATCTCTGCACTAACCTTATCCAAATCCGCATCAATCTCCGCTAAATCCCGCGGCGGCTGGTATTGATAAAAATGTCGATTAAAGGGGGTTTCATAACCTACAATGCCCACTTCTTGATCCTGGCTATCTTTTTTAGTGGCATCAATCCAGGCATCGGGTACATGGGGTTGGACTTCTTTGGCAAAGTAGGCTTCGTTTAAGGTGTTAACGGTTTGGCTGGGGTCTAGTGCTACATTTTCAAAATCCCGTAGATCGCCATCGGCTTTATATTCTATGGCGTGCCCTTTATTTTTTCCGTTACCTGCAAATAAACCGTAAAACGCATTGGCTGGGGTATTTCTGTGAATTTTTTTAATGACTTTTTCGGCATCAGGGTTTTTCCAGCTTACTGCAACTTCGATGGCTTTTTTGCTGCGAGTATCAAGTGTAAGGTCTAATGATTTGCTGGCGGCTTTAACGGCATCATCGTAGGTGTTTTTATCGTCACATTGTTCTAAACCAATGACGGATTGTAATTGTTTCGCGCTTAGTAATATTTGCTTTTGTGTTAACCACGTTTCTCTATCGAGCAGTTCTTTGATTCTGGCTTCTTTGATTTCGCTAAAGTGCGTTTTTAGATGCTTACGTATGGGCTCGTGATGTTCGCTAAGATCACCATAGTGTTCGCAATCGGCATCGTCACTCCAGGTATCACCATAGGTGTTATACACCCATTGCATAGGAGCGTTTAAGGGTTTATTAGCAAAGCGAAGTTCGGCAATGCGTTCGTCGCTAAATTGGTAGCTTTCCCGTAATGGGCGCTCGATAGTAATGCGGCGATAGCCAAATGCATGCGTAGCAAAAATTTTGCTAGAAAAAACCTTAGGGGCTTCTACTTTAGGATTGTCCGATTGGCGACCACGGTTACTTTTTGGTTCTGTGGGTTTGTCTAGACTCTGTGCTTCTACGATATCAAAAGCACCAAAGGTGCGAGTAATCATAGCGATATCGCTTTCACTCATTTCGTTGCGTTTACTTCCTAGAGACTTACGCATTTTACCGTAAAGGTTAATCCCATTAATTAACTGCACTTTGCCTTTGCGTTCGGGCGTTTTTTATTGGATAAAATCCAGATATAAGTGGCAATGCCCGTGTTGTAAAACATATCGGTAGGTAGAGCAACAATGGCTTCTAGCAAATCGGCTTCTAAAATATAGCGGCGTATTTCACTTTCGCCTGAGCCTGCACCACCAGTAAATAAGGGCGAGCCATTTAAAATAATACCAATGCGGCCGCCGCCTTCGTTGGTGTTGCCTATATCGTGTCTGGCAGTTTACTAATCAGGTGTAATAAAAATAATAAAGAGCCATCGGATACTCGTGGTAAGCCTGCACCAAATCGCCCCTCAAAGCCTTTGAGGGTATGTTCATCTTTAATAGTGTTTTCGATTTTTTTCCAATCCACGCCAAAGGGGGGATTAGAAAGCATATAGCTAAAGCGTTCGTTATATAGTTGATCATTCGATAATGTATTACCGAGTTTAATATTAGCGACTTCTTGCCCTTTAATGAGCATGTCGGCTTTACAGATAGCATAGCTTTCTGGGTTTAATTCTTGTCCGTAGGCGACCATTCTGCCGTTGGGGTTAAGCTCGTGAAGGTATTCCATACCTGAGGATAAAAATGTAACCCTCCCTTAAATTAGGTCCATGCAAAGTGTTGTATTTTTCGCGATAATA
>JAHDEM010000018.1:0-12562 GCA_020628895.1 Candidatus Endobugula sp.
TGTCGTCTTTAGTTGTTTTCCTGTCATTAGTGTTTTGGGGATGGATATTGGGTTCGGTGGGTATGTTGTTATCCGTGCCTTTAACCATTATGGTGAAAATTGCATTAGAAAGTTCACCAGATACCCAATGGATAGGGGTGATGTTGGGGTCGGGAAAGAGCCAGCAGTCATCGGTTAGTGAGTAATATTTTATAAGCACATTTTTTTGAACTTTCCTTTCTTGTAATAAGAGAGGAATTTTTAAAGCCGATCTGATATTTTTAATGTTTTCAGCGTATTATTTTTAGGCATGATTTTAAAAATATTGGATTTTTATTTTCTCTCCTTTTTTCTTCATAATTTACTTTTGACAGTCGTCGCGCATTACTTCTTTTTGTCGTTTAAATTTTCTTTTGGTTTTTTGAGTTTGTTTATTTCTAAAATATATTTTTCATCTAAAAACTTTTTAGAATTTTTTTTGCTGTTTTAAATGCCAAAAAATAAAATTGCTCTGGTGCTTGAATTTAAATAAAAATAAAGAGATTTGCGCCAACTGTGACGAGCTTATCATTTTTTTTAAAAAAAATACTATTTAAATAAAAAAACAGAATAGAGTTATTAAATAATCGACTAAGCACTTTGGTTTTCGATATAGAAATAAAAAAATGATTCTTTTAGACTCTGCGCCTCACCAAAATTATTGGAAAAATAAACGGAGAAAAAAATGGATAAAAAAATAACTCTTTTGTGTGCGGCTGTATTAACTGTGACAGGATTTAATTATTCGGCTCACGCTTCTGATAGTTCAAATGTTTGCCGTTATGATTTAACCAACGCTAGCAATCAATCAGGTAGTGCGAAAGTCGTCATAAAAAGTAATGGCAAATTAAAAATTAAATTCAGGGATGCAAGCCCTAATACACTTTATACGGTTTGGATTGATCATCTTAATCGTGCAGAAGGAGCGCTAACCCCTGATTATCCTCTTGATAAGGGTGCACTTGAGCGCGGAGTGGCTCCTGCTTTTGCTATTAAAGCCGGGGTAACATCAGGAATGGGGCTTGATCCCAATGGTGTGATCACTGATGAAGATGGCGATGCTATTTTACGAGTAAAATTAGACTACAGTTTATTAAAGCCAGGTGATAGTCCAGTTGTCGGTGCCCAATTAGCTATGCAGGGTTTGAACCGAGTGGGAGGTGGTTGGTTAAGACAATACCCAGAGCCAGTCGATGTGACTGCAAGCTCACAAATTCCAACAGAGGATGATCCTACGGTAGCTAAAGTAGAGCGCAGTACAGCGCAAGGTATCACCATTGTTCAGCACCCAGATTACATTACTCATGGTCATACACCAGGTGTTGGCGGTGTGGATATTTTTGGTGGTTTCTTTGGTGACTTTCCTGTTGATTGCCTAGAAGATCATTAATATTGTTATTATTTCTCTAGCACTATTTATGGATAGATTTTGTCGCATGGATGCGTCGTTTTTACTGAGGTAACAAATAATATAAGTATCTTTTGATAGTGGTTGATCTGCTAAATTTTTTAAGTAGAAATAAAAAAGCCCTGCGTTGCAGGGCTTTTTTTGTTTTATAAATAGTGTGGATTACACCATTTTAATCGGTGTTGCCTCTACTGCACTCGGTGCACGGCTTAATTCTTCTGTCGGAGGTGCAAAGTCTGTTAGGTTAATACCATCCACAGCGTCTTTGTATTCATCCATCGATGGGAATCGACCTAAGATAGTAGAAAGTACCACTAATGGTGTAGACCCTAGTAGCGACTCACCTTTTTTCTCAGCCGAGTCTCCAACAACACGCCCTTGGAATAAGCGAGTAGATGTGGCAATCACTGTATCACCAGGCTCTGCTTTTTCCTGATTACCCATACATAGGTTACATCCTGGGCGTTCAAGATAAAGAATGTTCTCGTAGCTAGTACGTGCTTCACCTTTAGGGTTAGCATCATCAAACTGGAAACCGGCGTATTTTGCTAGAATATCCCAATCACCTTCCGCTTTTAGTTCGTCAACAATGTTATATGTTGGCGGAGCAACAACCAGTGGCGCTTTAAATTCAATTTCGCCATTTTTCGCTTCGAGGTTGCGGAACATTTGCGCGATGATCTGCATATCGCCTTTATGCACCATACAAGAACCCACAAAGCCAAGATCAACTGACTTATCGTTGTAGTATGAAACCGGACGAATCACATCGTGTGTGTAACGCTTGGAAACATCATCGTTATTCACGTCTGGATCAGCAATCATTGGCTCGTTGATTTCATCAAGATCCACAACTACTTCAGCGTAGTATTTCGCATTGTTATCTGGAGCCAGTGCTGGTGTTTCACCAGATTGAATGCCTGCAATACGCTTGTCAGCCAATGCAACTAGGCCTGCTAACGTTTGTGCTTCGTTGTCCATACCTTTGTCGATCATAATTTGGATACGGCTTTTGGCCAGTTCCAAAGAACCGATTAAAGTTTCGTCATTAGAGATACAGATAGAGGCTTTCGCTTTCATCTCTGCAGTCCAGTCAGTAAAGGTAAACGCTTGGTCGGCTAATAGCGTACCAATATGTACTTCAATAATACGACCTTGGAAAACGTTCTCGCCGCTAAATTGTTTTAGCATCTGTGCTTGTGTGGCATGAACTACATCGCGGAAGTCCATGTAGTCTTTCATTTCGCCTTTGAATGTCACTTTTACTGATTCAGGGATTGGCATTGCCGCTTCACCAGTGGCCAATGCAAGACCTACGGTACCAGAGTCTGCACCGAAGGCTACACCTTTAGACATACGTGTATGTGAGTCACCACCAATAATAATCGCGCGATCATCAACGGTAATATCATTTAACACTTTATGGATCACGTCGGTCATGGCATGGTATTGGCCTTTCGGATCACGTGCAGTGATCAAACCAAAATTATTCATAAAGCTCATCAACTTAGGAATATTGGCTTGTGCTTTCTTGTCCCATACAGATGCGGTATGACAACCTGATTGGTAAGCGCCGTCAACACTTGGAGAAATCACAGAAGCCGCCATGGCTTCTAATTCTTGGGCAGTCATTGGTCCTGTGGTGTCTTGAGAGCCCACAATATTCACTTTAACGCGAACATCAGAACCTGCGTGTAGGCTTTCTTTAGCACTTACACCTACAGCATTGCGGTTAAAGATTTTTTCTACCGCTGTTAGGCCTTGGCCTGCGTGTGAAATTTCTTTCGATGGTGCATAAACCTGAGGGGCTTCGACACCTAAAATATCTGCGGCAACCGTTTGTAGTTTCTTACCGAAAACAACCGCGTATGAACCGCCAGCTTTCATAAACTCCACTTTTTGTGGGGTGAATGCAGAGCTTACGTCTACTAACTCTTGGTCACCGTTATATAGCTTTTTCGCTTTTGTATCGATGGTTAAAACGGTGCCAGTGGCGACAGAGTAGGCTTCCTCTAAGACCGGGTCGCCATTCTCATCTTTGACGGTATTGCCGTTGGCATCTATTTTCTTTACCCAGTTTTTAAGGTCAAGACCGATACCGCCAGTCACGCCAACAGTGGTTAAGAAGATAGGCGAGATACCGTTGGTGCCTGCAACAACAGGGGCAATATTAACAAAAGGGACATAAGGGCTTGCTTGTTTACCTGCCCAAAGCGCCACGTTGTTAACACCCGACATACGCGAAGAGCCTACACCCATGGTACCTTTTTCGGCGATAAGCATTACTTTAGCATTAGGGTGCTTTTCTTGAAGAGCAACAATTTCTTGCTGTGCTTCTGGAGTAATCATACATTTACCGTGTAGTTCACGGTCCGCACGTGAGTGCGCTTGGTTACCTGGGGAAAGTAGATCGGTCGAGATGTCACCTTCACCAGCAATATAAGTGACAACGTCGATTTTTTCATCGATCTCAGGCAGTTTAGTAAAGAATTCTGCTTGCACGTAGCTTTCAAGAATTTCTTTAGCCACAGCATTACCTTCTTTATAAGCATTTTCTAAACGCTCAGTATCTGCTTCGTACAAGAAAACTTGCGTTTTCAATACTTCAGCTGCAGGAGTAGAAACAGCTGTATCAGAAGAGAGTGCTAGGTCTAGCAATACTTCAACAGAAGGGCCACCTTTCATATGAGATAACAATTCAAATGCGAACTCAGGAGTAATTTCTGCAACGCTGAATTCACCAAGGATGATTTCCTTTAAGAATTTGGCTTTAGCGCCAGCAGCGCTTGTGGTGCCTGGTAGTGTGTTATAGATAAAAAACTGGAGCGAATCATCGCGGTGTTCATTTCCAGTATCTTTAATCTGCGCAATAATTTCGGTTAATAATTCTGCGCTATCGATAGGCTTAGGGTGTAACCCTTCTGCCTTACGACTTTCAATTTCGTTCATGTATTCAATATATAGACTCACACACACCTCCCGCTGGCGTAAATTTAAGCTGATAACATTATAGTTAGTAGGGGAAAATTTGCGCTATTTTACCTGATTTTCTACTCACGACTAATCATTAAGCCAAATAGGCATTATTTGTTTGGTTTATAGCGGGATTGATATGTAGTTGTGAGAGTTATATTAGGCTTTATGAAAGGGGTAAAGTTGATAGGATACAAAGCATGGCTTTATATCCCACTGGTTTGTCAGATTACGTATTTGCATTTAAGTAATGATTGAGTGGGGTACTATTATCCCAGCTATTATTGGTGGGACCACCACTGCAATTAGTAATATTTGCGCCAACCATATGAAAATTAACCGTTTTGCCAGCTGCAAATGCAGCAAGTGCGACACTTTTAGAGATATCGGTATTCAAAGAAATATAATGACTTGTGGTATCCAGTAATATGTATAACTTCTCGTCACTAGGGTAAGTATTAATATTTCTAATTTTGCCGCTACAAGTGACGTCCGCAGATACTGTACCGCAAATGCCAAGGCCTAGAATCGTTCCTACTAATATATTTTTCATGGTTTATCTCCTTTAAAAATTGAAACAGCGATAACAAAGTCTATTGTTTGATCATTCACAAGAGGGTAATGTTTTAAGAAGAGAGGTTCCTTTTAAAAATTTATCTTCCTGTGATAAGTAGAGTGTTAGTAATAGGTTTAAAGGCATCGCCGAATGACATTATTGGTGTTATTGTGTTTCAATTCAATATGAGATGTAAAATTATTTAAGACAATATTTTATGTAGGCGGCTGATTTTGAGATGCGACCTACCAATCTTTCTGCAGAGTATTAACCAATAACACCCTATGAGGAATTTGTCGCATTTATTCAATACAAGTGGAGTGATATGACTTACAGTAGAATGAGTTGTTATTAATAGGGGAGAATAAAGCATTGGGTAACTTAAGATTTAAATACACTATTTTATATGTAGAGAATGTCGTTGATACTCTTCAGTTCTACCAAGCTGCCTTTGGTTTTAATCAGCTAATGCTTCATGAAAGTGGTGATTATGGTGAGTTAGATACAGGAGGTACCACTCTTTCCTTTTCCACACTGAAGCTGATGGATGAATTAGGGAAGAATCCTGCACAGGTCAATGCAAGTGCCCCATCATTTGAACTTGCATTTGAGGCTGATGATGTGCCTGGCGCATTATCTCAAGCTATTACCGCAGGAGCATCATTAGTGCAGGAAGTGCAGGAGATGCCTTGGGGGCAAACAACTGCATATGTTAGCGATAATAATGGATTTTTGATCGAGATATGTTCCCCTTTAAAGTCTTAGTGCGAGCAGGTCCTAGTTTAGCCGTAGCTGTTTTCAGAGAGTTGAGCAAGTAAGTCGGGGTGATTTAACAGCGTTACGGGAGTGCATTTAAACCAGCGTTGGAATTCCCGGGTCATATGCGATTGGTCAGAAAACCCATACTCCTGTGCCAGTGTGGCCAAGCAAGATGAGTATGATATGTGTTTAGCGGCTTTTCTTACTCTAGCGAGTTGGTACCAATAGCTGGGTGATTGTTTGGTTTTTTTAAGAATAAATCGTTGCAATGTTCTGGCACTGACTCCCAATAGAGTTGAGGCTTGCTTGATCGAGCTGATATTACTGGCTAAACATTTTAAGGCATCATCAACAGAACGATCCATACGGACAAAGTCATCAAGATAGTCTTCTATTTCGTCGGCATATCTTGTTTGTGCAAAGTCTAATAATGCCTGTTCTTGTATTTCGGCGCCAGGCTTTATGCGCAAACCTATCATCGTTGCATTACTCTCAACCATAATAGATTGCGCCTCATTAAATAGAGGTGAGATAAACCATAAGGGCCTTTCCTTTTGATTTATCTTTATAATTAAATCACGACAACCATCGGGTAAAACACAATAGGAAGTATTGATTGCTGAATATGACTGCCATGTGGCAATAAGGCTGTTACTCATAAATGACTTTTACTCGTCGAGTGACTCTTTATAACCTTAAAAAGTATAATCTGTTTACCTCATGTATGGCTACTGTGCGATGCTTAGTTAACTAAACGCACCCAACTGACAATAGCACGGTCACCTTCGCATACTTGTTCATCAGCAAACCTAATGCGTTTACCAGAAGAAAATGCGGTTAATATCAAAGAGAACTTCCTATAAGGCGTCCAGCGTCTCGCGTCGGACGTCTAGCGGTTTTCGTTTACTCATAATTCGCCAATAATGCTTGCAACGGATGTGGTATTTGTTGCTCATCAATACGTTTAACCTGACTACGACAAGAATAACCACTAGCCACTAGGACATCTTGGTTTTCAGGATTGTTGATGACCTGTTCCCAAGAAAGGGAATAAATGTGTTTAGAGGTTTTTACGTTTTGGGTCTCGTGGCCATAAGTGCCTGCCATGCCACAACAGCCAACGTCGACAACATCTAACTCATGTCCCAGCGCGCGATACAGTGCTTGCCATTGTTTTATCGATGGCGCTGCATTGGTTTTTTCTGTGCAATGCGCTAATAGTTTGTAGGTGCTCTTTACGGTGTCTGCTTGTGCGTGCTTTTCCAAATGGGATTGTTGTGTGGCTAACCATTCTTGAATCAACATCACGTTAGGTGTGTTATCTAATACCTTTTTATACTCTGCACGATAGGCCAAGGTCATAGAGGGTTCTATACCTACTAAAGGAATACCTGTTTCAGCCAGTTCGTTAAGCTTTTGACTAGTTTTTAGAGCTGTGCTGGCAAATAGTTTACGAAAGCCATGCACATGTAATGGTTTGCCATTGGGGTAGAAGGGTGCAACTAGTGGAGTGAATCCGAGTTTTTGTAATAGGTTAATTGTGTCTATGACTAAGGGCGTTTCAAAATACCGAGTAAATGCATCTTGCACTAGGATAACCGCCGTACTTTTTTCGGCTTCGGATAATGAATTAATGTTGTCAATATCTGCATAGCGTATACCCGATTGTTGCAATGCCTGATCAAAATCAATCGTGCTGAGCAAGGGGCTGTCGCTAAGCCCGGCGACTTTGGCGAGTACTTTTTGCACCCATGATGTTCCCATTATAGTGTTATATACCTTTGGTGCTTTCGCTGCATAAGGTAAAACCATTTCCAAACTACCTACAAAATAATCTTTTAGTGGCCGTAGATAGCGGCTGTAATACAGTTCTAAAAACTTGGAACGGAATTCGGGCACATCCACTTTAACAGGACATTGCCCCACGCAGGATTTACAGGCCAAGCAACCCATCATCGAATCGTGTACTTCGTGCGAGAAATCGTATTGCCCACGACGTTTTTTAATGGTGTTTTTCATTTTAGGGATAAACGATAACCCCACTTCATACCATTTTTGTTCTTGTAGTTTTTTGCTCTCGGCAATAGCATCGACATTGCGGTCGCTGAGTTGCTTTAACCATTCGCGAATCAGTGATGAACGACCCTTAGGTGTGTGTGTGCGTTGTCGAGTGCCTTTCCACGATGGGCACATGGCATCATTAGGGTTCCAATTATGGCAAGCGCCATTGCCATTACAAAACATACCCTCGCTGTAGCCTTCCCATGTTTCTACGCTAATGGTTTTATCCCGTTCACCCCTTGTAGGTACTTCATCAATTTTAAGTAATGGAATACCAGCAGCGGGTGAAGCAATTTTGCCAGGGTTGAGCTGATTACGTGGATCAAAGGCTTTTTTAACTCGCTGCAACTGTGGATATAAGTCACCAAAAAAAGTTAACGCATATTCGGAGCGAACCCCTTTGCCATGCTCTCCCCATAATAAACCGCCGTATTTATGGGTGAGGGCGACGACTTGATCGGTAATCGGGCGTATCAGTTTGGCCTGTTTTTTGTCCTTCATATCCAAAATAGGGCGAACATGTAATACGCCCGCGTCCACATGGCCGAACATACCGTATTGTAGCCCATGAGAGTCGAGCAACTCTCTAAATTCAACAATAAAGTCAGCTAAGTGTTCAGGGGGTACAGCAGTGTCTTCCACAAATGGCATGGGGCGGGCTTCACCTTGGATATTACCCAATAGGCCAACAGACTTCTTACGCATTCCCCAGATTTTATTGACATCTGCATCGTAGGCAACGGTATAGCCAACGCTAATATTGTCGTTGCTATGATCTAGTTGATCGATCAGCGGCTGCATTTTTTGTTTGAGCTCTTCTACCGAGTCGGCGGTATACTCAACAAAGTTAATTCCCTCTAGTGATGTGTCTTTATTATCAGGAAAAAACTCACTAACAGTGGTCCAAACAATATCGCCTTTGGCAAGATTTAGGACCTTAGAATCCATGGTTTCTATAGAGGTGGGTCCTGCTTGCATAATCGCTTTGGCATCACGTAATGCGGCATTAAAGTTTTCGTATTGTAAATTCACCAATGCCGTATGCTTGGGAATAGGCAATACATTCAGTTTGGCTTCGGCAATAAACCCCAAGGTACCTTCACTACCACATAGGATACTGTTCAAATCAAACTGTTGTTGTTCATTGCGAATATGGGCTAAATCGTAACCCGTTAAACAGCGGTTAAGCTTGGGAAAGGTCTTGTCGATCTGTTCGTGGTATTGGGTTTGAATATCGTCGATTACACGGTAAATATCCCCCACTCTATTGGCGTGTTGTTTTTGTGTTATCAGTTCTGCGTCGGTTATGGGGTGTGAGTGAATAATACTTCCATCAAGTAGTACGGTTTTGAGTTCCAGTACATGGTCACGGGTCTTGCCATAGGCACACGAGCCTTGCCCAGAAGCATCAGTATTAATCATACCGCCAATAGTGGCGCGGTTACTGGTGGAAAGTTCTGGTGCAAAAAATAACCCGTAAGGTTTGAGTGCCGCGTTTAGCTGATCTTTTACCACACCGCACTGCACTCTAACCCAGCGCTCTTTGGCGTTGATCTCCAAAATATGATTCATATATTTTGATGTATCAACAATCAATCCGTCGGTCAGTGATTGTCCATTCGTGCCGGTGCCTCCACCTCGAGGGCTCAGTACAATACTGTGGAACTGACTCAGATTACTGAGTTCACCTAACGTCACCAAATCATCGATGGTTTTGGGGTATATCACTCCTTGGGGTAATACCTGGTACAACGAATTATCGGTGGCGAGAACCGTACGGTTAGCGTAGTCGGGGCATAAATCCCCAGCAAAACCATAGGTGGCTAGCGTTTCGATAAATTGTAAATATTGCTGCTGTAAGGGTGAGGTGGTGTCTACGCTTGGGATCATTAGTAATCATTAAATAATAAAGGAAGTCTATTTTACCTTTGTACGCACAGAATCACCAAGGCGTTTGTGCTTATTCTCAAAAATTAATTTATTCTTAAAGCCTCAAGTCTCAAGAGGCGTTCGGTCTAGGCATGCGAGTAACAGATAGGGTAGACTTTAAGCTTGTTTAATAAATTCATGGAAGTAAGGATCATCCCTTAACCGCATCGTTTCCTATGACCGACAGAATCTTATTTTGCCCTGCGATACCATATATATCCATAGGGCTCATTCCGAAGCAGCCTAAGCTGCTTACTCTATTCATAGGGCCTTGGCATAATCCATGAGTCTTATAAGCCCTAATGGCGATAGCGCTTTATTGATCACTTTAGGTAATGACATCAGCGAGGCAACACTGCGACGAGTGGTACGTTGTACGATGCTTATCGATCAATTAATCGATGCCCAAAAAATCGAAGGTGTAGTGGAATGTGTGCCTGCTTATGCAGCTGTTATGGTGACATTCGATTTATTAAAGACCGATTTTTTTACCCTTAAAAGTGAGCTCGTTAGCCCCATAGAGTCAGAGCTATCACAAACCGATAGCGCTTTTTTGTTATCTTCTAGTGCTTTAATGTCTACGGTAGAAATACCAGTATGTTATGACCCGTCATTAGGGTTAGATTTATCGGATTTGGCTAAACATTGTGGGCTGTCTATATCCGAGGTGGTGCAACTGCATACTGCGCCTACCTATTTAGTCTATATGTTGGGTTTTATGCCGGGCTTCTTATACTTGGGTGGGCTTGATCCTCGCTTGTCTATGCCGAGAAAAAAGACACCACGCGGTTTGATTAATCAAGGTGCCGTTGGCATTGCCGGCCAACAAACGGGTATTTATCCTTTGGCTAGTCCCGGTGGCTGGCAAATTATTGGGCAAACCCCTTTATCATTATTTGATGCTAAGCGAACACCACCAACGGTTGCTCAACCATTGCAGCGTGTTGCTTTTCGTGCAATTGATCTTGACGAATATCACCATTTAAAGGCGGTACCGCGATGATTATTGTTAATAAGCCGGGAATGATGAGTAGTTTTCAAGATTTAGGCCGAATTGGATATTTGCGCCACGGCCTACCTGCTGCGGGTTGTATGGATAACTACTCTTGTTATTTGGCCAATTGGTTGGTTGGTAACCCGAAAGAGGCCGCTGTTATCGAAGTAACATTAACCGGGCCAGAATTATATTTTGAATCCTCAGCCGTGGTGGGTATTGCCGGAGCCACTTTCGATGTGACTCTCAACGGTGAAGCTATCGATACGCAAAAAACGATTGTTGTGCCGCCGGAAAGTACACTACGCTTTTTATCCTTACGTGTTGGTTGTCGTGCCTATATAGCGGTTGCTGGAGGGTTTGCTATAGAGAGTGTTTTGGGAAGTCAATCGACTTATACTCCAGCGCAAATAGGGCCTTTAAGGGGTAGGCTACTGGCTCAAAATGATTGTTTGCCTTTACTCAATGCTTCAAGTCATATGTTAGATAATGTCACTGTCCGTAAGATTCCCGGTGAGCTGAATATTCCTTATTCTAATCAGTGGGTGTTGCGGGTTGTCGATGGGGTGGAATATGACCAATTTACAGAAAGTTCTAAACAATCCTTTTTTTCGACAGCCTTCCAGGTAAGCGTGCAAAGTAATCGCATGGGCTATCGTTTACAACGTCCAAGTACTTCATCTGAGTTGCAGCAAGTCTCATTGCAAGAGATGATCACCACAGCCCTAGTACCGGGTTCTATTCAGGTCACATCTGAAGGAGACCCCATTATTACATTAGCCGATGGGCAAACATCTGGTGGTTATCCTAGAATAGCCAATGTTATCCAAGCCGACTACCATTTATTAGGGCAGATAAAGCCGCGTGACTTTGTGCGTTTTTATCGAGTTAGCCTTGCTAAGGCCATCTCGTTGCATCGGGATAAGCAACAATGGATTACTCAACATCTATTTCCAGCTGGGTGAATACGCAATGATAAAATGCCTCGCTTAACACATCGGGGTTAATATCACCAAATTCTGGCTTTTGGGCACAATCGGTTGCAGCAGCTAAACAGGTTTCGGGCTCTATGGCAAAGGCTGCCCATATCGGTTTATCGGTACAAAACGCTTGTAAATCGTCTGTGGATAGGGCAGAAGTGCTTTGTGCGCTGGCGACTATAGATAATGTGAAGCCTAATGTTGTTACCAATAGATGGTTGATGAGCTTAGGAACAGGTGTACTGTAGTTGCGCGTATTAATGTTAGCGGTTTGGGAATTCTTTGTTGCCATGATATCACCTGTCATTATGTGGTTATCTCTCTAGACAGGTAAATCGCGTATTAGTTTGCTTTATTCTGTTTCGTCAAGGATGCTAAACGAAACAAAAGTCGTTAGTAATGTTAGTGTAAAAGCCACATGTAATAACGGGAATACCAATGCAATCAGCCCAGCACCTATCCAGCAGTTTTTTACCATATCACGCTTTTTCTGGTAGCGTTTAGAAAAGCGACGGTAATGAGGGTGCTTTTCATCAATAACCAGTTCTTCATGAAAATGTTCAGCCAATAAGTACTGATTAAATAAATGCATATAGAATCGGATAAGTTGCCATAACATAGGAAAATCCTCGTTTTGTTAGGGCTTGCTTATATTTACTGAATGTTGGTTGGGGTGAAAAGTAGCGTGTTTGTGTTATCCCAATTAAGTGCCCTAATTTGAGTATAGAAGCCTTTTGCCTAATCACAGGCTTACATGGGTATTTTCTATAGACGATCTAACCTTATAAATACGGTTTAATATACTCAAGAATCACTGAAAAATGCCCTAAGTGGTCAATACAAGTTAAAAGGCGCCTCGCTAATGTTATCTAACTATTGAAAGC
>JAHDEM010000018.1:12662-22086 GCA_020628895.1 Candidatus Endobugula sp.
TCACTTTTTAATCTCGTTTAGCCTCTTGAAATCATCAATTAGCCCCCCATATAGCTCATCATCTATTTAAACCAGTGTTTTTGGCACTGTATTTATTATTTCATCACTACTGTAAAGGAGTTTTCCGTGACAGCCACTGCGAATGCCGAAAAAGAAACCTTAGGCTTTCAAACCGAAGCGAAACAGCTACTACATTTAATGATTCATTCTTTGTATTCCAACAAAGAAATCTTCTTACGTGAATTGGTATCGAATGCCTCTGATGCAGCCGACAAATTACGCTTTGAAGCTGTTAAAGACGGTAGCTTGTACGAGAATGATCCTGAATTAGCCATTCGCGTGAGCTACGATAAAGAGGCTAAAACAGTCACTATTAGTGACAACGGCATTGGTATGTCTCGTGAAGATGTGATTAACCACCTAGGCACCATTGCTAAGTCTGGTACCGCTCAATTTCTTGAAAGTCTATCGGGTGACGATAAAAAAGATTCGCAACTAATTGGCCAATTTGGTGTTGGTTTTTATTCGTCTTTTATCGTTGCCAACCGTGTTGAAGTGCATACTCGTAAAGCGGGTGCGGACTCCTCTGAAGGCGTACTTTGGGAGTGTGAAGGCGATGCTGAATTTACCATTGAGTCTATCGATAAGCCTAATCGTGGTACCACGATTGTTCTTCATCTAAAAGACGATGCCATTGAGTTTGCTGATGGCTGGAGATTACGCTCAGTCATTAAAAAGTATTCTGATCATATCTCTTTGCCTGTAATTATGACCAAAGAAGACCATGGTGAGCCAGAAGAAGGGGAAGAACCAAAAGCACCAGAAGACGAGACTATTAACTCGGCAACGGCTCTTTGGACGCGTTCACGTTCTGAGATTAAAGACGAAGAATACCAAGAGTTCTATAAGCACGTATCTCATGATTATCAAGACGCACTGACTTGGAGTCATAACCGTGTAGAAGGAAAGTTAGACTACACCAGCTTACTCTATATCCCAAAAAATGCGCCATTTGATTTAAATAATCGAGAAGGTGCGCGCGGATTAAAGCTTTATGTTCAACGTACATTCATCATGGACGAAGCGGAGCAGTTCTTGCCCATGTATTTGCGCTTTGTGAAGGGAATCGTTGATTCTAACGACCTTTCTTTAAATGTGTCTCGTGAAATCTTGCAAAAAGACCCTAATATCGATGCTATGCGTTCGGCGTTAACCAAACGTGTACTGGATATGTTAGATAAAATGTCCAAGAAGAAACCAGAGGATTACGCCGTATTTTGGAAGCAATTTGGTGAGGTTCTTAAAGAAGGTCCTGGTGAAGATTTTGCCAATAAAGAGAAAATTGCGAAACTGCTCCGTTTTGCTTCTACCGAAAATGATAGTGAAACCCCTGAGCAGTCTTTAGAAGCTTATGTGTCACGTATGAAGGAAGGCCAAGACAAAATCTACTATGTGGCAGCCGAAAACTTTAATACCGCTAAGAACAGCCCTCATCTAGAGGTGTTCCGTAAGAAAGGTATCGAAGTCTTGCTATTGTCAGACCGTGTGGATGATTGGATGATGAGCCATCTACGCGAATTCGATGGTAAAACACTTCAGGATGTTGCTAGGGGTTCTTTAGATTTAGGTGACTTAGATTCCGAAGAAGAAAAAGAAGCACAAGAAAAAATTAATGAAGAGCTAAAAGGTTTGGTAGAGCGCAGTAAAGCTGCATTGGCTGACCAAGTAGAAGAAGTCCGTTTGACTCACCGTCTCACGAATTCACCTGCTTGTGTCGTGGTGGGTGAGCACGATATGGGTTCACAGATGCGCCGCCTAATGGAACAGGCTGGGCAAGCTTTACCCGATAGTAAACCTATCTTTGAGTTAAACCCAGAGCACCCGTTGGTTAAGAAATTAGATCAAGAACCCGATGAAGATCGTTTTGCTGATCTTGTGAGCGTGTTATTTGACCAAGCAACGTTAGCAGAAGGAGGACAATTAAATGACCCCGCTGCATACGTACAACGCTTAAATAGTCTGCTTTTAGAACTTAGCAACTAGCGAATAGCCGTTAGTGTGACTTATTTTAGCGCTGAACCGTCTTATGATGGTTCAGCGCTAATTAAGATGTTGACGCGTTATATTGAGTCGCCCCTTACCTTTATTCTTCCTTTTATCTCATTATCTCCATATCTTAATCTTTGCTTTGATGTTTAAGCGTTGTGGTGTGTGATGTTTTCTTTATAATCGGGCTAGGATCTGTGAACAGGCCCTGATAACAATAATTTTTTATGAGTAGTTCTATGATAATAACAGTTCTTGGCGGTGGTAGTTTTGGTACGGCTTTGGCAAATACGATAGGACTTAATGACTTATCGGTTAATTTATGGATGAGAGATGCGAACCGCGCGGCCGACATTCAACAAACACGTGAGAATACCCGTTATCTACCGGGTTTCCCTATTTGTGAAAATGTTAATGTGAGTGCTAATTTAGAAGAGGTTTTAGTAGATAGCGATGTGGTATTTATTTCTATTCCCAGCGCATCGTTTCGTGAAGTCATACAGCAGGCTAAACCTTATTTACCCGCCAAGGCACAACTAGTGAGTACTACAAAAGGAATTGATTTCACCAACTTTTTGACCATGAGCCAGATTCTAGAACAAGAATGTCCTGAACATGCTATTGGTGTACTAAGTGGCCCTAACTTCGCCAAAGAAATGCTGGAAAAGCAAATAACAGGCTCAGTCATCGCCAGTGACTCAACAGCATTGATAGAAACTGTTCAACATATCCTTTGCTCGTCGACCTTCAGGGTATACAGTAATGATGATCGTTACGGTGTCGAATTAGCAGGGGCGCTAAAAAACATCTACGCCATTATGGTGGGAATGGCTGAGGCCCGTTCTTGTGGTCATAACACTTTGGCGATGTTGATGACGCGTGCATTGGCAGAAATGGGGCGTTTTTCCCAGCAACTAGGCGCTAACCCTATGACCTTCCTAGGTTTAGCTGGTGTTGGCGATTTAATCCTTACTTGTAGCTCCAATTTAAGTCGTAACTACCGTTTAGGCTACGCACTAGGTTGCGGAAAAAGCTTTAAACAAGCGGTAAGCGATATTGGTCAGGTAGTGGAAGGCATTAATACACTGAGGGTTGTTAAGCAGAAAGCGGACGAAATGCAAATTTATATGCCTTTAGTATCCGCACTTTACGCTTTGATGTTTGACCAACAGCCTGTAGATAGTATTATTAAGCAGTTGATGTCGAGTGAACATAGCCCTGATGTGGATTTTGCGAAGTAAGTCGGCGTAAGTGTTATTGGGCATTACCGATTGGTATTTTGTATATGATCCATTTAACCCGTGTACTGACAATATAATAACAGGTGAAATCATGAAAAAAGATGATATTGTAGATGCCGAAATTGTAGAAGAAACACAACAGTATAAGCAGCGTAGTGCAGGAAAAATGGATGATAATTCCGCACATGGGGGTGAAATAAAGGATAGGCTCTTATCTGCCGAACCTTGGTTGCGTTTTATTTTTATGGTGTTGTTTGTCGTGGTTGCATTTGCTGCCAGCTACGTAGTGTTGTTGCTTATTATTGTTCAGTTTGTTTTTGCTTTATTTACAGGTAGGAGCGACGAAAAACTTCAGTTATTTGGAGCTAGTTTGTCAAAATATCTGTTCCAGATTTTGTCTTTTTTAACCTACAATACCGAACAAAAACCTTACCCCTTTGCTGATTGGCCTGAAACCGCGCTTACAACAGACAACCAAAGCAATGCCAGTGCTAGTGGTAATATCTAGCGGGAAATTATCCAGCCAATAAAAGGATATAACAGTGAACGTATTTATTATGCGCCACGGTGAGGCTGTTGCTAATGCCGAAACCGACGCACAACGGGAATTAACGCTTCAAGGTCGTGAGGATATTGCCCAAATGGCAGTATCTTATGGTCAGCAGTTAGCAAATGTCGATGAGATTTGGGCTAGCCCTTATATTCGAGCCCAGCAGACAGCAGATATTATGGCTGCCCATTTAAAAAAAACCGTCTCCACTCACCAGGTATTATCTCCGGGCGGTGCGCCTGCGGATGTACTGCAAGCCTTAGAGCAATGTCAAAACCAAACGATTTTGATTGTTAGTCATCAGCCGCTTGTCGGTGTACTTGTCGATGGTTTAGCAGATCTTGAGCCGGGCCGTTATCGCATGGGAACAGGTGCCTTAGCAGCGTTGAAAACGGATGTATATGCCAATGGTTGTTGTGAACTATCGTGGCTTTATCAGCCAGATAGCACGCAATCAGTTTGTCTTTAGCGAGGGAATCGTCAATGTCGCATGTTGTTGATCCAATAAAACCTCACTCCCCCTTGCTGCCTCGTAACGCGCCTAGTTTATCTTCTGCTATTCCACATTATGAGAATACAGCAAAAGAAATGCAGTTTGACTTACACGGGTTTACCTATGCCGCACAACTATGGGGTGAGGACGGACAACTACCTGTGATTGCCTTACATGGTCTATTAGATAATAGTGCCAGCTTCGATGTTATCGCCCCACTATTAGACAACGTGCAATGCTTAGCATTAGATCTTGCTGGTCATGGTTTTTCTGATCATAAATTAGGTTTAGCCGATTACCCTCTTTGGTCTGAAGTGTCGGCCATTTACACGATTGCTGATCAAATGGGATGGCAAGAATTCGCCATAATGGGGCATTCCAGAGGAGCCATGATGTCTTTGGTTTTATCGGGTGTTTATCCTAAGCGAATATCACATATGATTTTATTGGATTCAGTTATGCCTCCTGTAATCCCCCCAGCTGATGCTGTTAATCGTATGGTTCAGAGTTATGAGGAAATTCAACAGCGTGTCAATCGTAAAATGTCCCTTTATGAGAGTTATGATGATGCAATTATGGCTCGATGTTTAAGCCGTTATGCTCGGGTGACCCGTACTACTGCCCAGCTATTGGCAACAAGAGGCCTTAGAGAAGTGGGTGGTCAATTTCATTGGCATGCCGATGGCAAATTATGGGCAGCTTCGAGTGTGGCATTGTCTCATGAAATGCTAAGTCGCTTTGTGGATAATATTGCTCAAGAGTCCATTGATTCGTTAGTCGTTTTGGGACAGCAAGGCTTGGTTAGCCTTGAGTCCTCAGATAAGCGTTTTTCACGGCTATCTTATGATGTTATTCATCAATTATCGTCCCAGGTGCATTATGTAGATGATGGGCATTTTTTGCATATGGAAGATAATGCAGCCACTGTTGCCGCATTGGTCAACGATTTTTTATCGCAATAGTAAGCAATAATAGGCCAGCTAACGTATATTGATTTGTAATATTTGGAAACTTTTTAATGACTTTTGTAGGTATCATGGCGAGTTTAACAATACTTTCTTTCATATCTTTTTTATGCATCAATATACACAATCTGCTACGTAACTCTCTTATTTGGCTTATTCGGCTTGGTTGGTTACTTGTGGGCACTGTTTTTTATGCTGGTTCTCTATATGCCGAGCCTGTGTTCAATTTTACAATACACCCTCAAGCGAGCGTCTTATATCATGAAATCGCAGAGGTGAATGACTACATTGTGGCTCTGGATAAATATAAAAAAAATGATAATCGTTGGCGGCCAGAGAAATTTTTACAGCAGCAGGGTCAATTGACTCGGTATACCATAGAGCTACCTAAACATTATGTTGAGGAAGATGTATTTTCTTATTATCAGCAACAAATTCCTACTTATGCAGAAGCGCTTTTTATTTGCGACAAGCGCCAATGTGGTGAAAGTAATAATTGGGCGAATGATCACTTTAATGTTAAGCAATTATACGGCATAGATAATACGCAATCTTACGCGGCTTATCGTTTAGCCCAAGAGCAATTAGATGGTGATATTTATATCACCATTTACACTGTGCGACGCGGTAATCGTCGGCTTTATACCCAGTTAGAAGTTTTATCGCCTTAAGTATCGCACTGTTTTTTCCTACCTGATTTTCATCGTTTGATTATTGATATTGCTATGAATACGAATTTACCCGCTTCTTTAACCGTTCGATCGTGTATCGAGCTTGGGGCCCAACAGTTTCGCGATGCGAATATATTTTTTGGGCATGGGACCGATAATGCCGATGATGAAGCTTTTTGGCTGGTATTTCATGCGCTTGATTTACCCTTTGATGCGCCAGATTCGACCTATGATCAGGTGGTGGAAGAGTCAAAACTGACATTCATTCAGCAGTTGTTTGCGCGCCGCATTAATGAGCGTGTTCCTGCGGCCTATTTAACCGGACAGGGTTGGTTTTGTGGTTATTCTTTTGCTGTTAATCAGCATGTATTAGTCCCTAGATCACCTATTGCAGAACTCATTGTTGAGTATTATCAACCATGGCTAGCACCATCTGAGTCTTCAGGGGCTCTGCAAGTGTTAGATATGTGTACCGGTTGCGGTTGTATTGGCATCGCTACGGCATTGCATATGCCTAATACTCAGGTGGATCTCAGTGATATCTCTGAAGAAGCATTATTGGTGGCATCGGATAATATTGCTCGTTATAACCTAAGCTCTCGTGTTACCGCTATACAGTCCGATATCTTTTCTCAACTATCCAATAAGCAATATGATTTGATTGTGACTAATCCGCCCTATGTGGATGCTGATGATTTAGCCTCTATGCCGGCAGAATATCATGCAGAGCCTGCTATTGCTTTAGGGTCCGGTATCGATGGACTAGATATCACTCGTCAGTTGTTACAACAGGCGGCAGACTATTTGGCACCTCAAGGGGTGATGATTGTTGAGGTTGGAAATAGTTGGGAGAATCTTGAAGCGGCTTTTCCTCAAGTGCCTTTTGTATGGTTAGAGTTTGCCTCTGGGGGGCATGGAGTTTTTGTGGTCACCCGTGAAGAATTGTTGCAGTATCGCCAGTACTTTAATTAGTGTGAACATGCTTTAGTTCTTTGATAAGAGCTTTTATTGATGCTTATTTTGTCAGCAGGCGTTCTAGAAATCCCGTATAATTGCGGTTTGCTGATTTAATTTTATTATTTTTTGTTTATAAAGTAAGGGTATTACGGTCACTATGTCAGGTAACAGCTTTGGAAAATTATTTACCACTACCACATTCGGCGAAAGTCATGGTCTGGCATTAGGGTGTATTGTGGATGGTTGCCCTCCTGGTTTATCGTTAACGGAAGCAGATTTGCAAGGTGATCTTGATCGTCGTCGTCCAGGAAAGAACCGTTACGAAACTCAGCGTAAGGAGCCTGACCAAGTTAAGATTTTATCCGGTGTGTTCGAAGGTAAAACAACCGGCACTCCTATCGGCTTATTAATTGAAAATACCGATCAGCGCTCTAAAGATTACGGCAATATTAAAGATCAATTCCGACCTGCCCATGCTGATTACCCGTATATGCAGAAATACGGCGTGCGAGATTATCGCGGTGGTGGCCGATCATCCGCTCGAGAAACGGCTATGCGAGTAGCGGCTGGCGCCATTGCTAAGAAGTATTTGCGTGAGCACTGTGGCATCGAAGTACGAGGTTATTTATCTCAACTAGGTCCCATAAAAGCAGAAACCCTCGACTGGAATGAGGTGGAAAACAATCCTTTCTTTTGCCCAGACGCAAGTAAAGTGCCTGAAATGGAAACCTACATGCAAGCACTGCGTAAGTCGGGTGACTCGGTAGGAGCAAAGATTTCTGTGGTAGCCACAGGTATGCTCCCCGGTTTAGGAGAACCTATTTTCGACCGACTTGATGCCGATTTGGCTCATGGCTTGATGAGTATTAATGCGGTAAAAGGTGTAGAGATTGGAGCTGGTTTTGATGTAGTAACACAAAAAGGTACCGAACATCGAGATGAAATTGTGCCAGAAGGGTTTTTATCAAATAATGCTGGCGGTGTTTTAGGTGGTATCTCAACAGGTCAGGATCTGATTGCTCATATAGCGCTTAAGCCAACTTCCAGTTTACATATCCCAGGACGAAGTATCGATATACACGGACAACCGGTAGAAATTGTTACCAAAGGTCGCCATGACCCTTGTGTTGGAATTCGCGCAACACCGATTGCAGAAGCAATGATGGCGTTGGTACTCATGGATCATGTGTTGCGCCATCGTGGACAAAATGGCGATGTTAATCACAATGTTCCAGTTATCCCTACTGGCGGTGAGTAAGCTCTGCTGGGACTCCTGTTAGACGCTAACTCTACTATGGTATTTGTGTGCTGTTACCCTTAGGTTTTTACACCAAGATTGTGCCTGCCCATGTTTGTTGTTCCTAATATTCCCTATTGGCGCCTATCTAGTTTTTACTTCTTCTATTTTGCCTTGGTAGGCGCAATTAGCCCTTTTTTCAGTTTATATCTCGCTGATATTGGCTTTACTGCTTATGCCATTGGTTTGGTGAATGCGGTGATGATGGGAACCAAAATAGTGGCTCCTAATTTCTGGGGTTGGTTATGTGACCACACACAGCAGCGGTTACGTATTATTACGATGGGTAGTTTTTTGGCCATTGTATTTTTTACGGGCTTGTTTTTCTCTACCTCTGTTATGGCCATTTTGCTGATTACCTTTTGCTACAGTTTTTTTTGGAATGCCATTTTGTCGCAATTTGATGCGATGACGATTCAATTTTTAGCCAAACAAAGCGATCGTTATAGCCATGTGAGAGTATGGGGATCCTTAGGGTTTATTTTTGCTGTCGCCTTATTAGGTGTGTTATTTGATTATATTTCTATCACTTACCTGATTCCCATTTGCTGGGTTTTATTAATACTTATTTGGTTCAGTTGTCTTAGTATTAAACAAGCCCCTAAAGCAGTTGCTACCGTTAATAATACTCATTGGTTACAATTATGTCGTCGGCCAATGGTGATTGCCTTTTTTCTTGCCGCGTTATTGTTGCAGTTTAGTTTTGGTGCTTACTATACATTTTTTAGTTTATACCTAGAAAATTACGGATACAGCCGAACGGCTATTGGTCTACTGTGGGCCTTAGGTGTTTTTGCCGAAGTGCTCTTATTTTTAACGATGCACCGGCTTATGCCTAGAGTGGGTGTGGCTTATTTATTATTTTGGAGTTTAGTACTTACTGGTATTCGTTGGTTACTGATTGCATTTTTTGCAGATTCTTTATGGGTCGTGTTAATTACGCAGTGCATTCATGCATTAAGTTTTGGCGCAATACATGCTGCTTGTATCGAGCTTATTAGGCAATTTTTTACAGGAAAGAATGCCGGGCAGGGTAATGCCTTATACAGCTCAATTACGTTTGGTATAGGGGGGGCTATTGGTGCTTTGGCGAGTGGCTTCTTATGGGATATCAATCCTCAGTTACTATTTATAGTCAGCGCAATGGCAGTATTATTGTCAGCGATAGTGGTTTGGATTTTTTTGTGTGGTCGTAAAATGCCTT
>JAHDEM010000018.1:22186-50952 GCA_020628895.1 Candidatus Endobugula sp.
GTATTATTGTCAGCGATAGTGGTTTGGATTTTTTTGTGTGGTCGTAAAATGCCTTCAACTACTTAAACACTAAATCATAATGAAATCTATATTTTAATTATCAATATTAAATATAATATCGATATCATGTTCTTCATTCCACGTGATTAATTCGTCAATGGATTCTAGTAGGTTATCAAATAATTTTTTAAGCTTTGTTTTGTCTTGCTCTATGGATGCTTCGTCGATTGAATTTTCTAAACCACTTTCCTTATTAGAGCTAAAGTTAACTTTGTTCAGCAATAACCTTTCTAATTGTTGATTCAGTTTTTGTAATTGGGGAACGCCACAATAAGAGCTGCCTCCATAAATTTTATGGTTCAGCTGATAAAGTGCTGGCCAGTCTTGCTCTTGATAGTGATGAATCAGGTTGTTTTTCTCATCGCTAATCATTTTAATTAATAATTGCAGCATGTCCCGTGCGAGTACAGGGTTATGATTACTGTGTTCGAGAGACTTTTCGATATCTACTATCTTCCTCGTCGTTATAGAATGGCTATTGCTTTTTAGTGGTATAACTGCAGGTTCATGTTGTGCCTCAAGAACGGTATTTGAATGTTCTTGAGTGGGTTGCTCTATTTGAGTCCAACGGGAAACAACCTTCTTAAATTCCTCTTGAGTAATCGGTTTGACTATATAATCATCAAAGCCTATGGACAACGCTTCTAATCTTTTATCGTCATGGTGATGAGCGCTAACAGCGATAATTGGTTTTCTAGGTGATCGGTAGCTATTGTCTACGTGATGAAAATGTTGTTTCTCTATAGCTCGGATCGCTTTGGTCGTACTATAGCCGTCCATACCTGCCATTTCGATGTCCATAAAAATAATATCGGGTAAATGTTTTTCGTATAATCGTATCGCTTCTTCTCCGTTATCAGCTAATAAAATATCCATAAAATGATTTTCTAAGTGCTTATTAATGATGAGTAAGTTGGCAGGATTGTCATCAACAGCTAGTGCTGTCAATACGGATTGTTCTTGTAAGCCTTTAACTAGGCGTGTCGTACTATTGTCTATTGGATATGAAGAAGATGCCCGACTCACAGGTGCTGTTATTTTAGTTGGTATGGGTGATGAGGTGAATTTTCTAATAATTTTAGGTGCTAGTAATATTGTGCTGATACTCAATACGAAAAAAACAATTGTCACAAAAATCAGCTGATACCGAAACAACTGAAGGTCAGTAGGGTCAATAATAAATGCGGTGGCTATTAGGTAAACACTTATGCATAAAATAGTCGTCATCGACAAACATAACAGGCTGAGTATTAAATTTTTTTTATCGGGTTTTGGTCTGGTCAGCATAAATCCCTAGCCATTGAGTGTTGTTTGAGGTGACGGTGACTTTTTATTATGAGAAATTATTCCGTTTAATACATAGATTTGGTGTAACAGAATGTGAATCAAGGGTAAAATAGTCGCTTAATTTTGGCAAGGCTATTTTCATGACAGATACTCCACCATTAACCAATACTCCTCTTCATTTAGACGATTACCCCACCATTGAATCATATGTGGGCAATACGCCTTTGGTGAGATTGCAGCGTTTAGCCGGTGATACGAGTAATGTGGTATTACTTAAATTAGAAGGTAATAATCCAGCAGGCTCAGTGAAAGATCGCCCTGCATTATCGATGATCCAGCGCGCAGAACAGCGCGGGGATATTACCCCTGGAGATACGCTCATTGAGGCAACCAGCGGTAATACTGGTATTGCTTTAGCCATGGCAGCAGCAATTAAAGGCTACAAAATGATCCTCATTATGCCTGACAATGCTACATCGGAACGTAAAGCAGCAATGACAGCTTACGGTGCTGAGCTGATCTTGGTCAGCAAAGAAGCAAGTATGGAAGGGGCGAGAGACCTAGCGCAACAAATGCAAGCGCAGGGGAAAGGTAAAGTATTGGACCAATTTGGTAATACCGATAACCCATTAGCCCATTACCATGGTACAGGCCCAGAAATTTGGCAACAAACAAACGGCACAATTACCCATTTTGTCAGTTCGATGGGAACGACAGGAACCATTATGGGTACATCATCTTATTTAAAAGAAAAAAATCCTGATATTCAGATCGTGGGTCTACAGCCTGATGAGAATGCAAGCATCCCTGGTATTCGTCGATGGCCCAAGGAATACCTGCCTTCTATTTTTGATGCCGCTCGTGTAGATCAAGTTGTTAATATGAGTCAAGAGCGTGCAGAGACGACCATGCGGGAATTGGCGCGAGTAGAAGGTATCTTTGCCGGCGTTTCTTCTGGTGGATCAGTAGCCGCGGCATTGGACTTAAATCAGAAATTGCAAAATGCCGTTATTGTTGCGATTGTTTGTGATCGTGGAGACCGTTATTTGTCTTCAGGTGTCTTTAACTAATGCCACGGTTTACTGCCAAGCGACATCGCGGGCGTAAAACCTCTTCTGGCAGAAAAACAGCGATTAAGTTTGAGCCGATAGAGGCTGTTCATTTATCGGTAGAACGTTTAGCGGATGATGGCCGTGGGATTGCCTCTCATGAAGGTAAAACCGTATTCGTTGATGGAGCAATAGACTCAGAAGACGTGGTTGTTTCTATCACATCTGAGCATTCTGCCTACTATGAAGGCCGAGCTAATACGCTAATATCCACGTCGCCTGCACGGGTGTCTCCTTTGTGTCCTGTATTTGTCCAATGTGGCGGATGTAGCGTTCAGCATATGTCTTCAGAAAAACAACTGGCTTTTAAACAAGAGGCTGTCTTGTCACAGTTATATCGTTGGGCCAAACTATCTCCGGAGGTCCTAGCTCCCCCAGTCACCGCTGACGAATATGGGTATCGTCAGCGAGTCAGGTTGGCAGTCAATTACCATAAAAATGGTAATGTCCTATTTGGCTTTCGTGAAGCCAATAGTCATCAATTAGTTGATATTGATCAATGTCCAGTGATCGAGCCATCACTACAATTACTTTTCCCATTACTGCGACAATGGTTGAATGATCTACCCTATAAAGTAGTTTCTCATATCGAGTTAGTAAAAGGTGGAGTGGATGTGGGTGTTGTGATTCGGCATACCCGAAAATTAGCAGCACAAAATCGTCAAGCTCTATCTGTATTGTTGGCAGAATTTGAAAGTGACCATCACTCTATTCGGTGTCATGCTTGGTATCAAGGAGGTAAAGCTTCTCCATTAGAAAATGATTATGGAGATATTGTCGATCCTCGGTTGGTTTACACGCTCAATACCACCAGTACAGATCATGACAATAGTCGCGAAGAGGTTCAAAAAGGTAGCGTATTGGATATTGCTTTTCATCCGCAAGATTTTATTCAGTCGAATGCCCAGGTAAACCAGCAGATGGTATCTCAGGCGATTAGCTGGCTAGCGGTGAGTAAAGAGGAGCATGTCGTCGATCTATTTTGTGGCGTGGGTAACTTCTCTCTGCCGTTAGCAGGCGTGGCCAAATATGTTACAGCGGTTGAAGGTGTCGAAGATATGACCCGTAGGGCCTCCGGTAATGCCCGAGCAAATAATATCGATAATATTCATTTCTTAACCATGGATTTGTTCGATACGAGTATCGATTTGGTGAATATTGTTAAAAAGATGAATCATACAAGTGCACATTTATCCGTTGATGCATTACTTTTAGATCCTCCTAGATCGGGTGCTAAACACGTTTGTCAGGACATTAAGAAACTTTCTCCTAAACGTATTGTCTATGTCTCTTGCGATTCTTCCACCTTTGCTCGTGATGCTAAAGTTTTAAGTGATAATGGTTATCATTTAAAGAGTGTGGGTATAATGGATATGTTTCCCCAGACCGCCCATGTAGAGGTAATGGCACTATTTATGCTCGATACAACTCATAAAAAAAGCAAAAAGTCGACCAGCCAGTCTACTCTCGCAACATCATTAAAAAGAAGGTAACTCTAGTATATGGTTAAAGTTAGAGCCGATTATCCATTAACCGATAACGGTGAAATCGATATTTCCCAATGGGCCGAGCGTATTGTTGCCATATCGGCAGGTAACGACTTTGCTAAGCAACAGCTCATCACCGCAGCTTCTATGGCACAACAGGCAGAGGCACAAGAAACACCTTCGGACCATCTATGGTCTCAGCATTCCAGTAGTTTTTTAACGGGTTTGGAAATGGCCGATATTCTAGCGGAATTGCAATTAGAGCAAGAAGCGCTAGTCGCAGCTGTGGTTTATCGGGGTGTGAGAGAAAATAAAATCCCTCTTGATGATGTCGTTGAACGCTACGGTAAAAATGTGGGTGTGCTTATCGAAGGTGTTCTCGGTATGGCCGCCATTAGCCATTTACGTAACGACTCTCAGGAAAAAGTATTTGGTCAACAGTCAGAAGGGCAGACAGAGAATGTGCGCAAAATGCTCGTCTCTATGGTAGATGACGTTCGTGTTGCATTGATCAAATTAGCTGAACGTACCTGTGCAATTAGGGCAGTAAAAGATGCTAGTGACGAACGTAAACGTAAAGTGGCACGCGAAGTATTCGATATTTACGCGCCATTAGCCCACCGACTTGGTATTGGTCATATTAAGTGGGAGTTGGAAGATTTAGGTTTCCGCTACTTAATGCCAGAAGAATACAAATCGATTGCCAAATTACTCGATGAAAAACGCCTTGATCGACAAGACTATATCGATTATGTCGTCGAGAGTTTAAATACACAAATACAAAAAAATAACATCGATGCCGAGGTATACGGCCGAGCCAAACATATTTACAGCATTTGGCGAAAAATGCAGCGTAAGAGTATTGGCTTTTCCGAAGTATACGATATTCGTGCGGTACGTATACTAGTACCGACGACAAAAGACTGTTACGAAGTGCTGGGTATTGTCCATACTCTCTGGCGGAATATCCCCCATGAGTTTGATGACTATATAGCCGCACCCAAAGAAAACGGCTATCGCTCATTACATACGGCGGTTGTTGGCCCTAATAGCCGTGTGGTTGAGGTGCAAATTCGTTCTCATGCTATGCATGAAGAAGCAGAGTTTGGTGTCTGTTCCCATTGGCGCTATAAAGGGACAGATAATAAAGATAATGCCAGCAATAGTTACGAGAAGAAGATCGAATGGTTGCGCGAAGTATTAGCATGGCACGATGAGCTAGGTGTAGATGGACTGGCCGATGATCTTAACTCCAGTGTTGAGCAAGATCGTGTATATATTTTTACGCCCGATGGCCATGTGATCGACTTGCCCTCTAAACCCACTCCACTGGACTTTGCTTATCGCGTCCATACCGAAATTGGCCATCGTTGCCGAGGTGCTAAAGTCAACGGACGTATCGTCCCGCTTAACCATATCTTACAAACGGGCGATCAAGTCGAGATACTCAAGGGTAAACATACCGTGCCCAGTCGCGACTGGTTGATCGAAGGTTTAGGTTATTTAAATACCACGCGTGCTAAAGCTAAAGTACGCCAATGGTTTGGTGAGCAGGCTCGCGATCAGAATGTGGCTGAAGGTAGAGCTATTTTAGATAAAGAGCTTAAACAGTTGGCTATCCGTGAGTTAGATTTCGAAGAGCTGCTGCGAGTACTCAAACAAAAAGAACTCGACGACCTTTACGCCAGTGTTGGGTCTGGCGATATTAGTGTGGCGCAAGTACTGCGTGCATCCGAGAAATTGCTGGAGCCAGAAGTACCAGAGCAAACAGAAATTAGCTTTTCTAATAAGTCAGCAACCACTGCTGGGAATGATGTATTTATCGAAGGGGTAGGGAATCTACTGACTAATATTGCACATTGTTGTAACCCTTTACCCGGTGATGAAATTACCGGTTATATTACCTTAGGCAAAGGGGTTTCGATCCACCGTAAAGACTGTCGTAATATCTTGCAGCTGGCAACTGACGAACCTGAGCGCATACTGCAAGTGGACTGGGGGGATTCACCAACACAAACCTATACGGTGGATATTATTATCGAAGCATTTGACCGAACAGGGCTATTAAGGGATGTGACCACCTTGCTCGATGGTGCTCGTATTAATGTGACGGCGATGCAAACACTTTCGGACAAGGGGCAGAATACTGTGGATATGGTGATTACTATTGATATTCGCGACTTTGCTCATCTGAGTCATATTTTGGCACGTTTAAACCAATTGCCTAATATATCTTCCGCTCGCCGTAAACATTAGATCAACGCTTTTAATAGTAACCAGCATGTATTCTATCGACGATTTATTAACGCTTATGTCCCGCTTGCGTGAGCCCGAATACGGTTGCCCTTGGGACCAAGTTCAAAACTACAAAACCATTGCTCCCTCTACGCTAGAAGAAGCTTATGAAGTTGTGGATGCTATCGAACAAGGCGATCTAAAACAGCTTCGCGAAGAGCTTGGGGATTTGTTGTTTCAGGTGATTTTTTATAGCCAGCTAGGTAAAGAAGATAATGCATTTACCTTCAGTGATATCGTGTCTGAATTAACTGCTAAGCTGATCCGTCGTCATCCCCACGTTTTTCCTGAGGGCACTCTAGCAAGTCGACTAACCGCGCCGTTATCGGATAATGAGCAAGCGGCCAGTGAGGCAAAAATAAAAGCCTCTTGGGAGGCGATTAAGCAAAAAGAGCGTGATGCAAAAGGTTACCAAAGCGTGTTAGACGATATTCCTGTGAATTTCCCCGCCATAATGCGTGCTTATAAATTGCAAAAACGGGCTTCTTCAGTTGGATTTGATTGGCATGATATTGCTGGTGTATACGATAAAATGGGCGAAGAACTACAGGAATTGCAGCAGGCTCAAGCCGAAGCCGATAAGCAGGCGATGGAAGATGAATTAGGGGATGTTTTATTTACAGCGGTTAATTTATCTCGTCATTTAAAAATAGACCCAGAAAAAGCATTACGTCACGCGAATCAGAAATTTGAAAAGCGCTTTCGTGCTGTGGAAACCCAAGCATGCGAAGATGGCGTAGAGTTTTTAGATTTAGATCAACAGGCACTGAATCATCGTTGGGATATGGCTAAGCAGACTGTTGATAAAAAGTGATTCTGACAGTGGGTATTGAATTAGTGTGAACAGGCCCTAATACGACAATAAAATGCATTGCATGCCACCGTTATTACTTAACGGCTCTTAAAGGTTTTCCCAAAGGCCAAAAATCCAGCTATATTGGCTTTTTAGGTTGAGTCAGTTACGAGCAACGTGCTATCTTGTCCTAATATTGCTGGCAGGCGTAAGATGTAAGATCCCATGTTAATAGCAGTGTTTAGCTCTCTTTTAACATGGATCTAAGTTGTAATATTTTATGGTTGCCAGAGTTGTCGATTAAACAATACTAGAAATGAGACTGAATCTCATCATTCACAGAGAACATTGATTAATAAATAGGAGCGGTCATCCGTGCGAATTATATTATTAGGTGCCCCTGGTGCAGGTAAGGGTACGCAAGCTAAATTTATTACCGAAAAATTTGGTATTCCTCAAATATCCACCGGTGACATGTTACGTGCAGCAGTGAGTGCAGGCACTGAATTAGGTCTTAAAGTAAAAGATGTAATGGCTTCTGGTGGTTTAGTATCTGACGAAATTATTATCGCATTAGTGAAAGAGCGTATCGCTCAAGATGATTGTAAAGCGGGTTTTTTACTAGATGGTTTTCCGCGCACCATTCCACAAGCCGATGCGATGAAAGATGCGGGTGTAGTTATCGACAGCGTGCTTGAAATTTATGTGGATGATGCCGAAATTATTTCACGCTTAAGTGGACGTCGTGTTCACTTAGAATCAGGCCGCGTGTATCACATCATTCATAATCCTCCTGCGCAAGAAGGTATTGATGATGTCTCTGGCGAAGCCATTATCCAGCGCGAAGATGATAAAGAAGAAACCGTACGTAAACGCTTAGATGTGTATCATCAACAAACCGAACCATTGGTTGATTTTTATAAAAACTTACCTGATCAAAATGGAATGCCAAAACCATCCTATATCCGTATCGAAGGTGTGGGTGATGTTGATAGCATTAAAACCAAAGTCTTTGATGCTTTGTCATAATGGTTAAATAGCATTTAAAACTTGTTAATAAAAAAGGCCTAAGAGGGCCTTTTTTATTATTGGGCTTACCAAACTCGTCAGTAATACGACAAACCTTCTACCAGTATTGCTACTTATAGAGTTAAGCCATATCTTTGCGTAAGGTATTTTTGTTAGAATAGACGGCTAACAAAAACGAATGATGAGTCTGAGAATGTCGAATATTCTTGCTATCGATACTTCCACCGATGCATGCTCGGTAGCGCTATTAACCTCGCCCTCTGATACGAAGCCCGATGTGCACCAATCATTAGTGATATCTCCTAGAGAGCATACACAACGATTGCTTCCCATGGTGGAGTCCTTATTGGCCGAACATACTATGTCGCTATCACAGCTCGATGGTATCGCATTTGGTGTGGGGCCAGGCTCATTTACCGGATTGCGTATCGCATTAAGCACGGCTCAGGGGTTAGCCTTTGGTGCCGATCTACCCCTTATTCCTATCTCTACATTGCAAACGATGGCACAAACGGCCTACCGCTTAGGAGTTGCAAGTACGAGCAGTACTATCATTCCGGTGATTGATGCACGAATGAACGAAGTGTACTGGTCTTCTTATCAGTTTAGTGATGAGCTAGCACAAGTTCTTCCTATCTCTGATGAGGTAGTGGCCGCACCTGATTCATTAGCCAAGCACAGAGTGTTGACTTCAGAAAATATCTGCGCGGTGGGTTCTGGATGGCACTATGATGTTTTACAGGATGTTCTGCAAGATGTTATGAGTACATCGGTGAGTGATGCACCTTATGTAACGATCAAACAAGACTGCTACCCCGAAGCTTACGATGTGGCTGTGTTGGCACAAGTAGCATTAGCAAACCAGCAGGTTACAGACCCTTTATCTGCCGTGCCAACTTATATACGTGATGAAGTCAGTTGGAAAAAACGTCAGCGTATTAGAGACGTTTCGTAGTGGTTTCAAGGTGAGAAGATAAAGAGCCGTATTAATGGATATTCTTCATATTATTGTATTAGCTTTAATTCAGGGTATTACTGAATTTTTACCCATATCAAGTTCTGGGCACTTACTATTACCCAGTGGTCTACTAGGTTGGCCAGAGCAGGGGCTTGCCTTTGATGTGGCAGTTCACATCGGCACCCTAATTGCGGTGGTTGCGTATTTTAGACAGGATATTATCGATCTGACTCAAGCTTGGTGCTTAAGCACCTTTCGTCAGCAACATAGTGATAATAGTCGGATCGCTTGGTTTGTGGTACTAGCAACAATACCAGCCGGTTTAGCGGGACTATTGTTTGGTGAGTTTATAGAAAACAATTTACGTTCTACTATTGTTATCGCATTAACCACGATTCTGTTTGGTTTACTACTGGGTTGGTCCGACCGCTCTGCAGATACAAAAACCAAAACGCTCACTCAATTAACAGTGACCACAGTACTGATTATTGGTGTTGCTCAGGCGCTGGCATTAATTCCTGGCACCTCACGTTCGGGCATTACCATCACTGCAGCATTGTTTTGTGGTCTACAACGTAATGAAGCTGCGCGTTTTTCCTTTTTTATGTCGATTCCGGTGATTGTATTAAGTGGTGGCTTTAAAACCGTGGATTTATTGGGTCAAAGCAGTGTTAATTGGATGGATATGGCCTTAGGTGTATTCTTTTCCGCAGTGAGTGCTTTTATTTGCATTCATTACTTTTTAAAGTTTATTAATAACATTGGCATGATGCCTTTTGTGATATATCGGTTATTATTAGGGTCATTCCTTTTAGTGTGGAGTCTATATTAGCTTATGGAGCAAACATCGTTTAATCAGGGTCTGCTGAACTTTATTGATGCATCACCAACCCCCTTTCATGCCACTGCTACCATGGCCAAAGCATTAATGGAGGCAGGTGCAACTGAGCTCTTAGAAGGTGAGAGTTGGCAATTAGAAAAGGGTAACAAATACTTTATTACCCGTAATCACTCATCGATTATTGCTTTTACTTACTATCCCGATGATTTTGCCGAACAAGGCATTCGCATGGTGGGTGCGCATACCGACAGCCCTTGTTTAAAAGTTAAACCCAATCCGGAAATTCATAAAAAAAGCTATTTTCAGGTTGGGGTAGAAGTATATGGTGGCGCGTTATTGTCTCCTTGGTTCGATAGAGACTTATCCCTTGCAGGGCGAGTTAACTTTACCGATAGTCAGCAGCAAATTCACAGTGCATTAATTAATTTTATCGATCCCATTGCCGTCATCCCTAGTTTGGCCATTCATTTGCACCGAGAGGCTAATAGTGCCAATGCCATTAATGCGCAGAAACACCTTCCACCGATTCTGATGCAAACCGATGCCGATAATATCGATTTTCGTGATTGGCTGAATGCTCAACTGCAGTCTCAAGGCGAGAAAGATGTGGCTAGCATTCTAGATTATGAATTGAGCTTTTATGATACTCAGCCTTCTTCTATTGTTGGCTTGAAAAAAGAATTTATTGCCGCAGCACGTCTAGATAACTTGCTCAGTTGTTATGTGGGACTACAGGCGTTTATTGCCTCCAATACCACAAAACCAGCTTTGCTAGTATGCACCGACCACGAAGAAATAGGCAGTGCCTCTGCCTGTGGGGCTCAAGGCCCGATGTTGGAGCAATGTCTGCAGCGCATTATTCCTGATACCGAAGAGCGCTTACGCACCATCGATCGTTCGTTAATGATCTCTGCCGATAATGCTCACGGTATACACCCCAACTATGCCGACAAGCATGATGAGCACCATGGTCCATTGTTAAACCAGGGGCCGGTGATTAAAGTGAATGCTAACCAACGTTATGCCACCAATAGCGATACCAGTAGCTTCTTCCGTCATCTCTGCCAGCAACACGATGTGTCGCCACAAGTCTTTGTCACCCGGAGCGATATGGGGTGTGGCAGTACCATTGGTCCTATTACCGCTTCCGAAGTAGGCGTTAAAACCATCGATATTGGTTTACCAACTTTTGCCATGCACTCCATCCGCGAGTTAGCGGGAACCAAAGATGCCGTGCAATTGGCCACTATTTTAACTTCTTTCTACCAACAATAAGATTGATTTTTATGTCTAAACAACCATTACCGCCCCACGATAAACAGCGCACACTAACCGGTATTACCACCACAGGTACACCGCACTTAGGTAACTATGTGGGGGCTATTCGTCCAGCGATCGAAGCTAGCCAGCAGGCTGATAATGTCTCCTTTTATTTTCTGGCCGATTATCATGCCATGATTAAAAGCCAAGACCCCGACAAAATTCACCAATCTAGCCAAGAAATTGCAGCAACATGGTTGGCGTTGGGTTTAGATGTAGATAATGCGATTTTTTACCGCCAATCGGATATTCCGGAAATTCCAGAACTTTGTTGGTTTTTAACTTGTATGGCGGCTAAGGGTCTAATGAACCGTGCCCACGCTTATAAAGCCGCGGTACAGGCCAACCAAGAAGCTAACGAAGACCCTGACTATGGTGTCACCATGGGTTTATATAGTTACCCAGTATTAATGGCTGCAGATATATTGATGTTTAACGCCAACAACGTGCCAGTAGGTAAGGATCAGATTCAGCATGTTGAAATGGCTCGTGATATTGCTTCGCGTTTTAATCATCATTTTGGTGAGCACTTTACACTGCCACAGGCAGTTGTCGATGATAATGTGGCGGTATTACAGGGTCTAGACGGTCGTAAAATGAGCAAAAGCTACAACAACACCATTCCCTTATTTTTACCCGAAAAAAAGCTGAAAAAGCATATTAATAAAATTAAAACCAACCTTTTAGAGCCGGGTGAGCCAAAAGATCCAGATACCTCTACGGTATTTCAAATTTGGCAGGCGTTTGCCAGCGAAGAGCAAACCGCACAAATGCGCCAAGCCTTCTTAGACGGTATTGCTTGGGGCGAAGCGAAAAAGCAGTTATTTGAATTAATTAATAACGAAATCGGCGATGCCCGCGAACAGTATTATTCACTATTAGAAAAACCGGAATATATCGAAGAAGTATTGCAAAATGGTGCCCAAAAAGCTCGAGCCTATTCCCAGCCATTGCTAGCTAACTTAAGGCATGCTGTTGGCATTCGATCATTTCAAGGTTGATGCTGTTAGCCCAATCGAATAAATAGGCCATCCTTTGGTGGCCTTTTCCAACAAAATCCTCCTTAACTTACATAAGTGTAAATCTGATACACGTTTAGTAACGTGTATGTGTTCTTTCTATTGTGTCTAGCTTTTCCTTAATCTGTGAAATCGTGGTGTAGGTGTTCTTCATATGCTATGTTGTTCAATATATAAAAAGAAGAAAGGTGAGCCAATGGCGTTTTCTTTGCCAAAAAATAGTCCACTACTAAAGAAAGATTTTACTTACGGTGTCGCCACAGCGGCCTTCCAGATAGAAGGAGCGACTAATCTAGATGGTCGTTGTGAAAGTATTTGGGATCGTTTTTGTCGAACACCAGGTAAAGTCCTCAATGATGATCATGGTGATATCGCTTGTGACCATTACCATCGTGTTGAACAAGATCTGGACTTAATACAATCACTCGGTGTTGATGCCTATCGGTTTTCAATCGCTTGGCCCAGAATAGAACCGTCTCCAGATACTTGGAATGAAGCTGGTTTCGCTTTTTACGAGCGAATTATAAACGGGCTTATCGAGCGAGGTATTAAACCTTATCTGACGTTATATCATTGGGATTTACCGCAATATCTTGAAGAAAAGGGTGGCTGGATTAACAGAGAAACGGCTTACCGTTTCGCAGTTTACGCACAAAAGGTTGTGGCTCGTTTTGGTGATCGTGTTACCGCCTATGCAACATTTAATGAGCCTTGGTGTTCGGCTTTTTTAGGGTATCGTTTTGGCAATCATGCTCCAGGCTTGCAAAGTGATCGTCTAGGTTTTCAGGCTGCTCATCATTTACTACTCGCTCACGGCCTGGCTTTGCCTGCACTGCGTGAGTATGCGCCTAATGCTGAGCATGGCATTGTACTTAATTTTACCCCTAACTATCCCTTAACGGATTCAAAGCAAGATCAGCAAGCGGCTAGTTTTGCTGATGAAGAGCATAGCCATTGGTTTTTACAGCCGTTACTCACGGGATCCTATCCAAAAAGTATTATTGAACAGCATCCTGAATGGGTTCCAACGCAATTAGATGAGGACTTAGTCATTATCGCAAGGGATATTGATTTTCTAGGGATTAACTTTTATACCCGCCAGGTAGTGAGTGCATCTGATCAAGAGGACTATAATATTATTAGCCCACAGGTTGATGGCAGCATGCAACTTACTGATATCGGTTGGGAAGTTTTTCCGCAGGCTTTGACTGAACTGTTGCAAGGTTTTAAAAAAAGATACTCTAATTTACCGCCAATTATTATTACGGAAAATGGGGCAGCAGATAATACTTCTCCCAATGAGAATGGTGAAGTGATTGACAGCATGCGAGTGGCTTATTACAACGATCACCTTAATGCGCTACACAACGCTATAGAATCTGGTGTGAATATTAGTGGCTATTTTGCATGGAGTTTAATGGACAACTTTGAATGGGCCGAGGGGTACTCTCAGCGCTTTGGTATTGTTTATGTTGATTACGAAACACAAAAACGCACAATAAAACATTCTGGATATTGTTGGCAGGAGTTTTTAAATAAGCGAGGAAAAGACTAGGGCTGGAGGCGATAGAGGCAGAAGTTTTAATACGTCATATCGGCTAGTAGTGGTGAATAGATCAGCTTCCGGTCAGCATCGCTAGCGCCAGTGGGCCCATGGATCATCATCTTGTTTAGGGCGGGGGCGGCGTTTTCTTCGGTTGTCATACTGAGCTGCTTTTTTTGCTCGTTTCTCATTGAGTTGTTCTGCATCTTCTAAGCTTAGATCTGCAGGTTCACCGGGTTTGTCTTCTTCAGGGATAATTCGATCTCTAGGCGGGAGTTCAAATTGCTCTTTAGAGGCTCTGGGCAAGTTTTTATACTGATATAAATAAAAGGCTTCTACTTTCTCACAGGCCCACGATGTTTTTTTTAAGAACTTAATACTCGATTCAATACTGGGGTTGGTTTTAAAGCAATTTAGCTTTAAATAGGCATAAAGAATCTCAAATCCATAATGGTCAACAAGCTCAACCAATAAATTCTTAAGGCTCACTCCGTGTAGTGGGTTGCTTTTGTAATTGATATCTTCATTCATAAAAGGCTATTTTTTATATGTTTAAACACTATTATACAACGGTAGTTGGTGAATGTAGTTTATTTTATGAAAAGAATCGTTTTGGCTTGTAAAAAGAAAAAACGAATCTCAAATGAGATTCGTTTTTATCGTTATAGTTTCCCTTTTATTCTTGAGGAATTAACCGATATAACCACCATCGTCTTTAGTAATGGCAACAATTGATGAACGAGGCACGCTATTACCACCTTCAGGGAAACTGCTTTCTCCTTTGCCTTTTTCACCTGGGTGTTGAATACCCACAAACATAGTTTTTAAATCCTCAGACCACGTAATGCCAGTGATTTCACATTCTCTTGGTCCAACCATAAATCGGCGAATTTCTCCGGTTTCTGGATCGGCAGCTAGCATTTGGTTGTTGCCTTGGCCCTCGAAGTCACCTTCGTTAGAATACTTACCATCTGTTTGAATCCATAAAGTGCCATGCTTATCAAACGCTAATCCATCAGGCGAGTTAAACATATTGCTAGCGTTGACGTTAGCCGAACCTGCATAAGCATCTTTATGAACAGTCGGATTGCCTGCCATAACAAAAAGATCCCAAGTAAATTTAGTCGATGTGTGGTCACCTCTAGCAGGAATCCAACGAACGATCTGTCCGTAATTATTCACTTCTCGTGGGTTAGGTCCACCTACGGGCGTTTCGTCACCACCTGCATTAGGTTTTTTACCACGGTTTTTATTATTCGTTAATGCGCAATACACTTCTTTTTTAGTTGGGTTGGCAGCTACCCATTCAGGGCGGTCCATTGTAGTTGCCCCTACGGCAGAAGCAGCCAAACGTGTGTGAATACAAATCTCTGCTTTTGATTTCATACCGGTTGTTTTCGGTGTAAGCTTTAACCATTCACCTTTACCGCCATCTTCAAACTTAGCAACGTATAAATCGCCATCTTCCAATAAGTTGCTGTTATTGCCATTTTTCTTATAACGTTTTTTACTGACAAACTTGTAAAGAAATTCACCGCGTTCGTCGTCGCCCAGGTAAACCACAACGCAATTATTATCAGCAACAACTAGTTCCGCGTTTTCATGTTTAAAGCGGCCCAGGGCCGTGCGCTTTTTAGGTGTTGCTGTTGGATCAGCGGGATCAATTTCCACAATGTAGCCAGCACGATTAGCTTCGTTGGGTTCTTTGCTCATGTCAAAGCGGTCATCCGTCATCGACCAACCATAACCACGATCTTTGTGCTTAATACCATAACGTTTAAATTCTGGGCTGATTTCATAGCTTTCATCGCTGCTAGAAAAATAACCATTAAAGTTTTCTTCACAAGCCAGATAAGTTCCCCATGGTGTGCGTCCATTACCACAATTGTTCCATGTTCCCTTGGAGATGATACCTTCTGGGTCTTCACTCGTTTTTAATAAATCATGTCCACGTGCAGGCCCGGTAATTTCCATAGGTGAATCAGCTGTAATACGGCGGTTATAGCTTGAGTCTTTAACGACCGACCATTGCCCACCACTATTGGTCACTTCCATAATAGTAACACCATGTGCCGCTTTACATTTACGCACATCATCTTCGGTAACAGGCTTTAAACTCTCGTTATTACCAAACATAACTTTTAAATTAACGTATTCATTGTTAACCGCTAAGATTTGCTTATCGCCAACCGTGAATAACGCCATACCGTCGTTGTTATCGCCAAAAGCTAATTCTTGTGATTCGCCAGTACCACGAGTCGCATGATCGAAGGCTACACCTTTAGACCATAAAGGATCGCCCCAGCTTGAAACCACATGCCAACTGTAACCTTTAGGTACAATAACTGTATCTAATGTATTAGCGGCAACAGGTTCAAACGTAAAGCGTTTGCCTCCGTGATGTGCAGCAAGAGCAGACATTGGAAAACTGCTAGACATACCCATCACAAAAGCACCAGCACCTATACCGACACAGGTACTTAAAAAGCCACGTCGCGACATAGCTTTTTCGGCTAGAGCATCAAAATCTGTTGTGACTATTTCCTGATGATTTTCTTGGTGATTTTTTTCAGTAACGGCAGTACCAACCATTTGATCATTACTAATTTCTTGTTTCATTATTAAGCAACCCCCCAAGGCCATAGAATGTGGTTAATACAAAGCTAAATTAAACGCTAAGCGTAACCAAAGTGAATAAGGAGCTACATTACCGAAACCTTATGACATATTTATGATGCTTATATGTCTTCATTGTTACAAGTTAGGGAGAGAACATAGTGATAAATAACAGCGAATATTTGCGTAGCAATAGAAGATTTTTAGAAAGAAGAAATGTCCCCGTGTTGATTATTATCAAATGAATACGTTTACATTACATTTTTTGAGCTTTTTTTATGTGGATGCTTGTGAGTCAATTTTAAATCGTCAATAATCTATTCTCCTCATGGGGTAAAAACAGCTTCTTATACTTGCCTTTATTCACTTAACAATAAAAAGTTCTTGCATAAACGTATTAAGTGTACGTTTTACTATGTCGTAAAGAAGTAAAAGTAATAGGTGTTATCCGGTGCAGAGGGCAAAAAATTAGCGAGTATGTAGCCTATAAAACCGTATTATGTCTTGTTATAGAAAAAAGACGAGTGCTATTTTGATGGCACAATTTATAACAAAAGAATATATAAGCGTGATTTTTTTACTCCTTTTATAAACTATATTATATAAATAGTGCTTTAATTTTTGTATGTGTCGCAGTTAATGGAATTTTCTTTACACAATCTTACCATTCCCATCTGGGTATACGATATCGATCGTTATTGTATACACTGGGCTAATGAGCCTGCTTTAGGGCTATGGGAGTCAACGAATTTAAAAGAGCTGCAATCGCGGGATTTTAGACCCATCACCTCCGATGCACTGCAAGAAAGCCTCATTGAATTTCAGCAATCATTTTTTGAAGGCTACAGTCTAGCCCATAATTGGCATTTTTCTCCTAAGGGCATCGATAAATATGCGTATTGTCAACTTTCTGGCTATCCCTTAGAGGATGGTCGTATGGCTATGTTGGTAGAAGCTTTACCTATCGACAAACAACACTACAAGATGCAAAGTAGTTTAACGGTCATGTTATCTCATTATACCGAGGCGGGAGAATTTGTTAGTGGTAATCCGCCATTTTTACAAAATATCGGCCGGAATGTTCAACACCTTAGTGATATTGTTATCGATGATTCGGCTTTGCAATCTATTATAAAATGTTTGCGTCATTCTGGGCGTTTCGAGAATGATGTTCTTATGAAAAGCCATTCGGGGAATCGTTGGTATCATTTAATTGCTGTAGATGTAAAAGAGGGTAAAGACAAGGGAGAAATACTTTGTCATCAATATGATATTCACCAGCGCAAAATTAGTGAAATTTCTCTGACCCATCAAGTACTATGTGACCCATTAACAGGCTTGTTAAATCGTCGGGGTTTAGAAAGTAAATTACAGTTTCTCGATCAGCAAAAAACGCCTTTTCTTATTTATTATATCGATCTTGATGGTTTTAAACTAATTAATGACTCTTTCGGGCACGCGGCAGGCGATGACGTATTGCGTAAAGTGGCGGACCGTTTAATAGCCTGCTTACCCCACGACAGTAATATCTGCCGCTTTGGCGGTGATGAATTTGTGGTATTAGTGCCATTAGATAAGTTTCATGTAGATAAAGACTGTCTTGCTAATTCATTAGTTAAAACACTGGCAGAAAGTTATGATGATAGCCAATCTCGCGCGATGACATTGTCTGCCAGTATTGGTGTGGCAAGATATCCAGACGATGCTGATAAAATTAGCAACATTATTTTGTATGCAGATTCGGCTATGTACCAGGCTAAGCACTTAGGTAAGCGTAGATGGGTATCGTATACCAAAGGTATGGAGCTGACGATTCGACGCCAAAGTGTGATTGCTCAATACCTATATTATGCTGAAGATAATAATGAGCTTTCTCTGCATTACCAGCCTATTTGGGGTTTGGGTAAAAATAATCAGGCTGATCGTATTATGGGCTTTGAAGCATTATTACGTTGGTATAATAAAGAGCTAGGATGGGTTGCACCGCAAGAGTTAGTTAAAGTAGCAGAAGAAATAGGTATTATTGATAATATCGAACGTTGGGTAGTGCACCAGGCGTTATCCGACTTGTTACTATTAAGAGAAAGTGTGGCTAACGATATTACCATGTCAGTGAATGTGTCAGCGGTTAATTTGTTAGATGCTTATTTTCCCAGTTTTGTTCTTAATACAATAAAAGAAAAAAAATTAAGTAATGAAGACTTAGTTATTGAGCTAACAGAAAGTACCTTAATTGAAGATATTAATAAGCAACGCAATATTGTAAATTTATTAGTGAGTAAAGGTATTAATATCAGTATTGACGATTTTGGTGCTGGCATATCATCACTCGCTTATTTGCATCGTATCCCCGCGTCAGTCGTAAAAATGGATAAAATTTTTGCCGATAGTATTGAAAATAATAGTGAGTCTTTTCAGCATATTTGTCAGTTAATTAAAACGAATAATATGCAAGTTTTATCTGAAGGTGTAGAGACTGATTTGCAGCAACAAACACTAGCCAGTTTTGGGGTGAGTCTTTTTCAAGGTTACATTTTGGGTAAGCCAAAACCATTATCTTATTATCTTAATTAGTGTTGTTTTCTTTGTCTTTGTAATGATAAAGAATAGTACAATCCTTTCCGCTAGTTTTTGCCATGAGTAATGCATCATCTGCTATTTTTTCTGCATGCTTAAAATCTGGTTTATAAGCTCTATGAATAAAGCAGACACCAATACTAATTGTCACTTCCAGTTCTGCAGAACTGACTTTTCGTTTTTTAACCTCTACTCGCATACGGTCGGCAATAGCAATAGCATCTTCTTCATTGGTATTAGATAGCATAGCTAAAAACTCTTCTCCTCCCCATCTTGCGGCATAATTAGGATTTTTAACGACATCGCCATCAGTTCTTACTGTCATACTGATTCGCTGAGCGATTTCTTTTAAACATTCATCACCAATATCATGTCCGTAGGTGTCATTGATACTTTTAAAATTATCGATGTCGATCATTAATATAGAAACGCCTTTATTTGCATTATTTCTCGATCTTTTAATAAATAATTTTTTTCCATCTTCATTAATGAATGCACGATTAGGTATTTGCGTTAAATTATCAATTTTAATTTCTTGTGTTTTATCGTTTAATTGTTTGGTTTTTCTTAATAAGAAAATGACTAATCCTATACAAAGAAAAAACAAGCCAAAAAACACACCATAAAAAACATAATGCCTTTCAAACTCAATTTTATGGGTAATGGTAAATATGGCTCTTGTATCATTGAGTGCCCAATTTTTCTTGGGGCTCTGAGGGTGTTTGTTGTGGCAATCAACACAGACTTGCGATGTCATTTTAATAGGTGCAGCATAGAAAAAAATATCACCGGAAGATTCATAGAAATCTTCATCTTGGCTATAAGAAAAATACCGTAATATACGCTTTTCGACTTCTTTTTTCGGCTTTGCTGCGTATTTTCGAGAGGGGAAGTGATGTTGGCTATAAATTTTAATTTTTTGGTCTTCGCTACTAACGCTATTAATTAAGTCTATAGCGAATTTTCCAGGATTTGCAGATTTATGCCCACCTATTAGGGAAAGATTTTTTTTATCACTTTCTAATAGTTGTTGACTTGTTGTATCCGTAGCATATTGATGTAGTGCATTACTGAATAGCTGGTTAGTTAATTTAGCTGACTCTAAATAAAGGTTTAATGTGAGTTGCCGATGGTGATGTTCAATAGCATAGGTACCCGCTATAAAAGCCATTACTAATAAAATTAGGATATATTGTAGGGATATGTAACTAAGTTTCATGGATATAACGGCTTTTTATATTCCTCATAGAATAAATATAGAAGCCATCATGTAAAAGTAAAGGCAATTGATAAACTTAGAGTCATGTATTTGTGAATATTAATTGCAAAATATTAACAATCTGAATATAAACGATATTGCTGTGTTAAAAAATCGCCATTGTATGCAGTAAATAGAATGAGAAGCTTAAATAGGGTAGATGATAATGGATAATGATTACTCTAATGCGAGTAAATATTTTGTATTATTGTCCGTTTTTTCTGGCGAAAGGTACTGTGTAAAATCATCAATAAATAGAGCTAAATCCGACGTAGCCATCCTTTGGTGACTGCCATCGATGCCCAATCCAACAATTTCGTTATCCACAACAATAAAGTCGCCAACGTTGTAGCGCAATGTAAAACTAGGAAACGTAAAATTGTCTGAAATAGAGTATGGTGTATAAACAATAAAACCCTCTGTGGTGACAGTTAACGTTCCACCTTTAATGGTGGTTGTATAAGGTAGAAAATCAGTTTGTGGTGTATGATTTTGTGAGAGAGTGTTGTTATTGTCGTTGAATACATCAATGGCAACATGCGTGTCTTGAGAAAAATCTGTATGACTATCTACAATATCATCCGGTATCTCAGCGGTAACGTTTTCTTTGAGGTCAGATAAAAACGTTTCGACAACAAGGTGGTCAAACTCTATCGTGTTTTTCTTACTATGGGCAAACGACGAGGGCTCAACGCTAGAAGATTGTTGTGAAATAATCGTATCATTCGAAAAGATCTCACCGCCTTCTTGCGCAATGACTCGTTCACCGGATGCACGAAAGATAATCGTGCCTCCTGTATCGTGCATAGTATTGACTTTGCCAACAACAGAACCAGACATGTAACATGGTTTCCTTTTGAATAAGGGAATAATGAGCAGGTCGTTTTATTTTACACTCTATTGCATTACCAGCTATTGTCATCGATTGTAACATCAATTAGATATTCAATAACAGCTGTAACCTATGGGCGTTAACCACCACCAAAATTATTTAATACAGGTATCAGTTTTTGGATTGCTTCCTCAATCACCTTTGGCGAATTAAAGGAAAAATTGAGTCGCAATGCGCTTATATTCGTATTATCGCCACATTTACGCACTAAATAATTGGGGTGGTAAAATTCTGAGCTAGGTACAACAGCAACACCTGCTTCAATCGCTGCCTTAGCGAGGGCTTGTACGTTGCAATCAGGGATGGATAACCACACAAACATGCCACCATCTACCTGACGATAAGAATAAGTTAATTGAGGCAGGTGCGATAAGCTTTGGCATAAAGCTTGATAGCGATGTTGATAGAAACGATTAATTTTGCACAAATGTTCATCGAATGTGACTTGCGATAATAAAGCGTGTGTTAACGCCTGCATAGGAATATTGGTATGTAAATCAGTGGCTTGTTTCAGTGTGCAAAGAGGTGAAAACCACTTCTTAGGCGTAATTAACGCGCCTATACGTATGCCAGGGGCAATCATTTTTGAAAATGAATACAGTACAATAGCGTTATCGGTACAAAATTCAGATGCTAATGGTAGTGGCTTGCCAGTGAAACGCATTTCTCTATAAGGCGCATCTTCAATAAAAAGCACATCATATCGCAGGCAAAGCTCTCCAACTTGCTGCCTTTTTTCTAATGACCAACAGCATCCCGTTGGGTTATGGAAATCAGGTATACCATAAAAGGCAGTGATATCCCCGTCGGCAAAATACTGCTCAAGTTCGGCAAGATTAGGTCCATCTATTTCTTGGGTGATGCTGATGACATTGGCCTGACTCAAACTAAGAATTTGTAAAGCGCCTAAGTAGCTGGGGGCTTCCACAATGACTTTGTCACCGGGTTGGATAAAGGCACGAATACATAAATCAATGCCTTGTTGCGACCCGTTAGTCACTATCACCTCTTGTCTATCATTTACCTCGTAGCGTTGTCGTATGGTAGTTACCAGTGGTTCGAAACCGGTTGTTTGAGCATACTGAAATAGTGAAGCATCGCCCGCTATTTTAATCATCGCGGGCTCAATGATATCCATAGCAAAAGTCTCCGGTGAGGGGAGTCCACCGGCTAATGAAATAACATCACTGCTTTTCACTAAATTCAGAATTTCTCGAATATAAGAAGGTTTGGTTGCTGTTAGTGGGGCGATAGGGTGTGTCATAAGGAGGCCTATGAATTAATTGTTGTATTGGGCAATATTCTGGTGTTAATCATAGGTGTTTAAAAAACTATATTTTTGTCCATTTATGCGCTTTAATAGGTCTATGACTGCTTTAATTGTTAAAGGCTGAAAATGATTATGGTATCTGTTGATCAAACCTATCGTATTAACGAAGTGTTAAGCCGAATTCATAGTGATATCACTGCGGACTTATCTGCTAAGGTGCTGGCTCAGCAGGTAGCGTACTCTGAGCATTATTTTCATCGTTTATTTAAAAGAGCCACCGGCGAAAATATTCATGCCTATATACGGCGTACCCGCTTAGAAATGGCAGCCAATCACCTTATGTTCTCCCCAGAGCGCCCAGTGGAGCGTATAGCGAAAACTTGTGGGTTTCGCTCTTTGTCATCGTTTAGTCGGGCATTTAAATCGGTATATGGACTTACACCTGGACAATGGCGGGCTGTGAATCGGCACCCCGACGGGGAATCGTCTGGAATATCCGCTAGTCCCTCTGATACTCCTACTCCTAAAAGTGTCTGTCCCTCAGGGGTAGTGGTTGGCAAAATCATTGATCCCGATATTCGAGCGGCTTACCAACGTATCAATACGTTGCATTTACCCGTGCCAGAAATAGTGCTGCTTAAGCCAAGAGATGTGGCTTATGTTCGACATATGGGATACGGACGCTCTATCAGTCGGCCGTGGCAATTGCTTAAAGCATGGGCGCTAACCGAGCAGCGTTCTATGGATATACAAATTGGCTTGCATCATTCCAATCCGGCGCTGGTTCCTCTGGAGGAGTGTCGATATGTTGCTTGTGTCGGTATTGATAAACCGGTTGTCCGCCGTGGTGCAATTAATAGTGTGACTATTCCTGGTGGTTTACATGCTGCCTTTAAGATTGCGGGGCGATATGGAGAGTTATTACCCCACATTAGCAAAATATTTGATGAGTGGTTACCGCAATCGCCGTTTACGGCTAAAACAACCCCTGCATTTGCTGCTTACCATAAAAATCAGTTTCTAAGCCAAGAAGATGATTTTGATTTAACTTTTTATGTGCCGCTTGTGCTAGAGCATAAGCATGTAATTTAAAGAAGGGGGGGGCTAAAGAGCTGGGGAGTTGTAATAAGCAAAATACAACAACAATAAAGCTAATGTTGTGATAAAAGCTCTATTGTTGTTGCAAGCACTAATGCCTATTTTTTAAGGTAATCCTTGAGTACGGCAACAATAAGATCGTGATCAGTTTCGTCCGGGCCGCCAGATGAAACAATCGTACCTACAAAACCCGCATTTTTAACATAAATAGGGAAGCCTCCACCAACAAGACCAACTGCTTCTTCATGGGACAGCCCCCAAAACTTCACAGCGTCGCCACCACCAGTAGGAAAGCCGTTCAACCACTCAGCACCCTTCATCGAATTATATTCTAGTTTCTTGCGCATAGAACTCACAAGAAAACGGTGAACAACGGCGATTTTCTCATTAACCCAATGTTCATTATCGACACTTGAGCCTGCTAGTGACACTCTAAATAAAATTTGCCCGTTTCTTTCAATATGGAAAACGGTCTGTGGTAGGTTATTTTTTTGTGCGTATTCAACCATTTTCATACCCACTTCTAGAGCGGTCTGATGATCAAACTTATCAAATACTAAGGCTTTTTCTTCAGCAATAACCCGAGCAAGCTTTTCTTCTTCTGTTTCGGCAAACGTCTGATGAGCAAAGCTAAGTGCGCTGATAATTACCATGATGACTGAAAAGATGTGTGTTTTTTTACTAATTATATTACCGTGCATGAGAGATATTCCTCGTAATATTGGAGTCATTCGCTACATATCAATAAAGCAAGAGTTTAAGTAGCGAGTTTGGATTAATGTTAAACCCTTCCAAAAAATCTAGTACAGGTATTGAGATTTGTCTAATTTGGAACGGTATATGTCATCCATATCGACACATTTCATACATTTTGGTCATGGTTTAAGAGCTTTTTATCGAATGAGACTATTTCAGATATACATTTAAGATAAATGATACGAATGGTGCATCCAAACCTCTACTTTATATCGTCATTCACTATAAAAGCGGTACCGACGATTAATTAAGGGGATGTTTATGTATTTACAATCAATAGTAGTGATTCAAACTAGGAGGGCATCTTAATGGGAATAATGATGCCTCCTGCTAATTCTTGGTTAGTGGGCCTATTGAGTCTGCTATTGGGCGCCACCGTTATGGCGCAAGAGCCGATAAAGCCCATTCCTATTATTGCTTTTGATAAAGACAAAGCTTATCTAGGTGAACAATTATTCTCTGATGTGCGACTTTCAAAAGACGATTCTATCTCCTGTGCTAGTTGCCATAAGCTCGATCAATATGGAGTAGATAACGAATCCCAATCGGTTGGTGTTAATGGGACTAAAACTAAAAGAAATACCCCCACCATCTATAATGCTGCACTCAATCTTTTTCAGCTATGGGATGGGCGAGAAAGAAACTTAGAGTCTCGCGTAAAATCTGCTGTTATCAGCCCAGCATTAATGGGCATGGAATCTTGGGATAAAACAGTGGCCAAGCTATCAGCGATAGAAGCTTACCAAACGGGCTTTTCGAATGCGTATAGCGATGGCATAACCGCAGAGAATGTTCAGCATGCCATGGCAGAGTATCAACAGTCTTTGGTTCTGGTGAATTCGCCTTTCGATCAATACCTAAGAGGTAATGAAAATGCTATCAGCGACTTAGCGAAACAAGGTTACCAATTATTTAAGGATCACGGATGTATCAGTTGCCATCAGGGCGCTAATGTGGGCGGCAATTTATTCCAGAAAATGGGTGTGCTCGAAAAAATCGATTGGAAAAAATGGAATGACAATGATCTAGGAAGACATCACATTACGGGTAAAGAATGGGACAAACATGTCTTCAAAGTGCCCAGCTTGCGCTTAGCCGTTAAAACAGCGCCGTACTTTCACAATGGTTCGGTGGATAGTTTAGATGTTGCTATTTATCGAATGATTAATTATCAGCTAGGGCGGGAGGTATTAGAGGAAGACAAGAATGCCATTATCGCTTTTTTAGAAACCCTTCCCGGTGAACTACCACAAGGAGATGAGCAATGAAAATTACATGGGTGCTAACTGCTCTTGTTATGATCGGTGGCCTTGGTGCAGGTTATATCGCTTACAAACACTATCAGCAAACTAACGATCAAACTCGCGATACTATATTGCATGTTGTCAACGAGTTGAAACAATCTGATAACTCAATGAATACGCTTATACTTGAATCGCGTTATGGTTTAAGTACAGACTATGATGATCTTGCACATCTGGTGGTTAAAATACAACATCTAGTGGATGAATTTTCTACCGGTAAACTGGCAGAATATGCCCTGCAAAATGCAGTGATTAATCAGCAGCTCCAGGCATTATATTCACAATTAGCCTTAAAATTAGAGGTGGTTGAAAACTTTAAATCACACAATGCGATTTTGCGTAACTCAATTAGCTACGCGCCAAAACTAGGAGATAGGCTAATTGGAGATTTGGAAGACAATAACCATATAACCGCGGCTCAACAATTAAAAGTGATTAAAAGTGATTAATAGTGCATTATATCGCTGGGCATTAGATGGCGATATTAATGAAGCACAGATCATTGAAAAAAGTACCGATAAGGTGATTGGTTTATATTCATTATTTAAAAATGGTAGACCCTTATTACAGTATTCTGCGCATATCAGTACTGTTTTACAAGAGCAAGCAACCACACAAAGGTTAATCGAAAAGGCCTTAGGTATTTCTACACAAACAACGATAGAACGAATCGAGTCGCAATACCTTGCTCATTATTTTTCTATAATCGAACAATCAAAGAAAAAACTTTATTTTATCTTTGTCTACGCTGTTTTAGTGTTGGCCATTGCTATCTATTTAAGTGTGATGCTAAAAAGAAGTTACTCCAGATTAAAAGCTCGAGATGAATACCGCAGTCAACAAATTAATGTGGCTTATAAGCATCTAGGTTATGCAGACGATAATGTGGATGTGATGAAACAAGCATTCACTCATATTAAAATAACACTAGCCTATATCAATGGTATTTTTGCAGAAGCTAAAAAGGATGATAAAGATACACAAAAAATTAAGTTACTATTGACTCAAGCACTTAAAAAATATTCATTCTTAGATAAGAATAATACAGTCACAGAAACCGATAAGTTGCTGGATAAAAGCAATAAAAATATTGATAGGGCAACAGAGTTGGTTAAAGAACTCATGGTGGAATAACAATCGAATAATTAACTTAAGAGGGTTCCTTATGGATATGCTTGCATTAATGTTTTATGGCACTATATGCGGTGCTTTAAGTATGGTGAGCCCACAATTCACCAACCCTTTAGTTCGTATAAGTGTGGGTGTAGTGGTTGGTTTTATTGCTGCTTCTTTTTTACCAATTGTAAGGTCATGGTTATAGAACAAACACTTACCTCATTATGGTTTTCTATGGTATAAAACGTTGCCCCTTAGTACGGTGGTACATCAAAAATGTCGGGAACAATTTTTGTGTTATCGTTAGATACCAGCGTTTACCTATTAATAAGATGAGGTTTTATAGTGAGTCACGATGCTATCCCTAAAACGGTATTAGTCACCGGTTGCTCTAGTGGCATAGGTAAAACAGTGGCCTATGGCCTAAAGGAGCTGGGATTTATCGTTTATCCCACGGTGCGCCAATTAAAAGATGCCAATGCATTAATAAAAGATGGCTTTGATGTGATTCAACTGGATTACGCGGAGCCCAACAGTGTGGGTGCTGCTTTCTCAACACTGATGCAAAAAACACAAAACCAATTATTCGCGGTATTTCACAATGGCGCCTATGGACAACCTGGAGCAGTAGAGGACCTAAGTCGCGAGGTATTAGAAAAGCAGTTTGCTACCAACTTCTTTGGTTGGCATCAGTTAAATAACTTAATACTGCCGGTGATGCGCCAGCAAGGCTATGGCCGAATTCTTCTTAATAGCTCAATTCTGGGATTTATTGCATTTCCTATGCGCGGTGCTTATAACGCGTCCAAGTTTGCTATAGAAGGCCTATTCGATACCCTGCGCTTAGAGCTCAACGGTACGGGTATTACTGTCTCTTTAATCGAGCCAGGGCCAATTACTAGCGACTTTAGAAAAAATGCCAAAGTCGCTTTCGAAGAAAATATCTATAACCAGCCAAAAATACTCGATGTTAGTCCCCATCAGGAACACTATAAACAAGTTATGGCGCGACTGAACAAAGAGGGCAATGCAGACCCTTTTACATTACCCCCGGAAGCAGTACTAAAAAAGGTGGTGCATGCACTGACCAGCCGCCGTCCGAAAATCCGCTATCCGGTCACTTTTCCTACACACCTCTTTGCGGTGCTTAAGCGTTTATTACCGCATGCATGGTTAGATTGGGTATTGCGTCGAGTATCCTAGCTCTTTGCTTAGCTGCAAAAAACAATGATCACGCCTGTGACCTAATTTCGATTAGGTACTTTTTGTAGTCGCACCTTTCATAATGATTGTTGGATTAATCATTGTTTTCATCATTTTTTAGTGTAGGTTGTTTTTGTCTTGCAGCCGTGTTGAGTTTCTCAATAATATCATTACCGCGAGCCTGTAAGTGTGTGGTAAATAATGTAGCACCAAGTTCCCAGTCGTTTTCATTGCTCTCACAGGCTTGCTCATGAGTGCTTAATGCAATTAGGGCAAGTTGATGATAATGACATAGTGCTAAATGACTTTCTAACTGATCTTGTAGTGACAATAATGGAGTAGTGGTGTTAGGGCAATTAACGTCATAATCACTTGGAGGGCTAGAAACAATACCGCAGATGTGAGGAATATGAGCAAGGTATTCAATACTAGTAGAATGATTATGATAGTCCTTTTGTTTAGCCGACATACGAGCCTCCTATGTATATGTGTTAACAACCAGTTTTTGCTGTTATCCATCGTTAGTATATCTTATTGTGCTGTATATAAATACAGTTTTTCGGAATAAGTTGATGGATGTAAAGAATGGTTATTATTTACCGTTAAATGCTAATTAGATATGCAACGTCTGTCATTTAATTGAGTGTTATCGTTGTTTACGGTAAGCGTTCTCGCCTATTTAGTGGTATCGACCATAAGCAAAGTCGTAAAATGAATAGTGAGAGCGAGAGTTTCTTTATTGAGTGTGCTCATGAACGGGAGATCCGTTGCTGACAAGGAGAGTTAAACCCAGTGATGCAGAAACGATGTATGCTAAAGGAGGTCACCACCTTTCTACCTCTAAATCCCACAGTCCTCCTTTACTTGATTAATTAGCGTGTAAAGCGCTGTTTTTTCTTTGTCCTCGATGTCTGCATTGTCATACTCGTAAAGGT
>JAHDEM010000067.1 GCA_020628895.1 Candidatus Endobugula sp.
AACGCTAGCACGAAAATAGTTCCAGACATTTTCTATGTGTACCCCTCTTCCCTGAGGGGCAACGACTGACGCTTTCAACACATTCTCTCAAAGACCGTTCGTGCATTTACCTTGTACCCTCGTAGAGAGAGAAAACCCGAAGTGTTTTTTTAACCACATCGATGCAGCAAAATGCCTGCATTGAGTCCACAAAATGAGGCTTTATTCAGCAACCATAGGCAGCAGGGAAGCTGCCATTGAGCCTATAGGGATATATTTACAGCGTGTTGCCGAATAAAGCATCGTTCTCTGGGCGTTGTTTAAGCGTGTTCACACCTTACAAATCGCTTATAAAACCGCTACACTAGTGAGCTGTTTTACGTTAATCACTTTGCTGTACCACTCATATGTCTGTAAATACCTTATCCCCTCAAGAAACCCGTGTCATGGTTGGCATGTCCGGCGGTGTTGATTCATCTGTTACCGCTTTATTGCTGCAACAACAAGGCTATCAGGTCGAAGGCCTGTTTATGAAGAACTGGGACGAGGACGACGGTACCGAATACTGTACCGCTAAGGCAGATCTTGCAGATGCTCAGCGAGTCTGCGACACCTTAGGTATTAAACTTCATACCGCCAACTTTGCTGCCGAATACTGGGATAACGTCTTCGAGTATTTTCTGGCCGAATATAAAGCAGGACGTACCCCTAACCCCGATATTCTCTGCAATAGAGAGATCAAATTTAAAGTATTTTTAGACTATGCCCAAGTATTAGGTGCAGATCTGATTGCGACAGGCCACTATGTCAGACGTCATGATAAGGATGGCCATACACAGCTGATTAAAGGCTGCGACAATAATAAAGACCAAAGCTATTTTTTACATGCAGTCGGTGGAGAACAATTAGCAAAAACGCTATTTCCTGTGGGTGAACTAGAAAAGCCACAGGTTCGCCAACTGGCTGAACAGCACCAACTCATCACACATAATAAAAAAGATAGCACGGGTATCTGTTTTATTGGCGAGCGACGCTTTAAAGACTTTTTAGAACAATATTTGCCTGCGCAAGAAGGTGAAATTGTTACCGATCAAGGTCAAGTCATCGGCCAACATGCGGGCTTGATGTACCACACGATGGGGCAGCGACAGGGTCTAGGCATTGGTGGGGTTAAAAACGCACCTGATGCGCCTTGGTATGTGGTCGACAAGGACCTAAATAAGAACCATCTGATAGTGGTTCAAGGTGATAATCACCCTCTGCTTTACCATAAAGAATTAACCGCTACTGATATACACTGGATTAATGCGACACCCACACAAATACCATTTCGTTGCCAAGCCAAGATCCGTTATCGACAACCAGACCAAGACTGTTTAGTCACTTTACAAGAAGACAACAATAGCATTCATGTGATCTTTGATGAGCCGCAGCGAGCTGTTACCCCAGGCCAATCCATTGTTTTATACGACGGTGAACGCTGCTTAGGTGGTGGTGTGATTGAGTCGCGATCCAATTAATACCGTTAAACAGATATTATTTTTATTAACTAGGAAACCAACAGCAACAATGACCAGCACGTCAAATAATTGGGATGACCGCACTCTCGCTCTAGCCGGTGTTTTTCAATCAGCCGCATTAGTCGAACAATTAGCCACCACTGGCAGAGTCGAACAGCGGGAATTAGAAACCGCCATAAAAGGCTTGTTTGAGCAAAACCCTGACAACATCGAAGATGTTTACGGTAGCACTAAAGCGTTGCTGACTGGTCTTAACCAAATGCGGGATGTGCTCAAACGTACCAGCACACCCCAAGCGAACAATATTGTGCGTTACGTTATGGGAATTATCCATTTACAAAAAAAACTGATGAAACGCTCTGACATGCTGAACATTATTGGCTCTCGCCTGCAACAATCTGCTCAGCAAGCGGAATTGTTTGAGCCCGCACACGAAAATGTGATCGCTAATCTCGCTGATATTTATACGAGTACCATTAGTACATTTAGTTTTCGCATACAGGTCACTGGAGATTACAATTACCTACAACAGCCACGTGTAGGTAACCAGATACGCGTTCTTTTATTTGCTGGTATTCGCTCTGCCATTTTATGGCGTCAGCTAGGGGGTAATCGTTTGCAGGTTATTACCAAACGCAAGGCGATTATTGAATCGACAAACGAACTGATTAAACAAGCCAAAGAGCAGCTATTACACTAATGAGTAACCACCAGAAACACCAGACCCACAACGATGCCGACAATATCCAAAAGGATATTCGAGATGAGATCAACCAAGAAGGCGAATACGACCTCACACGCAAAATTAACCGCGAAACCGCTCGTATTCGCTGGAGTGAGCTTGAACCCCACTTTGCCTCAGGCAATTTAATTAGTGTTGATATTGAACTCGATCTCGTTGCTGTTGCCAGAGCCATAGCAGAAGATGATACGGCACAAATTAAACAATGGATGGCGCAGGCACAAGTTGCACCAACCAGCGACCAACAAGCCATACAATGGCAAGAGAGTAATACCGAATTGTGGGCTGTGGTGATTAAGCCATTAATACTGGTTCAGCAGGTTAAAGATTAAGCCTAACAACTCTGTCGAACCTACAATATGGACAGACTATACTGTTGAAAAATGATCTTTTGTCCGTATATAAGTTTAATATTCATGGCACTATTCATGGCAATAAGCCCCAGTTATAGATAACATGATTTGAGTAAAAGGACGATATGCAACTTAAACCATTAAAAGATTGGCTAGAAAGCCAAATTATTGGCCAACATCACCTTATTGATCGCTTACTGATCGCCCTACTTGCCGATGGGCATTTGCTGGTCGAAGGTGCGCCGGGATTGGCTAAAACCAAAGCCATTAAACACCTATCCGAAGGTATAGATGCTGACTTTCAGCGCATTCAATTTACTCCCGATCTGCTACCTACCGATATTACCGGCACCGATATTTATAACCCACAAGAACACGCTTTTAGCTTCCAGCCAGGCCCTCTATTCCACCACTTAATTCTTGCCGATGAAATTAATCGGGCACCGGCAAAAGTCCAATCCGCATTATTAGAAGCCATGGCCGAACGCCAAATTAGTGTAGGTAATCACACTTACCCGTTACCAGACGTATTTTTAGTCATGGCAACGCAGAACCCCATTGAGCAAGAAGGCACTTATCCATTGCCAGAGGCACAGTTGGATCGATTTTTGATGCATGTGAACATACAGTATCCCAACGCTCAAGCAGAAACGGAGATACTAAAACTTGCGCGCACTGAAGCCGGAGATCAAACATCCCAACCCCCGACAAAGCTGTCTATAGACACTTTGTTACAAGCACGTAAAGAAGTATTAAATATTCATACAGCTGATACGATCGACCAGTATATCGTGCAGCTGACTATAGCCACTCGGCAGCCAGAGAGCATAGACAATGATTTAGCGCGTTGGATTGATTTTGGTGTTAGCCCGCGAGCCACTATTGCCCTAGATCGATGCGCAAAAGCCCATGCTTGGCTTAATGAACGCGACTTTGTCACTCCGGATGATATTCATGCCGTTATTTATGATGTATTTAGACATCGAATCTTGCTGAGCTTCGAAGCCGAAGCACAAGGAATTAATGCCGATCATGTGATCACCCATTTATTACAAAAGGTGGCCATCGTTTAGACCGAGAAACACATGCAAAGCACAGAGCAGTTTAAAGAATTGTTTAAAAACGGGAACTCGTCTTCAGAGTCAGCCAAATGGATTCCCCAAAGCTTGCAAGCAACGGGGGCCTATGTGTCTCTTAGTACCTTACAACAACTGCGCCACCTTGTTAAACGTGGCGCGATTAGCAATAAGCGCAACAGCATGGCTATGCTTAACGGACAACACAAAAGCCGTGCTATTAGCCGAGGCATGGAGTTTGAAGATGTTCGTCCCTATCAGCCCGGTGATGATATTCGCTCCATCGACTGGCGAGTCACCGCACGTACGCAAGTCACACATAGCAAACGCTACACAGAAGAAAAAGAAAAGCCGATTATTACCGCTGTAGACCAACGCCAAAGCACTTTTTTTGGTAGTAACCCTTGTTTTAAATCCGTATACAGCTGCCACCTTGCCGCATTAATCAATTGGGCAACTCTGCAAGCAGGAGATCGCAGTGGCGGTATCGTATTGGGCAACCAATCCATCGAAGAAACCCGCCCTGCTCGCAGCCATAAAACCGTGAACCGTTGGTTACAACAACTCACCACCGCCAATCATCAACTAAGTGCTACCGCTGACACAATTGAAGAACCATCACTTAGCCAGTGGTTTGAACGGATTATTCATAGTACCCCTACAGGGACTCATGTTTATATTATTAGTGACTTTTATGGGTTTGATGAGTCCTGTGAAAAGTATTTATTTCACTTAGCTCAGCATCACCAAATCACCTTATTATGGGTGATGGATAAATTGGAAATGCAACTGCCTAATGCCTCTAGCTTATATATTAGTCGTGGTGGAAAGCATAAAAAAAGTACAGAGCATATAGCTTCTAGTTCGTCGCAGTTAACATTACACAAAAACGCCGCCGTAGAATTTACTCAGTTATACCAAGATAAAAAAAATACCCTTACACAACTATCGCAACGATTAGGTATTCGTTTAGTCGAAGCGCCGGTACAAACAGTACCCACTGAAATAATACAGAGGGCATTGTAATCGTGGATGGGGCAATTATAGGAGAGTCTATCCCTCTTCGTGATATTCACCTTCCCGAGAGTGTAAGCACTTGGCCCCCTGCTACTGGTTGGTGGTTATTAGCGATTGTAAGTATTATTGTTATTATAATTACTACCGTACTTGCTTTACGTTTTATTAAACGATACCGAGACAAATGGGGCTATAGAAAAGCCGCTTTGCCCCTTATTGATCATCATTATCAATTATGGAAAAAAAATCACGCACAACAAACACCGGATTACACCCAAGAAACTATTCATCAATTATTGCGTGTGCTAAAACGTGTTGCCATTAGCGCTTATCCTCAACAGGATATATCTGGTTTACACTCTCAAGCATGGGTTGATTTTTTAAATCAACAAACATCACCCAAACTATTTTTTAATCAAAAACTGGCTGACACACTCATCTCTTTACAGTACCAATCATCCAAAAAAGCAAACGCTTTTGATGATGTAGAAGCACTTTATGTTGCATGCCGACAATGGATAAAGCACCATAAAGTATCTATCGAACCAGCTAACCCCGTTCACAAAGAGGCAGTGGATTAGTATGTTTACGTTTGCCTCTATTTGGGTATTTTTATTATTACCACTTCCATTATTGGTATACCGTTTTATACGCCGTGCACCACCTGTGCAACCGCAACATGGCATTGTTGTTCCATTCTATATACAGTTGCAACAATTACAGCAAGCGACTCACGTTAACCAAAAACCGTCCTATCTACGTTTATTGTTGCTAAGTCTGATTTGGTTATTACTAGTGACTGCCGCGGCAAAACCGCAATGGATAGGTGATGCACAAGCCCTACCCATCAGTGGTAGAGATTTATTATTGGCGGTTGATATATCCGACAGCATGAGCCAAGAGGATATGCAAATAAATAATCGTACTGTTAGTCGTTTAGTCGCCGTGAAATATGTCGTCAACGAATTTATTGAGCGACGAAAAGGCGACCGACTAGGGCTGGTATTATTTGGTAGCAACGCCTACCTACAAACGCCTCTCACTTTCGACACTCAATCAGTTAGGCTATTTCTAAAGGAAGCACAATTGGGTTTTGCTGGTCCTAAAACAGCCATTGGTGATGCGATTGGTTTATCGGTAAAACGCCTAAAAGATCGCGCAAAAAATATTAACAATCCCGACAATAATAAGGTGATTATTTTATTAACCGATGGGACAAATACTTCTGGAGAAGTTGAGCCAATCCAAGCTGCTAAGCTTGCGGCACAAATCAATGCAAAAATTTACACCATTGGTATGGGCGCAGAAGAAATCACCATACGTAGTTTTTTTGGTAACCGACGTGTTAACCCCTCTGCATCATTAGACGAAGACACACTGGTAACTATTGCCAACTCTACGGGTGGGCAATATTTTCGGGCTCGTGACACACAAGAATTACAAAAAATTTATCAGGAATTAGATAAGCTAGAACCCACAGAACAGGAAAACGAATGGTTAAGACCGGTTAAATCGCTATTTATGTGGCCATTGGGCATCGCACTTTTATTGAGTGCATTCTTAGCATCGATAACATTACTCATAGAAATATTACACCCGTTTATACAGCGGCTTAAACATCAATTTCCTAATGCTGCAGGTAAACATAAATGATTGAACACCTACTAGCATTGCATTTTATTCGTCCAGGGTGGTTATTACTTATTCCTGTATGGGTACTGTTCATACGCTATTTAAAAATACAATCTAGTAACCAGACGGGATTTGAGCAGGATATTGATACAAGCTTGCTGCCTTATTTAGATCTCAACTCTAGTGTTAATCAAAGTAGTGATAACAAAAAAACGATTAATGAGAGTATTACCAGTAAAGATACACTTAAAAGTCGTCTACCCTATTGGTTATTAATGTGGGGGTGGATTATTGCAACCATTGCTTTAGCGGGACCAACATGGAATAAATTACCGCAACCGCTGCATGAATCCGAGCAAGCTATGGTCATTATTTTAGATTTATCACCGAGTATGCTCGCAACCGATAATAAACCTTCACGCATGGTACGTGCTCGTCTTAAAGTTCAAGACTTATTAACCCAACGCAAAGACGGGCTTACTGCACTGGTCGTTTATGCAGGTGAAGCTCATATTGTCTCGCCTCTTACTGATGACAGTAATACTATTATTAATCTACTACCAACACTTGAGCCAGGTCTACTCCCTATTCCCGGTAGTAATATCGAGATGGCGGTCACTACCGCAAAGCAATTGCTCAGGGATTCTGGTTACCATTCTGGCGATAATAGTAGTTTAGTGGTTGTTACTGATGGGATTGATAGCAACGCTGTCGACGACATCACCCAAAGTATTAATAATGAGTTATCGCTCTTTATTTTAGGTGTGGGAACCTCCAAGGGCGCGCCTATCCCATTAGGCCCATTAGGCTCATCCTCAAAAACACAAGCAGGTTTTTTACGTGATAGTAACGATAATATTGTCACCGCTGCACGAAATGATTCGGTATTAAAACAACTCGCGCAAGAGAACAGTGGTTACTACTTGCCATTACAAGCCGATGATTCGGATATTGATTTTATTATTGATCGATTAAACCTCAGCAATCCATTACATGCATTAACACAACAGCACCGCAAACAAGAGCGGGAAATGGATCAATGGGAAGAACTTGGCCCAACATTATTATTATTGTCATTACCGTTGTTTGCACTGGCTTTTCGTAAAGGTTGGTTATTAGTGTTAGCTATTAGTATTTTTCCAACAATAACACCACAAACGGCTTATGCGTTTTCGTGGTCCGACTTATGGCTTAACAAGGACCAACAAGCTCAGCAAGCGTTTGATAAACAAGACTATGCAACGGCACAAGAACAGTTTGAGCATTATCAATGGAAAGGCAGTGCCGCTTATAAAAACCAGCAATATCAAGCTGCTATAGATGAGTTTAGCCAAGGCAATATGGCCAGCGACTATTACAATAAAGGCAATGCCCATGCCCAGTTAGGACAGTTCGATGAAGCTATCGAAGCCTACGATCAAGCTTTAGCAAAAGACCCAACACTAGACGATGCTAAAACGAATAAAGCACTTGTAGAGGAACTAAAAAAGCAAGAGCAACAACAAGAACAGCAAAATCAAGAACAAAATCAGGATGGCTCATCTGATAATAACCAGAATCAGCAATCATCACAATCTGATAATCAACAACAAGAATCATCTGAACAAAAACAAGAGCAAGGCCAACAAGAAAAAAACAGTGAAACATCGCAAGCCGAAACAGGTGAAAATCAACAGAATAACGACAAAAACAATAACGAAGATTCAGACAGCAATGCAGAGAATCAAGCAACTCAACTAAAATCTCAAGAAGATACAGCTGAAGAATCTGAAGAGAATAAACAAACATCAGATGCCGATAGTGCATCACTGGCACATTTAAGCGAAGAAGAAAAGCACGAACTTGAGCAATGGTTACGTAAAGTGCCTGATGATCCTAGTGGATTACTTCGTAGAAAATTTGAATATGAATTCCAAAAACGCCGCCAACTCTATCAAAGCGGACAATGGGAATTACCCGATAATAATGCACATCAACGATACTAATACCGATGATTAAGATAATTAACACACTATTGTTATATTTAATGGCCACTACTGCCTTCGCGATGAACCTTACTAGCGAAGTGGATAGAACATCCATTAGTATCAATGAAACCGTTATTCTCACTATCACCTTAGATCGACAAGGGGCGGACGATATTGATCTAAGTGCAGTCGAATTGCAATTTGATATATTGCAACGTCGCCGCAGTAGTCAAACCAGTATTATCAACGGCAAAATTGCCTCAAAAACTCAGTGGGTCGTCTTATTAGCACCGAAAGAAACAGGCACTTTAATTATTCCATCCTTATCATCTATGGGCGTTTATAGTGAAGCCATCAGTATTACCGTAACCAATAGAAATAATTCATCTCAATCAAACGGTGCCAATACAAAACAAAATACGAACACCAACAACAAAGAAGATGTTTTTTTAGAAGCCACCATCGATAAAACATCCGCTTATGTGCAAGAGCAAGTACTACTTACCTTACGCTTATATTATCGTATCCCATTATCCAGCTATACAGACCAACCATTAAACATCGATAATGCCAGTGTCGAATTAACTGCAGAGAATAATAAAAAAGCCGATGTAAATGGCACTACTTACAATGTATTGGAAAAAATCTATGCAATACATCCCCAAGCCAGTGGTACGCTAACTATTCCCGAACAATCTTGGCGAGCAGAAAAAGCCACTCAACGTTTTGGTTTTCAGGGCAGCAATCCTTATTTACGTGCAAAAAGCCAAACGTTAAGTGTAGAAGTATTACCTATACCAACAGCATCAACAGCAAACCATTGGTTGCCTGCAAACAAACTATCACTTACTCAGCAGTGGCAACAGTCAATTATCACCGCTACCGTTGGCGAGCCATTAACATACACATTAACCATGCAAGCCGATGGATTACACTACAGTCAGTTACCTGATATTACTATTCCCAGCACCGAGAATTTTACGGTATATAGTGATCAAGCAAATACCGATAACGCCCTTAGCACAACAGGCATAAAAGGTTCTCGTATTGCTCAGTACGCGGTTATTCCTAAAGCAGCGGGTACCTATCAGGTGCCAGCAATCACACTTAAATGGTGGAATATCAACACCAATCAAGAGGAAACCATAGAACTAGAAGCCCAAAATATTATCGTTGCTAACGCCAATATAGACGAACAGTTACCAGAGAATACAAGTACTATAATGGATACTCTTGATCAACAAGCGGTTTTATCCCCACCTTCAAATACTCATTGGATATGGCCTTTAACAACGTTATTATTTGCTCTTCTATCGGCCATATTTTTTATCTTATGGTTCAAAAGTTACCGATCGAGTATTCATCCACAAACAACGACAGAGAAGCCTTTAGTCAAAAACACTCAGCAATCTTTATCCCAAATCTACACAACGATAGAGCAAGCGATCGACCAGCAACAATGGCATGAGTTGGCCCCATTGCTTCAGCAGTGGGCGAGTATTAAAACAGAAGAAAAAATAACGACTAACAGTGATATCATTCACCACTTTCCTCAGTTAAAGCCATTATTTGATGCTTTAGACAAGCAACTCTATAGTAAAAGTAGCATTGCAGCCTGGGATAAAGAAGTCATTATTCCTCTATTAAAAAAGCAAACTATCAGTGACACCAAAAACAATAAAAAACAGCCTTTAAGCCAACTATATCCCAATTAATTAACGGAATCAGTATGCCATTAGCCAAACTCCAAGAAACATTACAACGCCCATTTTCGGTGATTATTTTTGATATCGACGGTGTCTTAGCAGAGCCTAGCCAGCCAATATCCGATAC
>JAHDEM010000068.1 GCA_020628895.1 Candidatus Endobugula sp.
TGCATGGAGTTGCTCTTGATGAATGATCATATAATTGTTCTCGCAAAACGTCACTGGCTAGTGGGCGTATTATCGATAGTCTTATTCTTAGTTTGTTTTTTTTATTTATTATCAGAACACTCCCCATCGCCTTCTATCAAACATGGCGTTTCCAGTGCTTCACCGAATATATCTTCCACTGCTTTTGGGGAATCCGAAAGTCAATCAAAACAAAAGCGTGACGCTCAAATATCTAGCCCTCCAATACCTATCACAGAAGAAGAAAAAACGATTGTTGCTGAAAAAGAAGCGTTATCTGCTATAGCGGATGAGGGAGATCGTATTCTCGATGAGTTTTCTGTCGAGGCAAAAACACTATTTGAACGAGATAAACAGGCCCAACAAGCACTGGCTGAATTAGAGAAAAAAGCGAAAGGATTAGCTCAATGAAAAAATTGATTACTGCATTATCACTATCTTTTTTAGGTTTTACAGCCAATGCCTCCGAGGTTGTAGGTAAGTTAAGCGGTGAGTTTTCTGTCAGTTCGGGGAACCTTTTCTATACATTACCTATCGTTGTTCCAGAAGGTATTCACGGTTTAAAACCCTCTATATCGGTAAATTACAGTAACTCGATTGGGGCTGGATTATTAGGGGCCGGATTTACACTGTCGGCATCCTCTAGTATATCTCGCTGTAACCCTAACCTATCCATTGATGGCTTTAAGGCTGGTATAGAGGGAAATGCCAATGCGCGTTTCTGTTTGGATGGCCAAAAACTTATCGCCATTAACGGGCAGGATGGTCAGGCGGATAGTGAATACAGAAATGTGTTGGATAATAATGTACGTTACTTTGCACGAGGTGGCAGCAATAACATGCCCGATTACTGGGAGAGACAAGACCCTGATGGCTTTAGATATAAATACGAACAGGTAAGTACTAATCATAATCTTTTTTCAGGTTGGTATTTAACCGAAAAAAGTGATTTTTTTGGTAATACTATTCAGTACAGCTATAGTTCGGATGTCATGCCAATGTTGCAGTATATCGACTATTCAGGATACCGTGTTCAATTTAATTATGAAAATAGAGAACAACCAATAGGGCAGTATCGTGCGGGTGAATATTACGAACTATCTAAGCGATTAAATGCCATCGTACTATCTCGCGCAAATACAGAAATCAATCAGTATCGTTTTATTTACGAAACTATCATACCTAATGATGGCGTGGCACCTACTGAGCCACTAGAGAAACTTAAAAGACTATCGCAAGTAGAAAAATGTTATGGCACTAATGGACAAGATGGGTGTTTACCTCCGTTAACATTTCACTACGAAGAACAACCCAATTCAGGGTTGGGTTTAGACCATCCGGATAACCGAACTATTGTTGTTCCTCGTTCCTATTATGCAGCGTCAGACCAAACGGTGGGAACACAACTCTATGAGCGTCCTAGTTTTACAGCAGCCGATGTGAATAATGATGGTTATAGTGATTTTTGTTACTACCAAATTGGCAGTGGTATTATGTGTGCTGTATCAACAGGCAGTGGTGGCTATGCAGCACCTATTGCGTGGACAGGGAATCTCGGTTATGCCGCTACAGAAAAAGATTATTCCTACTACAGCCAAATTCAATTAATCGATTTGAATGCAGATACATATCCTGATTTTTGTTTGTCAGATGCGACAGGTTTGCGTTGTGGATTAAATAATAGTGGTAATGGGTTTGCTAATGTTGGGTATTGGTCTACTACATTTAATCATGATAGCTCGCCGGTATTTTCATTTCTTGATAATGATATTTATCCAGATGTCTGTGGCTTAACAAACAATGCATCAACCTATGAGTGTTTATCTGGTACAGGGAATAATTTTTCAGGTGGGAGTATTATTTCTTTAAGCAATGTTGTGGATAACCAAGCGGTAGCCAGTTGGCAAAAACAGCAATGTACATTTATTAATGGTGTACAAGATTGCAGCCAATCCACTACGGTTAGCAAAGAAGTCAATATGCCAGCTGCGCAGTGGATGGATATCGATGGAGATATCGATAACGACCTTTGTTGGTTATCAACCACGGATAACGCATTAAAGTGTGCCTATCGCTCAACTAATGAGTCTAATCAGACTGTAGAACTAAGTGCGCCGCAAACATTATATTCATTTAACTACCCATTACTGTCATCTGTGGCATTAAGCAATACACCCGTGAGTGCGGCCCAATCACAAGTATACGAAGACAATATTGATACAATTAGTAATGGAGTTCGTCGCTTTTTATCCGCATTTCGCATCTCAGATATTAACAACGATTTATTGCCCGATGTGTGTTATGCAACAGGGCATCAATATTATTGTTCCGTAAATACGGGTGCAGGTTTTTCTGCTGCCACGCACTGGCTTGATTTTTCTTCCTTGTTTCCTAGTGTAGAAAACGATGGGGATGTTACAGCTATGGTGAGCATCCGTTTGAGTGATATGAATCTTGATGGGCTCAATGATTTTTGTATTATTAAAAACGAACAACAACACTGTGGTTATAACCAAGTTGGCTCTTTTGGCGATTTGTCGGTAAGACAATCTATTGTGGCTGATCTTGATATCAACGTAGATACAACAGAGTTGTACCAAAATTTTGTTAGGCGTATTGTCGGCTGGAAAACAAAATATATTACAGGAACGGCAAATCTTGCATACGGTAATATTACCCATGTGCCAGATATTAATGGCGATGCGTACCCAGAATTTTGTTATCGTAGTATTCACGGTATTTTGTGTACTAGTAATGACAATTATGGAAGAAATGCACTATTAACAGGGATTACAGATAGCTTTGGTCAAAGCACAGAAATTACTTACGGTAGTTTATTAAGTGATGGCTTGTACGAAGCAGCCAGCACTATTCCAACAGGTTACTATGAGAGCCCATTTAACGCACTCGTTGTAGATACAGTAAAAGCCAGTAGTGCAGTTATTGAAAGCGATTGGCCTTACAACACGCCTATTTACAACACGCAAAGTTATCGTTACAAAGGGTTTGTGCATAATCCAGTAACAGGGGTGTCTGGTTTTTCAGCAGTAACCGTCACTCAAAATGAGCGTAATATCAGTACAACGACACATATGTCTACCGAACAATATTTAGCAGGTAGACCATTGCTGATCGAAGAATATATTGGCACTAATTTACTGAAAACAAAAACCAATCAGTTTTCTATTGTAAACGAGTCTTATGGTCGTCATCGTGTAATACTAGATAGGGTAGAAGAAAAACAATATGACTTAGATGGATCGTTAGTTAGCACCAATACAACATCCAGTAATAATATCGATAGTTACGGGTACCCACAGCAAGCGACAACAACTAAAAGTATGGCGGAAAGTGGTGAAACTCTTATAACCGTTTCGGAAACTGAGTTTTTACACGATACGCAAAACTGGCTCTTAGCAAAACCAGATTTACAAACTGTTCACCATCAATATCAAGGTGAAACGATTACGCGTATTGTTGATTACACCTATAGTGATGGGTTAATGGTCAGTGAGGTAATCCAACCAAGTGCAAGTAATGCCAGTACGATTAGTTATACTTATGACGCATTAGGCAATACACCTACGGTTACCACTTCCGGTAATGGTCAGTCTCGTACCATTAACAAAACATTCGATAGCTTGGGTCGAGTTCTTTCTCTCACAAATGCACTAGGGCAGAGCGAACATTTTAGTTACCACAATACTTGTCCTGGGGTCACTAGCCATACTGATGTTGCTGGTAAAGTTACTCAAACGACTTATGACTTTGCTTGTCGTCAATTACAAATAAATGCTCCAGATAGCAATGCAACAACATGGACTTACGAGTGGGCAACCGTGGAAGATAATTCATTGGTTAACCAACCGATTGGCCATCCTTATGGTTATCGAAACCCTATTGTCTATAAAGTCACAGAAACCCACGCCGATGGCACTTGGGCAAAAACGTATTATGATGCTCAAGGTCGTGATATCCGTAATGAAAGCGTTGGTTTCTCGTCACAGGATTACGATAGAGCTGTAGTTAACGATACCGTTTACGACCGCTTTGGCCGCAAGACCGCGACTACTCTGCCGTACTACAGTATTAATGGCGAATATATAACACCTAGTTGGATAACAGTAGACCATGATATTGCTTCTCGTATTGTTGCTGAATACAAAACGGGGGCAGATGGTCAACCACTAACAACTACTTATACCTACAATAAAAATCGTACCACCATTAGTTATAGCGATTACACTAAAGCCACACAAACAGGAGTATTTGGTAAACCATTGTCAGTAGAAGAAAATGGTTTAACCATTGCTTATACCTACGATCCTGCAGGTAACTTGTTAACAACAGAACAGAATGGTGTAGTTAGTTCTGTGGCTTATGATTCAAGAGGTTTTAAAGTCCAACAAGTTGATCCTGCTATGGGTGCTTGGTCTTATGAGCACAATGCTTTTGGTGAATTGTTATCGCAAACAGATGCCAAGGGGCAGGTCACTACATTTATTTATGATGAACTTGGTCGATTAATAGAGCGTACTGAGCCCGAAGGTCAGACTCATTGGATTTACAATACATCGGGTAATGGTATTGGGCAATTGGCACAAGAACAGGGTATTCATGCAACCAAGCAATGGGCCTATGATAATCTTGGAAGAACGATCAGTGAAACCTTATTAGTCGACAGTGAACAATTTGTTACCCAATTTGTTTACGATGCTTACAGCCGTTTACAAAAAACGATTAACCCTAATGGTTTAGAAATTCATAACGAATATGATAGTACCGGCGCGGTGGGTGCAGTTTCTATTCCTGCTAGCCAAATACAAGGATTTGACGCAAAACATCTACAAGGTGAATATGAATCCGTTCTGCTCGCCTTACTTGCCGTCGAAAATGATATTCAACAACTTGAAGAAAGAAGAGCATATCATTTATCTCAATCACTCCATTATCAAAAGCAAGCATTGCACTACGCAGGCTTGTTAGATGAAGTGAATAATGAAATAGCGTTGCTTACCTCTTTGGCTGAAGAGCACGAAGATATTGCCGCACGTTACCAACAAGCGGCTGACGATCTTCGTGCGCAAGCTAACGCTTATCGTGCAGCATTTGGTGACCGACAATTCACCTACGTAGGTATAGTTAACGGACAATATCAATTTAGAACTATGTGGTGTTCAGATAGGCATAAATTCTGGGGTGGGTGTAAAACATATGAAACTCGTTATGTCTATATTAGTGCATCGAATATAAACACAGTCGCTGGCGGCCCTTCGGTTAATCTTTACCAAACGCAAACGGTGAGATCCTGTGTTTATGTTAGGTATGGTAATGGGTGTAGAACATATAGCTTTCCAACTCCAGGCTGTCAATCTTATAGTTACTATCGAGAATCAGATTACGGTGGTGGCGATCATGTCAATGTGAATGTATGTACGACTCTACGTCCACACGAAATGTATGCCGATGCTGCAAAAGAATTTGAAAAACTGCGTGATATCGAGTTGTCAAAAGCAGCTTATTATCGCGATCAAATAGAAAAAGAAGGGACGAGTCAATTAGCACCACTAGTATTGGTTCAAGTACCGACAGGAGTCATAAATACCTTATGGGTGCCCATTGATGTAAGCGGTATTACTACGTTTATTCCCGTGGAAGTTGAAGAAACCCAAGGGGTTTGGAAGCGTCTATCGCTCAACGAGACTGTTGCTTATTATGAAGAAAAGATTGCTTATTATACCAATCTATCGATTAATGAGTTAAGTAGTTATAACGAACTGTCTCGTGAATGGGAAAACCTCGTCAGTGATTTTGGTGACCTTAACGAAGCCAAGCAGCACTTTGCACTTATGTTACAAACAGCTGGGTTACTCATTGGTGATGACATGGGGGTTGAAGAATTAATTACTTCTGCGGTCACTAAACAAGAGCAATGGGAAAATAATTCACAACCGCTAATGGTATGGGCAGCAACAAAACGAGCAGCTAATGGTTTGGTCGAAAATGAGCTATTTGGTAATGGCCTGTATACCAAACGTACGGTTAATCCCGACACAGGTCTTATTACCGCTATCGAAACAGGCGCATATTCTGCTGATACGCCATTACGCAAGATTGATTATACATTCGATCAGCGCGGTATGATTATCGAGAAGAACGACTCAAATAGCACAATTAATAATACCTATGAACAGTATGATTACGATCTACAGGGGCGTTTACGTAGCTGGAGTTTTGAACAACATGTTCATCAAACATTGGATAATGGCGGTGGTATTATTAATACACCAAAACATAATCAATTGTGGCGTACCTACGATTATGATGATCGAGGTAACATGACCTACAAAACAGGTGCGGGTCTAGCGATGCATTACAACTCAGCTAACCAGCTAACCTCTCGCGACATACAGGCCGGTGTGAACGTGACTTATAGCTATGATGCAAACGGTAATATGACTCAAGGTGATGGGCGAACTTATCAGTGGAATAGTTTCAATAAAGCCGAAACGATTAGCAATAGTGGTTATACAGTGAACTTCGACTACGATGCGGGTCATCGCCGTGTTGTCAAAACCAGTTCAAAAGAAACTATCTACTATGTGAGCCCTAGTTACGAAAAAGTAATTAAACAACGAGCAGACGGCAGCAGCGAAATCATTCATCGTCATAACATATGGAATGGCCACGATGTTGTCGCCAGCTTTGAAAAACGCGATGCGACTTACGATGGAAGAAAAATTGCCGACGATGTGAAATATTATCATCGAGATCATCTAGGTAATGGTGAATTAGTAACAGGGGCAGATATGTCGGTACTGGCGCATCGTTACTATACCCCTTATGGCGAACTAGTGGAGGATGTGTTGACGCGCGAGCAAAATACAACCACCAGCGTCATACTAACCCTTAACCTAAATACCGACGATTACATGCAAGATCTAATACATGATAACGAAGGTATTACAGTCGATTCACACCTGGTCGCCGAGGCACTTTTCCATGTGCCCGAGGTAGACAAGGACTATCGTGGTTTTACCTCTCACGAGGAGATTCAAGAGCTTGGCTTAGTGAATATGAATGCTAGGCTGTACGATCCAGTAATTGGTCGTTTTGTATCTGCAGATACCGTTATCACCGATATATCACAACCATTGGACTACAATCGTTACGCCTATGTGCGCAACAACCCCATGAGCTACCGGGATCCAACGGGTAATAGCCCTTGGTGGGCGGTTGCAGCGTTTTTTGCAGCGCATCTGACAGACCATGAAGGCCTTCAACAGATAACATCATTGTATTTGACCGTCAGTTTAGGGGGAGTCGATGGTGCCTTTGGTCTCACAGCCGGAGCAGAATGGTACACAGTAGCCACCACAGCCGCTGCCGCCACCGCCACAGTTACCTTCTTACAAACAGGCGATGTTAATGCTAGTGTGGAAGCTGGCTTTTGGTCCGGCATTTCAGCTGGCGTAGCCAATAAAATTGGTGATTTAGGGGATATTAAAGACCACGCTTTTCATAAAAATTGGGTATTAAAAGCCATGGCCCATGGTGGCTCTCAAGGAGTGATTAGTAGTTTACGCGGCGATAAATTTGCTGCAGGTTTTATTAGCGGCTTGGCCGGAGATGTAGCAGGACACTACTCAACCGAAGACAATATGCTAGCGCTTTCTATGCTGGCAGGGTATATTGGTGCCGAAGCCACAGGTGGTGATGGTATACAGGGAGCATTAAATGCAGCTTTTGTGTTTTTGTATAATTCATGCGTTCATAAAAAAGGTTGTGCTCTTAAGCCATTAGTAGTAGAGAACATAAAGGAAGAGAGCTTAAGAGATGTTTTTGTTTTAGAAGGTACTATTCTAGCTAAAAAAGGAAAGTACTTTTTTGTAAGTGGAGCAAGTATTAATACGGCAGATGGTAATATAAAATACTTACCTCCCAAAATGAGGGTGTTGGATCTGCAAGTAGCGACATTAGATGTGTCACCAGATAAGCTTTTTAAAGAAATTTCATTGGGTAAAAAAGTACAATTTTTTGGAAATAGTGATGGTAAACTTGGGCTCAAAGTAAGCCAAGATATTTATTATTTTAATAATAAAGGTCTCCTATCAAACAATGCTAGTTTATCTGCTAAGACGTATATCGATATTTTTAAAGCTCAAGACTACATGACATATTTTCATAATATGATGAATAATTTTATTCTTTCTCGTTAATATTTAGAGTTTTAAGGTAATGTAGGAGTTCTAATTTGAAATGGGTTAGTATAGATCTTAAGCAGGCCGGTCTTTTTGGCGTTGAAAAATATCTAATTAAGTCTAGCCAAGATATTGATGTTTTATTTTTTCCTGAAATTAGAGGTGGTTTTTTTCAAGGGCTTCCAGAGGGGAGGCTTAGAATTCATAAAGGCGATTTCTTTTTAGAAGATAAAATGATAGGTGGGTTTGAAGATATTTTTTTAAGAAATAACTTCTCTATCTATGGTGAAAATTACCTATTGTCAGAAAAAGGAGACGATAGAGAAATATATTGTAATAATGAAATGATAGCGAGTGGAGTTCACCAATATCTATCTTCCATATTATTTTATCAATTTGGTGGGTTGGTTGAGTATAAGTTTAAACAAAAAAGTGCTTTGATTCCTAGTCTGATAGCAATTTATTGTGCATTTTTAGATAGTCAGCAAACCCATTAAAGACAAAATTCACCAACAAAACACAAGCAAACAAACGCAAGGGCAGGCACTCGCACTCTCTCAAAAGGCAAGTGAAAGATATGTGTATTGGTTGTAATTGTTATAGGTTTTTTTAGATTATTTTAACTAGATAAATACCAAATATTTACTATTGGTAAAGTGTTGGTTTATTTTGGGACAATATAATGCTTTGCTTTGCTTGAAGTAGATGTTTTTAATTTTTCGCTATGCTATATAGGTTGTTAGCTGACTTTTCTTTTTATTCTATTTTGTTGGTAGTACCTTTCAAACTGTGTACTTTTCTTGACCCGCTTTGTTTTGTCAATGTCTAGGCGTTGTAAAATAGGAGTTAACATACAAAGGTAGGCACTCAAACTCCTAGTAAGTTACTTTGATAGTCAAATGATGAATCTACTAATTTCTAGATAAAGTTAAATTGTTGTTAAGGTGAAATTTTTATGAGTTTTGTCAGTGTTGACTATAAATAAAAATATAGCATTTGGTTTATCTGACTATTGTTTTTTATTGGATGATGGGAATGAAATTTTATTTGTCCCTTCTAATGTCGGCGGGAATTTTTATAATTTTTCGCAAGGTAATTTACTTCTATCTAGAGAAAGCTTCTTTTTAAATGGAAATAAGATCGGTCGTGTAAAACGATACTTTCTTGGTTTGTTTTGCAATTATCGATCTTTTATTGTGTATGATAAAGAATATACCTTTGTAGAAACTCCCAGAGAAAAAATTACGGGAAAATAATATCTGAAAGTAACGTAATTTCAAAATGCTATCAGAATCCAAAAGAAGTATCTTTTTTGTCAAGGTATCAAGGTGTAGTCAAATACAGCTATGATTCTAAGGACTCTCTCCTAGTTTGTTTGCTTATTATATATTACCAATATATTCATAACCTTATGCAAGAATGACAGTAAGTGACATACACAATATACTACACACAAAAACAGACGCTCGCACTTCATGTGTTTCAGTAGCACACAAAGATAAAACCCAATCTTATCATGTGTCATCGTCACCTAAATGGGCAAAAATTAGTGGCAATTGGAATGTAAAGTTTGGGTTATCAGTATCACCAAATGGTGCATTCTATATTAGACGTCATGATAAGGCACAGAGTTAAACTGTGATACCTAACAAAAGTGTCATGTACGCATGCAAAAACACGCGCCCTGAGGTAGGATTAGCTCCAGACTGCCCCATATACTGGCGTT
>JAHDEM010000019.1:0-4569 GCA_020628895.1 Candidatus Endobugula sp.
TGGCATTAGCGCTCACCAACAATCGACAATTTAAAGCAGCACAAGAAGTAATTGATGAATTAATAAAAAAACATCCATCCAATGCCCTACTAACCATCACCTTAAGTGATACTTTAGCCGGACAAGGTAGAACACAAGAAGCCATTAATCTAGTACTAGCAGAGCAGCAAAAAAAACCTAACTACTTCCCTTTAACGCTGCAATTAAGCGAACTGTATCGCCTACAAAAAAAGTATGATAGCGCAAAAGAATTACTGAATACATTAAGCTCGCAACGCTCCGAAGATCCATTTATATGGCACGAACTGGCAGAAGTATCTGGACTAGCTGATGATATTTTATTGCTACACAAAGCCCGTGCAGAATATTTTATCTTACATGGTGATTTTGCGAATGCCGAGCAGCAATTAAATGAAATGGAAAACAAAACTAAGAACAACAGCGAGCTCAAACGATATGCAACACAACGCCTTGGAGAACTAAACACACTGCGCCAATTAGCAAAGTTATAAATAAAGCCCATCACCCAATGGGTGATGGGCAAGACATAACTACTGCTACCGGATACCCTTCCGGCTAGGCTACCATTAGGCAGGTAGCGCGAACATTATAGGCAAAAAATGCGAATGTCCTTTTCTTGTTGTAATGACTTCCTTGTAAAAGTCCTATGTATCGAAGTCAAGGTTATCGATTAACCAGCAAAAAAGCAATATATTTGTTAAAAAATTACCTAATAATTAAAAATTTCATTGCTCTAAAAGCCTCTAGTGGTTGCTTGTTTTTGTGTTCTCAGGACATATGCCAAATGTCTGGTACGGGCTTTTCGTATAATTGTTAGATATCCGCTCCAGAAGCATTAAGGCAATAAATGACAGTTAACTTTTCTGGATCTGTGAGCAGTACTATAGAATAACTATCAACGCTAGGATCAATAAATGATTTACACAGGGTCATGTTCTTGTAAAAAAGTCAGTGTGCAAGCTATTTTAGAAAAAGAAATAACGTTACTAAAACCTCGATTGTGCGATTGCCAATATTGTCAATCTTTAGAACAGCCTAGTGCACTTATTAGCGATAAAGAATTAATCACTATTATTGATACCCCTAAAAATAACTTAGTTATGAAAACCAATGGCTCAGGACAAGCCACGTTTTACCATTGTAAAAAATGCGACCAATTAATTGCCGTTGGTGCGTTAATAGATGGTGAATTAAGGGGTGCTGTAAATTCTTGCTTATTTACAAATACACTACAGTTCAAACCACCAGAATTTATACAACCGTATCGACTAACCGCTGAAGAAAAAATTCAACGATGGTCATTAATATGGGGGAAGCTTGAAATAAAGAATAATACTTAATACTGTAACATCCTTTAAATGATTGGCGACTGATTAATAATTCGCACACCACTTTTCCAAGTCATTCGCAGGCATAGGACGCGCTATATGAAAACCTTGTGCTTGTTCACACTTCATTTCACCCAGCGTCAGCATAATATCTTGATTTTCAACACCTTCAGCAATCACTAATAATCCTAAGTTGTGCGCCATATTAATGGTAGAGTTTACGATAATTTGATCCTGTTCATCATTGAGCATATTAATAATAAAACTGTAATCAATTTTTAAACGCTTCACAGGCAGACGTTTAAGATAAGCCAGCGATGAATAACCTGTACCAAAATCATCGATAGATAAATCAACCCCCATATCATTTAATTCATTCAAAATGAGTAAAGTCTTTTCGGTATTTTTCATAATAGTGCCTTCTGTAATTTCTAATTCAAGAAACGATGCTGGCACATCATGTTTTTGCAACAAACTTCTTACCATATCGCAGAAGTCTTCTTGTTGGAGATTTCGAGCCGAAATATTCACCGCAACAGATATATTCAACTTTCGTTGCCGCCATTCGCTTACCTGGCGAAGGCTTTCATCCAAAATCCAACGAGTCATGTCATTAATTAAATCTGTCATTTCTGCGATAGGGACAAACTCCGCCGGCGAAATAAACCCCATCGTCGGGTGAGTCCAGCGAGCTAACACTTCAACGCCCACTATGCGTTGATCGTCGAGAGATATTTTGGGCTGAAAATGCAACGCTAAATGATTATTGCGGATCGCTTTACCTAGCTCACTCATCAACGATAAGCGTTTAGGAGAATGGGCATCTTTATCTGGGTGGTAAAAGACAACACCCGACATATCTTCCTTAGCACAATACATAGCAACATCGGCATAACGCAGTAGCGTAGAAAAATCATCCGCTTGGTCAGGATAAACAACTGCACCAATACTCGCCCTAACCTCTACTTCTATGTCATCAATATAAAAATATTGACGAATCGTGTTGAGCAGGTCATTGCCAATACTTGTTGCTTCGTCTAAATCTTTCACCTCGGATAACAAAATCGCAAATTCATCCCCTCCTAAGCGAGCAACAGTAGAGGAAACACCTTCAAGGTGTTTTAATAGTCGAGCACCAATACCCTGTATAATTTTATCTCCTGCGCCATGCCCTAAAGTATCATTAATCTCTTTAAAACTATCTAGATCAATAATCATTAACACTAACTTTTTGCCTTTTTGTAGATAACGGATTGCGTGTTCTACCGAACTTTGCAATAAGGCTCTGTTAGGCAGTCCAGTTAAAATATCATGAGTATTACGGTATTCTAACCGTTCGATATATTGCCGGCTCTCGGTCCTATCTTTAGTAATTCCCCATATGCCTACTAAACAATTATCCTCAACAATACCTTGTGCGGAAATTTGTAAATATTTATGTTCACCAGAATGAGACTCACAGATCATTTCAAAGTCATTCAAGCGAAAATCATTGGCAACAAATTCATCTAAATTAATGATGGCATTATTAAAAGAAATATCTTTGAGTAAAATTCCGTTAAAGCGTATTTTTGAGCTCACATCATACGATGTATTAAAGATGTGATTACAGTCACCGACGACTGCGCGTTCACGAATTTTACTGATGCAATCTTTATGATCTAATCGCAGACCGTCTTCGGTGAGCAAGGCAACAGGAGGGTTAAGATCAAGGCGCCAAATAGCATCTTGGCTATTTTCAACAAAAGCACGATAACTTGTCTCACTTTTAGCTAAGTTAATTTGATGCTGTTTTAAAGGGGTAATATCATCTAGCGTAAAAACCACACCATTAAAACCGTGCTCGGCATTTTTTACCGCAATTTTGTCGGTTTGGAACCAGCGCTCTTGGTTATCGATGATTATCTTTTCGATGAGCCCAGTGACCGAATGACCGGTACGAGCAACACTGAGTATCTCTTGGTGAACATGGATAGGGTTACCCCAACAACCTAGCACTTCTAATGCTGTTTTGCCTGATAGGAAGTGATTATCAAATAATTTTTTAGCCGTTTCATTAGCCGAGCGTATTCGCCCCCACTGGTCTAAGTATAAAACCGATGTGCGTAAGGTATCGAATAAGAACTGGCCATAACACTGATCTGCATTTCGGCTAGAAGTACTTGATAAATCTGCTGCACTGAAAGCCACCTTCCGTTGGCCGTCTTTATTATTTTCATCCAAATACTTCATTACTACCCCAAAATCTTATATTGCTGCCCAACAAGTTTTCGGGCTATCGTCTATTTAAGGATAGTCAAGCATTTGATATTTAACAAAAAATTTGTCTATAAAATTTGAACTTTTTCACGTTTTTGTTGCTATATTTATATTGCAGAAATGGTTGCTTTAAACGACAAAATTAAAAGAAGACTGACGTTTAAAAACAACAACAAAACAACTCTAAGCGACTGTATAGCACCTTAAACCACTACGAAACACTGCTTTACCCAACGATGCAAAAACTTCTTCCTAATAATGGGGAGGAACTTCAGATTGGGGGGTACCACCAGACTCGATGGCATAAGACATATCATCAAGCTTAGACTCCCAACGCTGTACACGCTCGGTTAATGCCCGAATAGTTTTATCCTGCTCGATAACAATTTGATTTAAGGATTGTAGTAAGTCCTCTTGAAATACCGCTTTTGCCTGTAATTCAATAATTTGTTGGATTAATTCTTCTGACATACATTTCTCTAAGGTATTGATCTTTATTCGTGTAAACAACCAGTCATTATTTTGACAGTAACTCTGAGGACTTGTCTTCGGACAGCTTTTCAGACAATTCTTCGGGTAATTCTTCAGGCAAAATGGCACCACACTTACGACAGAACTGTGCGTCCATTTCATGTCCTGATTTACCGCAATTGGTGCACTGCTTTAATGAACGCTGCCGCTGCATTTCCTGTGCAATTTCTGCGGTAAAAATCCCTGTTGGTACGGCGATAATCGAATATCCCGTTAACATCACCATGGTCGCAATAATTTGCCCAAGAACAGTATGTGGCGTAATGTCCCCATACCCTACGGTTGTAATAGTCACAATCGTCCAATACACACTACGAGGAATACTAGTAAAACCGTTATCCTCCCCCTCGACAATAAACATCAGTGAACCAAAAATAACCGCCAACACCAAAACAAAGGAAAAGAAGACAAAAATTTTACGCCGAGACAT
>JAHDEM010000019.1:4669-24495 GCA_020628895.1 Candidatus Endobugula sp.
CAACACACTAAACACAATGGTGTAAATGAGTACAAGATCAAACAATTTACCCTCTGGAGTATGGGTGCCAAAAATAATGGCATACCAGCGCTCACGAAATGTTTGGTCACTCACATCGCCTGTTGTTGTATGATTGTTGGTATCCATAATCGAGGGTTTGCCTTAGGAGTGGTTTTACATGATATTAGCTTGCCATTGTAGCGATTAATAGCAATAGCTTCTATAATTCACAGGCCATACTATTTCCATTCTTACACCTCTAATTGCCATATCGCATATCGAATTGACCATGAAAAAAAATACTCGCCTTGTTTACTCTACCGAAACCGGACGCATTCGTCCCGAAAAAGAAACCCCTTCTAACAGTAACGCTGCTCCTGATGGCATTGCTCGTATTCACAGAGAAACCAAGGGTCGTAAAGGTAATGGAGTTAGTCTGATAAAGGGCTTAGCTGGCACCGATGCTGAACTTAAAGTCCTAGCAAAATTCCTAAAACAGAAAATGGGCGTAGGTGGCAGCGTCAAATCCGGTGTTATCGAAATACAAAGTGATGATCGGGAAAAGCTAAAATCTTTACTCGAATCAAAAGGGCATACCGTCAAACTAGCCGGTTCTTAAGTATTATTTCTAGGACCTATTAACGCTAATCTACATTGTGGCCTAGTACTTGCTCCTACCAACATAACACACTGAAAACGCCGTTTAACGACGGCTTTCTGACAGTAATCGTTAATGAATAGGTAGAAGTACTATGACACCAGAAACTTTATGGCAACTTTTCGACACCTCCGCAAAGATCGGTATTGGTGCTCTTATTAGCGCCTTGTTTATGATGATTATATGGCATCGGCGACACTCAACACCCAAAACTCATTCACACCCTGATCAACGACGTCTGATGATTCTAGAAGGGATATCAGGGGATGTAGGCCACCTAAGCCATGTATTTGCGAAGTATTCAGCTTTAGTGATTGAGTCTATCCACTATGGGAAACACTGGCCACAAGCCAGAAGAAAAGAATTAGAAATGGTTAACCATGAGCTAGTTCGAGAATTTAAAAAATTATCCGATGCAGAATCTAAACTATTGATGTTAGGAGAAAAGGCATTGGAAAAAACACTGCGCTTATACGGCTCAAAAATTGCCAACTTTCGCCGCCAAGTTTATGTAGGCCGAACCGACATTAAAGACGAAACCATTGTGGCGATGAAAAAAGATATTAATTTATTGCGTGAGCAGTTTTATGAGTTTCTGAGTAAAAAATACGATCGTTTGCTCACTAATACCGTGAGCGCAAAATAATCACCAGAGTTGACTACTGCCCCAGTCACCTTTTCTCTCTCCAATAAAAAGCGCCCCGTGGGGCGCTCTTAAAAATAGTTGATACCGGTAGAAAGAATTAATTACCGTAGCTCATTAATCGCTGGTAACGTTTTTCTAGTAGCTCATCAATAGGCTGAGACATCAGCTCATCCATTTGGGTCGTTAAACGCGCTTGAAGGTTTAATGCCATTGCATCGATATCTCGATGAGCACCACCTAAAGGCTCAGGTATGGTTTCATCGACGATACCCAACTCCTCTAAAACCGTTGATGTCACCCCCATCGCTTCTGCAGCCAGTGGTGCTTTTTCTACGGTTTTCCAAATAATGTTGGCACAACCTTCTGGAGAAATCACAAAATACGTCGCGTATTGCAGCATATTTAATTGGTCACCGACACCAATGGCTAAGGCACCACCGGATGAACCTTCACCAATCACAGTACAAATAATCGGCGTACGTAAACGTGACATCACCGCTAAATTCTGTGCAATCGCTTCACTAATGCCTCGTTCTTCACTATCAATACCCGGATAAGCCCCCGGAGTATCGATCAAGGTAATGACTGGCATTTTAAAACGCTCGGCCATTTCCATTAAACGCAGTGCTTTGCGGTAACCTTCCGGACGAGGCATACCAAAATTGCGTTTGACCTTATCGTTAACACTACGGCCTTTTTCCTCGCCAATCACCATCACAGGTTTACCATCTAAACGGGCAACCCCACCAACAATGGCATGATCATCACCAAAATGACGGTCGCCGTGTAATTCATCCCAATCAGTGAAGATACGTTTGATATAGTCTGTCGAGTAAGGTCGTTGTGGATGACGAGCCACTTTAACTACATCCCAAGCACTTAAGTTGGAATAGATGCTCTCGGTGAGTTTCGTGCTTTTTTCCTTTAACTTACTGATTTCTTCCGTAATATTTAAATCATTGTCATTGCCGACAAGTTGCAATTCTTCGATTTTGCCTTCAAGTTCGGCAATAGGCTGCTCAAAATCGAGGTAATTTGGATTCATATATGGATTTAACCTGTGTGTCTTTCTGCTTAACTTTTTATTAACTCACTGCTCACCCAGTATTCACTGACCTACTAACGTCCCAGCTCACCACTATTATCATCATGTCTTTTACAACAATCTCACTAGGGCGTTACGATCAGTGGTCGAATACGGGTTATCAAATAATAGTCGCGTAAGATACGCTAAACCATCTCTTTAGTCGAGTCAGTTTAAGCGATTAATGCACTATTTAGCGGATATACCACTGTTTGTTGATATCCAGTGTGCAAAGTAATAAGCCCTGCCCACTGCTGATCCAACAAGGGGTCACCACTATCCATCAATAAGGGGCGATTTTCGTATTCAGCCAATTTGCTTGGTGTTAATAAAACCACCATATTGTCTTTGCCTATACGGTGTAGTATCTGTGAAGTGATTTGCTGATTGCCTCGCCCAATAATATGGCCCTGACCACCAATGGCCGTCACCAATAAAACCACCTTATGGTAAGGGTATTGAGATAACAAGTGCTCTATCTGCTGTGCCTCAAGATCAGTTGCGATTAGCTCTCGCCCTAAAACCACATCAATCCCTAATAAAGTATTTGGCAACCCTAATTCATCCATCACCGCCTTTGGCGTAGTACCACAACCGATGAGATAAAGAGTATCATCTTCCATATCATCAACAATACTGGCGGCTATTTCTAGTTGTGCTTGTTCTTCGCTTTGCCGTGCGGTATTTTTAACTTGCTGAACATAGCGCTGATCATTAGGGACAAATAGTTCGCCGTAATAACGAGAGTTAACGCGACCAGCACGCAGGGCTTCTTCATCAATATCCCTGACTTCTTGTATGGCCGTTGAGACGGGTTCTTGTTTGATCAACGGCACCAATACACCCACCGCCGCCTGCGGAGAAACCGTATACACCCCTGAATGCATTTTAACGCCCGCGGGTATGCCTAAAGCTAATTGCAATGACTGGTTAGCACGTTTAAGTCCATTAACCACATTTCTAGCAGTGCCATCACCTCCAACAAATAACAATATATCGACACCGTGAATAACCAAATCAGCCACTAATCTCTCAGTATCACTAGCGGTGGTGTTGTCATTATTAAGCTCACCGATAACCAGTGGTGAAAAACCACTATCTAACAAAACTGATTCGCCCATAATTCCTGGTGCACAAACCCACTGAATATGAGATTGATAATCAAGCAAGCCTTTTAATGCAGTCATCGCTCTTAGCGGAGCTAGGCATTGGCCACCTTTCGCTAACACAGCTTCTAGTTCTATATTGTCACTACCCTTTAGAGCCATTGGACCACCAACACCTGCGTAGGGATTAATTAAAAAACCAATGGTTAACATCTATAGCGACACCAGTTGATCCAGCCACTTTTGCATCACTGTTGCAGAGTCAGCATTAGAGGAGGAAGAATATTGAGGGAAAATAAAATGGGAGCATTCATGCCTAATAGGGTAATGCTTGCGCAGATAATCAAAGTGCTTGGCAAGCGTGCGTTGCGTTGATTGCCATTGGCGCAAACGTTGATCATCTTGCATAATCGGATAAGTCGTTAATAAAAGGCGATTCAATTGTTCTTCTAGCGAGCCACTAGTATCTAGCTCGCAACTATGCTTGTCGGTACTCATCACCGTGCGAGTATCCATAGGCGAAACCTCTAAAAAGCGGCACAATTGCTCATAGATCATCACTGTTCCGTTTTGCTTACCTTCCAAACTATGCCCCGCGATATGGGGAGTCGCAACATCTACCCAAGGAATTAACTCGGCTAAAATATCTGGCTCATCTTCCCATACATCTAAGGCAACATGGATATCTTTATTCTTAGATAAACGCGCTAACAGGGCCTGATTATCGACCACTGCTCCCCGACCCGTACTAATCAGCACACTATTGGGCCGGATACTATTGATCTCTTTTTCACCTAACATATGAAAAGTAGGATAAGGACCATCATGGGTTAAAGGAGCATGAGAGGTAATAATATCGGCCTGCAATACTTGCTCAAGAGAAGTCAGATCATCTCCCAAGATGCCATTATTAGGCATCTCAGCGAGTGATAAAAACGGGTCATAAACACGACAATCAGCACCGAAGGCCTTTAAGCACCGATAGACCCGTCCCCCAACATTTCCACACCCAATAATCCCCACCGTTGAATGCTGCCAATGAGGTGCTAACTGCGCCATCGCACTGAGAACATATTGCACAACCGAGTTTGCATTACAGCCCGCGGCATTGGCCCAAGTAATATTTTGTTGGTCTAGATAGTGAGTATCAAGATGATCTATGCCAATAGTGCAAGTGCCTACAAACTTAACATTGGTATTGGCTAATAGCTGTTTATCCACATTCACGGTGGAGCGAGTAATTAACGCATCCACTCCTTCAAGCTGCTCCGGTAAGAGTGTTCGGCCAGAATAGGTAGAGGTTTCTCCGATATGAGAAAACAATTCTTCAAACAAAAGAATCTGGCTATCGCCTAAGATTTTCACTGTATCACTGGCCTATTAATCAACACGTTATCCAAGAAATCGTTGATAACAAGGGTTATCCGTTTCTTCTGTAAATTGATAACCTAATTGCGTTAGATGCTCAACAAACTCGTCGTTATCACTATCTGGCACTTCTATTCCGGCCAACACATTACCAATGGCAGCGCCTTGGTTACGGTAGTGAAACAAACTGATATTCCACTTAGCACCCAGCGTTTCTAAAAAGCGTAACAAAGCACCAGGGTATTCCGGAAAGTCAAAACGGAATAAGCGTTCTTTAATATCCATGCTCGGCTTACCACCCACCATATAACGAACATGCAATTTAGCCAATTCGTTATCGGACATATCCACAAACTCATAACCCGCTTCAGTTAAGTGTGCAGTAAACTCTGCTAGCTCTTCATCGCCATTACGTAAGCCCACGCCCACAAATATTTCAGCCGTGTTGTCTTTGGCATAGCGATAATTAAATTCGGTGATGGGTCGCCCCTCTAAATCTTTACAGAACCGCTTAAAACTGCCTTTTTCTTCGGGGATGGTCACGGCTAACAGAGCTTCATTCTTTTGTCCTAAAGCGGTTCTTTCAGCAACATAACGCAATGTATTAAAGTTTAAGTTAGCACCGGATAAAATAGCGGCTAACTGCAATCCCGTTTCTTGATTTTCTTCACACCATTTTTTAATACCCGCTAAAGATAAAGCACCTGAAGGTTCAGAAATTGCCCGCATCGACACAAAAATATCTTGCATAGCGGCACAGATAGCATCACTGGAAACAGTGACCACTTCGTCGCAGTATTGGTCTGCTAGGCGAAATGTTTCTTTTCCGATGCGCTTAACAGCAACACCATCAGCAAAACTACCCACATACTCAAGATCCACTGGCTCCCCTGCTTTCATCGCAGCATCTAAACAGGCACTATCCTCTGCCTCCACACCTATTACTTTGATCGAGGGTTTAACGGTTTTAATGTAAACGGCCATGCCAGCCACTAAACCACCACCGCCAACAGGAATAAACACCGCATCTAAATGTGGCAATTGCTCCAGTAACTCTCGCGCTACGGTACCTTGACCGATAATAACGGCTTCGTCGTCAAAAGGCGGAACAAAGATAGCCCCCTCTTTTTGCGCCAGCTCTAATGCATAAGCATTGGCGGCATCAAAATTATTACCATGAATAATCACTTTGCCACCAAAACCCTTCACCGCATCGACTTTAATCTGCGGTGTGGTACTAGGCATCACAATACGTGCGTGATGTCCTAGGTGAGTGGCACTATATGCAAGCCCCTGTGCATGATTACCCGCAGAGGCTGTAACTACTTGAGAACCTTTTGGAAGCGCTCTTAGTTTGTTATAGGCACCGCGTAATTTAAAGGAATATACTGGCTGCTGATCTTCACGCTTTAACCAAATATCGTTATTGTATTTAGCTTGTAAATTTTTAACGCGGGTCACATCGGTCATTTTTACCAATGGCGTCATATCCGCTTTTTTAATCGCTTTTGTATACTGTGCACCCGTGAGGCCGACGTCTTCCTCTGAGTGTCGAACCAATTTCTTCAGTAATCGCTGTATCATTCTTTTCTCTATTTTTATCGATTTTTGTGTCTATTTTCATTTCTATCATAGGCACGAAATAAGGTTTAATTTTCTCAACCCCTAAAAGCAAAAAACCCCCGGACTTTTCAGTACGAGGGTTTGCTAGCCAACAAGGTATTCTGCCACTAACTCACCCCGCAACGACAATAATCGCTGCGGTGATAATAATGTCTTGTGTGCAGTTAACGTTTCTCATGTCTGTATTGTAGTGGTTCTTCGACTAAATAACAAACACCCTAGGGCTTGCTTACTCCTAGCTTATTCAAACCCAAAATATAAATGATTGTATAAACCATACTCACCACTAAACCGGGCAATATAGTCCATAAAATTTCCGGAGTTCCCGTTAAATAATTAATGCTATAGGAGGTTATCGCCAACACCAAGGTAGCCACGGTAAATACATAAAAGTTTCTATAAGCAACATGACGCAAATGCACAAACAGCGACTCGACTAAAACACCTAGCAGCAGGGTAATACAAAAACTATAACTTCCCTGCGTAAGCCCTGCTTTAATGGCCATATACCAACCATGACTATGGTTAATAAACACCGCCCAACTGCCGTAAAATAAAAAGCCTGCAATGCTAGGCAGCAACAAGCGATAAGTTTTTGAATAATGTTTAGCCATTTCCACTCTTAGTGCACTAGGGGGCTAATCGTTGAATATGCCACTGCGCCTCATTATTAGCATCATTGTGAAGCGTATACTGGAAACGGTCGTGCAAACGGTGTTCTCCACCCTGCCAAAACTCAATTTGAAGAGGAGCAACACGATAACCGCCCCAAAAAGGAGGTAATGGTGCATCACTATCCTGATACTTCTCTTGCAAATCCTGATAGCGTGTTAATAAATGATCTCGAGAAGGTATTGGCTGGCTCTGCTCTGATGCCCAAGCGGCCAGTTGACTTTCTTTGGGTCTGGAAGAAAAATAATCTTCAACCTCTTCCTCCGATAAACTGGAAGCAATACCACAAACATGTACCTGTCGCTCTAATGGATACCATGGAAAATGCAAGCTAACATGCGGATTGTTAGCGATGTTTTGGCCCTTCGTACTACTGGTATTGGTAAAAAATACAAAGCCATCGTTATCTACCTGTTTTAGCAGTACGATTCTCTGGCTGGGTTGACCGCTCTCATTAACCGTTGCCAGCGTCATTGCTGTAGGATCAGACAAACCAAAATCCATGGCTTGCTGCAACCACGATTCAAACTGTTGAATGGGGTCGCGATCTAATTGTTCACGACGTAAACCATTAAGCAGATATTCTCGGCGAAAGTCCTGTAATTTCATAGACATGTGATATGCAAGCTCTTGTCATTAAATCGTGTAGAGTTGTCTAATATGATGCGATATCATAGCATCGGCTCAGACGAAATAGTGGTTATATTACGTTTTCTGCCAAACACATAACAGCACAAAATAAGATAAATTGATGATCATTAATCGCAATCAAATTTTAGGCTTAATACTTGCCGGTGGTCAAAGTCGACGAATGGCTTACCAAAACAAATGGCAGTTCCCATTAGGCGAGAAAACGATTTTAGACCATGTTATCCAACGCTTTTCCCCTCAGGTTGGTCAGATTATCATCAATGGTAATAGCCAGAATTTGTCAGCTTATCCTTTTGCCGTTATTGATGACTATATACCCAACCACCAAGGGCCTTTGGTAGGTATATTATCTGGTTTGTTATACGCCAAAGAACATGGTTATGGATGGTTAGCTACAGCTCCGTGCGATACACCTTTTTTACCGACGAATTACATTGCTCAACTTGCCCATTCCATAGAGGATTCTCTATCAGGCACCCACAGGGCTGAATCCACCCCGACTGCTGCTGTCGTTAAGCACCAACAATATATTCAAGGGGTTTTTGGCCTTTGGTCTACTTCTCTTATAACTCCCCTATTGGAGTTATTAAATACCACATCCACTCGGGCACTAAAAACATGGATTCAACAATTGTCTGAGCTATCACCCAGCCAATGCCTATTAGTAAACGTAGCAGATGATGACTCATACGCTTTTTTTAATATCAATACTCCCGAAGATTTGGAAAAAGCCAAACAATTACACTCACAAGCGCGATAACACGACTGTCGATGACACAAAAAAATACATAAGCCAATATTCAATTAACTCCCTAGAACTAATACACAACTGGATTGTCTAGTACTGTGTAACCACCACAGACATTGAGCACAATGAAAAAGTACGTAATTAGTTTATTGATTCTTATTGGTATTGGCATTGCCTTAGCCTACTTTACTATCAAACAAAATATACTATTAGATGATAATGTGTATTTAGATACGACGGAGTCTATCCGAAATCTAAAACTGATTGATAACAACACTAATTTATTATTGTTTAACATCCGTCACGAAAATAAAACTAACTACTCAGATGTAGAGCAACTCAGTACTGATATTTCAGAGGAGTTTGACAACTTACGCTTTGAGGCACTTTTCGAAGAAATAGAATCCAGTCCCGAGCTCGATACAGCAACCATTAACTTTGAAAGTGAGTTGCTCGAAAAGCAACAACACATCAAAGAATTTATTGATAACCATAAAAACTTAATAGAAGCGAATAGTACGTTTTTCGAAACTATCCAAGAAGATTCTCCCATTAATCAGATCACAGAAGAGCTAGGGTTAAATGCGGATATTATTAGTATTAACATTAACTTTTATCGCTACTTAGAAGACAACACCTTAGAAAACAAAAATAATTTAAATGACGATATTGCCCATATTGAGGGGATGATAGAAAACTATACCGAAGATCAACAAGCCGTTATTTATGGGTATATTAGAACCTTGTCTGACATTATTATTTTCTCTGAAGAAACACAAGAGCACTTCGCTCTTGCGATCGACCAACAAACCAATGCAACACTCAATGCATTAGAAGCTGCTTATGTTAACTTTCATAATAGTGCTATCGAAAAATCCAACACACTCAAAAATGCGCTGATTATATATGGATTAATATTGCTGGTATTACTCATTATCTTCGCCTATTTGTTACGCCAGCAATATGCGAATTTGGAACAGCAGGTCAGCGATAGAACCGAGGAAATTCAGCAAGCATATACTGATTTACAAGAGTCACAAGAACAGCTCATCCAATCAGAAAAAATGGCCTCATTGGGCGAAATGGTTGCAGGTGTCGCTCACGAGATTAATACGCCTCTGGGTTATGTCAACAGTAACATTAGTACTATCCAATTAAACATTAATGACTTATCTCATATCATTGGTCATGTGCGTAAAATATATGCTGAGGCTAGATCACCTAACCGTAGCAACAAAAAAATATCTTCACTATTATCCGCCACGTTAAAGTCTTACGTCGAAGTCCAGGCCGACGAGATTTTTGATGAAAGCCAACAGTTACTCGACGATAGCCAGCACGGGCTTGATGAAATATCCAAGCTTGTGACCAGTTTAAAAGACTTTTCTCGATTGGATCGTCAATCTACAGACGAGATTGACGTACATGATTGCATTGAGAGTTCACTTAAAATTGCCACTAACCATATTAAAGAAAACCAGGTAATCGTTAAGCGTGAATTTAGCCAGCTACCAAATATCATTTGTACCCCATCAAAACTGAACCAACTGTTTTTGAATATTATTACGAATGCCTCGCAAGCAATGAAAAAAGATGGCGGTGAACTACGTATTAAAACGCAAGTCAAAGACGATAGTGTTATTATTGCCTTTATGGATCAAGGCACAGGTATGGATGAAGAAACCATGCATAAGATGTTTGATCCGTTCTTCACCTCCAAACCTATTGGAGAGGGAACAGGCTTAGGCATGTCGATTGCCTACAAGATAGTGCAAGCTCATGGTGGTAAGATACAAGTTAAATCGGCTCTTAATAAAGGCACCACTATCGCCGTACAGCTGCCTATTAATCAATCATCAGATTCTTAGTGAGATACTACGAAAATGACAGACAACAGCAAAAAATACAGTGTTCTTTTTGTCGATGACGAAAAACGGATTCTTACCGCTTTGCGCTCTATTTTTCGTCGAGAGTATGATGTGCACATTGCCAACAGCGGTAAAGAGGCATTAGACATACTCGCCAACAACAACATTAATGTGATTGTCAGCGATCAACGTATGCCTAATATGCTAGGCAATGAACTACTTGCAGAAGTACATAAAAATTACCCTAATACGATGCGTTTATTACTAACTGGCTTTATGGATAAAGAAGCGATTGTAAAAACCATTAATGAGGGTGAAATCTATCGTTTTATCAATAAACCTTGGCGAAACGATGAAATCCACGAAATTATCGCAGAGGCAGCACTGGCCTCTGAATTTGAAATTAGCCACAGTGCCAGTGCAGATAAATTATCAGCCACCACTGAGGCTTCCGTAAGTCAAGCATCATCTAATCAAGCAAAAGCTCAACGTGACCTTAGCATTCTAATGATGGGTAGCAATCAAGACTTACGTAATCAAATACGCTTACTCTGCCGACAGCACGCATTTAACATCTATGGTACACAAACCATTCCACAAGCGGTTGGCGTAGCATCGGCAAAACCCACTATAGGTGTAGCGATTATTGAGCTTCCTGTGAATCCTGAAGAAGCGATGATGACCATCAATTTGCTGAAAGAAAAGCGGCCAGAGCTTATCTCTATTGTACTAGCCGAGGAAACCGATGCCGAAACTGCTGTAGAGCTAATCAACTCCGGACAAGTATTCCGTTATTTAGCGAAACCTCTAGAAACCAGCCAGCTCGAAAAAGTCATCGAGCAAGCCTTTATTAGACACAATACCCTCAAATCAGATATTAAAATCCAGCAACGGTATAAAGTGAAAAAATCCTCGAGAACCCTCACAGAGGGAATAAAGTCTTTATTCTCTTCATTTGGTTTAACGAGTAAACACGTATAATAGATGTATGAAGATTAATACCATTATATCAACATTACTGATCTACCTAACACTAGGTAGCGCATCGGTACTTGCTATCGACCCAGTGTATACCAGCGGTTTTTCCAATGTTGCGATTAAGGGTTACGATACTGTGGCCTATTTCACGCAAGGCAAACCCGTTAAGGGAGACCAGCAATACTCAACGGAGTATTTAGGGGCCCAGTGGCATTTTTCTTCTGAGGAAAATTTACAGCTATTTATTAACGATCCCGAAAAATATGCCCCTCAATACGGAGGTTATTGTGCCTACGCCGTATCTAGAAACACAACCGCTTCAATTAAACCTGAACTCTTTAACATTCACGAAGGTAAGCTGTATCTGAATTATAATAAAGGGGTTCAACGGCGATGGTTTAAGGGCATGGAAAAGCGTATTCAACAAGCAGATAAACACTGGCCTTCCTTACTTAACAAGTAATCTGAGCGATAGATGATCATTATTTGCACAAATTTAGTGCAAATATCCCAGCATTTTTCTTTCAACCTCCCAAAACCACCATTGCTGCGTCGCAAAAAACCTATTCGCACTTAATTTTCGCACCACTTCGCACCAAAAAACCAATTTGCCCCATTACAAGCACCAAAAATTTATCAATTTTGGTTCAAGCCTAGTGCACTTAAACACACATTTTTTTCTATCTTTCCCTTTAAAAGGACTTCTAACCAACTGAAAAAAAAGAAGTTTTTAAAAAAATAAGCCCTTAATATAAAAGTTGGCAAACGTTTTGCTGTTACTAGGTATCTCATAAAAATTGAGAATTAACCTTTTAGGAGAAAATAAAATGTCCCACCTGACCATAATGAAACAAGTGATGAGCTCAGCAAAATTTGCTGCAGCTGCAGTTGCTCTCAGCCTAGGTGCACAATCTGCTCTTGCCGCTGAATTAGAAAAAGATACATTAAAGTTTGGCTTCATTAAACTAACCGACATGGCTCCTTTAGCGATTGCTAAAGAATTAGGTTATTTCGAAGACGAAGGTCTTGAAGTTGAGCTTGAAGCACAAGCTAACTGGAAAGTATTACTTAATGGCGTTATCGATGGCCAATTAGATGGCGCACATATGCTTGCTGGACAACCTTTAGCAGCGACTATCGGTTTTGGTACTAAAGCACATATCATCACTCCATTCAGCATGGATTTAAACGGTAACGCGATTACTGTTTCTAACACTATTTGGGATGAAATGAAGAAATTGGTTCCACATGAAGATGGTAAACCAGTACACCCTATTAAAGCAGACTACCTAAAGCCTATCGTTGATAACTACAACGCATCAGGTAAACCATTCAACATGGGTATGGTATTCCCAGTATCTACGCATAACTACGAGCTTCGTTATTGGTTAGCTGCTGGTGGCATCCACCCTGGCTACTATGCTCCACATAAAGGTGATACTAAAGGTCAAATCGATGCAGAAGCTTTCCTTTCTGTAACACCTCCTCCACAAATGCCAGCGACTCTAGAAGCCGGTACTATTTACGGTTATTGTGTAGGTGAGCCATGGAACCAACAAGCTGTATTTAAAGGCATTGGTGTTCCAGTAATTACTGACTACGAAATCTGGAAAAACAACCCAGAAAAAGTATTTGGTATCACTAAAGAATTCGCTGATAAATATCCAAACACAACCACTGCTGTTGTTAAAGCATTAATTCGTGCAGCAATGTGGTTAGATGCTGATAACAATGCTAACCGTCCAGAAGCGGTTGAATATCTATCTAAGCCTTACTATGTAGGTGCGGATTATGACGTAATCGCTAACTCTATGACAGGTACATTCGAGTACGAGAAAGGCGACAAGCGTGAAATCCCAGACTTCAACGTATTCTTCCGTTATAACGCAACTTACCCATACTACTCAGATGCTATTTGGTACTTAACTCAAATGCGTCGCTGGGGACAAATTGCAGAAGCAAAAGATGATGCTTGGTACAAGAAAGTAGCTGCAGACGTTTATCGTCCAGACCTATACGCGGTTGCTGCTAAAGCATTGATCGCAGATGGCGAAGCTGATGCAAAAGACTTCCCAGACTTCGATACAGAAACTGGTTTTAAACCACCACAGCCTGATTTTATTGACACTGTTACATTCGATGGTTCTAAGCCTACCGAATATATCAACTCGTTTAAGATCGGTTTAAAAGCTGACCAAGTACTGTAATAAAGCCCATGCCGTTTCTCCCTAGAAACGGCATTTATCGTTACAGTCATTTTCACCTTCGTGGCAACACGAAGGTTTTTTTGAGAAAAGAATGTTTGAACAAAAAGACAGTCCTGAAAAATATATTTAACTAAAGTCTATTTTTCAGGTTTGCCTTAAAACCTATTAAGTTAATTTTTTGCCGTATTTACCACATACAGCGACACTGGAAATATATTATGAGCATTAGCGCAGTCTTACAACAACCCTTAAAACCATTCATAAAAATAGCGAAAGAAGGTGTCTCTAAAGACGATGCCGTATCTTTATTTAAAGCCTTAAGCTTACCCATTTTAGGCCTAGCTATCTTTTTATTGTTATGGCAAGTTGCCGCACAAAACATTGTGACATCACTAGGTAACTTCCCTGGCCCCGGTGAAGTTTACAACCAAGCCTCAAATCTCGTTGAAGAGCACCGTGTTGAACGTGAGGCTGTACAGAAAAAATACGAAAGACAGCGTGAGCGCAATGAAAAGAAATTGGCAAAAAACCCTGATGCGCAAGTAAAGTGGCGGGAATATAAAAGCCGCATCACCTTTTTTGACCAAATTGGCACCAGTTTGATCACTGTGCTTTGCGGGTTTATCCTCGCCAGCCTTATTGCTATCCCTATTGGTATTGTTATCGGTTTAAGTGCAAGCAGCTATCAAGCAATCAATCCAATCATTCAAATACTAAAACCTGTATCCCCATTAGCTTGGTTGCCATTGGTGACAATGGTAGTGAGTGCGGTTTATGTGAGCGATGATCCGGCTTTCTCAAAATCGTTTATCGTTTCTATGATTACCGTATCACTATGTTGCTTATGGCCAACCATGATTAACACCGCTGTGGGTGTGGCCGGTGTGAGCCAAGACTTATTAAACGTGAGTAAAGTACTACGCCTTAACTGGTTTACCCACGTTAAGAAAATCGTTTTACCTTCTGCAATTCCATTAATGTTTACTGGTCTACGCTTATCATTAGGTATTGCATGGATGGTATTGATTGCGGCAGAAATGCTGGCACAGAACCCAGGCCTTGGTAAGTTTGTTTGGGATGAATTCCAAAACGGTAGTTCAAACTCACTTGGCCGTATTATGGTTGCCATCCTAGTTATCGGATTTATCGGATTTATTCTTGACCGATTAATGTTGATGCTACAAAAGATAGTTAACTGGGACAAAAACGCGGTTGTTCGATAAATCGAATACAGGTACACGAGGAAAGAATCATGAATTTTTTAGAATTAACAAAAGTAGATATGGAGTTCCCTACTCCTAAAGGCACTTTTAAAGCATTAGATTGTGTAGATCTTAATATCGCAGAAGGCGAATTTGTGTCACTGATTGGTCACTCTGGTTGCGGTAAATCAACGGTATTGAATATTGTTGCAGGACTTTACGAAGCAACAAAAGGCGGCGTAATCTTAGAAGGTAAAGAAGTTAACGAACCAGGCCCAGAACGTGCGGTAGTATTCCAAAACCATTCACTATTGCCTTGGTTAACGGCTTACCAAAATGTCGAGCTAGCCGTAAATACCGTATTTAGTAAAACCAAAAGCAAGGCCGAGATTAAAGACTGGATTGAGCATAACTTAGAGCTAGTTCATATGAGCCACGCTATGCACAAGCGCCCAGACGAAATTTCTGGTGGTATGAAACAGCGTGTAGGTATTGCTCGTGCGTTAGCGATGCAACCTAAAGTATTGTTAATGGATGAGCCATTCGGTGCACTCGATGCCCTAACTCGTGCTCACTTACAAGATTCGGTAATGGAGATACAAAATAAGTTAGGTAACACCATTATTATGATTACACACGATGTAGACGAAGCTGTTCTTCTATCCGATCGCATTGTAATGATGACCAATGGTCCTGCTGCAACCATCGGAGAAATATTGAAAGTTGAACTAGAGCGTCCACGTGATCGATTAGCATTGGCAGACAACCCTGAGTACAACCACTACCGCTCTGAAGTACTACGTTTCTTATATGAGAAACAACGTAAAGTTGAGCCGATTAGTAGTGCTAAAAAAGAGTCAGGTGATAAAGAAAGTAAGGTAGCTTGATAAAAGACGTCCAACGTTAGCACGAAAATTGTTCCCGACATTTTCGATGTGCCCCTCGTCCTGAGGGGCAACGCAAGACGCGAGACGCTTTTATCCGCTATCTCTTGCAAACGAGAGATAGCGGATATAGATCATGTATTTAAAGAAGAATCAGCAAAATAAAGATCAGAAACTTCTATCTGATGCTCCCACCTATTAAGCAATCTCTGCCGTGCGCGGCAAACTATCGATATGAGTGTGATTAAGTTTTAATGGCACGGATTTGTAGTTGGCTGCTTTAATCATATAGTAAGGTTTTTGGAAGATATTTAAACGGATAATATCGCTTGGTGTTACCTCTGCCGAATTCACATTATTTGGAATACCCCCGGCTGCCATAAATCCTGCAACGACTAATTCAGAGCAGAAAAATTTGTCATCGTTCTTACGTGTTACTGTGACATCGATATTGTGTTCATCTAAAAAATCCAGACCTGATTTAATTAAGCCATCATAATCGTAGGCTTTACCTAATTGAGCGTATAAATATTTTTCCATTTTATTAATATCTAATGTCGCTCTAAATTCATCACTTAAGCGTAATACCCATACATCTCCATTATAAAAAGGCAAGATGTCGGAAATTTTTTGTAAATGAACACCTTCATGTTCAGGGTACATATCGCCAATAGAAGATTCGAAAAAATTAATGCGCCCCTGCTCATCAATTAAAATGGTCGCCACATGAGAAGCCTGACTTTTTGTTACCATCTTGGTAATTTTCGAAAAAAAATAATTACCGCCAAATACAATCACATCACCTGTTTGCAACTGGCCCCTAATGTTTCGGTAATTTACCACCTGCGGATGCTTTTTATCTTTATCCCAATCCATATTGTCACCTATTCGTATGTAATCAACAGATAGAACCTGTCGCCAAATTCATTATTTTTTATATACTCAATCCCTACCAACCTTGAGAAGAAATCATCATAAATTATTATGAAATCAACTTCCAAAATTTATTAAAAAAATGAGGACTCACGCGAAAGATGGCGCGTGGAAAAACAAGTTATATATAAATTGGCATCTATATTTGCAAAAAACGCTAAACGTCAGACGCTGGACGCGAAATACAAATTTAACGATGCAAGGACGTTATGAATATAGATGTCTGGCGTCTAACAACATCAAGGCATTTTCTTCAAAGTATAAACATCATACCTTGTGGATTTACCCTCAAAAACAATATTGGGTTTAGGTAGTGCTAGCTCGGGAAATTGTTGATCGATAGAAGGCGCTTTACGGGGGCGTTTTACAACAACTCGGTAGATAACTTTTTGTAGTGCCTGCTGTAAGAGATTACCCGCGTCATTATCCTCTCCCACAAGAGAGTGAAACGCCTGCATATTTTTATTCACCTGGGCCTTGTTATTTCGTTCAGGAAACATGGGGTCTAAATAGATCACATCCACAGGCTCAGATAATGCTTTTATGTATTCAATACTATTGTCATGGGCCAGCTCAATACGCGATACCACACTTAATAAGGATTCGTCGGCTACTAATTGTGCCCGTTTTAATCCGTCATCGAGTAGTGCATGAACGATGGGTGACCGTTCGACTAAGGACATACGGCAACCTAGGGTGGCCAATACAAAAGCATCTTGACCGAGACCGGCAGTCACATCGAGTACATGGGGACGAAAGGCATTTTTAATACCAATGGCTTTTGCGATCATTTGTCCTTTTCCACCCCCAAACTGACGGCGATGAGCAGTAGCTCCAGCAGTAAAATCAACCATAATAGGACCGGCGACTTTTTTACCAGTTGCCTGTAAAGACACGCCAGTTTCACTCACTAATAAAACAAAAGAACCATTATCAATAGTGTGCGGAGGTGTTTTAAGAAGAGGTTGCTGTAAGGCAGTGGCTAACCTCTCGGCCTGAGAGGCTAGAACAGAAGAAGTACAGTGAATACCGAGTAACAGCTGGGAGTTAAATGGAGATAATTCAGGCAAACATTAACCCAATAGTATTTCGTTGTTGGTACATCACTTTCATATTCACAGGTTCTTGATTAATCGCTCCCGCGACTTTAATAAAACGCACATTCACCTCGGTGCCAACAGGGGGGATAGTCTGCCCGTCCAATTGAACCGATGCACCACCATCAGAAATATCCTGCGTAGAACCAATCATGGTGCCTATTGATGGATGCATAATTTCAACTCGAATAGCGGCCGCTTTACGCTCATATCGACGTCGATCTTCACTGATGCTTCGATGATAAGATTCGTTACTAATTCCTGTAATAAACATTGCCTAAACCTATAGTGGGATTTGCAAACAAGAAGACAATGAAAAATGTGTGTAAGTCACACTGACATTTCCCAAAACGATCCAAAATGCAAATAAGTTATAAGAATACTGATGTACTACTAAATTTAGGCAATAAACTGCAATAAAGCAACTAATGAGCTAGGTAATTTTTGATTAATTTCAAGAATTAATCAAAAGAAAGTCCTAAACGCTGGCCTACCATTTCATAAGACTCAACAACATTGCCTAAACCCTGACGAAAACGATCTTTATCTAGCTTCTCACGAGTGTCCTTGTCCCACAAACGGCACCCGTCAGGAGAAAACTCGTCACCCAAAACCACTTGGCCATGGAAGATGCCAAACTCTAGTTTTGAATCTACCAATAACATATCACCCTCTAAAAATAAGGCTTTTAATACCTCATTCACTTGGAAGGTCAGTTTTTTCATTTCTGATAATTGATCTGCCGTTGCCCAGCCGAATGACTCAATATGGTAGTCATTAATCATCGGGTCACCTAGCTCATCATTCTTTAGGAAGAATTCAAACGTTGGAGGCGTTAAATCTATGCCTTCTTCCACTCCCAAACGGCGACACAAAGAACCTGCGGCAATATTGCGCACCACACATTCAACAGGAATCATGTCCATTCTTTTCACGAGACATTCGTTATCCGACAACAAACCTTCAAAATGAGTAGGTATACCCGCAGCTTCTAACTTTTCCATAATAAAAGCATTAAACTTATTGTTTACCATGCCTTTGCGGTCAAGCTGTTCAATAATCTTGCCATCGAATGCAGACGTATCATTCCGAAAATGTAAAACTAGCCGGTCACTATCATCGGTGGTATATACAGATTTTGCTTTACCTGCATATAATTCTTCGCGTTTTTCCATCATATTACCTAATCAATTTTCAATAGATGCATTATAGAGCTGAATAATTCACAATCAACACAATAAAAATAGTTATTCTTTAATCACAACTAATGGTTAATATCTACGGTGAGACTAACCCAATCAAAACCTTCATCCTGGCATGCATAGATGACTTGTTTAACCGGATTAAGAACGTCAGCAAATGCCTGCTTGGCTAATTCAATCGTATTATTTTGACGACTGATATGAGCAATCACCAAGCACTCTAACTTTTCCCTATCAACAGATTCTAAAAAACGTGCGGCTTGCTGATTGCTTAAATGCCCCCAAGCTCCACCCACTCGTTGTTTAAGCGACAGGGGATACGCTCCTGATGCCAGCATAGCTGGGTCATGGTTTGCCTCTAGTACCAATGCATCACAAGACTGATAATGCATTTCCACATGAGGGCTGATATTGCCCAAATCCGTCAAAATGCCTAAACGTTTATTATTACACTCAATAATATATTGTGCGGGCTCACTAGCATCGTGAGGGACAGCAACCGGAGTCACATTAAGAGATTTAATGGAAAACGGCTCGTAATGTTTGATAATACGCTGCTGTGGTATCTGGCCAATCTTTTTAACTCTTAAGGTGCCCGGTGTAATATGAACAGGCACATTATATTTACGAGCCAAAGGGCCTACGCCATTAATATGGTCACCATGCTCATGAGTTACAATCACAGCATCAAGCTGCTCAGGAGCAATACCTAAACGCGCTAAACGCTTTTCGGTTTCTTTCAATGTAAAACCGCAATCAACTAAGACAATCGCCCCATCTTCAGTACGATTATCTCTGACTAGGGTCCCGTTACCTTTACTACCACTGCCTAAAGAAGAAAAAGCTATAGACACAAATTCGCCTTAAAACAATTGTTTTTTAATCACATCGAGCAAGCC
>JAHDEM010000019.1:24595-26481 GCA_020628895.1 Candidatus Endobugula sp.
TCTTGTTTTAAGCTTCTTATTTGCCGTGACTGTAAAAAAATAATCAGCTGCGACCATGTCGCCGATGCTTCTTTAGGCACCACCACCCACGACTGACCATTAAAGGTTTGTACTCTAGGATCAGCAATAGCAGGACTAGCAGATAATGTTGGCGGTAATGGGTTTTTAAGCTCACCCGACGCTAGCCGCCCATCACCCTCTGGCACACTGTAAATTTGCCCTAATCGTTCTTTATCTAGCTCACTAGGTACAGTGATAGGCGGTAATGTTTTTGCATCCAAATACTGATCGTTACTGGTACAACCCACTAAAATAATTGAACCTAATAAGCCCATCAATAGTGATTTTTTCGCTAACAATATGTTGTTCATTATTATTATAAAATCCCTAATGTTTGCAGAGCATCACTCAGTGGTTGTTGGTGATTTTCAGACAGTGGCGTCAACGGTAGTCTTATGCCGGACTGAATCAACCCCATTTGTTGTAATGCCCATTTTACGGGTATAGGATTAGATTCATTAAATAAAGCATTGTGTAATGGCAATAAACGAGACTGTAGCTGCTCAGTTTTCAGACGCTGTTGCGACATAGCCAAGGTACATAAGTCCGACATTAATTTAGGTGCAACATTAGCGGTAACCGAGATATTGCCCTTACCTCCGCGTAAGATAAGATCGTAAGCCGTTACATCGTCTCCAGAATAAATATCAAAGCCTTCAGGAGCTTGTTTGATTAAGTCCTCTCCACGGTCTACATCACCAGTGGCGTCTTTAATACCAATAATGTTTTTATGCGAAGCTAAGCGCAAGACTGTCTCATTACTCATATCAGTAATAGTACGGCTGGGCACGTTATAGACAATTTGCGGGATATCTACCGCATCCGCAATATGCATAAAATGACGATAAAGCCCTTCTTGAGTTGGCTTATTGTAGTAAGGCACTACAAGCAAACAGGCATCTGCCCCTAAATCTTTTGCTTTTTGCGTTAATTCAACGGCTTCGCTGGTTGAATTAGCACCTGTACCTGCAATCACGGGAACACGCCCGTTGACCTGTTTGACCACCACATCAACAACACGCAAATGCTCTTCGACCGACAATGTGGCTGATTCGCCACTAGTGCCAACAGCAACAATACCGTGAGTCCCTTGGTCCAAATGGTATTGAACTAAGGATGAAAGGGCGTCCCAATCGATAGAATTATCAGGATGCATGGGGGTGACTAAAGCCACAAGACTCCCTTGAATGAGTGGGCTATTATTAGCCATTGATAAACTCCGCAGGTTTTTCTAAAAGTGTTAAAGCAAGGGCGATATGTTACTGACGCAAGCGACCTTATACAAGGAATATACGCGGAATTGTTTGACTTAACCGTTGGATATAGACAGAAATGAACAAAATAGCCTCCTATCTATTTTATTAACGGCTATAAAGCGAGGGCATACCTTCTGGACGGGTTTTAAAACGTCGGTGAACCCACAAATATTCCTCTGGATTCTCGCGGATACATTGTTCAAAATGCTGATTCAGTTGTACTAAATCCGCTTGATTATCTCCCGAGGGCATATGCTCAAACGCGGGCAAAAACGTAATCTCATAGCCACTATAGTCATCACGGCGTTTATAGGTAATCCCCACAATAGGTACATCAGCCATTGTTGCTAACCTAACAGGGGCAGACACTATAGCGGCGTCAATACCAAACCAAGGGACAAACTCACTCACTTTAGGGCCATAATCTTGATCGGCCGCATACCACAACCAGTCGCCCTGCTTCATAGCCTTAACCATTGCTCGCACATCACTACGGTTAATGGTTTTAGAGTCTGGGTTATGACGCTCGCGACCATATCGCTGCACCCTATCGTACACAGGATTATTGTG
>JAHDEM010000019.1:26581-31641 GCA_020628895.1 Candidatus Endobugula sp.
GACAACATACCAAATGCTAATGGCGAGTAGGCTAACAAGCCAATTTTTTCTCGAATAGAAATCTCGGCCAAACCAATATCGTAAGTACGATTTAATAAATTGTAAGGGTTTTGAATGCTCACTGGTCGCTGCATTCCCGCCTCCTGCGCAATACGGCAAGATTCCATAACACCCCAGGGAGTTTCATTCGACAAACCGTAGTGACGAATTTTTCCTTCCTTAATCAATTCATCTAACGCGGACAAGGTCTCAGCCAATTCAACCGCATCATCGTTTGCGTCATGCTCATAACCTAAACGGCCAAAACAATTGGTGTGACGATCGGGCCAATGCAATTGGTAGATATCAATATAGTCAGTTTGCAATCGCTGCAACGAACCTTCAACCGCTTGTTTTACCTGTTCTGCTTTAAGACGTGGGCCGCCACGAATATACTGAAAGCCTGCATTATTAGCTGAATTACCCGTCACCTTGGTTGCTAGCACAATTTGGTCTCGAAGGCCGCGTTGTGCTAACCAATTGCCTACCATCACCTCAGAGGCTCCGTAAGTTTCCTCACGTGGAGGCACCGGATACATTTCTGCGACATCAATAGTATTAACGCCATAAGCAAAGGCATAGTCCATTTGCTCAAAAGCCTCGGCTTGGGTGTTTTGTTCACCAAATGTCATTGTACCCAGTGTGATTAAGCTGACATTGATATCTGTATTACCTAACTGACGATGTTCCATATTTTCCTACCGCACACTATTAATAGATTTATTAATGGATTTGTTAATGGATAAGTCATTGATAAACCAATAGCGAATCGCTTTAGATTACAAAAAGTTCGCTTCTACTAATGGTGTGGTGTCTGCATCGTAGTCCACACCTTCTACACCAAAACCAAATAAGCGTAAAAACTCCGCTTGGTATAGTGCAAAGTCTGATAGGTCATTGAGGTTTTCGCTGGTGACTTGCGGCCATATCGCTTCGACCTTGGCTTGAATCTCCGGTGATAACTCTAACTCATCAACGCGAAAACGCTGCTGCTCATCGATACGTGGTGCATCGGTATATAAGCACTCGGTAAACAGGCGCTGTAATTGTTCAATACAACCTTCATGAGTACCCTCTTCTTGCATCACTTTAAAAAGAATAGATAAGTATAAAGGCATCACTGGTATCGCAGAGCTGGCCTGTGTCACAACCGCCTTGAGTACGCCTACATGTGCAGAACCCTTTAACGATGCTAATTGATCACGTAATGCATTGGCAGCACGATCCAGATCTTCTTTCGCTTTACCAATGGTTGCATGACCATAGATAGGCCAAGTCAGCTTTTCACCAAGATAGGTATAAGCGACTGTTTGCACGCCTTCGTTTAACACACCCGCTTCAGACAATGCATTGATCCATAATTCCCAATCTTCACCGCCCATCACTTTAACGGTGGTAGCTATCTCCTCATCGCTGGCAGGTTCCACGGTAACTTCGCCAACTTCTTGGGTATCGGTATTCAGGTTTTTGGCCGTATAGCTATCGCCAATAGGCTTAAGGGTTGAAGAATACACCTCACCAGTAACTGGGTCCTGACGACGTGGCGACGCCAAGCTGTATACCACCAAATCAATCTTGCCCATATCCGCTTTAATTTGTTCGATCACTTGTTCTTTGCATGCCGTAGAGAACGCATCGCCGTTAATGCTTTTTGCATAAATGCCCGCTTCACTTGCAGCTTGTTCGAAAGCCGCAGAGTTGTAATAACCGGCTGAACCTGTTTTTCTCTCGGTAGGCGGTTTTTCAAAAAACACACCTAAGGTTGCCGCACCATATCCAAAGGTAGCCGCAATACGCGATGCTAGACCATATCCAGTAGAGGCACCGATCACCAATACATTTTTAGGAGCAGCATATTGCCCTTTGGGCTCATAAGGCGCTTTAGATTGGATATGCGCGATTTGCGCTTTAACATTAGCGGCACAGCCTTGTGGATGCGCATTAGTACAAATAAAACCACGAACCTTAGGGGAAATAACCATGAAAAGAACCTTACTTTGTTGTATGACCAATACTGAATTGGCTTATTTTTATAGCATCTATTGATTACGCCTCTTTACCCATTCGCTCGAAAGCATAACGAGCACACCCAACGTAAAATGCACCTAATAAAATCAAAGCGGCCATTATAAACCCCTGAACCCCTATTGGCTAACATCAATCACCGCCTCAATCACCAGCAAAAATCCTTTCTGAAAAAATCAGTTAACAGCTTTCAGTCTACAGCTAACAGGAAAAGCCTATTTTTAGTGTTTTAGAGGTTAATAGTTAACTGTTAATGGTGAACTTTTTTGATGTTTGTACAAGCATTCATTAAGAAAAGCACATATTAATTTTTAGTGGGACAACAATGGTGTTTCGATCTATAATCCCGCGCAATAAGGCTCTACTCTTAACCCTTACCATTATTGACACTTATGACAGCGATTAAAGACGATTTATTACTTCTGCGTTTTAACACCCCTATGTCTTGGGTAGAAACAGTACTTAACGATTTTGATGCGTTTTTAAACGATCATGCGCAAGCAGAAAAAAAAGCCTCGGGCATGGCCATGTCTATGCTATTGCACTATCCAGACAAACCCGAATTAGTTAGTGCCATGGCCGACTTATCTATCGAAGAGCTGGCCCACTTTCGCGAAGTGATTAAACTAATGCAAGCGCAAGGATTACATTTAGGTCCAGATGAAAAAGACCCTTATGTTAATGGGTTAAGAAAGCATACCCGCAATGGTAGCCAGTGGTATTTACTCGACCGCTTATTGATAGCGGCGATTATCGAGGCTAGAGGTTGTGAACGCTTTGGCTTAGTTGCCCAACATCACCCCGATGCCAAAATGCGCCAGTTTTATCAATTGATTACCGATTCAGAATCCAAACATCATATGCTGTTTATCGATCTAGCCGAACGTTATTTTGATAGGCCAACCATAGAGCAACGACTAGATGAACTGTTAGATGCAGAAGCCGAGATTACTCAGGGCTTACCTATTCGAGCGGCATTGCATTAAAAAACCATGAGCCATGTTCACATACCTGACTAATGACAGCTCGACATAAACCATACCAACGCAACCGGCAAAAATACCTATCGGGTTATGCAGAACCAGAAATCACACTGGCTACTCATATTACACACAAGTGCTACCAACATGTGCTCGTTATTCCCGTATATAAAGAAAGTCCTGACGTAATCGAACGTATAGTTGCGCCAATAAAAAATGAATCTCTGCTTGTTATTTTAATTGTTAATCAACCCGATACGGTAAGCAACACGCAAGCTAACCAAGCACTATGGAACATTGTTTTATCGCATTACCAAAGCATTAATCATAGCCACTCACATCAGTTACTATCCATAAGTGACAATATAGATTTATTAATGATTGATCGCTTTACACAAGAAAAAATACCGCATAAACAAGGGGTAGGATTAGCGCGTAAAATAGGTGGCGATATTGCCTGCCAGTTGATACAACAACAAAAACTCAACACCGATTGGATTCATTATTCCGATGCCGATACCCATTTGCCCAGCAATTATTTTGCTGATTTAGATAATGCTACTGGCAATACACAAGAGCATATAAGTGCTGCGGTTTACGCTTACAAACATATTCCTTCGGGCAATGCTCCCCTTGATGATGCCACACAGCGTTACGAACAAGCCTTGGCATATTACGTTAACGGTTTAAAAAAAGCAGGCTCGCCTTACGCTTATCATACATTAGGTAGCTGCATTGCTACCCATGCAAATGACTATTGCATGGCCAGGGGTTTTCCGAAAAAAGCTGGTGGCGAAGATTTTTATTTATTAAACAAACTCGCCAAACTCGGGAAAGTGATTACGCTCGAGAACACGGTGTTAGGTATTGAATCTCGTCACTCAGATAGAGTCCCTTTTGGCACAGGGCCCGCCGTAGAAAAAATACTGGCGATGGACAATCCCGACCAAGAATATCTCTATTATCACCCCCAATGTTTTACCGAATTGTCGGCACTGCTCACACACTTTAGTTTGCTGTTTGACTACAAAAAAGAATCACAAGCCTATGCACATTGGCTCAAACAACTGAGCAAGCCACTACAGGCTGCATTAACCACACTGCAGATTGAACGTTTATTTGCACACATTGATAAGCAAATAAATAACAACGAACAATGTATTGCCCATTGTCACCAATGGCTAGATGGATTTAAAACGCTAAAGCTTATTCATCTACTAGAAGCAGACTATCCAAAGCAGCCTCTAAGTCATAACAACATCGGTCACAACAACTGAAGCTTTGGGAATATCATGCTTATTGCTGAAACTTTTCATCCAGCTCATTCGCCGCTTGACGAATTGCATTAATCATTGCGTCTAGCGCCATATTCTGACTCGCACCGGGTCGATAGGTGAGTCCTACTGGGCCGCGAGTGTCATCGGTTTCAATGGGTAGCTCCACTAAAATACCTCGATTAATATCATCGACGGCAATCCCTTTAGAGGTAATCCAAACCGCATCGGATTGCTGTACATATTGGCGCCCAAAACGCGCTAACCCTGTTTCAATATGATTAGGCAGCTCTGAAATACCATGACTAATCAATAAACGATCCACTACAGGCCGACTGATCGACTTAGGTAAGGGAATCACCACTTGGAAATCGATAATATCTTTTACTTCTGGCAAACGCCCTAACTGTAATAATGGATGCGCGGGGTGTACAACAAAGCAGACGCGCTCAGAATAAAGATGAATAAAGCTGAGATCTTGCATCACCGAAGGCTCGGCTAAACGCCCCACCATTAAATCAACATCGCCACTACGCAACAAATCGATCAATAGCGTATTAGGGCCATCATAAAGATGAATATTATTGTCCAAACCAGCAGCAGTAAAATATTGGATCGCTTTTGGCATTAATAAAGCCGCCACCGTCGGCAATACACCAATAGAAATTTGTGGTGCAACACTGGATGTGCCTTGCTGAATTCCATCGACCGCGAATTTGATTGAACCTAAACCCATTTGCAC
>JAHDEM010000019.1:31741-47369 GCA_020628895.1 Candidatus Endobugula sp.
TGCCTTGCTGAATTCCATCGACCGCGAATTTGATTGAACCTAAACCCATTTGCACATGTCGATAAAACAGCTCGCCATGACTCGTCAGACCGATACCTTTGCTGGTACGGAAAAATAAAGATACCCCCAAGTACCCCTCTAACTCTTTAATTGTTTTAGAAATAGCCGGCTGAGTGACCGCCAGCTTATCAGCCGCTACCGACAGCTTACCAACTTTTGCCGCTTCGACAAAACTATCCAAATGGCGCATTTTTATTCGTGGATCCAACATAATTTTTCTCAAACAAGCGGTGAATAAGAACAGGACTAGGGCCTGTTCACACTAATTGAATACCCACTGCCGGAGTCACTTTTTTCCTCTGGCAAGGAAGAAGGAGTGAGGTTCACCCATCAAGGGGGTGCCGAGGTAGTCATTCTAAATAAACGACTGATAAAGCTTACCGCGTCCTGCTCTCGCTCCTCCCCTATATCCATATAGGGGACGCAACCAGAGGGAAAAAGTGGCCCGGCCCGAAGGGTTGTACCACCGTGCGTTATTCGCCACTAACTTGGTCACAACAGTGGGTATTCAATTGGTGTGAACAGGCCCCCACATAACCTATAGGTTATAACAATTATCACAAACATCAATACATTTTATGACAAAAAGACGTTTTAATATTTTCGCGGTTAAACATCACCTGTTGAAATTAATCCGCCCCAATAGTTATTGAAGATCAGAATATAAGAATCATTAAAGACCAAACACGCGACACGCTGATGACCTGAAATCACGTGACTTAACAGCAATTTTAATAACAAGCTTAACCACCAAGCCTAAAACTAAAAAAGGTTTACAAAATGACAACAACCAATAAAGCTCTACAATCATGGGTTAAAGAAATTGAAGCATTGACACAACCTTCACTCATACACTGGTGCAATGGCAGTGATGATGAGTATGATGCACTGGTCGCCTCCATGGTTGACAGTGAGACACTGCAGCCCTTAAATCCAGAAACACATCCAGACTGTTATCTACACCTTTCGGACCCTTCGGATGTCGCCCGTGTAGAGCAGTTCACCTTTGTTTGTACCGATAACGAAACCGACGCAGGTCCTAATAACAACTGGATGGATATCGTCACTGCTAAACGCAAAATGAATGCTTTATTTAAAGGCTGCATGCAGGGGCGAACTTTATATGTTATCCCTTACTGCATGGGCCCCATTGATTCCCCTTATGCCCGTTGCGGAGTGGAAATTACCGATAGCCCTTATGTAGTCATTAATATGAAATTGATGACACGGATGGGTGATCAGGCACTGGCGCGCATCGAAAAAGAAGGTCAGTTTGTTAAAGGCTTACACTCAACCGGTGAGCTAGATCCCGAGCGTCGTTTCATTATGCATTTTCCCGAAGAAAATAGCATTATGAGTTATGGCTCAGGTTATGGTGGCAATGCATTACTCGGTAAAAAATGCCACGCCTTACGCATTGCTAGCTGGCAAGGTCGTCAAGAAGGCTGGTTAGCTGAACATATGCTTATTTTAGGTCTAGAAAGCCCCGAAGGCGACACACACTACATTGCTGCTGCCTTCCCTTCCGCCTGCGGTAAAACCAATTTAGCCATGTTGATCCCACCCGAGCAGTACAGCGGCTGGAAAGTATGGACCCTAGGTGATGATATCGCTTGGATGCATCTCGATGATGAAGGCCAACTACGAGCCATTAACCCTGAAGCAGGCTACTTTGGCGTAGTGCCCGGCACCAGCGAGAAAACCAATCCTTGCGCCTACAATATGATCCAAAAAAATACGATATACACCAATGTTGCGCAAACGGCAGACAAGCAACCTTGGTGGGAAGGAAAGAAAACAGGCGAGCCCGCTATTGACTGGCACGGTATAGACTGTTCCTCAGAACAAGAAGGCTCTGTGAATATAGCCAAAGGGCCAGCAGCACACCCTAACTCTCGTTTTACCGTATCGGCAAAACAAAATAAAAACTATTCCTCATTAGCCGAAGCACCTGAGGGAGTGCCTATCTCGGCGATTATTTTTGGTGGACGCCGACGTGAATTAGCGCCATTAGTACACGAATCTTTTTCTTGGGAGCATGGTGTATTAATGGGAGCCAGTGTTGCTTCGGAAACCACCGCTGCCGCCGCAGGACAAGTCGGTTTGGTTCGCCGCGATCCAATGGCAATGAAACCGTTTTGCGGTTATAACTTTGGCGACTACTGGGAACATTGGTTAAGCTTTGCTAAAAAATCTGCACAGCCGGAAAAACTACCACGTATTTTTCACGTGAACTGGTTTAGACAAGATGATGCAGGTGAATTTTTATGGCCTGGCTTTGGTGACAATATTCGTGTACTACAATGGATTGCTCAGCGCTGCGAAGGCAAAGTGGATGCGCAAGCAACACCAATCGGCTTCTTCCCAGAGATAGAAGATATTAACACCACTGGCTTGGAGATTACCGCCAATACAATGAGAGAATTATTAAGTATCGATACTCATGTTTGGCTAGAAGAAATGGATGCCATTAAAGTGTACTTAGAACAATACGGCGACCGTACACCACAGGAATTATACCGACAACTCGCAAAAGTCATTGCAAGATTAAAGGTGAGTGAAACGGGTAAATTACAAGCCATCGCGTAAACTTTGATAGCTTACTAGATAAACCAATAGACAATTCAAAAGCCCCCATTATAAGCCGTTATGAAATACTAACGGCTCTTTTTGTTAAGCGAAAAATTAGATTGTATTTAAGCCAGTAAACTAGAATGAGCCACTACCACCTGCCATCGGTTCGGTTGCGCTGTATCTGCTTGTGTCTTATCTGTCTGTGCCCAAATGCGAGTAAAACGAAACTCACCCGAAGCTGTCTGTTGGTCATACGTACCCGAGAGTTTAGCTCTTACAGAAACAGTCACAACATCACCTACAGGCATGATACGCTGCTCTGATAATTCCAAACGATCAATACGCAACATACCCGTTCTATGGGCATCAATATCATCTGTCTTGCTGACTATATGACCTAAGTGATTAGTAAACAATAAATCCGGCGCAAGCAACCGATCTAAAGCCTCAATATCCGAAGACAACATAGCCAAACGAAGCGCTTGTTCACACTCAATAATATCCTGCTCACCAAACATAAACCTTCCTACTAACTCTGCCGTTTTTGTTTTTTGTTTTAAAGCGTCTGACGTTGCCCCTCAGGACGAGGGGTACATCGAAAATGTCTGGAACAATTTTCGTGCCGTCGTCCGACATCTAGCGACTCCCACCAATATCCCTCAACGCATCATCAACACGACTAAACCGAAACGAAAACCCCTGCTCCAACAAAACCTGAGGAACCACTTTTTGTCCTTCAGTTAATAACTGTGCTGACTCACCAAACAAAAGATTTAACACCGCCTTTGGCATGGGAAAAAGATGGGGGCGAGATAGTGTGTTTGCCAAGGTGCGGGTAAATTCATTGTAGGTCACTGGGTGCGGCGCAGTGGCATTAACAGGGCCTTGTATGTCTTTGTTCTCGATCAAGTACAAGATAAGTTGCACCATATCGTGAATATGAATCCACGAAAACCATTGCTTACCGGACGCTACATTGCCCCCCAAACCTAATTTGAAAGGCAACCACATTTTCTGCAATGCGCCGGCATGCTTATCTAAAACCACACCCGTTCTTAACAAACATACTCTGATACCAAAGGATTGTGCCTTAAGTGCTTCGAACTCCCACTCTTTACACAATTCGCTGGGAAAACAAGAACGTGGCGATGCACTTTCGTCTAAAGCTTGGTCTTCAGGGTAGTTGCCATAATAACCAATGGCCGAGCCACTAATCAGTAAGGCTGGCTTTTTTTCTAGGGTAGATATCCATGAGATGAGTTTGTGAGTCACCCCAACACGGCTATCTAATAATTGTTGCTTACGCTGCGCAGACCAACGAGCACCCATAATAGGCTCGCCCGCTAAATTGATCACAATATCTATAGGGGATGTAACATTATCCAGCTGATCTACACACGTCACTTCTGTGCCAAGAATCATTTGCGATTTGAGAATACTACGACAAAACACAATGACCTTGTGGCCCTGTGCTAACAAGGGGGGAATGACATGAGAACCAATAAACCCTGAACCACCGGTGATTAGTATGTTCATATTGCATCCTCATATTTGACTATCGATTATATATTAGCTCTTACTATTATCCCGCTAAAGGTAACACTGTTGGCAACGACTGTATTTCTATGATTTGAATGAGAATACAGACTGTCGCAGACATCGCAAAAGCTCACAGCTAACAGTTAAAACACTAAAAAATAGGCTTTTCCTGTTACCTGTAGACTGAAAGCTGTCAACTGATTCTATTGAATCAGCTCTGCAGAAAGCGTTTAACAATGCCCGCAAAGATATCTGGCTTTTCCGCATGTAACCAATGACGTGTGTCATTAATCACTTTTACGCTAGCATTGGGAAAAAGGCTTAGTATCTGGTCGCGGTGTTCTGGCAAAATATAAGAAGATAACTCGCCTTTTATGAATAGCATGGGACCATTGTGAGCACCTAAATCCGTGGAATTAGCCGCAATCAGCGCTGGGTAAGCTTGGATCAATCCCGTTAGATTCATTCGCCAAGACCATACACCGTCTTTTTTTTCCAAGTTTTTTAATAAAAAACTCCGTGTAGACATCTCGGCCACATGGGGCTGCATAGATTTATCGGCATCTGCACGGCTGGTCAGGTTCTGTAAATCCACTGCGTTAAAGGCATCAAACACGTCCTGATGGCGATGTTCATAAGCCACAGGCGCAATGTCAGCAACCACGATTTTGTCGACTTTTTCTGGGTAGCGCAGCGCGATTTCCATGGCCACTTTGCCACCTAAAGAATGGCCTAAAAAATGGGCCTTATCGATCGATAAATCAGACATCCATTGCACAATCATTTCTGCCATACTGGCTAGGGTAATAGTATCGGTATGGGCAGAGCGCCCATGATTCGGCAGGTCCAGAGAATACACGCAGTAGTGCTCCGACAGCTGGCGCACCACTACACCCAAATTATCTAAAGAACCAAAAAGACCGTGAATGGCAATTAAAACTGGTGCCTGAGTTGAACCGCTTTGGCGATAAAAGATGTCCGAACCTGACTCAGGGGGATTAAGGTCGGCACTCATGATTAAGAATCACTATTACTGGGTTTAGGGTTACGTGCAGGCAATTGAGTAACGTTATTTCCATTACCTTTAATATCGGATACTTTCACCTGCCCTTCTTTATCCACCTCATCAATACGGATAATAGATTGCATAGGGATATAAGAACGTGTGACACCCGCAAACTCATTTTTTAACTTTTCTTCGCTAGGATCGACTATCAGCTGGGTATTTTCACCAAAAATAAAGGTCTCCAACTCAATAAAACCATACATATCACTCTGATAAATATGACGAGCATATACCTCAAATACCTCACCTTCGTTGTAAAAAATCACCTTAAAAATAGACTGTTCTGACATATTGCTCTCTAAACCAAAAAAACGATGGATCAGATATGGTGGCTAAGCGGCAAAATACAAGCCCCTGCTTAACAACGCATCAATACCCAGCTTATGACAACGGCAAATAAAGACTCACCGTCGTACCTTTATTGATCTGACTATGGATCTCCAAACGCCCACCGTGTGCTTGAGCAATTACTTTACAAAGGTATAAACCCAAGCCATAGCCCCCTGTTTCCCGCTGCCTTGAAGGGTCTACACGATAAAACGGCTCTGTTAGATGGGGAACCAGTTCGCTTTCCACCCCTTGCCCATCGTCCGCCACTTCTAGAACCACGTGGTTAGTCTCTTGCCTGAGCGTTACATCTACACGCTGAGTTTTATAACGCACGGCGTTGCTAATAATATTTTTTAATAACAACTTAATACGGGTTTTATCTAACGAAAGTGTGATTGGCTGGCTGGGGAAGTGGCAGTGTAAAAAGGCCGTATCTGCATCACCAGCGTCCACTAATTCATGAATTAAATGGGTACAAAGCTCGTTAAGATTTTGTTCGGTTTTATCTAAGGCTTGATGGTTATCATTCAGTCTTTCGGTTTCTAATATTTCACCAACAAGATCATTCACTTCTTGAATATCCAGTTTGATTTGTTGCTTTAATCCACTGTCTTCCAACATTTCTACAGCCACATTGGCTCTGGTTAATGGTGAGCGTAACTCGTGGCTCACGGCCAATAGCAACTGGCGTTTAGCATCCAACATTTTTTGTAGCTCATCGGCCATCACATTAATGTCTTTGGCTAACACACCTAACTCATCATTACGTGTCACCTGTATTCTACGATTTAAGTTACCCGAACCAATCTCACGTACACCTTCTTGGATCGTTAAAATAGGCGAAAATAATTTTCGAATAGCGTAGTAAAGTAATAACAACACAATCAGCAAAAATAATAACGGCGCAAAAGCTTTGCCTTTGTCCCGCTCGGGCTTAAAGCGACTTAGATCAAATAAAAAAGTCGTGTCATCCACAATCATAGTCACATAATCTTCTTTACCGATGTCCATCGAACCATAGATAACGCCTTCTTTAGTGTAACGGTGTTCCAGCTCTGCTACATCCATATTCACATAGCGATTATCCGACGACCATTGCCCTTGGGAATCAACAATCACAATACTAATATTGAGTTTATCGGCGAGTTGTTTGGCTTTATCACGGTCGGCTGGCAAACCAATATCGTCTCGAACATACTCAAGGTATTTCGTTAAATGTGGGCGCACCTTATCTTTAAAATGCCCCTTATAGACATGACGCAAGCTAGACCCCACGACCAAGACAAATATCATGGCAATCACAATAAATAGCAGAACCAATTTAGCTGATAAACTGCCTTTTTTTATATTCGCCCAATTCATGAGGCCTCACCCACAAATAAATAGCCGCGACTACGCACGGTTTTAATCATCTCTAAGGGTTTGAGTTTTTGCCGGACTCGGCTCACTAAAATATCGACCGAACGAGAAAATAATTCGGTATCCACCCCTTTTAATTTATTCAGAATATCATCGCGACTAAATAAAGTATGAGGAGAGGAAGCCAGCAAGACTAGTAACTGATACTCCATGGCACTTAGGGCAATAGCTTCACCTTTAATGGTTACCTGCATAGAGGCAAGTTCAATAACCAGATCACCAAAACGCAATGTACCCAATGCCGGACTTTGCGACGTTTTTTGTGTGCGTTTTAAAATGGTTTGAATTCTCGCTAGAAGTTCGCGTGGCTCAAAAGGTTTGGCTAGATAATCGTCGGCCCCTATTTCTAAGCCCACAATTCTATCCATCACATCACCACGCGCGGTTAGCATAATAATAGGAATGTCATTCGTTTTACGGATGTGTTTGCAGACTTCAAAACCATCTTGCTCTGGCAGCATCACATCCAGAATAATTAATTCGTAGTCTTGTTCGTCGAGCTTTTTATAGCCTTCACTGGGGGTGACTGCATTATCGCAATGAATATTAAAACCCGCAAAATAGGTACTTAATAATTCACCAAGTTTATTATCGTCATCAATTAATAAGATGTTTTGCATAGGGTACAACCAAAATAATCAATAAGCATCGCTATCTCGTTAACGTTATTGTGATGAATATAGAGTGATTAACCAAAGTCATCACCCGCAGGGATGCGGGTGTTGAGCCTACACGGATGTATTCACGGCGGGCTTTGGTTAAGCACTTAATATTCAACTGTGCATTCCATTTATGTAAAAAAGCACAAGGGGCAAGGTCGCTAGCATACTCTGACTTCGCCACTTGTGCATCACTGTTTAACTACTGTGTTTAACTATTGAGAAGAAAAATCTATTTGGCATTAATCATCATCATGATGATCACGAATATGCTTCATTTTTTTCTCCACACGTTTGCGGATCTCTGCTTGTTGCTCGGCATTGAGACTATCATAAAAATCACCGACTGCCGCAACCACCGCTGGCATATTTTCCTGAACGGCATTTGTCTTCGCATTAATATGATCCAGCACTAAAGCCTGATCAAACGTCTCGCTGCTCACTAACGATAAAATATCATTCTGCAGTGCTTGCCTATCGTTACGCACCGCTTGGTGTAACGTTAATGCAGCTTCTTTGGCAATAGTGAGTTTTTCTTTCTGGCTATCGTCCAAATCTAACTTTTTAGCCACCTTTTCCACCATACGATCTAGGCGTTTTTCCGGCCCGTGGTGCTTGCCGCCAAAGGCAAACGCAGTACTAACAACGGCAAAAACACCAAGAAAGGCAGCCACAACTTTTGTTCGAGTCTTCATAATCATCTCCTGATAAATAAGTAATTTGACAGGAGCTACTATAAAACCGCCCAACCATTATAGCTTTTCAGGGATGTAACGCCGAGTAACAAAATGTAACATCACAACCACCCAACTCGCCTGCCTAATAAATCCACAAAACCCAGTATTACTAAATAAATCAATACTTTAGCGATTGACCATTGAATCCCCTGCCCACATAGGGTTTAATAGCGCCCTCTTCAAGCAAACTTGGCCTTAGCCAAACTGCACCCTGTACGCATCCGTAGCTCAGCTGGATAGAGTAGGTGGCTTCGAACCACTTGGTCGGGGGTTCGAATCCCTCCGGATGCGCCATATACTAAAAACCCCACATTTTTTCGTGGGGTTTTTAGTATATGGGGTTTCTGGAAGATTTGATGAGAACCCCTGTTCGACAAATTGTCTGGAACAATTTGAACCGCGATAGCGCCCGAAGGGCAAAGCACAGGGATGTGCTTTGGTTAATCCCTCCGGATGCGCCATATAAAATAGCCTCGCTCTTGCGGGGCTTTTTTGTATGATGAATCCCGAGGATTTGATAAGAACCCCCTGTTCGACAAATTGTCTGGAACAATTTGAACCGCGACAGCGCCCGAAGGGCAAAGTACAAGGATGTACTTTGGTTAATCCCTCCAGATGCGCCATATAAACCAGAGTTAGAAAGTAAAAGACTACCCCACTACTCACCTATTTTGAAAAATCTGATAAATAATAACGTGTAGATTTACGCTCACCTGTTTTGGTTACTGCGCCTATCTCAAGCAGTTTTTGCAAATCTCTAGTGGCTGTTGCGCGTGACGCTCCTGTAATACTAATATAGTTTTCGGCACTCAGACCTCCTGTAAATCCGTCAATGCCTTCACGAAATATACGCCCAATCACCTTTTCTTGCCTTGGGTTTAGTTGACCAGAAAATATTTGATAAAAGTTTCTTTTTCCTATTAAAAAATCAATCATCTGTTGTGTTCGATCTTGTGCGGTGAGTACCATTTCGCAAAAGTAGTGCAGCCACTGTTCAATATGTAAATCTCGACTACTATTTTGTAGAGCAGCATAATAGGCTTTACGTTTATCCTCTATAGTATGCGCAATAGCAATAAGTGTAGGACGGTTTAAATGTTGCGATAATGCCTTTTCAGAAATGGCTCGTCCAATACGACCATTACCATCTTCAAAAGGGTGAATACTTTCAAAATATAAATGTGCGATACCAGATCGAATCAGCGTTGGTAATGCATCGTTTTGTCCCTTCTCACTACCATTAAACCACGTAATAAATTGCTCCATTTCTTGCTGTATCTGAGTAGAGGGCGGCGCTTCGAAATGAATTTTAGGTTCATATAATTCACCGGAGACAATTTGCATAGGTTCATTATGTGTGCGATAACGACCAATTTCTCGTAAATCCCTACGTCCATTGGTAATCATTTTATGCCATTCGCCAAGCTGTTTATGGCTAAGCGGCTGCTGATAATGTTGATATAAATCCAACATCATTTCACTAATACCGTGTTCAGCAGGAGGAACTTTACGATTATCTGTATTCAAACCAAAATGCCTGCGGATAGACGATTGGAGTGAATCTCGATTAAGTTGCTCACCTTCAATGGCAGAAGTTTTGTAAGCCTCATCACTTATTAGGGTAACAATCAGGGTATTTTGGTCTTCTTTATTGACGTGCTTGAGACTACCATGCATTTCTCCTGCTTTTTGGAGAAATGCACTTTCATAATGCTCAAACTCTGAAGCAGAGTAAACAAAATTAGGCCAGTTAGCGTATTGCCAGTTCCACATGATGAATAATACCCTTTACTTTTATAACTCAAAATAACATAAAAAAATGAGTTATAAAATAGGCTTTTATAGCTCATTATTGGGTGCTGGGAGTGCAAAGCAGGCCTAAAAAAAGAAACTAGCATACATAGCAATGTTTAAAGCACTAATAGGTTGGGGACACCCACATAGATGAGAGTAACATGTAAAGGAATTAACCCCTGAAAAAAATTGCTGGTCTAAACGCAGAATAGCGATTTACAATGAGCTTTGGCACAATCGTATTGAAATTGTCACCAAGCACATAGAGTTCTAAAACTTTTGCAATTTCAAAAACATATAGCTATTAATTTTTAAGGGTTAAAGTTTTCTTAGACTTTACTTTTGTATTATCTTTTTTGGTTACAGTTACCATTTTTTTAGGGTCTTGGTGTTTATTGTAGAACTTTTTAACTATTTCCTTATAGTTTGCTTGTTTTTTTGCTTGCTCCTCTTTCAATAGTCTATACTCTTGCCTAGATTTTTCGTCATTTTTACTTATATCAAAATTCCTTAATTTTTTATTTATGGTGAATTTTAGGCCATCTATTCTAAAGAAATTATCGCGAGGAAAGTTATAATCTGGAATTCCCTCTATAGAAAAGGAAGTGTATAAGACTTCATCAATGGTGTTGGCTAATGATTGCAAGTCTAAGCATATTGAAAAACCTGCTTTTTCATTTATTATGCCTTTTGTACAATCACATAAAACTTTCATAAAAAGAGTGTTGTTTCTTCCATCTATAGCAAAAGAGCTATTTCGTTGCGTACTTTTATTTATTTTGTCTAAATAAGTTATATTTTCTTCTATTATCCTGCTCAATATAAACTTAGGTATTCTGTTGCTGTCATTAAATTTATTCCTTTTATTAGCTATTGCCAATAAAATTAAGCAAGCTACTTTTGATATATCATCATCAGAATTAAAGTAGGATTGAGTCAATATTTCTATAGTGATTGATTTTAATTTTTCGTGCTCACGCATATTAAATGTTGATAAAAATATAATTGAAATGACCCAAGGGTTATAATCATAATGATTAAGCAACTCAGTTATATTTTCTTCTTCAATACTTTTTGAGAGCAATTCTAGTAAATTAATATGGAGGGCTCCCTTGAAAGAGCATAAAGTAGGTAATATGTTCTCTGATACTTTTTTGAGCTGTCTACTTTCTTCTATAAAGGTAGATATTTCTGTATTAATTGCCGTTGCTATTTCTGGTATATCGCTATGAATATAGTCTTTAAATAGAATGTATTCTGACACGAGGTATTCTTGAAATGACCTGTGAGCAAAAAATAGTCTATCCCCGTCTTTTCTTTCAATAACATTCCCGATAACTAACTCTCTAAGAATAGCATCATTACCTGCTATACTATCATCGACATGGTTTTTGTATAATTTTTCTGGTATTTCTCCTGTGTGAAAATAGTTTCTTCCGCCATTAATCCAAAAATACCACGCAACGTTCCTGATAAATTCTTTCCTTTTTGACTTTGATATTTTGCTTCGTGCATTTTTCTCTGATTCTCTTTCAAAAAAAGTATCAATGAAGTGTTGATATAAACCGAAACGAGTATAGCTAACTATTGGGTCTTCAGTAGATAGTGCTATATATGACAACATTTGAGCATGGACAGGACGGCTGATTAATTCTTCTAAGTCAGGATTGGATAACTCATTGACTCTTTGTTCAATGAGGTTATCAGGTAGATTTCTGTCTGAAATCGATTTTTGCTTTTCTATTTCATAAGCAAGGAACCTTTTAACAAACTCAGATATTTGGCTAATAGTAAACCCAGCCATTTTTATTTCATCATAATCAACCATACCTGCATATTTGATTTCCTTATCATCTATTTTTCTATAGCCATGTAGAACCGAGTTTTTCTCATCATCTGACATAAAGGCATTTGGCCTGCCAAAAAGTAAAACTTTTGATTCTTTTTCAACTAGCTTATTAAATTCTTTGATGTTTTTTTGAAAGTCACTAAAATCCATTGCATGTTTCATTTCATCAAAGCCATCAAGTAAGATAATAAAACAACCTAATCGATTAAATTCCATAAAAAGAGGATAATTAAATCCCGAAACCGTATAGTCTGAGGAGAAATATTTACAGATCAACCCTTCTAAACCTTGCTCTTTAGATATATCTCCAAGTTTAATTAATATTGGTATTCTTCCTGAAGAGTTACGTATTTGGTGGTTGGCGTATTTACTAGCGATGCGTTTAGCAAAACTACTTTTGCCCATGCCATATCCTGCTAAAATAGCTTTAGGTTTAGCATTTTGAGATGATATCCAGTTGTCTATTTCTTGTTCTAAATCATTATTGGAAATATCTTTTGGTTGAATATAGTATTGATCCAAGCCTTCTTGTTTAAACTCTGCTTCTAGCCCATAGAGATAGTCTGAAAAATCCATGAGGGAAGAGCGATATTCGTCGATTGTGTAGTGTTCTATCCAAGCAATTCCATTTATTCTTTCTTGTATAGGTGCTGTTACTGAATTAGTTGTTATGATAATAAGATAGTCGAAAGCACTTGGATCGCTTGATTTTGCTGAACTATAGTCATTCCATATCTCTCCAAAATCAGTTTTGTTTAATGTGTGACCTAAGTCTTTACATTCTATAGCTATCTTTAAAACCCCTTTTTTTATAGGACTTTTCTCTTCATAGTAAACGTCTACATTTTTAGCCCCTAAGTTTTTTTCTATTTCACAGTTTTGCTTTTGGGCAGCTTTGGCCAGCCGAAATACTATATCCCTTAATGCATTGCCTTTCTCTGTATTACTTGCCATTGATATACCTATTAACAGATAAGTAAAATATCAATCGATACTACCAGAAACTTAGGTTGAATTGAGCGTCATTTAGATATGTATTTCTTACGAAGTAACAATATAGAAGAAACTACCCACCATGTGGGTTAAGTCTGGCGTTAGTTAGATGGACTTACAGAAAGCTTTTTATAGTGGCATTTTCTCATAATATCATTGCCCACACCTGTTAAACACTATCAGGTATTTTTAAGATTTACTCTGCAATAAGGATATGGCGATTGCTACCGAGACCAGTATTTCTAGTTGGTTAAATATGCAAGCCGCTGTGGATGTATGGGAGGCTGAGAATAACCCGCAAGTGGACCACAAAAGCATATCGCCACTGCATACTTTATAGGCCTAGCACACATAAAGTGCGGCATAATCTACAGTTGCATTTTTGTCCGCACCATACTAGGATAACCACTAAGCCCTGCTATCACGAAGGCTCACGTTCCTACGTGGGACACGTTACAAAGCTCTCTTGCAGAACTAGGTAACATAGTGTGACGCGGGGTTTATTTTTTCTTTTTTGTCCGTTCTGGATTATAAGTACTCTGACTTGCCCTAAAATTCCAATGTCTATAAGGGTCGCACCATCTATTGGCCTTGTTTTGCCTGATAGATGTAGTAATGCCTATATTAAAATTCGGGTAAATCTGCCTGATTCTTTTGTTAATGTATTGATAGACCTTTTCTTTGGCGATGGTCCGGTTTCCACGGACATTTGAGCCTTTAGGCATTATTTTATGCTTATTGTTTAACCTAAAATCCATACTTCCCAATATAATATCGGCACATTGAAGTATGACATGCTTACGAGAATCAACATCGGAAATGTCGGAGGGGTTAACAATAATATTACCTTGCTTAAATAAACTTGTTTGCGTAAGCCCTGCTATATACGTTTTAAATCTGTCTGTTTCGGCATTATTTTCTGGCAATTTATCAAAGATAATCCGTAACCGAGTGGGTTCTCGCGTATTAAAAAAAGCCACACCAAAGGCATGTTTAATAAACTGATAATAAAGCAAGTAATAACTCTGCTCTCGTTGCTCCTTTGTAATGTGCCTAGGCTCATAAGCATTTTGTGTAAACATAACCCGTATTTTCACAGTATCCTGTTCAATAAGATCGAAGAATACTGTTAATAAACTTATGTACTTCTCGACATAAGGGGCCGTTATTTTTGACCACTTAACCTCTCCATGTAAATTTAAGGATTTTTTGGTCTCGTTTAACGTATCAATAACGATTTGCTGATCAGCTGATTTAACTAAGGCCCCACCGTAAAAATTAGAGTAATATTCACCATCCTTTGATGATTCATCACAATAAATAATTAATTCCCTGGACATATAACCGCTTTCCCTAAATAAGATCAGATTATGCTATCACAGCTTTTTTCGTGATCGTAGAAAATAGAGCCATAAAGCAACTATTTGGCAGAAATTATTTTTTAATACTCTTATCTCACCATCACACCCCCACTCCCTTTCACTCCAAAACCTCCACCGGCCCATAATCTTCCAACCGTTCAATCTCATAATCCAGTGCTTCGTTGATCATTCTTAATAAACCATTAATTTTGCTATAAACCTGTTTTTGATGGGCGGTGAGTTGGGTATCTACTGCGGCTTTGATAGTGGACTCTTGGGCAAAGCGCAGCATGGTTTGGATGTGCGCGAGGGTATCCACTGGTTGTTCGTCGATCAGCGGGTGGAAGGGAATGGTGGTTGGTTTTGTGGGCTTTTGCTTCATCGATATGCTCCGTAACGTTGTTGGCAGCCGCTGCAAAAACACAGTCGTACGTTAGGGAGTAGCACGTAATTATTGAGAAACATTAAGCCGAGGCCAGCATACACGGGTTTATATAAAGCGACAAGCGGCAAGCCTTTAGCCTCAAGTATTGCATTGGCGCTTTCGTAGGCATAGCGGAGCTGGCATAATCCCCGTATGAAAAATACATTAGATCATTTACCCGAGCGCAAACAGGGGCATATTGCCACCCTACTGCAAATTATCCACGATGAGTTTGATCAGGTGGTGAATGCCGCCACTGTGGATGACAAAGTGCGTAGCCGCATTTTAACCGTGGTGTTATTTGGAAGTTATGCCAAAGGCACATGGGTGGATGATCCTAAGAGCGGCTTTTTTAGTGATTACGATATTCTGGTGGTCCTCAACGAGCCTGCACTGGCCGATGAATATAAAATTTGGCATACGGTAGAAGAGCGCGCCAGTCTAAAAACACAATCGCCGGTTAATTTGGTGGTATGTACCCTACGTGAGATTAACCAAGAGCTTAAACAAGGCCATTACTTTTTTACCGATATCCGCCAAGAAGGGATTGAGTTATATAACTACAACCATACCGAGTTATTAAACCCCGGCCCACTGAACCCCGAAGAAGAAAAAGCCATTGCGCAACAGCATTTTGACCAATGGTTTGAAAGTGCCAATTCATTTATGATTGATTTTGGTCATTGCATGGATAGAGGTGATTTAAAAAAAGCTGCCTTTGAAATGCACCAAGCAGTAGAACGCTACTTCGCTTGTATCTTATTGGTGTACACCAACTACCGCCCTAAAACCCATAATATAAAAGCCCTTTATAGTTTTGTGA
>JAHDEM010000069.1 GCA_020628895.1 Candidatus Endobugula sp.
GTGAGCTTTTTGATTTTGCTCATTGGCAACATTTCAATCTCGCCAAATTGAGAGAAATCAACCGCAGGAATCGGCGGAATGCCCGCACCTGAAGTCGCACCCGATGCAGCGACTGGAGCAGGTTTTTGTCCTGTCATCACTTGCTTCACATAGGCTTTAATATCGTCCTTAATAATACGAGAACGATCACCTGTCCCTGTCACTAAAGTCAGATCAACGGCCATTTCTCTGGCAAACTTACGTACTGCAGGGCCTGCATAAACATCGGTGGACTGGCTCGCTTTTACAATGGTTTGTTCATCTGCTGCTGCAGGCTTTTGAGCTGGCGCTTCTGCCTTAGCTGGCTGAGCAGCAGGCGCTGGAGCCGCTGCCGGCGCAGGAGTGGCTGGAGCAGCAGAACCCGCTACTTCCAGCACTAAAATCTCGCCACCGGCTACGGTTTTATCGCCTTGATTCATGGTAATAGAAAGTACTTTACCCGCACTTGGAGCAGGTACTTCCATAGAGGCCTTATCGGTCTCCAATACAATAAGAGAATCACCCTCTTCAACTTCATCACCCACAGCAACACATACTTCAATCACTTCTGCGTCTTCAGCACCATCAGGCACTTTCACAGATTCTTCAGATGGGCCAGAAGCAGCGGCTGGAGCTTCAGCAGCTGGAGCAGCTGCAGGGGCTGGAGCAGATCCAGAACCAGCAACGGTTAATGTTAGGATAGCCGCACCTTCTTCAGTAGTATCGCCTTGATTAATCACAAAGCTAGAAACGGTACCTGACTGAGGCGCTGGCACTTCCATAGACGCCTTGTCAGTTTCCAGAACGATTAACGAATCGCCTTCTTCAACATCATCACCCACGGCAACACATAGCTCGATAACTTCGGCACCTTCAGCGCCTTCTGGAACAACGACTGTCACTTCTTCTGTAGCACCTGCAGAGGCAGGCTCTGCTGCTGGCGCGCTAGGCGGGGAGGCACTTTCAGCGGGTGCATCTGCTGTAGCACCAGCAACATCCACTTCAATTAGCGCATCACCTTCTGATACTTTATCGCCCACACTTACACTTAGTGCGGTAACAGTGCCCTCTACAGGGCATGGAATATCCATAGATGCTTTATCAGTTTCAAGTGTCACAATACCTTGTTCTTGCTCAACACTATCACCGATGGCAACAGAAATTTCGATCACTTCAACGGCTTCAGAGCCGCCAATATCAGGAACAGAAACGATTTGTTTAGTCACTGTCTATTCTCTCCTAAAACTTGAATAAGTGCTTATACACTCATTGGGTTAACTTTATCAGCGTCTAGACCAAAATCTTTGATCGCTTTTGTCACTACACTCGATTTGATACTGCCTTCATCAGCTAACGCTTTTAGTGCAGCAACCACCACATAGTAACGATTGACTTCAAAGAAACGACGTAGTTGTTCACGACTGTCACTGCGACCAAAACCGTCTGTACCTAATACAGTGAACGACGCAGGGATAAAGTCACGCAATTGTTCAAAATGAATTTTCATATAGTCACTCGCAGCAATCACAGGCCCTTTGGCATCTTCAAGCTGTTGAGTAATGTATGGGGTTTTCGCATCAGATTCTGGGTGCATCATGTTGTAACGATTCACGTCTTGTCCGTCGCGTGCCAGTTCGTTCACACTGGTCACACTCCACACATCAGCTTCTACTTTATAATCATTACGAAGAATATCTGCTGCTGCTTCAACTTCACGCAAGATAGTACCTGATCCCATTAATTGGACACGATTCTTTTTCTTGCTGGTACCTGATTGCAGTTTGTAGATACCTTTAATAATACCTTCTTCCGCACCTTCTGGCATTTCTGGATGCTGGTAGTTTTCATTCATGGTGGTGATGTAGTAGAAGCAGTTTTCTTTATCTGCGTACATACGTTTCATACCATCTTGAATAATGACTGCTAACTCGTAGTTGTAAGTTGGATCGTAAGACTTACAGTTAGGAATGGTGTTCGCCATAATCAAGCTGTGACCATCTTCATGCTGAAGACCTTCACCATTTAGGGTTGTACGACCAGCGGTAGCACCAATCATAAACCCACGAGCTTGCATATCACCCGCTAACCATGCTAAATCACCAATACGTTGGAAACCAAACATAGAGTAGTAGATGTAGAAAGGAATCGTTGAAACGCCATTGGTGCTATAAGAGGTTGCTGCTGCAACCCATGAAGACATTGCACCTGCTTCGTTAATTCCTTCTTCTAAAATTTGACCTTTTTCATCTTCTTTATAGAACATGATCTGATCGGAATCGTGAGGCACATATTTCTGGCCAGCGGCTGCATAGATACCCACTTGACGGAACATACCTTCCATACCAAAAGTACGCGCTTCGTCTGGGACGATAGGTACTACACGCTTACCCATTTTCTTATCTTTCACTAAAGTAGAAAGAATACGGACAAATGCCATTGTGGTAGAAATTTGTCGCTCACCGGTACCGGTTAGTTGCGATTTAAATGCTTCTAGAGCAGGAATTTCTAATGCTTCTACATCGCTACGACGAGCAGGTAGATAACCACCTAACTTCTTACGCTGTTCATGTAGATAAACCATTTCTGGGCTATCGGCTGCTGGACGATAGTAAGGTAGTTCTTTTAGCTCTTCATCCGAGAAAGGAAGATCAAAGCGATCACGGAATTGCTTTAAGCTGGCTGCATCGAGTTTTTTCACAGAGTGGGTTTCGTTGATGGCTTCACCAGCATCACCCATACCATAACCTTTAACACTTTGTGCCAATATTACAGTCGGCTGATCTTTATGCGCAGCGGCTTGTGCATAAGCGGCATAGACTTTACCTGCGTCGTTACCACCACGGTTTAACTGATAGATTTCGTCATCGGTCATATCGCTAACAAGTTCTAATAGCTCAGGATATTTACCGAAAAAATGTTCACGAGTATAAGCACCACCGTGTGCCTTACAAGCTTGCAATTCACCATCAACCACTTCATTCATGCGCTTAACTAATAAGCCGGAAGTGTCTTTAGCCAGTAGTCTGTCCCAACCTTCACCCCAAATAACTTTAATGACGTTCCAACCCGCACCACGGAAAACGCCCTCTAATTCTTGAACAATTTTACCGTTACCACGAACAGGGCCATCTAAGCGCTGTAGATTACAGTTAATTACAAACGTTAGGTTATCTAAGTGCTCACGAGCAGCAAGAGAGATTGCACCCAGCGTTTCTGGCTCATCACACTCACCATCACCTAAAAATGCCCACACTTGGCGATCTTTGTTTTCTTCAAGAAGACCACGGGCAGTGAGGTAACGCATGAAACGCGCTTGATAAATGGCAGTAATAGGACCTAGACCCATAGATACGGTTGGGAATTGCCAGTAATCAGGCATTAACCAAGGGTGAGGATAAGAAGAAAGACCTTTGCCATCGACTTCGCGACGGAAGTTATCTAAATGCTCTTCATCTAAACGGCCTTCAAGGTAAGAACGTGCATACATACCTGGAGAACTGTGGCCTTGGTAATACACCAAATCACCTAAACGACCATTGCCATCGGCATGGAAAAAATATTGGAAACCAATCTCATATAAGATAGCGGCTGATTGATAAGACGCAATGTGGCCACCAAGACCATCATCATTACTATTGGCTTTCATTACCATAGCCATGGCGTTCCAGCGAATCAAGGAGCGAATGCGGCGATCCATAGCACTATCGCCTGGGGCTTTTGCTTCATCTTTAGGGTCAATCGTGTTGACATAAGCTGTTCTTATGGACGATGGAACATCGACACCTTGGCTACCAGCATGTTCACTAAGTTGATTAAGTATTTCTGCTGCACGCTCTTTACCGGCGTACTTAACTAAAGATGAGAGCGCATCTAGCCACTCCTGGGATTCAATATCGTGCTGCATGTTTTCTCCTCAAGACATACCTTTAAAAGGCTTATTTACTCACTGTCAGTCATGAAATAAGCATGTATCCACTTATTATAGTCACTGCAGGAGCCTCTAATTTTCATTTATTCGCTTTCCTTACACTTATACATCGATAAGATGACAGGCCGATGAAATAAGGTGTCTGCCAAAACGATGATGTGGTTGGGAAAGCTTGAATAATATTGACTACATTCAAAAATGTATTATTAAACCCGAGACAAATATTTTCTTATGAAAAATTTGTAGTAATTTTACACGAATCACGGTTTTTGTCCACTTTGAACTCCGATCAACGACATTTGCGTTTGATTAAATATCACTCAATTACTACAAAAAAATGATTTTGGCTGCCAGAAAAAATGTAACACACTGATAATAAAGAGATTTATAAATAAACCCAAAATCTTGCAAAATGTAGTAAAACTACAAAGGTTTAATTTAGACCAACCTATGCACCAAATTCATTCACAAATGCGAATGATGTCGACTTGCCGTATCCAATACTAGGGGTATATGTAATATCGCTGATTCTCTGGAAATACTGGAGATTGCTCTTGAGAGTCTTTACTCGCCACAAACCACATAGACATGAGTGAATTGGCCATTGTCTCACGGAAATATTCTCGAAGTTCTTCACCACTGGTTTGATTAATGGCTTTAACAATACGTTCACGGTAAGAAAAGCTCTTATCATCTCTCAGTATATTTCGCCAATATCGACTGGATTGGTCAGATAAAGTAGTGGGCTTTTCCAACCAGTTACTTGCAACTGACTCTTGAAAAACGCTTAAATCATCAGGAATCGTCGTGCTATCAATAAAAGTTGTTATTGCTTGTTTGATCTCCTCAACCGAAGCGCGAGGCGACTGCACTACAAATAATGACCCAGGAACCGCCTTCACTTTCATACTGGTTAGAAAAACGATGTATCCTAACTGCTGCTCTGTACGTAATTGCGAATAAAAAGGTGATTCAAGTATTTGTCTTAACAACACCATTTTCGCCTGATCTTCAATATTATCTGACGGGCCCTGAACATATAAACCCACAGCCACATCATCATGATCAACAACAATATGCTTTTCTTCGGGAGCAACATTTTGCACTACGGAATTATCTGCTGAATCAGTATTCATTAAATCGCTAATGGGGAGATTCGTCATCTTTGCGGGGACCACCTCTTGGCCTCCTCTCTTAGATAATTTTTTAACTGAGTACGCCCACTTATCTACTAGCACTTCATTAATATTTCCGTAAAACAATCCTTTTACATAAGCACCTTTTAACCAATGCTTAGAGAAAGCCTTCAACTCTTTAAGCGTAATACTTTCCATCTCTTGCGCTAAATCTTTATCAGACCAATAAGGTGAATATAACGTTGTAGGGACAGAGGCAATCATTTGGTGATAAGGTGTTTTCTTAGCGCTATTTCGCAGGTGGCGTAACGATTCAATTTTCACATTAGCAAAGCGCGTTTTATCTAGTTTAGGTTTTCGAACCACGTCAGCAACATGCTCTAACAGCAATGCCAGCTTATGGTTATAGCCATTGACACGAATATCAATACCTCGGCTATTAACGTCCAGCGAATAATTTAAACCGGCTAACAACGCTGGGTAACTCTGTTCGGTGAGATTATCGTTAATCATATCCACCAGCAATTCATTAAGTGCAGCATCGCGAAGCGAGGATGATGCTAAAGGCGATTGAACTCTGAGTGATACATGCGCTTTGGGCACACCAAAGCGGGTATCTTGTTTGGCCCAAAGCTCTACATTGTTATTACGGGTATCCAATAGTTGAGGCTCGGCTAACGAATCATTGTCTGGGTATAGCTGAGTCTCCTCGGGGACATAAATATTTTTTGCTGGCAGTTTGAAGCGCTTTGTGAGTTGCCGAGGGAGTTTTTCAATATCGGCTGAAAGCTGATTGACCGAGTAAGGAACATTATAATAAGGCGTTTTTTTATCCGTTTGAGCCTCAGGAAAAACGGTGGTGACATAATAATTATCGACTGTCATTTGCGCTAACAGGGACTCAATCAGTTCAGGGTCATACTTTTTATACAGATAAGCGGCGCTAATCACTTCTTCTACTGGGTAATCATGTAGATGGTCTGCAAGGGTCCTTACTGTATCAACCGCTCTGCCTTTTTCACGAAACTGAAAAGCTAAATTTGCCAGCTGCTTTTCCTCCTCATATCGCCACTGATCAATCCCTTTTTTACGAATTTGTTCCAACACATAAAAAATCAAAGCACGAATAGTCACCCTATTATTGATACCTTCCTCTGTAAGACCCACTGTCACAGAAAATACTGAGTTATTGGCACCTGCGTCACCGCCTCCGGCCGAAAGTGCTTCAGCCCACCCTTGTTCTTTTAGTAGGGACAGTAAACTACCCTCACCTTCATGACCAACAATAGATCCAATGTAGCTCAATGGCTTTTCATCATAATATTGTTCAACTGACGTCAAAGGAAAAGACATACTCATTCGACGTAGATCGGTCACTGGGCGACTAACAGCCTCAAAGGGGAGTTTTTGATCGGTAAATAGTGGAATTCGCTCTGAATGGTTATGCAAGTTTTCACGATCAATAAGGGGGATATCAGTAAAACGACTAACCACCCATTGTTTTAATGTACTAATCGGCTCTTTGCCCAAAACCACCAAGGCCATATCATCAGAGGTGTAATGCTCTTGGTAAAAATCCAACAAGTCATCTCGCACATTATCATCAGGCCTATCAGATAAAGTGGTTAAACTACCTACGCTGAATTTTGCGTAAGGATGCTTAGGGTTAAGCAATTGACGATACACATCAAAACCACGGCGATAATCGTCTTTAATTTTTGCCTGATATTCAGAATGAACGGCATGTCGTTCACGATCGACATAAGCAGGTGTAAACAGAGGGGCAACAAAGAATTGGGAGAAACGATCTAGGGCAGGCTCTAATTTATTGGCATCAATATCAAAAAAATAGTTGGTGTGTTCCGCACTAGTATAAGCGTTATGACTTCCTCCATTGCCATCAATAAATGCTTGATAATCAGCCGCATTGGGATACTTTTTGGTACCTAAAAATAGCATATGCTCTAGAAAATGGGCTAACCCTTGACGCTCAATAGGGTCATCCGAACTACCCACATGTACATCCAACGAAGCAGCAGCTTTGTCCGCTTTAGGGTCGGAGATCAACAAAACCTTTAATTGGTTTTCTAAGACAATAAAGTCATATTCTCGATCATCAATTTGTCCTACATCAATAGTGACGGCTTGACTGTTAACCGCATAAAAGCACATCACCAAAAACAGTAACGAACGAGCAGAGAAATTCATACAACCATACATAATAAAAAACCAATCTTGGGAAATATTATTAGAAAAAGATCGTTAGGCGTCTTCTGTAACCTCGGTTACCATATCAACCTCAATACCATCAGTATCTGTCTGCGGAGATGGCCAAGCATTGATAATTGCTTTAACCAATGTGGCTAGCGGAATGGCAAAAAACACACCCCAAAAACCCCATAAACCACCAAAGATAAGTACCGCTAAAATAATGGCAACAGGATGTAACTTAACTGCTTCGGAAAACAAAAGAGGCACTAATAAATTGCCATCCAAACCCTGAATAATAAAATAGGCAATCGTTAACGTTAATAGTTCCGAGCCCCACCCCCATTGAAAGAAACCAATTAACAATACAGGGATGGTCACAATCACAGCGCCAATGTAAGGAATCACCACCGACAAACCAACAGCAAGCGCCAATAAGATAGCGTAATCCAAACCTAATATGGTAAAGCAAATATAAGACACCACACCTACCACAACAATCTCGATGGCCTTACCACGAACATAGTTAGCGGCTTGCAAATTCATCTCCGCAAAAATCTTATTCATTACAGGGCGCTCTTGCGGCAATATAGAACCCACCCAAGCGAGCATTTGTTGACTATCTTTTAAAAAGAAAAACACTAGTAATGGCACCAACACCATATATAACAATGCTGTTAAAAAAACAGGTAAATTAGCCACCGAAAACGAAACAATGACTTGACCGAAAGAGGCTAATCGAGCACTTGCATGTCGAATTAACTGTTCTACTTGCTCCTCAGAAATAAAAGAGGGATAGGCCTCGGGTAAATGGAGCAGTAAGTCTCGCCCTTGAGTCACCATTCGGGGTAATTCCCGAGATAACCGCAATGCCTGATCCCACAAGGCAGGAATCATATAAACCAAAGCAGCAATCATTACTCCAACGAGACATACAATGGCCAGCGTCACCGCGGACCAATGAGATAACCCATTGTTCTTTAACCAAGCCACCATACCCTGCATTAAAAAAGCAATAATAATAGCCGCTAGCACAGGGCCTAACACATCACCCAGAGTCCAGATCACCAAGAAAGAGATGGCGAGTAAAACAATAACTAAGACCGTTTCTTCATTATGAAAGTAACGGTCCATCCAACTACGAAAAATGGGGATCATAAATCATTCCTATTTCATTGCTATTCTTATTCGAGACAAGCCATCACCTAGATGACTGACAAACGATAGAGCATCTCCATTTAATCACGATTGCCTTTTTCTATCACATACTGATAATGGGTTGTTTTATCTATATAGGAGCGCATCGTATGCTCACTTAATTCTATAAAGGCATGAAAATCTTTGACCGAACCTGCATCTGTTGCCAATACGAGTATACATTCTCCAGCAGCTATCTGATGTAACCCCTGCTTAGCCTTCAATAGCGGCAGTGGACAAGATAACTGCCTCGCATCCACCGTTAGCGCAATCTCCTGCCCGTCACTCTGATCATCCACTGCTTCAACCATACCTTATACCGCCAACAGTCCTACAATACATCCAAAACAAAGCCGCATTATGCCTAAAAAAGCCAACAAATAATAATGAACTTGCCTGTTTTATAT
>JAHDEM010000020.1:0-43494 GCA_020628895.1 Candidatus Endobugula sp.
TGACTGATTAGGGTGATGTTCTGTATGACTTCAACGTCGATCGCAGTGATGGCTTGATCTTCCCCCTATTCCATAGACAGCTCAGTTCGGGCCGTTTGTTGCCGTTCAAATTCTACGGGTGATTGATGATTATTAAAACTATGACGATGTTTTTGAATTACCCTACATCCACCTAGTGCAATAAGTTAGCTACAGAGCGTAGCTGAACAGGTGTAGGCCATACACCCTAAGGGCGCCTAGAGCTTTTATTGAAGAACCTTGCGGACGAGCGACGCTGCAGTTTTTTTTATACCTGCTGGATCGGGTGGGTTAAAGAGTAAATGGTTATGCGCATCCCTGCACTCACAATAGTGTGGGTCTTGTCATCTAAAGCAGTTAATGACACCTGAATTTTTAAAAGTATTTCTAGTCATTTTTTTGGAATATGGCAAGTGTTGTGTGCCCTGAAATTCCCATTCTATTTTCGGATAAAAATGTTTGGAATATTTTATGAAAGCCTAACTTATAATAAAGCCAATTAGTTACTTTTCCTTTGGGGGCAATATAGCTTTTCTCAAAATATGCTTGATACCAATTCATGATATTTTCTTGAAGTGGTTCGTTTGCTGAATAAATACAAGAGATAGGAAAATGTTCCTGTAGCTTCCATAGGTTTTTGGGGGTCCACAAACTTACATGATGTGGTGGCATATTTAGGGGTAAATTATCCTGTCTGCCTACGAATGAGTCATCATTCGGTACGGCAATAGCGAGTATGCCTCCTGGTTTTAGAACTTTGACAGATGCTGCTAGGAACGTTTTTACATCATATACATGCTCTAAAACCTGCAAAGTGGTTACGCAGTCATATTGCTCTTCATGGTTTAAAGCATGCTCTTCAATACTTTCATTAAAACCTTGAATTCCTTTTTCCTGAAGTGCTTTTAAACCATACGGATTGGTTTCTATTCCATTTACAGATTTAAATTTGTGTTTAATTTTTTCTAAAAATAGACCACTGCCACAGCCAATATCTAAAATACTGTCATTTTCTTGGAGGTACTGGCTCAAAAATTCAAATTCCCATCTGTTATCAATATAGCTCCAAGATTGATGTTGCTCATTTGAGTAAAGGTCGTCGTAAAACTTTGTGGAGCCAACTAAACTTTGAGGGTGATAAAACTTGTATCCAGTTTCATTACATCGAAACAGATGAAATTGTTCAATGTCATCTATAAATTGCGCCACATCGAAATTTAGTTCATTTTTATAGCAAGATAAAATCTTCGACTTATCATACGTTTCTATCAAAGTAGCAGGTAACCCGCTAATAGGGCTAAGGACGATCTCTTTCATACACTGTATCCGATCACATAGTAGTTTCATTCCATTGTACAGAAATTGTCTATGACTCACAAAATAAAAGCTTGGATAATTGACCTAGAATTTATGTTAATAGTGCTATGCCATAGTAGTAGCATAAGAGATAATGAAGAAACTAACGATATCATTTTCGTCGTAGTTAGCAATATCCAACAAAATACCACATCTATTTTCTAATGCATAAGATAACGCAGGGAGAGGGATAACAGGATGATGTTGTCCGAGAGTTTATATCGGCGGTGCTGTTTGGCACTCTGATTTTTGCATCACATTCGGGGCTGAAGTCAATCAGAAGGGTATGGCTGTTCGTCATTTGAGGTGGTACGCGAGTTGGGGTTAGAATGTCGCGAGACAGTTTAGTCATCTACCGTGGGAGTTGGGAAGACTGCTTTTGTGTTTTTGATGCCCCTCCGTCCTTGAGGACGGGGTTATGCTGACGACCATAGAGCTTTTATACTAACTAAGAGCGCTGTAAGTGGTCTTGGATATTTCTCTAATAAGCAACATATATTACACCTCTAAATAAACAACTCTCTGATCAACATTTTTTGTCAAAAAATGGGAAAACAGCGTACGTATATTCGGTCTGTCAACTGAGCATGTATGGCCCTAGTCCTAATGAAAACCGTCTATCGTCCTTACTAACTCCCCTGTTCGTGTGGCTTACTAGTATTCGTCAAGTCCGGTTCAACCTGATGTATTATTACTTCATCGTGTTGATCAGATAAGAGACTCTTTGTGTTTATTACCTATTTTTTCCACCATCGGTTACGTTGCATGATACTTGACCTAGTGAATCATAGCTGAACCCAATAAAGTAACATTGATAATGAACACTTCTTGTTTTGATTTATGACGCTAATGTCAACGAGAGGTGTTCATCTCATCATACATGTAACATTACATTTTTATATTTTTGCTAACTTTCCCTTTATTTGGTAGAACAATCTGCCAGTTTTTAATAAGTGAGAAATATTGCTTTGATGTCGATCAACCCTTTACGCGCCTAAAATGTATTAGTGTTATTAAACATTTTTATCTTCTGATGACATTATTGCTTAAGTTGTATAGAAATATTTTCTTACTATGAATTTTTTCTAGTTACTGTATGCTTAATTAATATGTTTATCACTTTGGCGATATTTAGATGAATTTTAAGCGGATAGAAGCTTTTTTTTGGGTAGCGAAACTTGGTAGTTTTAGCAAAGCCGCCGAGCAACAATGCACCACTCAGCCTGCGATTTCTTCGCGTATTGCCATGTTAGAAGATGAATTAGGCGTGCGTTTGTTCGAGCGCGATGGTAACAGTAAAGTGATGTTGACCCTCAAAGGGCAAGAGTTACTGGGGTATGCCGAGCGTTTAATTAATTTATCTAACGAGTTCTTGTACACCGCCAATACTGACCTGGCTTATTCAGGTTTATTACGTTTGGGGGTTTCAGAAACCATTGCGCATACTTGGTTATCGCATTTTTTAAAAAGTTTACACGATACTTTACCAAATATTACTGTTGAGCTAACGGTTGATTTATCCGTTAATTTATCAGAACAGTTACTCAATAGCGTTATTGATTTAGCCTTTTTGGTGGGACCTACGGGCGATCCTGCTATTCACGATGATTCACTTTGGTCTGCACCACTTTTTTGGTTTGCCAATACGGAACTTGATGTAGGTGATGGTTTCCAAGAAGTAGATAATCTAGCTCAGTGGACCATTATTACTTACGCTCGTAATACCTTACCTTTTAATGAAATTAGTCAGCGCTTTGTTGAAAGCTCAGCACAAATTTTCTCGTCCAGCTCTTTGGCCGTATGTCGAAATTTGGTTTTAGAAGGTGTTGGTATTTCCCCTTTACCCATTAATCTTGTACAAAAAGATATTCACCGTGGTTTGATTCGCCAGATAGAGACTGACTGGCATCCATCAGATTTGTGTTTTACTGCATCCTACATAATGAAACCCTATAAGCCTGAGCTCGAAACCATTATTGGTCTTGCTCAGCAAGTAGCTAATGAGTATGACGCCAATCAGCTATAACAGACCTATGCACGAAAGCTATTTTACTTTCATGCTGCGTTAAAAATGGTCTCAATCGGTCTTTATAAACTATAGGCTCCCTCTTTGTGTGCATTTTTGCCTACAACGATGTAGGAACGAGCCGAGAGCGCCAAGCTTTGCCTTGCCTGAAATCAAAACCATTTTCCGTGCAAAGGTCTCTATAATAATAATTTATAGAATTATAAAAAATCTATTAATTAGACTTTTTATTGCTTTGGTAACATGATTGACACATTGTCAGTTAGCTAAAAGATAACGAGTCCATGTCTTTACTTAGTCAAGCCAAAAACAACATTGCTACATTAAGAGATCAAATTAGATCTGGCCATTTTACGAAAATGACCAGTGGCTTTGCTCCCGGTCTTGTGCAAGGTAATGTGGTGATTTTGTCAAAAGATTATGCTGAGGACTTTCTTGCCTTTTGTCGGGCAAACCCTAAACCATGCCCTGTCATTGGTGTATCTGAAGTGGGTAGCCCTTTTTTACCAACATTGGGTACGGATATTGATATCCGAATTGATGTGCCTGAATACTATATTTTTGAAAATGGGAAGCACACTCAAACGTCCAACAATCTTAATACTCATTGGATAAATGATTTAGTAGCTGTGGTATTGGGTTGTTCATTTTCCTTCGAAGAGGCATTGCGCTCAGAGGGCTTCACTATACGTAATGTAGAGCAAGGTCTTAACGTCTCTATGTTTGATACCAATATATCGTTGACTGAAACACAATATTTCTCCGGCAATATGGTTGTATCGATGAGACCATTTAAGGAAAGCGAAATCTCCACAATAAAAAAAATCACTGCGCAATTTCCGAAAGCCCATGGTGCACCCATTCATGTTGGTGACCCTTCAGTTATAGGTATTGATGATATTAGATCACCAGATTATGGCGATAGTATATCTATCGCTAATGATGAGATCCCTGTTTTTTGGGCTTGCGGTGTGACCAGTCAAGAAGCGTTAAAGCATGCAAAGCTGCCTCTAGCAATAACACATGCACCGGGGAAAATGTTAATCACAGATAAAACATATCACGAATTATCAAGTAACTATTTAAATAACAAAGACTAAAAGAGGGTGATCATGAAAAAACTGGTATGGCTAACAGCCTTATTAACAAGTATAAGCAGCGCATCTTTTGCGGACAATTGGGATATGCCAACGCCGTATGGTGATGGTACACATCATACACAGGTGGCAAAAAGTTTTGCAGAAGAAGTGAATGAAAAATCTGGCGGCAAGTTAACCATTAAAGTCCATTCAGGTGGTTCTCTGATTAAACACCCTGAGATTCACCGTGCGGTGAAAACCCGCCAAGTACAAATTGGTGAGGTGTTTGTTGGGCGTTTAGGAAATATCGACCCCGTGTTTAAGCTCGATAATATTCCATTTTTAGCAACGGATTTTGATAGTGCTGAAAAACTATATAAGGCTTCTAAACCGGCACTGAATAAACAACTAGAAAACGATGGTTTGATGCTGTTATATGCTGCTCCATGGCCAGCACAAGATTTGTATTCAAACAAGCCAGTAAATAGCTTAGACGATTTGGCGGGTTTAAAAATGCGTGCTTATAGCCCAACCACATCTCGTTTAGCCGATTTAATGGGGACGACACCTGTAAATATTCCCTTCAGTGATGTCGCACAAGCATTTACAACCAATGCGGTTGATGCCATGGTTACCTCGCCAAGTACAGGTGTGAATAGCCAAAGTTGGGATTATATTAGCCACTTCACAACTATTAGCGCATGGATTCCTAAAAATATGATGTTTGTGAATAAGAAAATCTTTGATCGCCTTGATTCTGATACGCAAAAAGTTATTCTTACTGCGGCTGCCAATGCTGAGAAAAAAGGTTGGGAGTTAGGCCGACAGCTTGCCGTCGAACATACCAATATTCTTAAAGAAAAAGGTATGATTGTGGCTGAACCATCTCAGGCTTTAGATTCATCTCTACGCGAAATTGGTGCGACTATGGTCAATGAATGGTTGGACGAGTCAGGTGCTGATGGTAAAACGATTATTGATGCTTATAAAAGCATGTAAATATAGCGTGTAGACATTAAGAAGCGGTTTTATTATGAAGAAAATTAGGCAGTACTTTTATACGTTATCCGCTTTTTTATCAGGTTTTTGCCTTGTAACAATGACCCTGTTAATCCTTGCCCAAATAACGGCGCGTTTGATGGGGTTTATTATTCCTTCCTCCGAAGACTTCGCTGGATGGCTATTGTCAGCCACTATTTTTTTTGGTTTGGCTTACACCTTTAACGAGGGTGGTCATATTCGTGTCACAATTTTATTGTCACGTTTGTCAGGTAAGAAACGTCGTTTACAAGAAGGTTTTAATTTACTAGCGGGATTTTTTATCAGTGCTTATATGGCGTTTTATCTTTTTTATACGGTTTATGAGTCCTATGATTTTGAAGATGTATCGGATACTTATGTGGCCATGCCGATGTGGATTATTCAGATGCCCATGGCATTAGGTGCATTATTCTTAATGATTGCCATTATTGATAACGCCATTGATTATATCGCGGGTAAAACACCGAGCTATATTAGTAGCGAAAATAAATTAAGTGGTGAAGATTAATCATGGATATGGTAGTTGTTGGCAGCATATTAGTGGTTTGTATGATACTCATGCTAACCAGTGGCATTTGGGTAGCACTCACCTTAACAGGGTTATCAGTTATTGGTTTGTGGTTAATTGATAATAGCAGTATTGGTTTATTGTTAGGCACCTCTTCGTGGAGTGCGACAATAGGTTGGTCTTTAACTGCATTACCCTTGTTTATTTGGATGGGTGAGATTTTATTTCGCACGCGACTTTCCAAAGATTTATTTGAGGGCTTATCGCCTGTGCTATCGAAAATGCCGGGTAAGCTGTTGCATGTAAATATTCTAAGTTGCGGTATTTTTGCAGCCGTTTCTGGCTCTTCTGCGGCAACCGCTGCAACGATTGGGCGTATGACATTACCAGAACTATCTAAGCGTGGTTACGATGACTTTATGTCTATCGGTACATTAGCGGGCTCAGGTACTTTGGGGCTATTAATACCGCCATCGATTATTTTGATTGTTTATGGTGTGGCGGCTGAGGTTTCCATTGCCCGTTTGTTTTTAGCCGGTGCCTTACCCGGTTTAGTTTTAATTGGTTTATTTATGCTTTACACCATGGGCTGGTCATTATTGACTAAAAGCGGCGGCACTATAAAAGATGATAACTATTCTTTAAAAGATAAAATTATTGCGTTTAAAAAATTGGTGCCCATTGTATTGCTTATTGGCAGTGTTTTAGGTTCCATTTATCAAGGGGTAGCGACTCCAACGGAAGCCGCAGCGCTTGGTGTTACTGGTGCAATACTGCTGTCGATGTTTTTAGGTAGTTTTAGTTTTACCAGTTTTATCGATAGTATCACTGGAGCAGTTAAAAACTCCTGCATGCTCGGTTTAATATTGGTAGGTGCTCATTTTTTAACGCTTGCGATGGGGTTTATTGGTATTCCAAATGCTTTAGCCGAGTGGATAGCATCTTTAGGTTTAAGCCCCATTCAATTAATTATTTGCTTAACCATATTTTTTGTTATTCTGGGCTGCTTTTTGGATGGAATTTCAGTCATTGTATTAACGACGTCTGTTGTGTTGCCAATGGTCACCCAAGCCAATATTGATTTAATTTGGTTTGGTATTTTCCTCGTATTGGTTGTAGAAATGTCGCAAATTACACCACCGGTAGGATTTAATCTGTTTGTAATTCAATCCTTAACAGGTAAAAATATTTTGTATGTCGCTAAAGCGGCATTGCCATTTTTCTTTATGATTTTGATAGGAATTGTGTTAATTACGCTTTATCCTTCTATCGTACTTTATTTGCCAACATTGATGACGAGCTAATGATTAAACTAAATTGTGATATGGGCGAGAGTTTTGGTGCTTGGTCAATGGGTGCTGATGAGGCTATCATGCCCTATATCGATATGAGCAATGTAGCCTGCGGTTTTCATGCGGGTGACCCACAAATTATGGCTAAAACTGTGGCTTTAGCAGTAGAGCATAATGTCACGATAGGTGCGCACCCTGGTTATCCAGACTTATTAGGTTTTGGGCGAAAAGCCTTAAACTTTTCTGAAAGTGAATTGACCCATATTGTTCTTTATCAAGTAGGTGCTCTTCAAGGTATTTGCTCACAACATAATGCTGAGCTCGCTTACATCAAACCTCACGGTGCACTTTATAATGTCATGATGCGCGATATTACCGTATTTAGTGCTATTGTTAAGGCTGCCGCATCGGTTAAATTGCCGCTCATGATTATGGCAACCCCTGATAACCATAAACATATTCAGCTTGCTCAATCTTTGGGAGTTCGCTTATTTTTCGAGGCTTTTTGTGATCGAGCTTATACAGACGATGGGCATTTGCAAAGCAGACAAGAGAAAGGCGCAGTGCATCAAACTCTTGGGCTTATTGTTGAGCAAGCACAGCAGATTATCGAACAACAATCTGTACAAACCACTTCAGGTAACAATTTACCTATTAAAGCCGATTCACTTTGTATCCACGGCGACAGTCATCTGGCATTGGCATCGGTCAAAGCATTAAGAGAATTATTGTCACGCTAATGGATATTGTCAGACTCTCTGAAAATACCGTGATTATCTTGTTTGAACAAACCATTAATCACGATAATTTTACAATCATTAACCGTATCACTCATACTATTAAAAATACACTAAGTGATGTTGTTATCGATATGATTCCTTCTTATGCCTCGATTCATATTACATTTAACCTTGTCAAAATCTCTGGTCTAGAGTTTAAAGCGATGCTTAAAAAAGCCATCGCCGAAAGTGAAGTGCGCGCTATAGAAAAGACCAAAGAAAAAATTATAGAAATCCCTGTTTATTATGGTTCTGAGGTGGCATTGGATTTATCCTATATTGCACAAAAAGCGAATTTAACTGAGCCAGAAGTGATCGACATTCATGCCAGTAAAATTTACGATGTCTATGCTATTGGTTTTGCACCGGGGTTTGCCTATCTCGGTAATGTGGATGATGCGATCGCCTGCCCACGTAAACAAACACCGAGGGATAAAGTGGCTAAAGGGAGTTTGGGAATAGCGGATCAACAAACAGCTATTTATCCCGCGAGTTCGCCGGGTGGTTGGCAGATTATCGGGCGTACGCCGTTACAGTTAATAGACTATAGTAGCGATGCGCTTACGCAATTTTCTACTGGTGATAAAGTGAAATTTAATCCTATATCTAAACCCGATTTTCTCGCAATGGGTGGCGTTTTGTAATGTCTCTACGGGTGATTAAATCGAGTTTTTTGACGTTGTTACAAGATTATGGCCGCTATGGTTATCAGCATGTTGGCTTAACCCATAGTGGTCCACTGGATGAACATGCTTACCTTTGGGCGAATCGTTTATTAGACAATCATTATAATGCGGCGCAGTTAGAAATTAGCTACGGCGTTTTTGCTGCTGAATTTCTTGAGGATTCTGTTATTGCATTATGCGGTGCTGATTTACGTGCTACTCTTGGTGGCAAGTCGATTACACCTTGGCAAACTTATAATATTAAGCGAGGCGATATTATCGAATTTGCCAGCCCTAAACATGGCCTACGTGCTTATCTTGCGATAAAAGGTGGCTTTAAGGTTACTGAAACCTTGTCGAGCGTAGCGGCTGTTGTGCGAGAAAATCTTGGTGGTCTTAATGGTGATGGTAGTAAGGTGTCGCCGGGCGATCAAATTGTCTACGAAAAAAAAGCGCATCAAATGACGAGCCGTGTACCTGAAAAATTTATTCCTGCTTATTCATCGTCCATCACTTTACGTTTTGTACCGAATATTTCTGTGAGTTCTGCTGGTCTCGATGCACAGGCGGTTTTTCAAAATACACCTTATGAAGTGACACAAAATATCGACCGTATGGGCTATCGCTTATCGGGTGAACCTATCCAAGTTCCTTTGGAGGGAATCGTATCTCAAGGGATTTCAGTGGGTAGTATTCAACTGCCAAAAGATGGGCAACCTATTGTCTTAATGAAGGATAGGCAAACCATGGGAGGCTATCCTTTATTAGGTTGTGTTACTGCTATCGATTTGCCTCTACTCGCTCAAAGCAGTCCAGGGACCAAAGTAAAATTTAGGGCAGTGGATATAGATGATGTTGAATCTGAATTGGTTATATATAAAAAGTTTTTTAATGTTGCGGCTTAAATAGCGACATAGTTGAGTATTACAACAATACAATCATTGATTGGTCCTGCTCGATGTGGGAGGCCGAACGTTAGAGTAAGTATGCTAGTGCTCGTTTTGTATAGATGATTCAGTATAGCGTGTAGGGCATATCACTATGATATGCCACTACTTATTCTTTAGCGCATTACACAGCGATATCCTGTTCTTGCGACGGGATTGCCTGATTAAGACAAGCCAAAATGGCATTTAGGTTGGCGCTAATAATATCCCTGTCTTTAGATATGCCGCAGTAGCGGTTGCCGTTAATTTTCACTTGAACATAACCTACAGCACTGGCATCGGTTCCACTACCAATAGCATGTTGGTCATAGTTAACAATCTCAAGTGAAATGCCAAATGCACTTTCTAATGCATGACAAAATGCGGAGAGTGCACCATCTCCTTGACCATTAATAGTGACTTCCGATTCCTTATTGCCTTTAGTGGTAAGTGTTGCTCGAATAGCTTCGTGATCAGAATTTCTATCTAAGTGATAAGCGCTTAACTGCTGGCCATCTTTTCCACTCATAAAGGATTTCTGAATGATATCCCAAATTTTTTCCGGGCTGACTTCGATAGATTCTTGCTCTGCGTGGGCTTGTACTTTGCGGCTGGCTTCAATTTGTAACCAGCGAGGAAGTTGTAGGCCATAATCATTTTCTAGGATGTAAGCGACGCCCCCTTTACCCGATTGACTATTAACACGTATAACGGATTGATAGTCTCTGCCTAAGTCTTTTGGGTCTATCGGTAAGTAAGCAACGTCCCATGGTTCATCGCCTTTCTGCTGGGCTAAACACTTACGTATAGCATCTTGGTGGCTACCGGAAAATGCGGTGTAAACTAACTCACCTAACCACGGGTGGCGCGGGTGAGCAGCAATTTGTGTGCACTCACTAACGACGCGTACAATCTCATCGGCATTAGATAAGTCAAGCTCTGGATCAATGCCTTGGCTATAAAGATTCATTGCCATAGTAACAATATCCATGTTGCCTGTGCGTTCACCGTTCCCCATCAATGTACCTTCAACACGATCAGCTCCAGCCATAACAGCAAGCTCAGCGGCAGCAACACCACAGCCTCTGTCGTTATGGGTATGTAAGCTAACAATGATGGAATCTCGTGAGTTTATATTGTCGCAAAAGGTTTCAACTTGATCCGCAAACACATTAGGTGTAGCACACTCTACGGTAGCCGGTAAATTAAATATGGCTTTATGATCGGGCGTTGGTTGCCATACGTCGATCACTGCATTACAAACTTCAATCGAAAAGTCGATCTCTGTACTGGAAAAACTTTCCGGTGAATATTCAAAAGACCATTGGGTATCAGGATATTTTTTGGAATGATCAAGCACAAGTTGCGCTCCATTGCGAGCAATATCAACAATACCCGCTTTATCTAATTGAAACACTTTTTTGCGCTGTACAGGAGATGTTGAATTATAGACGTGGACGATGGCTTGTTTAGCGCCTTCTAACGCTTCGTAGGTACGTTCTATTAATTCACCACGAGCCTGTGTTAAGGCTTGAATAGTGACATCATCGGGTATTTGATTTTCTTCGATTAACCATCGACAAAAATCAAAATCGGGTTGTGAGGCCGAAGGAAAACCGATCTCTATTTGCTTAAATCCTAGTTTGACCAATAACGCCCACATTTTTTGTTTTTGGGCAACATTCATAGGTTCTATGAGTGCCTGATTTCCATCACGTAAATCTACTGCACACCATAGGGGAGCCTTAGTGATTTGTTGCGAAGGCCAACGACGATCTGGTTTGTTGATAACAGGAAATGGTTTGTATTTTGTGTGGGTAAACTGGCTCATAACGGACCTATAAAAGATAAAGCAAATTGTAGAGTGATCATGCGAATACTGTGTTCGGTGGCTTTGTGAGCGTTAGAACCTTAGCACCTTGTGAGTGTGTGAATCATGGTTGCCTTTGTAAGTTAACCAAGAGTATTCATTGCATGTTACTCATAGTGTTAATTATAGTGAATAATATGGGTTTATTGTTGCAAATGTGCTCTCGATAATTACTTTTTTGGCATATATTCACCCTTATTTTGTGATATATTGATGATTAATTGCTTTTATTTTGATTTTTGTGGTTTTGGTAATAGGTAGCGTGGGCTAGATATGATTAAGTTAGATAGAACAGATAGGCGCATTTTAGAAGAACTACAAAATGACGGTAGTATTAGTAATTTAGAATTAGCAGATAAGGTGGGTTTGTCGCCTTCTCCCTGTTCTCGCCGCGTTAAATCCCTTGAGGAGGCTGGTGTTATTGGCCAAACTGTCACATTACTTGATGCAAAAGCTCTGGGCTTAAGTTTAATGGCGTTGGTTAGTATTAGTATGGATCGCCATACCCCCGAGCGTTTTAACAATTTTGAGGAATCAGTAAGTACTTACCCCGAGGTGCAAGAATGTTTGCTGATTACGGGCTCGACAGCGGATTACCAGCTTAAAGTCATCGTGCAGGATATGGAGGCTTATCAACAGTTCTTGCTAGGGAAACTGACAAAGATTGAGGGGGTAACCGGTGTCCACTCAAGTTTTGTGATGAGGAAAGTCGTGAATACCAACGCTTTACCCTTAGATCATGTATAGCTAAATACTAGGGCCTGTTCACACTAATTTTATAACGCCTGCTAGCAGTCATTTTTTTTGTTCAACAAGACGGCATGAGTGTCATGTATAGGCATACATCAACGAATGCCAACGCAGTTGGGCAAGAAAATGGCGCTAGCCCTCCGGGTTGCGGCTAAAAGAGCACCACTCGATGTTGCTCGTCGCTCATTTAGGCCCACTAAACTCGGTCCTCGCGCCTTGATTGGTGCTCTTTTAGTCACAACAGGCGCTATAAAATTAGTGTGAACAGGCCCTAGGATTAACGGACACAGTAATTAGTGTTTGCATAAATACTTTTTTCTTTATATGATAATGATTCTCATTTGCAAAAAAGAAAAGGTATTTTATGCTGTCTTTAGTTCTTAACACTTCACTGAATCACTCAAGTGCCAACGATGGTGGTGCTATGAGCGTAGAGGAATACTATCAACTGTGGGCTGAGCATAATCGGCGTGCTTATGTATTTCATAAAAAAAACCAATATCAACAAGCCTGTAATGACTTTATAAAAAGTTTGTCCGTGAGCCAATTATTAAAAACACAATTCTTTCAGGATAAAAAAAGTGGTTTAGAAATGTTGTATTTTTCCAGCCATAATTTAGCAGCTTGTTATAACACTTTACACAAAAGTGCGTTGGCCACCGATGTTTTAAAAGAATTACACCAGGATTTGATGGCAATAGTACAAAACCGCTTTGCGTCACGTAAGCTACGTATAGAGGCATTGGCTAACCTAGATAAATCATTGTTTTCGTTGTGTTCGCAGCTGGCTTATACCAATCAAACCAAAGATATTCATGCGCTGATTTTACAAACGGAAAATGTGGCCTCAATGGTGTATAGCCAGCTTTTTGATACTGTGTCAGCAAATATGTCGGACCAATAAGCGTTTGAATGGTTAATTGTTTTTTTGTATATGTTTGGTTAGTCGGGCTTTGAGTGCTGGTGGGATATCTTTAATCGTTAAACTGTCTGATGCAGCGTCGTATACCACGGTATCGCCTAAACAACTGGATTGAAAACTCATACTCATGCGTTCATTGCGGCCACTGATACGAACGTATTGTCGTAGTTGGCTGGTATCTGGAATGAGTTCAGGCTTGCCACTAGGTTGATTTTGAGAAACGAAGGTCGCAAATTCTGGAAGATCTTTTGCTTCATTATTCCCGTCATTTTCATCGGTTGCATGCGCTAAGGTTTGCTCTTTAAGCTGTGTCGATAAATCGGAAATTTTGACCGACTCTCCCATCTTATCTTGTTCAAGGCAGTAATTAACCACTTGCTTTTTCGTCTGATAAGCCGCTGCTTCCGGTAAGTCTTTAGTGTAGTCAGAAACGATATTTAAAAATTCTTCTGTCTCGGTGCTAACGTCGACTTTTTCTGAAAGACCAACAAACTCGACAAAAACATCCGTTAAGTCTTTTTCCCCTTTCCATCGTAGCAGAGTAATGGCGTTAGACGATCGATAGTCATCGTTACTTTGCCAATCGGTAATGTTGATTTTTGCCGCCAATCGGATACCCGATGTGTCTAAGTAAAATGAGTCATTGATGCTCATTTCTCCATCAATATATTGTCCGGTATTGTGTTGTACAAAAAATACATGTAAAAATTCTGCAGATTCCAGATGTTCGTAGGCAAAAAACACAAAACCATCTACGCCGACTTCTGTATTTTCTAAAATGACTTTCATGTGTTCCATAGCTTTTTGAGTAAAGCGGTCAAAACTTATTTTTTCTTCAGTATATTCTTTTAACCAGTTCGATAAGGGGTGAGCGGCCAAGTCTGATGAAAAACGACCATATTCCTTCCCCAAGCGTTTTATCATGGCATGCTTCAGTTCACGAAAACATTCCTCTATACGCCCATTATGTGACCAACTTTGGTCTTTTAAGTGGAGTGTTGCGGTGTTATCAGGGTTTTGTCGTTCTATACGATGAGCGATTATATGAGTAAGGGCCATAGGGAGTTTTTATTAATAATGGTAGTTTTAAGGGGGTTGCAGATATTTTAGCGGGCCATCATACCTTAAAAATGATATTCAAAAAACGGCTGTTTTTTCAACAATTATCGGCGTAGTTAGGAATGGTGGGGTATTTTGAAAAAGTTTATGACAATAAAAAAGGGGTGATTAATCACCCCTTTTTAAGTCTAAATGAGAAATAGAGAATTACATCTTTCCTACCGGGAAGAAAAAGGTTTCCCCTGAACTGTCATCAACACCATCGTTATCTGTAACCGCGTAACCTTGTCCATTAACATCGATGGCAAAGCCTTCGATTTTATCGGTGACATAGCCATTAAGCGCTTTAAGGTCAGGGATAAAGTCACGTACTAATTCTTTGTTGACCAATGGTAGATCACCACCCAACTTAGCTGCTTTTAGTTCACTTTGTGCAACGCGATATAAACGCTTAATTTTTGCATTGTCACCAATTTGATTATCACGCTCGATGATATAAACATAATCACCATAAGCGGTAATTTCTGATAAGCCAACCCAGCCTTTAGTTGCAGGTTCTGTTGGGTAACGAACAGCGCCCCATTCTTTTGACTTAGTATTGTAAGATACTAGCTTAACGGTATTTTTAGGGTCATCTTTCCATTGACGTTGAATGGCAATCCATAATGTATCGCCAATACGTGTAATGCCTTCAGAGCCAAATCGTTTTTCAACCGCCAGTAATTCTGCTGGGAAAGCAAACTCACTTTTCTTTGCGCCAATTTTTCCTTTAGCATTTACATGATAAATGGCATGTGGTGTTAAGCGATCAGTACGTCCTTCAGAGGCTATCCAGAATCCGCCTTTACCATCGGTAGTGATACCTTCCATATCTAATTTTTGAGCAGGTGAACCATCACGAGTAATAGGTGTTGCTTTAATAATTTTCGCGGGTGTTTGGTTAGCATCGATAGTGAAAATAGTGGGTTGGCTGCGATAAAAGCTATCGTTAACGGCGTAAAAAATGCCGGCTTTTTCTTCATCAGCTACCAGGCCAGATAGTGCTCCCCAACCAATCGGACGATCACCATCCATTACTGATTCAAGCTGAGGATAAACGGGTGCTTTATCCGTGAGTTCATAAATCATAATGTGTGAACGAGGGCCTTTATCTTCGATTAGATCCTTTTCGTTAGCAGTGATAAATAGGTTGCGCTCAGGGATAGCAACAGCGCCTTCTGGGGCAATACCTGAAGGAAGTAATTGTACAAACTCTGGTTCTGCATCAGTGTCTTTATAAACACCCACAAGACCTGCACGCTCAGTTAACACAAAAATATAGGTGTCTTTGCCAAAGCGAGCCACTTCAAGTCCTTCCGGCTCAGCACCTTTATTTCCAGAACGTTTCTCTGGATAGTGCCCAGCCATAGCCACACGATATTCTAAGTCTAAACCTGACTCATAAACCACATCGCCTTTTTTGTTGAAAATAGTAAAGCCACGAGAACCACCTTCGTAGTCGCCTTCATTGGCCGTCACAAAACGGTTATTACCAATCCATTTAACCGCATCAGGTTCGCGTTTACGGAAAGATTGTTTACCATCAAACGTGAGTGCTCGTTCTTCATCAAGGTCAACGTTATTAAGGTTTACTGCACCAGCAGAGAAATGGTTAATAACTTTGCCTTTTTTTGCATCAATCACCGCAATGTGATTGTTTTCTTGCAAAGTGACAACAATTTCATTGAGGTTGTTAAAGTCGATAAACTCTGGTTCTGGGTCTGTTTCGGCAATATAGGCAAGACCTGTCAGGTCGACGGCCTTCATTTTTTCACAACGAGGTAATCCTTTTTTAAGTGGGATGATAAGCACATTGCCCGCTGGTAGCTGAGGAATCACGCCATCATTTAAATCTTCATCGCGCTCGTTTTCGATAGCAATAGCCACATACTTACCATTTTTAGCAACAGCAATAGAATCTGGCTGACCACCTAAGTCACACTGAGCGACTAATTTTTGATTGTTGATACTCACTGCGGCCAGAAAGCCACTGGGCTGTGTATAGCTTTTGGAGGTATTTACACCGGCTAATACGTAATCGGTAGCGACTGATACAGAGGTAGGTTCACCATCTAATGATAAGAAACCCGCAGCCGTTGGTTTTGATGGGTTTGTGATATCAACAAAGCCGATACCCCCTAATGGACTATCAGAATAAATCAATGTGTTTCCATCTTTACTCGCGGTGATTATTTCAGCCGATGTTTCGGTCTTATTATCTTTGCCCGCTGCAGCTAGATTATTCGCCGTTGTCCACGATGCAATACGGTGAAATGAATCAGCGCTTGTAACCGATGCAGCCATCATTGCTGCTAGTGGTATCAAGCCTTTGAACAGTGTAGTCTTCATACTAAGCCCCTATAGAGAATATACGTGTTATAAACCGTAGATAATGGCGCCTTAATATGACGTTTCTATGTTATTTATATGTCAGTTATATTTCATCGATATGGCTGTTTAATGCAAAGTATAAAAATTGAACAAAATACATTTATTGAGATAGAGAAGTAGGTAATAGCTTCATGGCAAAATTTACGCAGTTACAAGAAACGGATTATTTGTTAGTCATGCACAAGCAGCAGTTACTAAGCCATGCATCGATTGAGATACCTATTATTCAAATTCCGCATGTAGAAAAGCTTCTTGTTAAGGTATTGGGTAACGCTAATATTCTTAATGAAGCAGAATTAATCCAAGTTGGCCCTTATGCAGATGGGCAATGTTATGTGTTTGATGTTTTTCACTCCACAGATGATAGTTACTTGGTGAGTTTTCGCTCGTTGATGCAAGCAATGGCTAACGAGGAAAAACAGTTAATTAATCGTGCAATGCAATTAATTACTTGGCGAAAACAGCATCAATACTGTGGACAGTGTGGCCAGAAAACGCGTTTACACGATGAAGAACAAGCTTTTCATTGTAAACCCTGTGAGCTTTTTTATTATCCGCGAATATCGCCATGTATGATGTGCTTGGTAACCAAAGGTGATTATTGTTTACTCGCTCAACATCAAAAACATCGCAATGGATTTTATTCCACACTAGCAGGCTTTGTTGAGGCTGGTGAAGAAGTGGAGGCAACCGTTCATCGTGAAGTGATGGAAGAAGTGAGCTTAACGGTTAGTAATTTATCCTATTATACTTCTCAGGCTTGGCCATTCCCTCATCAGTTAATGATTGGATATTTTGCAGAATATGCGTCCGGTGATATTGTCGTTCAAGACAAAGAAATTGTTGATGCTCAATGGTTTCATTATTCTGATTTACCAGATATTCCTCCACCGGAAACTTTATCGGGCATGATGATAGGGGAGTTTGTTAAACAACGAACAAAGAATGTTAAATAATTTGTTAATGATTTGTTTTTTAACGATGATTTTTTACTGTTTCTTTTATGCCCAAGTTTCCCATATACTCAAAAGGTCCACCTAAAAAAGGTGGGAAGCCGATGCCAAAGATAGCGCCAATATTGCCGTCTCGTTCGCTACTAATAATGCCATCTTCCAAACATAAAAGGGCTTCTTTAAGCATTGGGTAGAGGCAGTATTGAATGATGGCTTCCTGATCCATATGTTTACTTTGTGTAATGCCGAGGTCGCTGTAAATACTCTCATCAATCCCTTTATTCTTGCCAGTGTAATTATAAAAACCTTTTTTCACTTTTTTACCTAAACGGCCCTTATCCAGTAAGGTTTGCTGCATGCCGCAACTTTTCATTCTGTCGCCAAATGCGGCTTCAAGGACCGGAAGAATTTTACTGCCAATATCGATGCCGACTTCGTCGAGCAATTTAATGGGGCCTACAGGAAAACCAAATTGAGTGAGTGCGTTATCAATTTTATCGAATGGTACACCATCGGCACCTAATTGAAGGGCTGCATTCATATAAGGAGTTAAAATACGGTTAACATAAAACCCCGCTCCATCATTAACAACAATCACTGTCTTGCCTTGTTTTCTGCCAAAGTCTACCGCGGTAGCAATAGTTTGGTCGGACGTTCCCTCGTGTTTGATGATTTCTAGAAGGGGCATTTTCTCAACAGGTGAAAAATAATGCATGCCAATCACATTTTCGGGATGCTTGGCTTTAGCAGCAATATCGCTAATAGGAATGGAGGATGTGTTGCTAGCAAAAATAATATGATCGTTACCTAAAGCTTCGATATCTTTGAGCATTTGGTGTTTTACATTAATATCTTCAAATACGGCCTCAATAATGAGCTCGGCAGATTCAAAACCGGAATAGTCGAGAGTGCCAGAGAATTGATTTATTTTTTTCTTAGCTTGTTCTGCGCAGAGAATACGGCGCTTAATACGTGTTTTATAAAATTGATTCAGGTATTGATAGGCTCCTAAAATCCCTGCATCTTGAATATCCTTCATGCGTACACTGACATTGGCTTTATCTACCGATACGGTGGCAATACCAGAACCCATCAAACCACCGCCTAAAATACCGATCTTAGATATGGTACTTGGTTTAATATCGTCGGCAACAAACGATGCTTTTTTTAACTCTGTTGTCACAAAGTAAAGTTGCATTAATTGCTTGGCCTCTGGGGTCACGGCAAGCTTACCAAATTGCTCTGCTTCGTAACGTAAAGCATTATTGAGTGATTGATGTAGCCCTTTGTTGATTACGTCAAGAATCGCTAATGGGGCAGGGTAGAGCCCTTTTGTTTTTTTAATGACTTGCTGTTTAGCTTTATGAATAATTAAGTGGCTGATAACTGGCCACGCAAGCACTTTTTGCAAAAATGCCTTTTTCTTTCTAAGTGGCTGTTGTTGTATTAATTTTTTTGCGCAGGAGATTGCTGCATCAGTTATGATTGCTTGTGGCACTACACTATCAATCATCCCTATGCGTAAGGCACGTTTAGCATTGAGTTGTTTACCTGTGAGGATGATATCTAGCGCCGATGGTAAGGCAATTAAGCGTGATAATTTAGTGGTTCCTGTGGCGCCGGGTAATAAGCCTAGCATGACTTCAGGTAGTCCTATTTTAGTCGCTGTATTGTCGCTAGCGATGCGGTAGTCACAAGCTAGAGACAATTCATATCCTGCGCCTAAACACACACCATCAATAGCAGCAATAAATGGTGTTTCATGATTTTCTATACGCTGTAATAACACATGCGCTTGGCTGACAATATTGGATGCTTCGGCGGCAGTTTGTGTGTCTCGTAACATTTTGATATCTGCGCCAGCAATAAAACAATCTGTTTTTCCACTGGTAATTATCACCGCTTTAATACCGTCGTCGTTGTCAATATGGTCAAGCACCTCAGTGAATTCGTTCACGACCTCTTGATTAAGAACATTCATCGACTCATGTTTGATATTAATGGTAAGTATTAATATTCCACTAGCATCTAACTCATAGGACAGTGCTTTCATCAGTATCACTCTTTATCATTATCTATATTGAGTTGTTATAAGTTAATAGCTTAAATACTTGCTGGTGGTAGCTATAAGCTTGTCGCTTTGTATTATTCTGCCTCGATTATCATAGCAGCACCAATACCCCCAGCCGCACAAGCTGTGGTAAGAGCTACACCTCCGCCACGGCGCTTAAGCTCGTGTAAGGTTTGTGTGATAATTCTTCCACCTGTCGCAGCAAAAGGATGACCATAAGCTAGGGAACCGCCTAAGACATTAAATTTGGACATATCAATCTCACCTAATGCTTGTCTGCGATTAAGGAATTTTTTTGCATACTCTTTTGAAGCAAACGCTTTTACATTCGCCAGTGTTTGCGCGGCAAAAGCTTCATGCATATCAATAAGTGTGAGATCTGACAAATTCATACGCGCTTTTTTAAGGACTTTTGACGAGGCTTGAGTGGGTCCCATTAGCAAGTCACACTCAACTGTATTAGCCGTAAAGGCATAATGTTTGATGTACCCGAGTGGCTCATATCCTAGTGCTTTAGCCATCGACTCTTTCATTAGTAATAATGCACAGGCACCATCGGTAAGAGGTGTACTATTTGCTGCAGTGACGCTGCCATGTTTTCTATCAAAAGCAGGTTTTAGGGACGCTAATTTTTCTATTGTGGAATCGCTACGAATATTTTCATCCTTAATAAATGTATTTTTATAAGGCTCCGTATAAGTATGAATTACCTCACTATTAAGCTTACCTTCTGCCCAAGCTTGCTCTGCTAGTTGATGTGATCGTAGAGTCAATTCATCTTGCGCCGCTCGCGTAATACCAAAATCTTTTGCCATTTGTTCAGCACTATCTCCCATGCGCAAATTGGTTGTATATTCGGCTATGGCTGGTGGTATAGGTAAGAGATCCTTTAAGCGGGTACCTTTAAAGGCTTTGAGTTTTTGAGTAATAGAGCGAGCCTTATTGGCTTGAATTAATTTTTTTGCAAAATTATCGCTAAAACAAATAGGAATAACACTGGATGAGTCTGCACCGCCTGCAATACCAATTTTAATATCATTGGTTTTAATGCTATCCATAATAGAAGCAACAGATTGAAAACTAGTCGCACACGCACGAGATACGCTATAAGCGTCGCAGGTCACAGGTAAATCTGTGCCTAGCACAATTTCCCGTGCAATATTCGGTGCCTTAGGAAGTGCAACCACTTGGCCGTAAATTAAACGGTCGACAGAATGTAAATCAATATTGGTTTGTGCCAGCAGCTCTTTAACCACCATTCGGCCGAGGTCTATGGAATTGACATGTTTGAAAAACGTACCTTGGCGTGCAAAAGGTGTACGTAAACCAGAAACAACGGCTATACGATCAGGCATTATAAGCTCCTTCGAAGTTAGAGGCTGCTCTTCGCTATTGTACCGCTTATAACAGGTATATGACCTGTTATTACATTTAGCACTACTATGATCATAGAATGCTTACTGCAGTTTATCAACGGGTGCCTCTGTTCACTGATGATTAGACTATTAATAACGATATGTTTTTGGTTGTTTATTAAACACTATTTGCTTGTCTTTTGCGTATTAATAAAAGTGATTATGAATGTTTATGAATAAATACGGTCTTAAAATAAATAAATGCCGCTACTGGGTATGGTAAAAGCGACTAAATTGATACAAATTCGTCCGCTTTTAGTGAAGATTCGCAGCAAGTCGTCTATGCTTACACAATGGTTTTTCGTTACTATTAATGTCCTAAAACAATAAAAGCGTAGGACCTATCCACACTAACTTTATGGAGAGAGAATGATGACATTGTTTTTCTTTTTATCCGCCATTGTTTTACTAATTTTTTGTGCCTATTCACAGTTGTCCCTCATGGTAACAGGCGTGTTATTTAGTGTGCTCACTTTATTGCTATTAATGGTCGATGGTTTTGGGATAGTGTCGGGCATTTTTATACTTGTCTGCGCGGGTATTTTATTGCTTGCTCAACCCCACCTACGTAAAGAGTATTTGAGTCGATCTGTTTTTTCCTGGTTCCGTAAAGTCTTACCTGATATTTCCCAAACGGAGCAAGAAGCGATTGATGCCGGAACCGTTTGGTGGGATGGAGAGTTATTTACTGGTAAGCCCAATTGGAAAAAAATATTAACCCTACCTGAGCCTACACTCACTGACGAAGAGCAAGCGTTTATCGACGGACCAGTGGTTGAGTTATGCCGCATGATGGATAACTGGAATATTAATCATAATTTAGCAGTTATTCCCCCAAAAACGTTGAAGTTTATTAAAGATAAAGGCTTTTTAGGCATGATTATCCCTAAAGAGTATGGAGGGCTTGGCTTTTCGGGAACCGCACAGGCAGAAGTGCTCAAGCGCATTGCTGTGACGGGTGGATGTACGAGTATTTTTATTGGAGTTCCTAATTCTTTAGGACCTGGTGAATTGCTGATTAAGTATGGTACCGAAGAGCAAAAAGACCATTATTTACCGCGCCTAGCCGATGGTACTGATGTGCCATGTTTTGCTTTGACGGGTCCTTTAGCAGGGTCAGATGCGACGTCCTTACCTGATGTGGGTATCGTCTGTAAGGGAGAAATCGATGGTCAGGAGGTTGTGGGGATTAAGCTAAATTTTGAAAAACGTTATATTACTTTGGCACCTGTGGCGACGGTTATTGGTTTAGCTTTTCAGCTGAATGACCCAGATCATTTAATCGGTGATAAAGATGAATATGGGATTACCTGCGCATTAATTCCTCGTAAAACAAAGGGCATTCGAATTGGTCGCCGCCATAAACCCATCGGTGATGCATTTATCAATGGACCTATATTTGGCAAGGATGTGTTTATCCCATTAGATTATATTATTGGTGGTGCTGCGATGGCGGGCATGGGCTGGACGATGCTTGTGAATTGTCTGTCAGTCGGGCGCTGTATTACATTACCGAGTATTGGTAATGGTATGTCTAAGCAAATGTTAATGGGAACATCCGCATACGCCGCGGTAAGGCAGCAATTTGGTTTACCTATTGCCAAGTTTGAAGGGGTGCAAAAGCCCTTGGCTCGTATAGCGGGTTATAGCTATATCAGTAATGCGGCTTGTTTGCATACCATTCAATCATTATCTTATGGTGAGAAGCCTAGTGTGGCTTCGGCCATCTTGAAATACCATGTAACCGAAATGAGCCGCCAGTGTGTCGTAGACGCGATGGATATCCATGGTGGTAAATCGATTATGACGGGCCCTAAAAATTATGTGGCAGACCCTTATAGTTCGGTGCCGATTTTAATTACAGTTGAGGGCGCGAATATTATGACGCGCAACCTAATGATTTTTGGGCAAGGTGCCACTCGTAGCCATCCTTATGTGTTAAAAGAAATGCAATTGGCTAAGCAAGATATTAGTGAGGAAACGGTTAGCCAATTCGATGAAGCATTTTTTGGTCATATTGGCTTTTCAATGAGTAATGCAGCAAGGTCATTCCTTTTAGGTTTAGCGGGTAGTTTGTTAACGAATAATCCTGGGCATCATTCTTTGGAAACTTATTATCGTGATATCGATCGATTAAGTGCGGCGTTTGCTTTGGTGGCTGATATTTCGATGTTGTCGTTGCAGTCCACATTAAAATTTAGAGAAATGTTATCCGCACGTTTAGGTGATTTACTTAGTTATTTGTTTATGGCCAGTATGGTGCTCAAACATTATGAGAATCAAGGCTGTCCTAAAGATGAGTTTCCGTTGGTTAAATGGAGTATGGCTCACTTAACATACTCTTATCAAAGTGCCTTAGAGGAAATTTTACAGAACTACCCTAATCGTTTTTTAGCACTTAAATTACGCTGGTTGGTTTTTCCTTTGGGTAAACCTTATCGCCCACCACATGATACTCTAGATACTGAGGTGGCGAATTTATTTACCAATAATACCGAACTACGCCAGCGCTATTTAGCGGATGTATTTAGTGAAAATACGGCCAATAACCCTGCAGGACAGGCAAATCATGTATTTTTGCAATACGATTTACTCAAACCATTATTCAAAAAAATTATCGATGCAGTTAAAGCGGGTGTGATTCCTAAAAAAATAGGTAAGCAACAAATCGAAGCTGCACAGGCCGCAAAAGTGATTACCGCCGCTGAGGCGAAAAAATTGCTCGCGTACGATCGTCAGTTAATGGATATCATCCACGTAGATCACTTTGAGCAAAAAGAATTAGTGCGTGCTCAACCCGCTGCTCGCAAAAAACCAGCAGCTAAACAAGCGCCAACCAAAAAAGCACCCCTTAAGAGTAATATAGCCGAAGGTGAATCTCAGTAAGAGAACAGAACGAAAAATGGGGGTGTTAGCCCCCATTTTTATTGGTATGAATAAGTCGTTACCGGCGCGCTAAAATTTATAATTTAGCTGAGCTGCAAGTGTATGTACGTTGATATTGTTGTACTCGCCTACAAGTGTTCCAATGGATGAGCCCGAACGTGTAATCGTTTGGTTTACTGGTGCATTCTCAAAGCTGATGTATCGATAGGCAAAATCAAGTTGTAATCTATCGTTAAATTGATAGGTACTTCCAAACGTGTACCATGTGCGATCTGCGTCTACAGTTCTGACTGTGCGAGTGGAGTCTGGCACAGGTGTTTCATCTAATGCAAGGCCTGCTCTCACTGTCCAGCGATTATTGAGTTGATAGTCTGTGCCAATATTGATAGTTTTTACGTTAGACCACTGGGCGTCGATACTAGAACTTTGAGAGGCAATTCCTGTTGGAAACAAGACATTAAGCTCCTGAAAACGACTCCACCGAGTCCAACGATAGCCTAGCGACAATCGCCAACGATCATTCAATGCTCTTGTATAAGCAGCATAAGCGGTTTCTGGCGAAGTGAAATCTGCTGTTGCAGCAAAAGTACCATTAGCAGCCCCCATATTGGAAAATGTCGCAGTGCCTTTAATATAGTGATGGATTTTAGAACGGTATCCAATCCCTAGTTGGGAAGAGTCATCCAAAACGAACATAGCGCCAAGGTTATAACCATAGTTTTTACTTTCGCCTTCAATTAATAATGTCGAATTGGCTGCTAAAGGGCTGACTGCACCACTAAGGGTGGGTTCAAATGTTTGATAATTTAGGCCGAACCCCAGAGAAACAACATCATTCATTTTATAGGCAATCGAGGGGTTAATATTAACTGTCTTAATCTGTGTTGTTAGCCCACTAAACCGTCCAATAAAATCATCTGGGTATTGGGTGTTTGTTCCAAAGGGAGAGGTAATACCTAACCCGAAATGTAAGCTTTCACCAATAGGGGTAACATAATAGATATTTGGTGTTACAGAGTTGTGTGCTCCGTCATAATCCGGGCCTGTATTAGCGCCAGTACTGCCTAAGTCTGTATATTTACCTTCCGCCATAATATAAGCAGCGCCTATTTGAAACTGCTTTTGTTTTAATAATGACATGCCTGCCGGATTAAAATGTGCCGCCGAAGCATCATCACCTACCACTCCATAACCAGCATGGGATCTGCCCAAGCCAGTGATACTGTGATCTGACAGTTGAAACCCACCAGCGATAGATTCTTGAGTACTTAATAGACATAAGCTGCTAAGTGAGATGAGGCTTAAATGTCGATAAAGTGTTAATGAGAGATATTTTGGAATATCCATATAGATTGCTCCTTTTCTTTCATGGATGTTTACAGTTGTTTAATATGTGTAGCTAGTAATGCAATATCAGTCGCATTTTCGTTGTTGTAAGTTATGTCTGCATACTGGCGATATAAGGGCAGTCGCTCATGGTAGACATCTTCAAAGCTTTGTTGTGCAGGTCTAGCGATACCTCTGGAAGATTCATCGTTAACTCGCTGTTGTAATTCTTTTAGACTGACCTCTAAAAATACGATTACACCTAGGCTTCGCAGGTGCTGCATAGCACTATCGCTATAAATCGCGCTGCCTCCTGTTGAAATAACGGTGTTTTCAACGTCGGTTTTTAATAAAATTGCCTCTTCTATTTGCCGTAAGGCAAGATATCCATCGTTGTCTAGAATGTCTTGTAATTGCCGATTTTGTTGGGATTGTATCAGTAGATCAGTATCTACAAACCCTAACCCGAGCACTTTTGCCAATTGCACACCAACAGTACTTTTGCCTGCTCCGGGCATTCCAATTAAAATCACATTATTGGACGGTTTATGTAGTGACATAGGGTGTTTTGCCTGAGTCGGTGGATAATCGTTAGTTACCACTCGTCAATGAGATTTATACAGGTTACAAATATGCCGCGAATGATATCGTTATGGGACTTTGCCTGCAATCTTTATCAGCACTCAGAGATAAAGAAACACGCTTCACTAACACAAGATTCAAACGGTTTTTCAGTTGAGCAGGCGTGCTTACAATTGCAAACACAGTACGGTATTAATATCCCTTTATTGTTATTTTGTCTTTGGGCTGCTAAGTATTATCCACCTTTAGGAGGGAGCCAGGTTCAGCGAATACTTCAAGAAGTAGAACAGTGGTCTACTCACTGCATAGGCCCTTTACGCCTTGTGAGGCAGCAGATGAAAACCCAGCAAAATGCCACATCTTATTCCGGTCAATGGGCTGATATTAGGGAGCAGGTTAAAATGCTGGAATTGGCGGCAGAAAAACAATTATTAAGTTTGTTAGAAGCTATAGTGCAAAATGATATTATTAACTCCGCTAGCGACGATCATAAGAGGGATGGATTAAAGGGTGCAGTTTTTTGTGAAGCTTCCTTGCAGAATATATCAGAATGTTTTGCTAAGACATTTACAGTAGATATTCAGTCAAATGATCAGAATGTGTATATGGGCTTACTAAGCCTTGTCTTATGTGCAGCTGATGATGATATACAGTATGATATCGCTCTGGAAACTACCCGAAAGGTATTAGGCTAATCCCTTTATCAACTGAACACTGTATTGACCTTATTTATGCTTGAAAAACATCGTCTAACTTATTTGGAACACCTAGGTATAGAGAATTACGTTCCTAAGGTAGTGTTAAGCCATGCTGCCACCTCATCACTATTGCCTGATGAGGCGTTGTTAGAACCTTCGGCTTTTTCAACAGCAGATATTGTTGACTCTGCGGATAGCCTGAATGTTGATGTTAGTTCTACAAGCAATATTTCCCCTAATCAAGATTCATCCAGTGATGTTTCTTCTAACGACGTTATTGCTGATATTTTAGGCACCCATAGTCACGAGAATGTCGACTTGTCTGTGGCTGATGAGAAGCTCAATAGAGAGAAGACGGGTGAGCCACTTTCTTCACTCGTGAACCCACAGGAGAAAATAGCTTCACCTTCTGCAATAGCAGAGTCAGTAAAAGCCGATGACAAAGGGTTGGTAAGCGTTAACATCAATCCTATTCGCTTCTCATTGCATGTTTGGCGAATCAATAATGATTTATTAGTGATTGATACTCATCAACCAGGAGCAGCATTACCAACCGATCGTTTGTTGCAGAATATCTTGCGTAGTATCGGTATTCATCTTGCTCAACTACCAGCTAGTGATACTGTACGTTGGCCTTTATTTAAAGGCGACCCTTCGGCTAATGAAGAGGAAGAGGCTAGGGCGATGGTACAGGCTTATATCTCTGCTCAGTGTGGCAAAATGCCTGTTAAGACGATTATGCTATTGGGTAAGGATGCAATACGTTTTTCTCTGAATACGGACAGTGATATAGAAACTTTTTATCAACAACATCAAGGCTCATCACTTCCTCAATCGGTTTGGAATAACAGTGCCCTGATTGCACCGAGCCTGATTGATATGCTGCAGGACCCTATGCAAAAAAAAGTGACTTGGCAAGCACTGAAAACACTAATGGTAGCTCCATCATAAATGTCCTTTAATCCCCAACAAATCACCCATCATCAGCGACAATTTGTATTACGATTGATGGGACAGGCCGATCTTGATGGCGTATTGGCTATTGAGCAAGATGTGCAAGCCCACCCATGGACGCGATCACATTTTGAGTCTAGCCTCGCTTCATCTCACCAGTGTTTTTTGTTGGAATATGAAGATAGTATTACTGCTTATGCCATTACCTCTACGGCTGCAGACGAAGCAGAGTTATTAAATATTACCGTTAGCAAAAAGTGGCAAAGGCAAGGATTGGCAACTCGGCTATTATCACTGATTTGCGAGACATTTGACCAACGCATTCAAACCCTTTTTCTAGAAGTGAGAGAATCTAATCACCCAGCCATCGCGCTTTATGACGCCTTGTATTTTAATCAAGTAGGTATGCGGCCCAATTACTACCCTGCAGTTAAACAAGGTAACCATAAACATCATGGACCGCGTGAGAATGCAATTATTATGGCGAAGTTACTGCATTGCTAGTCTACGATCTATATACAAAAATTCCGCTGAGCGCTCGATATATGACGATGAGTGCAATGGGTTTTGCGCTTATGGGGGTGTTCGTTAAGGTTGCTTATGCGCATGGGATTCCTGTGTTAGAAATTGTGGCTGCCCGAGCATTGGTCTCTGTCTTAATCAGTTATATGGATATTCGTCGTAAAGGCATTCCTATACTTGGCAATCGTAAAGGGCTGCTACTTTCTCGAGGTATGGCCGGTGCCTTAGCGTTATTTTGTGTATACACAGCGCTAGTGAATATGCCTTTTGCCGAAGCAACGGTTTTGCAATATTTACACCCAGTATTTACCGCACTATTAGCACTTGTGTTTTTAGGTGAACGCCTACAGTGGTCAACAATAGTATGTATTCTGTGCAGTTTTATAGGTTTGCTGTTGATTGCTAGGCCCGAATTCGTATTTGGGGGTGGAGTAAGCCATATCTCATACCCATTATGGGCAGTAGGTTTTGCGCTTTTAGGCGCATTAGGTAGCGCAGTGGCTTATGTATTGGTACGCAAACTCAATGCAACGGAGGATACATCGGTGATTATTTTGTATTTTCCCATGGTCGCGTTACCCTTGTCGTTGATATTACTGGGTGATGATTTTGTTATCCCTCAAGGGTGGACATGGTTAGTATTGTTACTGGTGGGTATTGCTACCCAAATAGGACAAATAGGACTAACCAAAGCCATGCAAACAGAAAGTGCTGGTAAAGCAACTAGCTTTTCTTATTTACAAGTGGTGTTTGCTATGGTGTTAGGTGTATGGTTTTTTGATGAAATTCCAACCATCTGGACTTATGCGGGTGCTGCGTTAATTTTATTTGGGGCTTTTATTAGTGCCACTGCAAAGCACCAAGCTCACTGATGAGAAGTTGATATGAATAATAATGAAGTTGTTAAACGTCTGCGTTATATCTTGGACGTAGACGACAGTGTATTGAAGGAATACTTTGCTCTAGGTGGTTGTAAACTCGATGATACCAGTTTGCAAGCACTGTTAAAATCTGAAAGCGACGATGCTTTCCAAAGCTGTAGCGATGAGCAGTTAACTCGATTTTTAGATGGGTTAATTATTTATCGTCGGGGTCCTTCTAAGCAGGGGCGTAATCCAGTAGCACTAACGAATAATGTTATCCTTAAAAAAGTACGTATTGCATTAGAGCTGGAGGCAAGAGATTTGGACAATGCCTTTATGTTAGCGGATTACGAACTGTCCCCTCATGAAATATCATCTTTATTCCGCAAACCAGGCACAAAACATTATATTGAATGTAGTGATGAAGTGTTCGAACGCTTTTTTAATGGCCTAAGCTTATATTTTCGTTCTTAAGCCATTATCTCTAGCTATTTTTTCTTCGGTAAGTGTTTTTGTAACCATGCAGAAATATCATTAATCTCTTCCATGCATACACTATGAGGTATTGGGTAATTGTGGTACTGAGGATCAAATCCCAAGTCAATTAGCTCTTGCTCCGCTTGTCTGCCCAATATCTCGGCAACCACATTATCAGTGACACCATGACCAATAAAAATAGGTAAGTGCTGGTTACTTTCATGAATGGATATGGTTTTCTTGGTAGCAAAGTAAGTGGATAGAGCAATCAGCCCGCCTAATGGTTTGGGGTAGCTCAGTGCTGTCTCGTAGGCAACAGCGCCGCCTTGAGAAAAACCAGCAATAAAAATGCTATCGCTGGGTATTCCACGTTCTATTTCCTGCTCGATAAGTTCATTAATCGCTTGTGTGGATTCCTGAATCTGTTGGGTATCGATAGTACGCTCTATATCGATAGAGATAATGTCATACCATGCTGGCATCACCATACCACCATTAACCGTAATAGTTTTATTAGGCGCATGAGGGAAAATAAAACGTACCCCAGTGGGTAGCCTTAATTCAGGAACAATCGGTTCAAAGTCATGTCCGTTGGCACCTAAGCCATGTAACCAGATAACCGATGCTACAGGGTTGGGGTGGGTTTCAACTTCTAGGTATTTTAGTAAAGCCATACAACTGTCTTAATAGTGATTTTTACAGGGGTTATCGACGGGTGGGGATTATATCGATTTTCGTGGTTTTGTGAATGGAAAGTTTACATTTTTTGATTTTGTTAAGGTATTGATAAGTCTACTGATTTTATGGTGGCAGTATATTGAGGCTAACAACATATAGACCTATTGAGTATAAGCACAGTTTTTTTAGACTCGCTAAACTACTTTTGTGTATATTTTATGACTGAATCTGTTTAGTGAAAAGAAAGTGATTACCTATTCTGATAACTACAAGAAGTTATTTTTTAAAGAAGTAGGGTATTTATGCTAACCACAATAAACCATATCAAAAACAAGTACGCACAGTATTCTTTTAACTTAGCAACAAAAATAGCCATCGGGTTTGCTGCTATTGGTATTTTGTTTGTCGTGGTAGTCGTAAATAATTTTATAGGTGGGCAGCAGCTTAAAAATAGGCTTCAGCAAATTACAGAAGAAGTGAACCCAATGGTGAAGCATGCGACCGCTGTTAACTCAACAGTTCAGTCTATAGAGCCTTTAGTATTAGGGTTGATCTCCAGTGATGAAAACGCTGGTTTTGAATCAGCTGCTGTTAGTTTGAGTGAAAAAGTAAGATCCTTAGAAACTCAATTAAACGATATTTCATCATTGCCTATTTTTGAAAAAGCAGATAAAGGTTTTAAAGACGATACTGACCAGCTTTTAATTGATCTAGAAAATTCTAAACCGCTCTACGATGATTTGATCAATATGCAAAAAGAGATTGTATTTATTATTGAGCAATCCAATCAATTAGCCTTAGCAATTAGTGAACAAGAAAAAGCACTTACACCACTCTTGGGTGATATCTATGATGAGCTAGACAATGAGATATTAATCTCGATGGTCTATGAGGCAAATTCTTCACTTAACCGAGGTATATGGATAATAGAAAAGATTAAGCATGCTGGTAATAAGCAACAACTAGAGGCTTCTAGTGCAGAGCTTAAAGCATGGGTAGGAAATTTTGGTAGTCTATTACCGTCATTGATTTTTGGGTCGGATGAAGAATATTTCCAAGTATTTGTTAAACGATTAGCCGAAATTTATACTGCTATGATTAAATTATTAGAGGGTGAGGAGGGCTTGCTGGCTCTGCAATTAAGCAAACTTGATGCACAGGAAAATCAAGCTCGAGTGATTGATGAGTTGCGAATACTTATCAAACACAGTCAACACTCTACGACGAATATGTTAGAGCGGTCGTTTACTGTCAGTGAGCAAGTGGTTGTTAATGTGAAAGATGGAGTAACATCGCAAAATGAAACCAACATTGTTTTGGGAGTCAGTGTTATTGTTGGCGTGTCTTTGGTCTCTTTATATTTAATTAACTATTTTAGAAAATCAATCGCGTTTATATTAAGGGAGTTAAGTAGCCTTGCTTCTGGAAGAATAAGACCTTTAGAAGAATCTACTAGTTCAGATGAATTCGGTCGTTTAAATAATTCTTTAATGACAGTTATCAACAATTTAAAGAAAATTATTTTAGGTATTAATGAATCGTCTACCCATGTCAATGAAAGTGTGCAAAAAGTAGCAAGAGTATCGACTCAAACCATGGAAAATATGGGTAGCCAGAAAGATGAGCTAGAAGCTGTGGTAAGTGCATTAGGTGATATGAAAGGCGTAGCTAGTGACGTTGCAGGTCATACGGAACATACTTATGAAAAAGTCGCTGATGCAGAATTGTTATCGACTAAAGGGCGTGAAAAAGTATTAGCGAGTAAAGAAGCAGTAGAGCGTGTAGTGAGCCAAACCAGAGAAGCGATAGAGGTAATTACGAGTCTTGATAATGGCGTGAAAAATATTGAGTCAGTCATGGAAACGATTAGCAATATTGCAGAAATGACGAACCTATTAGCGCTCAATGCCGCTATTGAGGCAGCTCGCGCAGGGGAGCAAGGCAGAGGCTTTGCTGTAGTTGCTGATGAGGTTCGCTCATTAGCCAATAGAACCCAACAAGCCACATTGGATATTCGGCAAAAAACATTAGCGATGATTGAAGAGTCTAGGCAAGCGGTAGATGTAATGCATCGAAGTGAAGAATTAGTGGCTCAAAGTTTAGGGCAAACACAGGATGCAGATACCACTATTGCCGAGTTTAGTAACGTGATGAACCAAGTAAAAGACTTGAGTCACCTTATTGCGACTGCATCGGAAAAACAAGTATCTACAGTGGCCAATTTAAATTTGCATATCGAAAAAGTTTCTCTTTTATCGGAACAAACCATGGAGCAAGTTGTTGAAGCGGGCACAGCAAGTGCCAGACAAATCGAAATTACTAAAGATCTTGAAAGCAAGGTCACTCAATTTGTGATTGAGGATAAGAAAGTGTAAGTATAAAGATGATTATTTTCGATTATTAATAAAGGGCCCGCAGGATTAATTATTCTGTGGGCCCTTTACTTTTTAGAACCGATAAGCAACACCAACATTAACCACAGGGTAGAGCTTAAAGTTATCCAGATCATTTTCTAGCTGGGCTTTTTCTACAGCAAGCTGAGTGGTTACATCTGCTTGAATTGCCGGATCAGTGCCTTCTGTCGTCAAAGTAACATTAGGGTCACCTTGGAATATGACACCTAAATCAAAAGAAAAAGATAAAGGGCTCCCTTTAGCCACTGCATTACCCCATCCTAAACCTAAGTAAGGAACAACACTGTCACTATCAATTTGGGCGCGTAGCGTGCCTAGTTGAGCGGCAGAGAATGTCTGATTACCAACGGTGATATTTCCCGTTGTTTGTGAGCCAGTCGCCTTATACTCATTCCCATTGCTAACTGCTCCAGCAGAAACTCTAAAACCGCCATCGAATGGGTGCCAGTCCAATAAGACACTAAAAGTACTCAGATCGATGTCATAGTTATAAGCAATACCACTATCTGTTTCGTTAAATGTATCACTATAAGCTGCATAGATAGTTCGAATATTCGTAGACTCTGATAAATTAAATGTGCCGCTGAGTGAACCACCTGTGGTGCCTACTCCCAAACCTAATGCGAACTGACCAGAGTCTGTCTCGGCTAAGGAGGGCATAGATAGAGTCAAACAACTAGAAGCTAAAAATACAATAAATGGGTGTTTTTTCATGATTTCATCCTTTATTACATGTGGAGAGTGTAAGAGTGTGTTTGCTAATACAAATTATAAATATTAAATACTTTATGTAAATAAAATAGAACACTTATTTTTGTGATTATTGCTAACTGGCACTTACTCGCCACAATGTGTGCTCACTCATTAAGTATTTTCGTTCAAAAGCAGTAATGGTTGTTGTTGGCTGATATGAATCGATCTGGATCTGTTTTAGTGCAATGCCGTTGCCTTGTGCAATCAATAAGGCTTCATAAAACTCTTGTGCATATATTTGCCAGTTTGTGCGTAACTCAATAGACTGACTAATAGCCAGCAAGCTTGTAAAAGCCGCTTCTCCATGCCAGCGTCTCTGTAAGTGTTGTGGTTTGGGATAGGGGTTGGGATAGAATAAGGTGTGTAAAGCAAATTGCCATTGTGCTAATTCTGCCAAACGCCAAAAGTCTGTACATTCGCTGCGGATTAGTTGGCAGTTCTCTGGCAATAGATTATTGGCGCTATTGAGTAAGCGTTTTTCTGATTGGTCAATCCCTATAACCCAATGATTGGGGTGGGTTTTGGCTAAATAGCGACTACTTTCTCCGGTGCCGCAAGCGCTATCTAAGATAATCGGTGGTCGGCCATGTCTTTCCCATTGTTTATACAGTTCGTCAAAGGCATTTTGAGTGTGTTGCGCAATGGGTTTTTTGGATTGTGTTTGTAGGTGTTTTACAACTACTTTCTCAAGGTTTTTATGCGGGCCTTGTTGTGATGATGTGATGCGTTTTGCTGGTGTAAAACTCATGTCTTTAACTGTTTAAAAAAATACTGTCTTGTTTCTATGTAAAATAAAAAGCTCATCATTACTATCATATTCTATCTAGTAATGATGAGCTTATCTGAGTGATTAGGCTTTTTGTGAATCGGTGGCGATAGACCAATAGGAGCCTTCTTTGCGGTCAATATGACTACGAAGAATGTCTAATGCACGTTCCTCATCTTTATTCTTAACCGCTTCGACAATCGCTAAATGTTCTTGATAACTCTTAGACATATGATCTGGGTGTCGGCCGAGTCGGTTGCGTATTGCCGACATTTTTTGTGCAATCGTTTGGTAAGCGTCATTTAAAAATCGGTTATCAGAATAATCAAACATTAATTGATGAAATTGAGAGTCTAATTGCAAGTAGTTCATATCATCATCGCGTGCTCTTGCTTTGGTCATAGCTGTAGTACATTTACGTAGCGCCCGTTCAAAGGCAGTGGCATTATGACGAATAGCCGCAGAGAGGGCAGCTGTTTCTAGGCAGGTTCTAGCATCGCATAATTTTGCCAATTCTTCCGGGGCTAAATGAAAAACAAATGTTCCTCTTTGCGGTTCAACGGTCAATAAGCCTTCCATTTCTAACCGGTTAATAGCTTCTCGTACGGGTGTTCGGCTCACTTCAAATTCTTTTGCTATTTTGGCTTCCGAAATTTGCCCCCCTAACTCTAAATCTCCGTTAATAATCAGGCCTGCTAGTTTGCTTGTAACCAGCTCCGTTAGTGACTTTGGCCGTTCAATGGTATTCATTTACTCCCCTCTTTTAATACTCATTTCTTGTTATAGATATCGTCTATTCTGAAAAGAAGTATATCACGTTTAGCATACCGTGCTTGACATACTGGCATACCGTATGCCAGTATGTCGTATGCTAATAATAAACACGCGGATTTTTTTAGAGGTAAACCGTGAAAAAAGTAGAAATTTGGATGGTAGCCGCCAATCGAGCATTGGTAGCGTTACTGTTGGCTGTTGTTTTTGTCATTGTTTTTATCAATGTTGTTGGGCGCTATGGGTTTGGAGTGTCTATTTCTTGGATAGAAGAAGCGGCGCGTCATTTAATGGTGCTTTGCGCATTTTCTGCATCAGGCTTGGCGTTAAGAGAAGGGCGGTTGGTCGCTATCACTACTATTTTGACCGTCTTGCCTATTCATCTTCAACGATATTTACGTTGGATGATTGTCTTTATTATGTTTGCCTTCATGGCCCTGCTTTGTTGGTTAGGCATTGAGTTTGTGCAATTTGCTTGGAATAAAGAAACCATGGCCACGGGCATCTCACGTGGTATTCCTTATATGGCCATTCCTATCGGTTGTTTATTATTTTTAGTACATCTGTGTTTTTTTGCTAAACGATTTACTCGAGAAGAATTTGAATCGGGCTATGAACCTGAATCTCATCTATCTGAAACTGATCAGGTTAAAGGGAATTAAGTCATGGCTAAAACACTCATTATTTTATTCTTTGCGACGCTATTTTTAAGTGTTCCTGTTGCTTTTACGATGGGTATTGCTGGCTTAACGTCGATATTAGTTTATGACATTGTCAGCCCGCTAGTTGCAATACAGCGGTTGTTTAATGGTATTGATAGCTTTCCACTCATGGCCGTGCCATTTTTTATTCTTGCATCTGAGTTAATGACTGCCTGCGGTCTAACTAACACACTTTTGCGATTTGCCAATACCTTAGTGGGACATCTTCGTGGAGGACTTGGTCACGTTAACGTACTGGTATCTATGCTTTTTGCCGGAATATCTGGATCCGCCTTGGCCGATGCGGCTGGCCCATCTGCCATTGTTATGCGCATGATGAGAAATGCAGGCTACGGTAAATATTATGCAGGTGCACTTTCTGCAGCCACGGCGACGATTGGACCGATTATTCCCCCTTCAATTCTTGCTGTGATTTTTGCGATTTCAACCACAGGCGTAACGGTTGCTGGATTATTTCTTGCGGGAGTCATTCCGGGTTTGCTATTAGGCCTATCGCTGGCGATTGCTAACCATATCGTATCCACTCGCCATGGTTATAAAGGGCGTGACAATAGAGCAACACGACAAGAGTTGTTTCAATCAGCCGTATATGCCATCCCAGCGCTAATGATGCCGTTAATTATTTTGGGTGGAATTATTTTTGGTGTGTTTACACCGACAGAGGCGGGAGCAGTGGCTTCGGCTTACGCACTATTTCTTGGTATTGTTAAAAAATCGTTGAGTTGGCAATCAGTTTATCAAGCGTTTTCTCGTGCCGCCATTATTACCTCTTCAGTATTTTTGATTATTGCCATGGCATCTATTTTTGCTTGGTTACTAACTTATTTACAAATTCCTCAGGATTTAGCGGCGGCCATTAATGGCCTAACAGATAACACCATTGTTGTGCTCATTATTTTAGCGTCCTTCGCTTTAGTGTGTGGATTTTTTATCGATACGCTGCCGGCATTAATTATTTTGACACCCATACTTGGGCCCATCGCTTATAGCGCAGGTATCGATCCTCTTCATTTTGGAATGATGTTAATTCTCAATCTGACTATTGGCATGATTACACCTCCAGTCGGTCCTGTCTTATTTGTGATTGCAACGGTTGGACAGTTAAAACTAGAGGGTCTTTTTAAAGCAGTTCTGCCTTTACTAATGGCAGAGTTCGTCGTTCTTTTGCTGGTTATTTTTGTTCCTGAAATCAGCACCTTCATCCCCAAATCCTTGGGTTATAACAATTGACATGACTACGGAGAATAACTAATGAAAACCATGTCCAAAATAATAAATACAACCTTTACGTTAACCCTTATTGCAGCGGCTACCTCGGCCAATGCAAAAACACTGAGATACGCACATTTCCAAGCGGCTGATCTTAGTTCACCTAAACATGCTGCAGCATTGGCATTTGAAAGTTGTGTGGAAGGTAAAACGAGTAACTCGATTGATGTGCAAGTGTACCCTGCGTCGCAATTAGGTGGCGGTACAGAAATTATGGAAGGTTTAGAGATTGGTACTGTGCAAATGGCTGCCATCCATGATGGTCCTATTTCTGCCACTTATAAGCCCTTTTCTGTGTTAGCGATGCCTTATTTATTTGATGATCAAGCCATGGCATGGTCGGTGATGGATGGAAAGTTCGGGCAAGATTTAGCTAGCGACATGCTAAAGAAAACAGGAATCAGAATGTTTGGCGTGGCTGATAATGGTGTTCGCAACTTCACAAATAATGTGCGTCCTGTTTCTTCTCCAGAAGATATGAAAGGTCTGAAAATGCGAGTGATGACTGCTCCAGTATGGGTGAAACTAGTCGAAAGCTTAAATGCGTCTGCCACTCCGGTTGCTTGGCCTGAATTACCCGGTGCTTTACAGCAAGGTATTGTTGATGGTCAAGAAAATGGTGTGACTAATATCGTCAATGCTTCTTTGTATCAACATCAAAAATATGTCTCGCTCGATGGTCATGTTTTTAGTTGGCACGCTTACCTTATGAATGACAAATTCTACAAAGGCTTGTCAAGCACAGAAAAAACAGCAGTCGATCAATGTGTCGAAATTTCTAAAGTTATTCACCGTGGTATTACATCAGCACAAGATGCTAATGCGACAGCGATCTTATCTGAAAAGGGAATGGAAGTTGTTCCTGTAAGCCCAGAACAAAAAGCAAAATTCAGAGCCGCTGCACAACCTGCCGTTAGAGAGTTTATTGTGAGTGAAATTGGTGAAGATTGGCCAAACCGTTTAGATGCTGCGGTTGAAGAATACAGAGCGAAGTTTAAGTAATTAATTATGGAAGATTTAAAAGTAGTAGTCCTTGAACCGGGATATGCCTCTTATGGCACAGAACGGTCAGTATTGTCTCGGCTCAATGCCGAGATAATCCCCATACGGGAAAATGTTGATGTTGCCAATGCATTGAAAGACATCAATCCCAAAGTGGTTTTATTAAGAGAAAGTGAGTTTAGAAAAGAAGAAATCGACCTTTGTCCAAACTTGCAAGGTGTTATTCGCTACGGTGTTGGTGTTGATAACATTGATTGCGACTATGCAAAAGAAAAATTGATTTATGTGGCCAATGTTCCTGACTACGGTGCAGAAATAGAAGTTAGCGAGCATGCGGTCGCATTGTATTTAGCAATACAACGTCGGTTGTTATCCCGCGATCGTGAAGTAAGAGCGGGCGCATGGGGGAATAGTCAACATTCACCTATCCCTTCGCGAGAAAATGCCATTCTAGGTCTTGTCGGTTGCGGAAGAATTGGTTTGGAAGCGGCAAAAAAATTTCGTGTATTGGGATTTAAAAAAGTGATTGTTTTTGATCCTTATTTATCTGATGAGATGGCGAGTAGACATCAGTTAGAAAAGGTAGAACTGGCAGACCTGTGTGCTCAAGCCGATGTTGTTAGTCTGCACGCACCCTTAACTTCAGAAACCTATCACTTATTAGATAAAAAGATGATTGCTTTAATGAAGAAAACCAGCGTTTTTATCAACGTCTCTCGCGGTGGTTTAGTGGATGAAGATGCATTAGCACAAGCACTTCATCGTGGTGAAATTCTTGGTGCAGGTATTGATGTTTTTGAATGCGAGCCTGCGCCATTGGATACCCCTCTGTTTGCATCTCCGAATACGATCGTTTCCGATCATATGGCGTGGTATTCAGAGCGGTCTGTTGAAATGTTACAACGCAAAGCAGCGGAGTCTGCCTATCAAATATTAACGGGGAAACAACCCTCAAGTTGGGTGAACAGGTGGAAGTAAATTTCGCCAAGACTATTTTAGGAGATACTAATGAACTTAGATGAATTAATTAGCGGCTTTCGAAAAGTTGCAACAGCTTCGGTTGCCGATGCTGTTGACCAAGTTTCTGGTCGCACAGGTTTTTTACCGCAAGAATTTAAACCTCGTATCAATGAGAGAAAGATTGTCGGTCCTGCAGTCACTATTTTGGAAGGGCCTACCAGTGAATTTCTTCCTCCGGAACATGCACTAGATGCGATTGACGAGGCGGATGCAGGTTCGGTGATGGTGATCTCGACAAACGGCACTGGGGATGTTGCTTTGTGGGGTGGCTTAATGACAGCTGGGGCTGTGGCAAATAATTTAGAAGCAGCCGTATTAGATGGTGCTGTTCGTGATTTGGTGGAAATTAAAAGGGACTTTGGTTTCCCCGTTTATTCTAAGTCTGTGAGTCCGGGAACAACATTGGGACGGATTAAAACAATGGCCTCTAATGTAGAAGTTTCTGTTGGTGGGATTATTGTGAATCCTGGAGACATTGTTGTCGGCGATATCGATGGCATTGTTATTGTTCCTAAAGACGATGCTGAAAAAGTACTTGAGCTTGCCCAAGAGATTGATGAACGTGAAGCCGAACAGGCCAAACTGATTCTTGAAAGCGGATCCTTAAGAGAAGGCCTTGCCAAATACGGTCGTATTTAATTAACCCAATCTATCTTCGTCGTATGTCTGTACGGCGAAGATAAAGCAATACATAACTCAAATAATTACATAACTAAAATAACTAGAATAATGTGGAGTGTATCTCATGAAAAAAAATCAATTAATATCAACACTTGTTTCAGTAGGTGTCGGAGTATTGCTAGCAACCGATGCTATGGCTCAGGTGAAGCCTGAGGTCCAAGTTCAATGGAATAGCCTTCCCTATAGTGTTAAAGACAGTAAGATTAAATCAACATGGGAAAATAGTGATGCTTACGGTAAGGCGTTGGTTCAAGGTGTAAAGCTTGATTCAAATGGCAATATGTATGTGTCTACTGCTCGATGGGGGAGTGCGGATATCCCTTCTACCTTGTCGAAGTTAGTCAAAAATAAAAGTGGTCAATGGGAGTTAGAAGCATTTCCATCTGAGACACTCAATCACATTGGTAATGCACTTGGTTTAAAGGCGGTACTCGGATTTGAAATTGATCGCAATGATGTGATGTGGATTCTTGATCAAGGCCATGTGACAGGCAGCATGTCAAAAGGCGATGCAAAACTGATTTTATGGGACATAAAGGCTAATAAAGAAATTCAGCGTTATGTTTTTCCTCATAGCCAAGCCGATGAAAAATGTTCATTTTTAAATGACCTAGTGGTGGATAATGATACCGGTTTTGCCTACATCGCTGACAGTGGCATATTTTGTGACCCGTTGATGGGCGGTTTGATTGTTTATGATAGCAATACGAATACTGCGCGCAGAATTTTAAGTGCGAGTAAATATACGAACGACGACCCTAATTTCTTTTTTAATATTGATGATCGCACGGTACTTAAAAACGGCGGCATGCGTACAGGTGCTGATGGGATTGCGCTTTCATCAGATAAAGCAACGGTCTACTGGACAAACTTAACAGGCAATGCCTTGTACAGCCTTCCTACGGAGTTGCTTCGAGACTTTAAATCTAGTGCCACAGCGATTGAAAATGCAGTAGAGCTAGAAACCATACTTCCATCCAATACCGATGGTATGACCGCGGATAATGCCGGTAATATTTATATGACGGCACTTTCTCTTGATGGAATTATGAAGTACGACACATCGACTCGAGAGCTTACTCGATTTGCTCATCACCCAGAAATGAACTGGCCAGATACTCTCGCTTGGGGGCCAGATAATTCTCTTTATGTTATCTCTAACCACTTACATGTATGGGTAGATGGAGATATGAATTTCGAGAACCCAGACATTCCAAACTTCCGTATTTGGAAAATCAAAGGTGTGGGCAAAAGCTACACCACTCAATAAACGTATTGGGCTGTGTGAGCAGCCCTTAGATTTTTAGGAGAAATCAATGAGTCCGGATATTATCTGTATCGGAGAGCCATTATTAGAATTTAATCAACAACCTGATGGGCGTTACTTACCTGGCCACGGTGGTGATACCTCTAACTGTGCCATTGCTGCTGCACGGCAAGGTGCTTCTGTAGGGTATTTTACGCTTGTAGGTAATGACTCTTTTGGCAGATCATTTACTGAGCTTTGGCAGCAAGAGGGCGTTGACACAGCGTTAATCAAAACATCAGAGCATGCGCCTACGGGTGTTTATTTTGTTACCCACGGTAAAGATGGCCACGAATTTAGTTATTTCAGAGAAGGATCCGCGGCCAGCACCATGAAACCCGAGGATATTCCAGTCGCTGCACTAAAAACTGTGAAAGTCTTGCATGTGTCTGGTATTAGCCAGGCTATTTCTCATACCGCTGCAGACGCTATTTTTGCAGCTATTGATGTTGTTAAGTCTGTGGTGGCCTTGTCTCCTATGATAGTAATTTACGTTTAAAACTATGGCCATTAGACAGGGCTAGAGCGATTACTCATGCAGCAATGACACAATGTGATATTGCATTGCCGGGGTTGGATGATGCTCAGTATCTCACAGGTTTGCAAGAGGCGGATGATATTGTGGACTACTATCTCAATTTAGGTGCTAAAACCGTTGCGCTGACCTTGAGCCACAAAGGAACGCTCGTGGCGACAGAACAAGAGAGAAAATTGATTTCAGGATTGAAAGTCGATGCCGTCGATGCGACTGCAGCAGGGGATACTTTTGATGGTGCTTTTTTATCTCGTATCGTCGCAGGTGATGACCCGTTTACTGCCGCACAATATGCTAATGGCGCTGCAGCGTTATCGACTCTTGGTTATGGTGCAGTTGCCCCTATGCCCCACAAAGAACAAGTGCTCGAATTTTTAAAGCAAAACGGATATTAGGAATATCTACTTATCTATATTGTGATACGTTTTTTAAGTCTCCCAACAGGTGCAATACCTGGTTTTGCTCACACAGCTGTATTTTTATCTCACTAGGTATGGCTGTGCTGAGCTTTTTATGACGCTGATGCCCTTGGCGATTCTTAGTACAAATCGTTGCGCCCTAAGGGGACTTCCATCGAGTTATCGCCTTTTTCTGGACCGCCTATCATCTCATCATAAGGGCTAGAGTGCCTTAGAACATGATTTTTGCAGTGGATATCTGCGAGTTGCTTTTGCAGGCTCAGTAAGTTGCGTCCGGTTAGACGTTGGCCAGATTCATCAAGTACAGGGTACTCCTGTGCATCAATCACTACCGTTACGTAATACAGTGATAGATCGATCGAGTGGTAAATGAGTTTATCCACAACGAAATATTGTTTAAGTCGACTTAATTTCATGGAGCTATTTACGCAGTCAATAGGCTATTAGATTATCCTACTGTTGATAGCGGTTTACCTCTATAATACCCGCCTTTAATTGTGAACCCCCTGAAGACCCTAGGATAAGTATTCAATGAGCGATAGCCAATTTATTAGTGATGTCGATAAACGTCGTACCTTTGCCATTATTTCTCACCCAGATGCGGGTAAAACGACAATTACCGAGAAATTGTTGTTGCTTGGACAGGCTATCCAGTTAGCAGGATCAGTTAAAGGCAAAAAAGGGCCTCATGCCAAGTCTGATTGGATGAGTATGGAGCAGGAACGTGGTATCTCTGTGACCTCATCCGTTATGCAGTTTCCCTATAAAGAGCGTACAGTGAATCTTCTGGATACCCCAGGACATGAGGATTTTTCTGAAGATACCTACCGTACCTTAACGGCTGTTGATTCTGTGTTGATGGTGATTGATGGTGCTAAAGGTGTGGAGGACCGTACGATTAAGCTGATGGATGTTTGTCGTTTACGTGATACCCCCATCTTGTCCTTTATTAACAAGATGGACCGTGATATTCGCGATCCTATTGATGTATTAGATGAAATAGAAGAAGTCTTGAAAATTGCTGCAGCGCCTATTAACTGGCCTTTAGGGATGGGTAAAGAATTCAAGGGTGTCTACAACCTGTATACCGATGTTATTCATGTTTACCAACAAGGGATGGGACATACACTCAATGATGATATTCAAATTAAAGGCTTAGATAGTGAAGAAGCGTCAGAGTTATTAGGTGCCTATGCGGATGATATCCGTGAAGAAATAGAGCTGGTTCGTGGCGCTACTCATGAATTTGATGCGCAGGAGTATGAAGCTGGACGCTTAACGCCAGTATTTTTTGGTACAGCCCTAGGTAATTTTGGGGTACGAGAAATGTTAGATGGTTTTGTCGAATGGGCACCTACACCACAAGCGCGCATGACGAAAGAAAGAGAGGTTAGCGCTCAAGAAGAAAAATTCTCTGGTTTTGTTTTTAAGATTCAAGCCAATATGGACCCTAAGCACCGTGACCGGATTGCCTTTATGCGTGTGTGTTCAGGGCGTTATACCAAAGGCATGAAGATGAAACATGTGCGTTTAGGTAAGGACGTTAAAATTGCCGATGCAGTCACTTTTTTAGCCGGTGATAGAAGCGCTGTTGAAGAGGCTATATCCGGAGATATTATTGGTTTACATAATCACGGCACCATTCAAATTGGTGATACTTTTACAGAGGGTGAAACATTAAAATATACGG
>JAHDEM010000020.1:43594-45483 GCA_020628895.1 Candidatus Endobugula sp.
GGCACCATTCAAATTGGTGATACTTTTACAGAGGGTGAAACATTAAAATATACGGGTATTCCCCACTTTGCGCCTGAATTATTTCGTCGCATCCGATTAAAAGATCCTCTAAAGCTAAAACAGCTACAAAAAGGCCTGCAGCAACTGTCTGAAGAAGGGTCGACGCAAGTATTTTTCCCCATTAATAATACCGATATTATTGTCGGTGCTGTGGGTGTACTGCAGTATGAGGTGGTTGCTTATCGTCTTAAGGATGAATATAAAGTAGAAGCGATGTATGAGCCAGTCAATACGACGACTGCTCGTTGGGTTGAATGTGAAGACCCTAAAAAGTTTGAAGAATTTAAGCGTAAATGTGCTGATAATTTAGCGATAGATGGCGGTGGTCATTTAACCTATTTGGCGCCGACGCGGGTGAATTTATCTCTCACCCAAGAGCGTTACCCTGATGTGGTATTTAGGTCCACAAGGGAGCATTAAATCTTTTTACGAACGGGAAATAATAGAGGTGGTAACGATGTGTGAAAATTCCATAGCTTTGATTTTCGTTATATTCGTTGCGGTGTAATATGACTACATTGATCACTCTTTTATTTACCCTCTTTATTGTCTGCGCTCTTTTTTACCTTTTCGTGCGCCTGAAAACCCCTTATTATCGTGTCGATAAGCAGCGGATGGTGCGTATACTAGAAATGGTATTGACAGGGCAGGCAACCGATAATGATTGGCAAATGACATTTAGCATGACTATTCGTCATTCACCCGTACTGGAGAGTATTCGCCTAGAGTGTGTGGATATAGAAGAGCAATATTATATTGGCGATCAACGACCACCTTATTTGTTCTCTCACGATGGGTTGACCGAACTAAAAAAAATCTTACATAAGTTGAAGAATGTGGATAATCCGTAAGTATTATCAAAGCATAATCACTTGCTCTATACTCATAACCTTTTAAAAAGTACCTAATACTATGACTATGATATCGACGCCTATTACCCGTTTTTTAATTGTGACCGCTGCATTTATTATTGTTGTTGCTGGTATGCGTGAAGCTCAATCATTATTGGTCCCCTTTTTTCTATCGCTGTTTATTGCCATTATTTGCACGCCATTACTTAATTTAATGAAGCGTTATAACATTCCCTCTGGATTATCGATTTTACTTATTCTCGTGCTGATGATTGTCGTCGGTATTAGTATTGGAGCTATTGTAGGTTCTTCTATTAATAGCTTTACCGATGATATTCCAGAGTATCAGGCACGATTAGTCGAATTATCTACCGGTCTACAAAAGTGGTTAGCTGGTATGGGGTTGGTGATTGACCCGCAACAGTGGCGAGAAGTTTTTAATCCATCTGCAGCTCTAACCATGGCCAGTAATACACTATCGTCCTTTGGCAATATTATGGCAGATGGTTTTTTAATTTTATTAACGGTGATGTTTATCTTAGCAGAAGAAGTTAATTTTACGGATAAGCTTCGTCATGCTTCTGCTCGTGGCGAAAAAACGGTTGCAGCCTTGCATCAATTCGCGCAGAGCATTAATACGTATATGGCGATTAAAACCTTGGTGAGTTTGGCGACAGGTTTATTAGTAATGATCGCCTTAATGATTATCGGCGTTGATTACCCTATCTTGTGGGGTTTGTTAGCCTTTTTGTTAAATTTTATTCCTACATTTGGATCTATTTTAGCGGCAGTACCGCCGGTTTTGCTAGCCATTGTGCAGCTAGGTTTTGGTGAGGCGATTATTACAGCCGCACTATATGTGGTTGTTAATATTGTAGTGGGCAATATATTAGAGCCGCGTTTTATGGGTAAAGGCTTAGATTTGTCGTCTTTAGTTGTTTTCCTGTCATTAGTGTTTTGGGGATGGATATTGGGTTC
>JAHDEM010000070.1 GCA_020628895.1 Candidatus Endobugula sp.
GTTCCAAAGGTAATGATCTGGGAAACGGCGTCTTTTCCATAGGTATCGGAAACATACTTAATGACCTGATCTCGATTATCCATACAAAAGTCGATATCAAAATCGGGCATGGAAACCCGCTCCGGGTTCAAAAAGCGCTCAAATAGTAGGTCGTATTCCAGTGGATCAAGATCAGTAATTTTTTGGGCATAAGCCACTAAAGACCCAGCACCAGAACCACGGCCTGGACCAACAGGAATATCATGCTCCTTCGCCCACTGGATAAAGTCCATAACGATCAAGAAATAACCGGGAAATCCCATTTGCATAATAATGTCCAACTCAAAACGCAACCGATCTACATACGGTTGTTTCTGTTGTTGGTAATCAGCTACTGATGAGTCGAGTATATTGGCTAAACGTTGATCTAACCCTTCAAAGGAGATTTTTTGGAAAAAGACATTGGTTTCGACCATTTGCTCATATTCACTAGTCCCCTTTCGTTCAGACCATTTTTCTTCCATCGCCTTCTTCGCATAGTCTTCTAATACTTGATAAGGGGTATGGTTAGTAAAAAATGGATCATTCCTAAAATTATCGGGAATGGGGTAATCAGGTAAATAGTAGTTACCGAGTTCGATATCTACATTACAGCGCTTGGCAATTTCCAGCGTGTTGGCAATAGCCTGGGGGATATCACTAAATAGCTCCACCATTTCTTGGGGGGTACGCAAATACTGCTGATCACTATAACGGTGCTCTCTACGAGGATCATCAAGGGTTCTTCCCTCACCGATACACACTCGAGATTCGTGGGCCTCGAAATCATCCTTTGACAAAAATCGTACATCATTGGTTGCTACAACGGGAATTTGCATCTGCGATGCTAATTCAACAGCGGCATGTAAATAGTTTTCTTCGTTTTCTCGACCGGTACGTTGCAACTCTATATAGAAGCGGTCGGGAAAATCAGCTTGCCAAGCGAGTAAACATTCTTTGGCTTCATCAGGATGTTGTGCTACCAGTGCTGCCCCAATATCACCATGCAAACCACCTGACATGGCTATAACACCCTCATTACACTCGGTTATCCATTGACGCTGTAGATAAGGTAGACCGTGGTACTGCCCTTCTTGGAATCCCTTGGATATCAGCAAGATAATATTACGATAACCCGTATGGTTCATGGCAAGTAAGCTAACTAATGTCGGTTTATCATCGTTAGCAGGCCCTTTTACCCAAAAGTCTGCACCAATTATCGGCTTGATGCCTTTATTTTGTGCAGCAGTATAGAATTTAATTAAGCCGTAAAAATTACAGACGTCGGTAATCGCTATCGCAGGCATCCCCATTTCAGCCACATTAGATACCAATGGTTTAATACGTATCGTGCTATCTACCAGTGAGAATTCTGTGTGTAAACGCAAATGAACAAACGACGATGATTCAGACATAGTACTAATGAGTTATATAAAAATGGGGCTTAACGAGCCGACCATTGTAGCGAAGAACCTTATTTAACACCTTAATTAATTCGCATTATGACAAAAAGATCTTGAATTACCCTATTAATTTCAAATAAATAGGATGTTCTCGGTTTTACGGTATTGACGTCACTGGTTAAAAAAGTGATTATAGCTGTCAACATGCGTTTCAATGTATGACACGAAATTCCACATAGTGGAAAATCAGCTGATCAAACTCAGCTCAGAAAAAGTCCGCAGAATAAAGCAAAAATAATTTTAGATTCTGTGACAAAAGTGAGCTCACTTTTAGGACTTGTAACTTACAACACGTTATTGGCACTTAAATTGTATAACTGTCGGTTAATGGGTTGGTGTAAACCATAATTTTACAAAGCACGTACACTATTTTAATAAACTATAACCTTACTTGGAGAAACACTATGAAAAAAATTTCGTCATTAGTTGTTGGTGGTTTAGCTCTTGTTGCCTTAGGTGCACAAGCTGGTACATTAGAAGATGTAAAAAAACGTGGGGTACTCTCCTGTGGGGTAAGTACAGGTCTTGCAGGTTTTTCACAAAAAGATGAGAAAGGCAATTGGAGTGGCTTAGACGTTGATGTATGCCGAGGTGTTGCTGCTGCTGTTCTAGGTGATGCAAGCAAAGTTCAATATAAACCACTCACTGCAAAAGAACGCTTCGAAGCGCTGCGCTCAGGTGAAATTGATGTGCTATCGCGCAACACCACTTGGACACACACTCGTGATACTTCACTGGGTTTAAATTTTGCCGGAACTATTTATTATGATGGTGCTGGTTTTATGGTACGAAAAGCAATTGGCGTTAAGAGCGCTACCGAATTAGATAATGCAAATGCTTGTATCCAAGCAGGAACATCGACCGAGCTAGCTATTGCTGATTACTTCCGTGAAAACAACATGTCTTATAAAGCAGTGACTTTTGATACTTCGGACCAAACTCGTATTGGTTTTGAATCTGGTCGTTGTGACTTCTTAGTTTCTGACCAATCACAACTTTACGCACTACGTATTGGTCTTAACAATCCTGATGGCGCCGTGGTACTTCCAGAAGTTATTTCAAAAGAACCTTTAGGACCCGTTGTTCGCCAAGGTGATGATGAGTGGTTCAATATTGTTAAGTGGGTTGTGAATGCATCTATCGAAGGTGAATTCCAAGGTGTAACCTCTGCGAATGTAGACAAGCTTAAAAAAGACGGTAACCCTGCTCAATTACGCTTCTTAGGAACTGAAGGGAAATTAGGTGAAAACTTAGGTTTATCTGCTGACTGGGCCTATCAAGTGATTAAACAAGTGGGCAACTACGCCGAATCATTTGAGCGTAATGTTGGTCAAGACTCTCCTCTTAAGATTTCGCGCGGTTTGAATGCACAATGGAATAAGGGTGGCATTCTATACTCTCCAGCGATGCGCTAATCAACTCAACTAAATAGGGGCATTTTGCCCCTATTTCATTTCAACTCGATGAATAGCGAGAAAGCGTTTTGATGTTTAAAGAAAAAACTACCGAAGAGATTCAAGCAGCTTCACGTATCGCAGGCACCTCCAAAGGTGCTGTCTATAATAATCCACGTTATCGAGCATGGTTTTATCAACTCGCCATGATGCTAGGACTGCTCTATTTTTTCTATAGTATTATTTCGAATACTCTAGGAAATATGGAAGCGTTAGGGGCGAAAACAGGTTTCAGCTTTCTATCGGCTGCCGCTGGTTACGATGTACTCATGTCCCTCATTTCGTTCGATGCGACAGATACTTATGCTCGTATTTTTGTTGTGGGATTTCTTAATACGGTTTTAGTCTCTGTAATAGGCATATTTTTTGCCACGGTTTTTGGTTTTATCTTTGGTGTTGCTCATTTTTCTCATAATTGGCTTATCAGAAAGGTAGCTATTACCTATGTTGAAATTTTTCGTAACATACCTTTATTGCTACAAGTATTTTTTTGGTACTTCGCAGTACTTTCCGCTTTACCCGGAACGAGAGAGAGCTTAAGTTTAGGAGAAGCTTTTTTTCTTAATGTGCGCGGCTTTTACTTTCCCAGGCTGATTGGCGAAGGTGGTTCTTGGGTAGTCTACGCCTCTATATTCGTTGCAATATTTGGTGTATTTTTCTTAAAACATTGGGCGAAAAAAAATCAAGAAAAAACAGGGGAACAGTTTCCCGTTTTTTATACCAGCTTAGGCATTCTCTTTGGTTTACCTTTATTCTTTGCTCTAGTGACAGGCTTCCCCTTTACAATAGAATATCCTGTCTTAAAAGGTTTTAACTATACCGGTGGTATTACAGTCATTCCTGAGCTTATGGCGCTTTCATTAGCGTTATCTGTTTATACGGGTGCCTTTATCGCCGAAGCCGTTCGTGCGGGAATACAAGCAGTACCTCATGGTCAAACAGAAGCTGCCAGAAGTCTGGGCTTAAAAGAAAACCGAGTGATGTCACTTATTATCGTTCCTCAAGCCATGCGAGTTATTGTTCCTCTACTCAATAGTGAGTATCAAAGTCTGGTAAAAAATTCTACGTTAGCTGCCGCTATTGGCTATCCTGATTTATTTAATGTATTTGTGGGTACTGCACTGAACCAAACAGGGCAGGCGATAGAAACGATATTTATGACCGTTGTCGTTTATTTTATTCTCAATATGATCATTTCGTTTTTGATGAACAGATTTAACAGTTCAGTTGCATTAGTTACAAGGTAATTTACTTATGAGAGAATTTAAACCATTACCTGCTCAACCCGCTCCCGTTAAAACTCAAGGTGCTGTTGCGTGGCTACGTGACAACTTATTTTACTCTCCCGTAAGTTCGATCGTCACCCTGTTTTTTGCCTACTTTTTTATAAAATATTCTATTGCTATGTTCGATTGGGCACTACTCTCTGCCGATTGGACAGGTACAACAGAAAAAGACTGTACTAGCGAAGGCGCATGCTGGGTATTTATTAAAGCTTGGTCGCAGCAGTTTTTTTATGGCAGCTATATTGAATCGGAAATATGGCGAATCAATTTATCAATCCTGTTGTTGTTAGCGGTAATTGTAATGTCATTTACGCTACCGAAAAATATTCGTCTGAAAGTGACTATTCCTGCGTTTCTTTTACTACCATTCATCTGTATTGCTATTTTAGATGGACGCATACTCGGGCTTACTCACGTAAAAACGGATTTATGGGGTGGTTTTTCTCTAAACGTACTCATGGCAGCCGCGAGCATCATTGTCGCCTTCCCTTTCAGCTTTTTATGGTCCTTAGGCCGTCGGTCCGACATGGCCTTTATTCGATCGGTATCGATCATCTTCATTGAATTCTTCCGTGGCGTTCCTGTGCTTTCTTTATTCTTTATGGGGTCTGTGATGTTGCCCCTATTTTTTGCCGAAGGAACCAATGTCGATAAACTCATTCGGGTATGGATAGTACTCATTTTCTTTATGTCTGGCTACATGGCTGAGGTTTTTCGGGGTGGTTTTCAGGCTATTCCTCGAGGCCAATATGAAGCTGCAGATTCCTTGGGCCTAGGTTATTGGCAAAAGATATTGTTAATCCTTTTACCACAAGTCATCAAAGTATCTATGCCTAACATCCTCGCAACGTTTGTGATGTTATTTAAAAATACCACCTTTTTATTAATTATCGGTATTCCCGAGTTAGTACAAACATTACAAACCGCCTTAAGTAACTCCTACTGGTTAGGAGGTCATACTTTAGAAGGCTATTTATTTGTATTTGCTGTTTTTTGGGCCAGCTGTTTTAGCATGTCGCTACTCTCTAGCCATATTGAACGTAAATTAGATACAGACAATAGAAACTAAACAATATTTTCCTATTAAGACTATAGAAATAAAAGGATAAAATGATGAGTGTTATCGAACAGCAAGCTAATAACGACGACATTATTGTTATTAAAGACCTCAACAAATGGTACGGTAATTTTCATGTTTTAAAAGATATCAATTTAAATGTTAGAAAAGGAGAACGTATTGTTATTTGCGGACCTTCTGGTTCTGGCAAGTCGACTATGATCCGCTGCATTAATCGTTTAGAAGAATTTCAAAAAGGCTCTTTAGTGGTTAACGGCGTTGAAATGATCGACGATGTGAAAAATATTGAGGCTATTCGCAAAGAAGTGGGAATGGTCTTCCAACACTTTAATCTCTTCCCTCACCTCACAATATTAGAAAATCTCACCTTAGGTCCAATTTGGGTGCAAAAAAAACCTAAAGATGAGGCCGAAGCAACAGCGATGAAATACCTAGAGCGAGTTAAGATACCCGATCAGGCATTAAAGTTTCCGGGCCAGTTATCTGGTGGACAACAACAGCGTGTTGCTATTGCTCGATCCCTATGCATGGCTCCTGAAATTATGTTATTCGACGAACCCACTTCTGCTTTAGATCCGGAAATGATCAAAGAAGTACTCGATGTGATGATCGAATTAGCAGAAGAAGAAGGCATGACTATGCTGTGTGTTACGCATGAGATGAATTTCGCTAAAACCGTTGCTCACCGTGTAATATTTATGGACGGTGGTGAAATTGTTGAGGAAAATACGCCAAACGAATTTTTTGAAAATCCGGAAACAGATCGTTTGCAACTATTCCTAAGTCAGATACTTTAATTAGTTCTTTCTGGTGCTGCTCAGTGCAGCACCCACCTCACTCCCAATAATATCCTTAAGTGTTTAGCGTCATCATCAAAAAACCAGAGAAAGCGGCATTCGATGGTGAAAGATCTTTACTTACTTTTGTTTTACTTGTGTTTATTAACTCCCGATACTTGTTATAAAAATCCCAAGTAGGTGCTGGTTTATATATAGGATCTTCTATATCAAAATAGCGCAATACACCTTTTGCTGTTGTCGGTTTAACAAATACTTCTTTTGTCGGTGCATAATAGGCTGGGATAATTGTTATTAAGCTCCACTTTGCCAACTTTTCGGTACTGAGGATATCAACCAAAGACTCAAACCCTTTTTGTTGATTCTTTCCATGTAAAAGCTGGTGTAATGCATTCACTAAAAACGCTTTATCATGTTCGCCTAGATGATTAACAAAATCACGAAATTTAGGTTTTTCAAACATCGAAACCATGGATGATCGACTAACCACTTTTACCATATTATCGGCCGTGAGGTGGATATTAGAGCACGCTTTTTTTGAGAAATACTCTTGGGCCATCTCCGTCATTTTACCCATGTTATGTTTCTTGCCGATTTTCAGCATTTCGGGATCATTGAATCCCTTAGGGTAGCGCAGTAAAAAATCTCCCTCTAGAGTTTTTAATTTGTCCTTATCGAAACTTGTTGTATAGACCATAGTATTTCACTGTAAAGTATTTTGGTTGTGATTTTGCTCGATATGACTGGCGAAATCAACTACCCTTGATGATCAATAGAGAATATAAAATAATGACTTGTATTTTTTCATTCCCCCCCAATCTACTAAGGCTCTATATTAATTAATTAGTCTCTTTTATGAATCAGCCACAGCAACATTCTGGATTAAAAATACTATTTGGCCTATGGCCTTTTCTCAAACCTTATCGATGGGTATTAGTGGCTGCTGCCTGCGCATTACTTTTTACAGCAGGACTTAATTTATCTCTAGGCCAAGGGATTCGGTTAGTGGTTGATGAAGGGTTTATTAACGGCTCGTTAGAAAAGCTCAACAATATACTACTACTATTTTTTATTGTTATTACCTTAATGGCCGCAGGAACTTTTATTCGATTTTATCTTGTTACATGGATTGGAGAACGTGTTACTGCTGATTTGCGGCAATCAGTTTTTAATCACTTAATCACCTTAGAACCTAATTATTTTGAAACCAACCGTTCTGGTGAATTAATGAGCCGCCTCACAACAGATACTACCCTATTACAATCCATTATTGGTTCAAGTATGAGCTTTGCCTTACGATCATTTTTATTAATGATTGGAGGCTTGATTATGTTACTGATTACTAATATCAAGCTGACACTGGTTGTATTTGGTGTACTACCTATTGTTATGTTACCTATCCTTATATTTGGAAAACGTGTACGCAAATTATCTAGAGACAGCCAGGATAGTGTTGCAGATGTTGGTACCTATGCGGGTGAAATATTACAACAAATTAAAACCGTACAGAGTTACACACAGGAGAAAAATGAGCGCACTTCTTTTACAGGGGAAGTGGAAAAAGCATTTTCGGTTGCTAGGCGTCGTATTATCAATCGCGGCATGCTGACCTCTTTTGTCATGCTTTTTGCGTTTGCGGCTATTGGTCTAATGATATATATAGGCGCAACTGATGTTTTACAGGGAAACATGACAGGAGGAGAATTAGCTTCTTTTGTGTTTTATGCTGTGTTGGTTGCCGGCGGTGTCGCCGCTGTTTCTGAGGTGCTGGGTGAATTACAACGTGCCGCAGGCGCGACTGAACGGTTATTAGAATTATTATCCGTAACACCAACAATTGCCTCACCAAAAACCGTTACTAAGATGCATGAGGAGACAGAGAATCATCTGCAACTGGAAAAAGTGTCTTTTAGCTACCCTAGCCGTCCCGATACTTTAGCATTGAGTAATATTTCATTAACCATTAAACGTGGCGAGACCGTTGCCATTGTAGGCACTAGTGGTGCAGGCAAAAGTACTTTATTCGAATTACTATTGCGTTTTTATGATCCTGTCTCGGGAAATATAAAAATAAACGACGCGAATATTAACGCTCTTACCTTATCAACACTTAGAGAACAAATAGCCTGGGTTCCCCAACAGCCTATTTTATTTAGTAGTGATGTTTATCATAATATTCGTTACGGCAAACCTAATGCAACCAATGAGGAGGTGATTGCTGCAGCAAAACTTGCCCACGCTAATGATTTTATTGAGCAACTACCAGATAAATATAACAGCTTTCTTGGAGAAAACGGCGTGCGTCTTAGCGGCGGGCAAAAGCAGCGTATTGTGATTGCACGGGCTATTTTAAATGATCCCAATATTTTATTATTGGACGAAGCCACCAGTGCATTAGATGCTAAAAGTGAGCACTGGGTGCAACAGGCTTTACAAGATTTAATGCGCAATAGAACTACGTTAATTATTGCACACCGATTAGCAACGGTAGTTCATGCAGATAGAATTTTGTTAATGGATAATGGAAAAATTATTGCTCAAGGTTCACATAAAGAATTACTTGCGAGTTCTGAATTTTATCAAAAACTGGCTTCTCTACAGTTTTCGCATTAATGACGTGAGACGTGAGACGTGAGACGTGAGACGTGAGACGTGAGACGTGAGACGTG
>JAHDEM010000071.1:0-5874 GCA_020628895.1 Candidatus Endobugula sp.
TTGATCGAGAAACAGTTTATCGAGTGATTCGCTTAGTTGATCTGAATGAATATAAGCGCCGACAAGCACCAATAGGTGTTCGTTTATCGCAGAAAGGTTTTGGTAGAGACCGCCGCTACCCGATTACTAATGGCTGGAAATCGGGTCGCTAATACGGCTGGCTTCAGGGCTTAGTATTACGATGATCAAAAGCTTTTTACTGAGACGCTTTGTTGTATAAATCTTCGCTATTAAAGCCAGGTGGTTTTGATGTTCCTAGAACACCTAGAGTGGCTATATTCAACCAAGAGCTGTCGCTAGTGGTGCTGTAGGTATAATCAAAATCACCATTGTTTTTTAAAGCGGGGTGGTTCGGATAGTTTGCTTGTAGTGTTTCCAAGCTGCTTAGGGATAAATCGTGCATCCCCATTTCATAATAGCCTTGTACCATAACCGCTAGAGCGTCGGGCACGGCAGGGGTTCTTTGGAAATTTTCAATCACATACTGTCCACGATTTGTTGCTGCAATAAATGCTTTACGTTCTAGATAGTAATTTGCCACGTGTATTTCATGTCGAGCCAATAAGTTGCGTAAAAACTCCATTCGTTTGAGCGAATCCGGTGTGTATTCACTATCTGGAAATTGGCTAACCAGTATGTTGAATTGGTTAAATGACAGACGTGCATCAGTGATGTCTCTCTTGCTTAAATCAACACTAAAAGCTTCTTGAAAGATGGTTTTTGCTTTGGGGAAAGAGATCAATCCCTTCATATAGTACGCGTAGTCTACATGTCGATGTTGAGGATGTAGGCGAATAAAGCGATTGGCTGCGGCCTCTGCGTTTTCAGGCTCGTTAAACTCATAGTAAGCGTAAATCAACGATAATTGTGCGGATTTAGAATATTCACCAAAGGGAAAACGTTTTTCAAGTATCTGTAATGGTTGAATAGCGAAGCCAGCACTGCCTTTACTAATTTGTTTTTGTGCCAGCTCATAAAGTTCTAACTCGCTAGCTGTGGTTAAATTAATTTTTTGGCTTGATGATGCGCACCCAGCCAATATAAGGAGGCTGAATAAACACAATAATGGGGTGGAAAATGATAAATGAAGTCGATTCATAATGGTAAAAGCGTAGTCTTGATAGATTGTTCTGATTAAAAGCAGGTTGCCAGCGCTATAATGCGCAGGGTATAAAAGCTATAATCGATGTAACCTCCTATTTAACCACAGTGTATAAACGAATACCAACAGGCTTTATTAAACTGATTTCATGAGTAAATCTATCCAAGAACAACATACCGTACCCCATGAGCTAACGGGTAAGCGTCTCGATCAAATTGCTGCGACATTATTTGTAGATTACTCGCGTGTCCGTATTCAAGAGTGGATCAAGTCCTCTTTTATTACCGTAGACGGCAAAACCTGTAAGCCTAAAGATAAGCTTTATGGTGGAGAACTGATTGCTTTAGATGTTGTGCTAGAAGAGGAAGAGCGCTGGCAACCGCAGAAGATAGTGATTGATGTTGTCTATGATGACGAGCATATTATTGTGATTAATAAGCATGCAGGTCTCGTTGTACATCCAGGAGCTGGTATGCCGGATGGGACTTTGCTTAATGCATTACTCTATCACTATCCAGAGCTAGCCCTACTACCTAGGGCTGGAATTGTTCATCGGCTGGATAAAGATACAACCGGACTAATGGTCGTTGCTAGGTCATTAATGGCGCATACTAGCCTAGTCCAACAACTCCAAGATCGCAGCCTCGGGCGTGAATATGAGGCCATAGCCATGGGTGAGTTAACCGGTGGAGGTGTGGTTGATAAACCCATAGGCCGTCATCCAGTACATCGAACGAAAATGGCGGTGGTAGAGCGGGGTCCTAATTTTTCTGGCTCTGCAGGTAAGGAGGCAATTACTCACTATCGATTGCTCAAGCGCTTTGCAGGCTATACTCATATTGCGTGTCAATTGGAAACAGGGCGCACCCATCAGATTCGAGTGCATCTGGCTTATATCAAACACCCTTTACTCGGTGACCCAGTTTATCTTTCCAGACAACGCTGGGCATCAGGAACGCCTGATCCGCTAAAAAACACACTGAAACATTTCTCGCGTCAAGCATTGCATGCTAAAAAACTGACCTTAGATCATCCACATACAGGTGATACCATGGTTTGGGAGTCGGATTTACCCGATGATATGCAACAGCTGTTGTCAGCGTTGGAGCAATATGCCTAGTCGACACGTGCGCTGGTTGGACTGGCCTGCGCCTTCATCAGTAAAAGCTTGTCACACCTTACGAGCTGGTGGAGTGAGCTTACCACCTTATGACAGTTTTAATGTGGGTGATCATGTAGGCGACTTAAAAGAAAACGTCTTATCTAACCGTGAGCGATTAGCACAGGTTATTGGTCAAGATAAGATCCACTGGTTAACTCAAGTACACAGTATCGATGTAGTTCAGGTAGGACATCAGTCAGAAACCACAGGAATAATGGCCTTATCTGACACTGCAGAGCAGAGCATTTGCCAACAGGCCGATGCTAGTTTTACTCGCGAAATGGGGCAAGTGTGTTGTGTGATGACGGCAGACTGTTTACCCGTGTTTTTCTGTAATCAGCTGGGAACGCAGGTAGCGGTTGCTCATGCTGGTTGGCGAGGCCTCTTAAATGGGGTATTACAACAGACATTGGCCACCTTTGCTGAAAATCAAAGCGTCATGGCATATTTAGGGCCTGCCATTGGTCCCCAAGCATTTGAAGTGGGTGACGAGGTGCGTACAGCATTTATGAATCAATCATCTGGGTTTAGTAAGCATTTTATCCCCGCGACTTCTTTCGCCGCCACTGATAGAAAAAAGTGGATGGGGGACTTATATGGTATTGCCCGTGATATGTTAGCAGAAGTAGGCGTTATGGATGTTTATGGCGGGGATTGTTGCACCTATACACAAACATCGGACTTCTTTTCTTATAGACGCGATGGTGTAACCGGAAGAATGGCTAATCTCATTTGGTTAGACAATACGTAAGAGTAATTAAGAGCGGTTCTCAAAGATGTTTTGAGCATCAGCTGTTCTAAATTCTCCCTAAACGTCTTGTAACATTCTATAATGTAACGTTAACGAGTCTTGCCTTTATTGAACCAGAGTTTGTTATTTTATGTCCTTGCCTAATAAACCACTTTCCTCCACTCATTCATCAGACGAACAAGCCTCAAAGCCATGGTATCGTGAGTTTTGGGCATGGTTTATATTGGCCCCACTTATCCTCGTTGTTATCGTCTCCTCATATACGGTATCTTTGGCGGTCAATCATGCTGACGACCGTGTTATTGACGATTATTACAAAGAAGGAAGAATGATTAATAAGCGTTTAGATGAGGATATTGCAGCAGCGAATATGAATCTGATGGCTGATATTCGCCTTGATGCTCAGTTGTCGGAATTATTAGTGACCCTAAGCAATACCAGCAATCACTATCCAGATGCGATCGTATTAGAATTTAGTCACCCCCTTGATAAAACCTTAGACTACCAGGTGCAGCTAGACCATATTGCAAAGGGGCGGTATCAAACAGAATTAGATCGGTTACTGGTTCATCGCTGGTACCTTCGACTACGACCTCTAGTCGACGTTGACTCCACTCTCGCAGCGGACATTTGGCGTTTAAGGGGAGAAATAGATCTATCTCAGGTATCTGCGGTTCGCCTGCAATCCACTTTGTAACTTTTTATCATCCATAAATTATTACGCATAAAATAGAGGGCATATGGCTGAGACTTTAGCTCATACGTCAAGTAATGCAGCAGGGCAATTGTTAAAGGGCGATTGTGCTGAGCAAGCCACGGATTGCTTTCACTGTGGTTTGCCTGTCGACCAACCTGATGAGTTTACCTTGCTGATCGATAATCAGGTTCAATCATTTTGCTGTCCGAGTTGCCAAGCGGTGGCTACAGTTATTCGTGATGGTGGTTTAGATCAGTTTTACCAATACCGATCTTCATTGAACCGTAGGCCTGATCAACGAGTAGAGCAATTTACATTATATGATCGAGATGATATTCAGCAAGATTTTGTCGATAATCATGCAGCTGCGTCTGATAACTCAAATGATCATGAAAAAACAGCCTTTTTACTGCTAGATGGTATTACCTGCGCTGCTTGTGTATGGTTGATCGAAAAACATCTGCTATCTATGCAGGGTGTGCTCAATGTTAGAGTCAATGCATCTACTCACCAGTGTGTCGTCAAGTGGGACAGTGGTGCTCTTCCCTTAAGTGTCATTATGTCCTCACTGTTGGATATTGGTTACCGTCCACAACCTTTTATACGTAGTAATCAAGAAGAACAAAGAACTCGATACCAAAGAATGGCCTTGATGCGTTTAGCTGTGGCAGCCTTTGGCATGATGCAAGTAGGTATGGTATCCATTGGCTTGTACGCAGGGGCGCTTCAAGGTATTGATGAGCATTGGTCATCCATTTTGCGTTGGGTGAGCCTCATTGTAGCGACCCCCGTGGTCTTGTTTAGCGCTCAACCATTTTGGTATACCGCGTGGAAAAACTTAAAAAGACGCCATTTAACCATGGAAGTCCCCGTCTCTTTGGCGATTGTATTGGCCTATCTGGCGAGTGTTTGGGCAACCATTACTCAGACCGGAGAGGTCTACTTTGATTCTGTCTCCATGTTCACCTTCTTTTTATTATTAGGGCGCTATTTAGAAATGCGTACCCGTTTTAATAATTATCAAAAGAATAATGACATGACACGGCTGTTGCCTCTCGTCGCCCGTAGAGTTAACCATAACGACCGATCGGTTATCGATACCGTTGTGCTCGCAGAGCTTCAAGTAGGCGATCTGGTACAAGTATTTGCTGGTGATACTATTGCCTGTGATGGGGAAGTGGTGGAAGGTCAAAGTGCTGTTAATGAAGCGTTATTAACTGGAGAGATAGAGCCAGTGACCAAACAAGTTGGCGATGAAGTCATTGCAGGCACAGTGAATGCTGATGGGAGTTTATTAATAAGGGCAACAGCGGTAAATCGGCAAACCCGTTTATCGGCTATTGAACAGCTAACAGGTTTTGCTGAGCAGGATAAACCCAAGGTTCAAATATTAGCCAATACTGTGGCAGCGTATTTTGTTGCTGCGGTGTTAATTATATCCACGGCAGTTTATGTGTATTGGTATTTTAATGAGCCAGAATCTGCTTTATGGATAACGCTATCTGTTTTGGTTGTTACTTGTCCTTGTGCGTTGTCATTGGCAACTCCAACAGTATTAACTGCGACGATGGCAAAAATGCGTTCCCTAGGGCTACTGGTTTTAAAGGGGCATGTGATAGAGACTTTAACCCATATCAATCAGGTTGTATTCGATAAAACAGGCACACTTACTCACGGGAAACCAAAAGTAGTAGAAGTCATTGCATTGGACTCCAGCCTAAAGAATGAGAATATTCTTGCTATTGCCGCTGCGCTAGAAGAGGGCTCATCCCACCCTATTGCACATGCATTTGCCTCATATAAAACACAATATATGGCAACGGATAAAAAAATAATCACTGGTGCAGGTGTTGAGGGTAAAGTAACAATAGATGGCCAGAGTCATCACTATCAATTGGGAAAACCCAGCTTTATATTAGGAGATGATGCAAAACTACCCTCCTCTGGTCAGTGGATTCTACTGGCTCGGCAATCCACAGGGATCGCTTGGATAAAGTTATCTGATAAATTAAGAGAATCTGCTTTAGTTACCATATCGTCGATGCAAGATCAGCAGATAACAAGCAGTATATTAAGTGGTGACCATGAATCCGTCGTTAGCTCAGTCGCTGCCCAGTTAGGCGGTATCAATTTTACTGCCGGAGTCTCGCCCGAAGAAAAAT
>JAHDEM010000071.1:5974-8651 GCA_020628895.1 Candidatus Endobugula sp.
GCTGCCCAGTTAGGCGGTATCAATTTTACTGCCGGAGTCTCGCCCGAAGAAAAATTACAATATATCCAAGGTTTGCAGAAGCGGAATAAAGTGTTGATGGTGGGGGATGGTATCAATGATGTGCCAGTATTAGCTGGTGCTAATGTATCGGTAGCGATGAACTCCGCTTCAGACTTTGCACGTACTCATGCTGATGCATTGTTACTGAATAATGACTTGCAGGTGTTGAGTAAAGCGATGCATGTTGCTCGTCGATGCCAATGGATAATGAAGCAAAATATTACATGGGCTTTGTTGTATAATATTACTGCATTACCGCTAGCTGCTTCTGGGTTTATTCCTCCCTATTTAGCCGCTATTGGTATGTCGCTGAGTTCTTTGGTTGTGGTACTAAATGCATTACGTGTCTAGCCTTGGTGAATTATTTTCTTAGATAGAGAGTCATTTTTTGGAAAGCCTGTATTTTTTAATCCCCTTAGCCCTTCTCATTATTGCCTTGGCAGTCAAGCTGTTATTTTGGGCCATCAATAATGGTCAGTATGACGATTTGGAGACAGAGGGGCATCGTATTTTATTTGACGAAGATATTGCTAAAACTCAGACTAAATTTGTGGATGCTTCCTTAGAAGATGGTAGCTCAAAAAATAAGAGTGAGAACAATGATGTTTGATTGGTCTGCAATACTCGTTGCTTTTTCTGTGGGTATTTTAGGTGGGGCTCATTGTATAGGCATGTGCGGCGGCATTATGGGTGCGTTAACCATGGCCGTATCTGCGGATAATTACCGGCAACGGCTTATGTTGATCACTGCTTACAATATAGGTCGTATTATTAGCTATCTCGTTATTGCAGGTTTGTTTTACTGGTTGATTAATCATCTTCAACAATACTTTGCTTTGCAATTTATGCGGTATGTCGCGGGTTTACTTCTTATTATGATGGGCTTGTACTTGGCTAACTGGTGGAGAGGGTTGGTTTATTTAGAAAAAATCGGTGGTTATCTTTGGCGCATAATTCAACCTTTGAGCCGCTCACTATTGCCTGTAAAATCTATACCTCAAGCCTTTTTGTTAGGAGGTATATGGGGGTGGTTACCTTGTGGTTTAATTTATAGCGCTTTGGCTTATTCGACTGCCGCCGACTCAATAATACAATCTCTATTTATTATGCTGGCATTTGCTTTGGGTACACTACCCGCTGTGCTAGCCAGTGGACTACTTGCTGAGCGCTTGATGAGCTTGGTTAAAAAAGCACGTGTCCGGCAAGGTTTTGCTGTGCTGATTATTGCTTTTGGTGCTTGGACACTCTACAACGCTTCGCTTCATAGTGGTCACCAACAGCATGGTGTATCACATGACCATTCTCACCATCATGTTGAAGATCATCAAGATCATCAAGATCATCAAGATCATCAAGATCATCTTCATCATTAAAATAGGTCAAAAAATTTCTGTATCGACGTTAAAAGCGACGATTTAGGCTCTAATTGCACATCTATTATACGATCAGGTCAATTAAACGAAAAAAAAAGCGGTAAAAGTGTAAATTTTTGGTTACTATCAGCGTTCAGTTTTTCGCACAACAATAAATGAACAATGATTAGATAAAACTTAAGGGGATTTCTATGAATAAAATAGCAAGTTTAGTGGCAGTGGGTTTAGTATCTATGGCGTCTAGCCAATTGGCTATGGCTCATGGTAGCCATTTTGTAACAGGGACTGATGGTAATTATGCTAAATCTTCAAACGGTAACTGCGTTATCTTTGGCAGTGGTGTAAAAGGCTCTGATTGTCATGCAAAGCATGAAGAACCAGCTCCAGCAGTGGTTGAAGAAGCTCCAGCTCCAGAACCAGTAGCGGTTACCGAGTCATTTACTCTATCTGGAGATGCGCTATTTGAAACTAATAGTTCAGACCTCACTTCCGCTGGTAAAGCATCATTAAATGAGTTTATTGCTAAAGCCACAGGAACCGAAGGTCTAACCATTGAAAGCATCACTGTTACTGGACATGCAGATAGCCGTGGTTCCGATGCTTACAATCAAACTTTATCTGAAAAACGTGCTGATACAGTGGGTTACTACTTAGGTGCAAATGGCATCGATTATTCTAAAGTAACGACTTTAGGTGCGGGTGAAACTCAACCAGTTGCATCTAATGATACTGCTGCTGGGCGCGCTCAGAACCGTCGTGTAGAGCTTGAAGTATCTGGTTTTACAACTAAATAAATTGTTGTTCTATTTATCAAAAGCCCACATTAGTGGGCTTTTTTTTTGCCTAAAATTTTTATGTGCATATAATTGTCTCATTCGTGAGTTCTTGAGTGAGTGTTCGATCAGTTGAGTTTTACCTAAGTAATAGGTATTCGTAATGGAAGTTTGTTATAAAATGATCATTCGTATTGTTGTGTTTATTGGTTTGATATTGCTTAACCATCCTATAGCGTCGGCACATAATGCTGGTTATGTTAAAAGTTCTAGTGGTGCTTTTGTAAAAAGCACTAAAGGTCGTTGTGTTCAATTTGGTAATATCGATGACCTAGAAAACTGCCATAATGCAAAGGCTAATCCTGCACAAACAGAAGATGTTAGCTCTGATACACAGACTTCCCTGGTTGATGGTAATGCCCCGAAGCCAATAAAGGTCAAGGAGTCATTATCGTTCTCTGGAGATGCACT
>JAHDEM010000072.1 GCA_020628895.1 Candidatus Endobugula sp.
TAAAATAATACTAAAAAACCAGCAACTTCGGGAGTTTTTCTTCAGCTTGAACGCCTTTATAAGTGGCAATTTTTGTATTGATTGATTTTGTGCTATTTAAGCACAAAAACGAGAAATGCAAAAATTGTCCGCTTGATGAATTTGTTAGGTTTAGACTTTATTAAAACCTAGTTTTTTCACAACGAACCAACCGAAAAGTGTAAGAAAAACATAGGTATAACCGTAAACTAAACCAACCCCCCAAAAATACATGGCTGACTGCAAAATTTCATGCATGTTTACTGAGGAACCTGTGATAAAAGGAACAATTGTTAAAAATGGTAAAAATAATATTGGCAAAAACCATATCGCTCTTTTAATTTGTACATCTGAGCGGTTTTTAGACCATAAAAAAACTAAAAGAATAAATAACGCATATGGTATACCAGCAAAAACCACTGAAAATAGAGTAAAGATAAACAATCCGCTCATTGCACCGAATTTAGTCGTGAAGACTAATATCGCTGAAATAGCACTCATAAAATAAGGCAGTAACAACGAAAATCGAAAGTACTTCTTAAAGCTCATAGAAACCTAACAGCCCGATAAAAGGGAACACTTCCCTCTTATCATTAATATAAGGAATCGATTGTTTTTTTGGGTAGTTATTTTCAAATCAGTGCATCCTTTTGATTTTCATCATAAATCCATTATTTTCTGTAAAAAAAGAAGTGATAAAGAGGAAGTCACCCTCTTGCTTTGGGCAATATGCTACGGTTTTATTTTCTTGTCAACTTTATGAAGGTTGAATTGATCTTTTACGCTGCTGCTCCAATGCATTCTCCAGCAGCTGCTTTGTTGATTGATATGAGGATTGACAAAAAGAATTAAAGTCCTCCAATTTTTTAAGTGACGGCCAAACACCTGTTTGATGATTTAGCTGACCAATAGCTATTTGGTACTGAGACAAACACTCAATATATTGCCGACGAGAATCTGTGGCGATAAGCAGTGGTGGCAAGCCTGCTTTTAGTAGGGGAATATTAGCAACTAATCGGGCCATGCGTCCGTTGCCATCCCAAAAAGGATGTATATGCACAAAACCCATATGGAATTTTGCATACACTGAGTGAGCATTATCGAAGTTTACTCCTTCACGACTAATAGCATTCATTGCAGAAATCAGTTCATCCATTAACACAGGCACATAAGCCGGTAATGCATATTCGATAAAATGTTGTTCCCCCTGCGCATTCACCGCGTAAGTTCCGTTAGGTTCTAACTTCCAATCTCCCAAAGGTTTATAGATATCATTCACCACCTCGGTCTGTACTGCTCGGTGCAATTCAAACAAACTTTCTTGAGTAAGCGGCTCAGATAACATGCCGTAAATAATATCAATGGCTTTTGCATGCCCCAACACTTCTTGGTGATCTTGGATGGGTTTGCCCGAAATGGTTAACCCTTCATTGAGGATAAAGTGAGTATCACCAAGGCTAAGCGTGTTACCTTCTAGAGCAGTGGAGCTATGAGTCCATAGATCTCTAATTTGATCGAGCAAAGACTGTCTGATATCTTGATCTAATGGCTGTAAAAATCGAAGTTCGGTTGTACTAAAAGAATCGAATTGGCGATAGCAATAAGCGGTTGATTTCCCTGTACCTGATTTAGTAACCACACCCTCTTCAGACCATACAGTAAACCATCGGCGCAATGTTCGCTCAGGAACATCACCCACCCGCTCGGCAATCTCGGAGAGTGTAAAGTGGCCATTCCATTGAGAAATAACCGCTAAAACACGCTGTTTACGCATATTTTTGGCCATAAAATACCTTAAAAATTAAAATGTCGGCCATTATATACAAAAAATGGCTGATAAATATAGATTATATATGAACCCCTCAATGCAAAATAATAAAAAATAAATCGAATAAACTGGAATCCTGAAGTGTTTAGAACAATAGATGTTATATAAAAACAACCCATCTATGGAGCGAACAATGAGACCTATACGTATTTTCTTAACACTGACTTTTTTATTTCTAACCTTTACCAGCTCGCCATCGATCGCTGGTCATCATGGCCAAGCGAAAGCTTGGACACTGCTACCCAGCCAATCCAGTGTGGCCTATGGTTCCATTAAAAAAGATGTCGTTGGTGAAGTGAATCATTTCAAAGAGTTTAAAGGAAGTATCGATAACAGTGGTAAGGCATCCATTCATATTGATCTCTCATCGGTAGAAACCTATATTGATATCCGCAACCAACGGATGATTAAACACGTTTTTGGCAATGCACCAACTGCCAATCTCACTGCGCAATTGGACCTTGGCGCACTCAGCAATCTCTCTGCTGGAGCAACCACGCTTATGGATGTGACTGGCAAGCTATCTTTTCTCGATAAAGAGTTGGAGATAGACACCACGTTTTTTGTGGCCAAACTAAGTAAAGACAAGATTCTAGCCACAACCAATAACATGATTATGGTAAAAACGGAGTCTCTAGGTATTAATTCAGGCATCGATAAATTAATGGAAATTGCCAAGCTACCAGGCATTACCCGTGTAGCGCCTGTCACTCTACGTTTGGTATTCGACAAACACGGCGACCATCATGCCAGCTCTAAAAGCAGTACAAAACCCTTAGCTGCCAATACCATTAAGGCGGGCAAAAAACTCTTTGCCCAATGCCAAGCGTGCCACAACACTAAAGATAAAGTGAACGCTGTGGGACCTCATCTAGTGGGCATTATGGGTAGAAAAGCCGGTTCGATAGCCAGCTTTAATTACTCACCGGCCTTAGCCAACGCCAATATGGTATGGAGCCGTGATAAACTAGCTCAGTTTATTACGAACCCTAAAAAGGCAGTACCGGGAAATACCATGCCATACAACGGTATGAGCAATCCGCAAGACGTTGATAACTTAATGGATTACTTGGGCACTCTTTAACATTCTTCAGGTTAGACATTTTTTAGGCACTATTAGCATGTTTTGGAAACAAGGTAATCACGCCCTAATTAAAAAGGGAATAAAACAACTATTCCCTCGTTTATGGCGACACTGCTTGATGCTCAGCGGTTCGCCCGATAAGGCATCAGATTTAGCCCAATCTACCTGCTTACGGGCATTAGAAAAGGCACATTTGTATTCCAACAATACCCACTTGGATCGCTGGTTATTTCGTATTGCTAAGAATATCTGGTTTAACGAATTGCGCGCAGAATCTATCCGTCAAGGCAATAGCATGGATACCCATGAAGAATTAAATCAACTCACCAGCAATCAAAACCCTGAAAGTACGATGATTAACAAAGATATTATCCGTTCGGTTTTTTCTCTACCCGAAGCTCAGCGAATTACGGTAAGCTTGGTCTATATCGAAGGCTATAGTTATCAGCAAGCAGCTGAAATTTTAGAAATACCTACGGGCACTATTATGAGCCGGCTCGCCGCCGCAAGACAAAAACTTTCCAACAAGCTACTTCCATTTAAGGAGGGGCACTTATGACATTAGAAAATTTTACCGACCAGCAACTCACTGCCTTTCTCGATGGCGAAGCCGATAAAAATCTAAGTAATGCTATTGAATTAGCACTTAAGAGTAATGCCAGTTTGCAACAACGACTGAACGACTTAGACATTAATCGTGAACAAATAAGTACCAGCTTCGATGCATTGTTAGAACAAGCACCAGAGTTGCCCGAATCATTGACCACAAAAACTAATACTGTAGTGAATATCCGGCTAGCGGTATGTGCAAGCCTATTATTGGCAATAGGATTTTTAGGTGGCTGGCAAAGCCAATCACTCTGGGATAATAATGATCGTTGGCATCAGTATGTAGCAGCTTATCAGTCACTGTATATTCCAAGCACACTGACTCATATCGACAATACCGTAGATCAGCAACATAAAGAACTCACACGCATTAGCCTAATTACCGGAAAAAAAATAGCCTTGGAATCGCTTACTTCTTCTGAAGAGCTGGTGTACAAACGTGCTCAGATTTTAGGGTTCGAAGGTAAACCACTGGCACAGTTAACCTTTTTAACCGAGTCAGATACGCCCATTGCCCTATGTATTATTAAAGCCAGCTCGCTAAAAAACACAGCCATCGAAACTAAAACCATCGAAGGCATGAGCGCAGCCAACTGGCAACAGGATGGATATGCTTATTTATTAATTGGTGGAAATGACGATCCGTTTATTCATAACGCAGCAGAATATTTTGCGAATATTTTGTAGGTGATAAGACGCGAGACGTCGGACGCTAGCACGAAAATAGTTCCAGACATTTTCTTTGTGTACCCCTCTTCCCTGAGGGGCAACGCAAGACGCTTTAAAAACTGAAAAACCTCCCCTTTTATCCTTCCAAGCAGGACGACACAGTGAGGGGGTAATCCGACACGACGTCGGATTAAGGCGACTCGCCACACGGACAGGTTTTTTCTCCTGCATACCCCAAGGGCACGTAGAAACCTGCATTCACTACGTCCATGTAGCTCACGTGGCGTAAAGCCGACCCCTGACTTTGCCGTCCTGATTGGAAACAAGGGAGAGCAGGTGTATTTTCTTTTCATATCAAAAGAAAATAAATCCATCTTTAAGGGAATGCATAATTAAAGAATTAGAAAACGTTGATCAAAAACTAACTCCTTGGTCTTTGTTAGCTTCATTCCCTTGATCATTTCAGATCATTAAATATATTCGCCCCATTTTACTTTATTCTTACCGTTAGCAACCTAGGCCAACCACCCCACAAACAAACCTCGGTATCCACTTGTAACTGCACTGTCTTATTAGACATATGTGCAGCAAGCATCGTACTAAGAAAATTGGAAGCCGATGGATTTCCACCTTCCCACGATATCATACCGTATTGTGAGCAGCCCGCTGGATTCCCAACACCACTGGGGTTAGTAAAATAAACGGTAACGTTACCAGAACTTTTAACATCAATAAACTTTACTGTCAGATCTGTACCTTCCCATGCTGATGCTTGAATAGATAAAAATAAAACAACAACAAAAATTAATCCTTTCATAAATTTTCCTATTAAGTATTTAAAAATAAGGAAATCAGAACCCTTTTTAGAGAACTAATATTATTCCAATGAAGCAGCAATAAATATAAATTTCGTTTTTCTTATAATAAACTCCTTTCCATATCCATCAAAAAGGACTTCGCCTCTTTTAATTTATTCATCATTTCTGCTGAGCCAAAAATTAAGCGCATCAACATAATGACTTTCGTCAGTAACTTTATCCGTTTCCATAGCGCTTTGATAGCCATTACTCGGATGGAAGTTTTCTAATCGATCACTATAAGCCGCTTTACCATTAATTAACATAGCATTATGTTTAAAGCCCTCTAATTTTTTGCCTTGAATGGGCTCAGAACGCCTAGTCACCGCCTGATTATAGATTCTAAAACGGAAATTTTTTTGCCATTCCTGAATAAGTTGAATATGCCAATTGGCTTTTTTTGTACGGCTTCTGATCATATGCATAACGGTTTTTATACAATCGTTACCTTTGCCTGCATAGTTAGCACCAAAAGCACCGTATATTTTTAAACCCGATCTTATTATTACTTTTTGTGCTTCTATATCGCTGGCTTTTTTTGAAATAAGAAGATTTAGCTTATAAAACTCTAACTCCATTATATGGATAATAGAGTTAATAAAACCTTTGGTTTTAAAATGCGGATCAAAAAGTAATATTCCCTTAACAGGTTTTGGTGGACTTGTTTCTACAGCAGCTGGCTCATCCTTTTGTGCAGGAATCGATCGGTCTAATTTTGACGGTATTGGTTCACCCGTCTCAATAGGTATTGACTCACTCATTAAATGATAAGCATGGCTCAAACAAGGAGGGCCACCAGCACTATGCCCACTTAACAGATAAAAACTCGGCGGCTGTAATTCTAGTGATGTAAAAATCTCATGAATCATTTTTTTTGAGCTAAAAAGAACACTGGTATCGAGCCCCTTATGCACGGCATATTTATCATTTCTTCCATGATCAGGCATATTGCTATTGTGAGGATTATATTTACAGCCAAGTGAAAGCTGTGGTGCGACCCAACATATTTTAGACGCAAGCTTAGCCTGCACTAATTGGTGATGTATTAGAGAACCCGCTAAATCCCTTAACGTATCGTTATAGGTGACATTATTCCAATGCCGCAGCTTAACAAAACCGGGGCCATGCCCGTCAAAGTGAATAAGTGGAATTTTTTGATTGTTCGTCGAGCTATGTAACACAACCGCCCTATTGACTTGATCCCGTAATTCACAAAAATCCTTTTTATAATTTTTTCTGTAGGCATTTATACGGGGTTCTCGATCTAATTCGCTGGAATAAATCACCTCTCTGATCAGGTCGTTATCTAACTGAATTTTTCCTGCATGTACGTTAGGGCACGCAGTACAGTTTTTCGCATTAAACTTATTTTGTGAGTGATCACCAATAACTTCAGGGTCTAACGCTACCGCATTAGCACCCTGATCAATGGGTTCAGAAACATCAATAGCCTTAGAGACGTCAACAACATCCGAAGCATCCACTGCATTGTCGGGCATATTACACCTCCTCTAGACTCAATGTTTCATGAAATAACTCTCTAAATAATTTAGCTTTTTCAGGCTCATTGTTTTCTATAATCGTTAAGGCAAGCTCCAGCTTTTTATTTTCATTTTGCTTTTCTCTTAGCGCCTCCTGCTGGCTTGCCAGTGAATATTGATCCAGTGCCACACCATGACCTAATAGCGCATCAATAATCACGCTGTCTGTTTTAACAACATTATTCACTACTTTAGTCACAATACCATCGACTGGTGGCACATTCTCTTTTTCATAAAAAGGATTAACCCCGCCCTGCGGTGTTTTAACTCGCCAATACCCACCATGAGAGTGATCTTTAATATCAACAAATTCAATCAGGCTTTTAACCGAACCCTGATAGTCAACAATCGTTTGCAATTCATCGATAATGGTTTTAGCTGCATCCTCTATTTTCGAGCTAGTCATATGTTTTTTTAATAGCTGATACATTTCTGCAAGAGGCACTTCTTCAAATACGCCCCAATCATTCACAAAGGCTATTGAAACATCGACTAAAGAAAGATAGGTATTAAACTCCTGATTTAACTCGCGCGCGACAATATTGAGCACACGACTTAAATTCGTATTTCTAATAGTTCTCTCATTGATGGTTTCATTTTCTAAGGCTGTTGTTTCCTCCAAAGAGGTCTCTATATTAGTATCCCTTTTACTGGACGCCTTGGCAGAATGGGATTGCGATGCTTTACCAACCGTTTTACTAAACTCCTCACGGGATGATCGACTAGAGCCACTACCACCCCCACTGACCTCGGCAGTCCACCCAAATAAACCTCCACCGGCTTTAGCCGCCGCCCGCCAAGATGACTCTTCCTCGCTAGTGGTTTTTCTGGAAGATTCATCTTCCATACTTTGTTGAAATTCATTGGCAGACTCAATCGTATATGAGTCAAATATAGAAGAGCGCTCTGCTTTTTTAGATTCGGAATGACTCCAGGTCCTGATATAAATTTTCGTTTCTTCTCCGGGCCAAAGACTAAAGGTATTCACTGTTCTCCCCGCACCATAATCCTCGAATAATGAACTCATTCGATAATGTTCAACAATAACAATGCGTGGATTTTCTGGCCCTCTTGTATCAACCTCTATCAGCTGTTCATTACCTTGATAACGTTGTGCTACCTGATAATGTATCCCACGCTCTGCTTGGGACATAACATATGATAACGGTAATGTGACATCATCTTTTTTTAAGACAATATTGCCTGAGTCATTAATATCCCATAGCTTAGACTGGTACAGCGAGGAATAAATCGACTCACTCGATATGGATATATCATCATAACTATAAGCTGCATGCTCATAAGAAGCAGTATTATCTTTATTGACGCCCGACAATTCCTGAGCTTTGTTTTTTATATCATCAATATCAATATTCTCTTTAAACTCTAGATCGATATGAACATCTTTTACACTATCAGCTATATTTTTAATTTCTAGTGTTAGCTTATCTAAATAATTATCTCTTAATTTATCGAGATAACTTCTTTTACTTTTAAAATAACTAGAAGGAAAGTCTAATGCTAAAAACAATTTACCCGGATAAGTACTAGGCAGAGGCACAGAATAATTCAGCGTGGGGACATGCTTATCAGTAACATCTTCAAACCGCACCAAACTTGATTCTATGGTATCGGTTTGCGTCAGCTTCTCAACGTTAAAATCACTATATAGGTCGTTTGACATATTATCTCCTTGTAATTTATTTATCATTTTATTAATTAGCGTACTTTACTATTGAGAAATCACTCATGTCTGTAGGAGATGGATTACATCAGTAGAATGGGGCGCCATTAATTGTCGGACGACAGACGCTAAAACAAAAGCAACGGCTTGTAGCTTGTAGCTTGTAGCTTAAAAAAGCGTGTGGCGTCTAGCGTCCCATACCAGTATTATAATAATCACTACTTCAACAAGACCGCTAGCTATCAATGACCAACACCCTGTACACCATCGGCTACGCCACTAAGTCTATTGAAGATTTTATTGCTCAGCTTAAGCAGTACCAGATTAATGTAGTAGCAGATGTACGTT
>JAHDEM010000073.1 GCA_020628895.1 Candidatus Endobugula sp.
ACGATAGGCGCTATAAGAACTACTAGAGATCGAAATTTGGTGGAGCCTAGCGGGATCGAACCGCTGACCTCAACACTGCCAGTGTTGCGCTCTCCCAGCTGAGCTAAGGCCCCAAATTGGAAGCGGGATTCTACAGATAAGCGCTTGAAATAACAAGAGCTTTTTTTAATTAGCAGGCTCTAATCCAAAGCACTATAGGCTTTTTCCAACTTCTTGAGCTGCTTTTTGCCTATCTCGCCAAACAAGCCGGTCAAGGCGTAACGTATACGCGCCCGAGACATATCTGGCCCTAGTACAACCATGGAATCCATCACCGAAAACGAGCTGGTTGTACCTGCAATAGCGACAAATAAAGGCGCCAAGAAGTCTTTTATTTTAATATCCATTTTATCGGCAAGGTCTTTTAATGTGGCAAAAATAGCCTCTTTATCCCATTGCCTTAATGCCTCAAGACGCCAAAGAGCAAATTGTAGAACCTGCTTTTGCTGATCAGCGTCTAGCTTTAAAGCGGCGAACTTATCATTATCTACTGGCAACATCCCAGAATATAAAAATCCTGTAAGAGGCGCAAAATCACTCAACGTTTCCATTCGCGGCTGCGCATGCGGTAGGACTGTCTCGAAATCACCTCGACTTAAAGTCCACTGCATTAAACGCTCTGCCAATTGCTCTGTGGAGAACTCTTCTCTAATCCATAAACCGTTAAGCCAAGATAACTTCTCAACATCAAAAATAGGTCCACCTAAAGATACTCGGTTAATATCAAAGGCATCAATCATGTCACTCAAACTAAATTTTTCACGTTCATCAGGCATCGACCAACCCATACGTCCCAGATAGTTAATCAATCCTTCTGGCAAATAACCCATTTTTTGATAGTACAGGATACTAGTAGGATTTTTACGTTTACTCAGCTTGGATTTATCGGTATTACGTAATAACGGCAAATGACATAGTGTGGGCATATCCCAACCAAAATACTCATACAATAGGCGATGCTTGGGAGCTGAATTAATCCATTCTTCACCGCGAATAACGTGTGTAATTTTCATCAAATGGTCATCAACCACATTGGCTAGATGATAGGTTGGCATACCATCTGATTTAAGCAGAATCTGTGCATCCACCTGTCCCCAATCTAGCTCTATCGTGCCACGAAGCATATCGTCGACAGGACAAGGGCCATCCTCTTCAGGTACATTCATACGGATAACACTAGGCATACCCGCTGCTTTACGCTGAGCAATTTCTTCGTCCGATAACTTTAGTTCGCTAGGTTTTAGCGCCGTAAACCCACCCTGTTCACGCCTAGCTGAACGAAGTTCATCTAACTCTTCAGGGGTACGGTAACAGTGGAAAGCGTGGCCTGCATCCACTAACTGTTGTGCATATTTTGCGTAAATGTCCCCTCGCTCACTCTGACGATATGGACCATACTCACCCCCAACATCCGGCCCTTCTGACCAATCCAAACCCAACCAACGCAAACTGTCAAAAATGGCTTGCTCAGACTCTGGCGTCGAACGCGCCTGATCAGTATCTTCAATACGAAGAATAAACTCACCCTCGTGCTGACGAGCAAAACAAAGGTTAAATAAAGCAATATAAGCAGTGCCCACGTGAGGATCACCAGTAGGAGAAGGAGCAATACGAGTGCGAACAGTCATGAGATTCCTAGAGAAATTGATAGAGTAAAATTAAAGCCGCATTATACCGTGTAACATACCCAATGAATAATATTCCTTTACCGAAACCCTAGAGATAGTAAACTAGCGGTTTATGATACCTTCCATTAATCACTTGACGAGAAAGAGCACAATATCCCTACTATGGAAAAGATCTACTTAACCGCCAACCAACTGCTAGTCGACTCCTTTGCGTTGGCTGAAAAAATTTATTTAAGTGGATTTAGACCTGACTTTATTATTGGTGTGTGGCGTGGAGGTGCACCTGTAGGCATTGCTATTCAGGAGCATTTGGATTACCTAGGCGTACATACCGATCATATTGCCATACGTACCTCCTCTTACAGCACAATAGGTGAGCAAAATAAAACCGTTCGCGTTCATGGGCTGGACTATATTATTGATAATGTCAATGCAGAAGATAATGTCCTGCTGGTAGACGATGTTTTTGACTCTGGAAGAAGTGTATTAGCGATATTTGAACGCATGAAGAACAAATGCCGCCGCAATATGCCCCACGATATGCGTATCGCTACACCTTGGTATAAACCTAGCAAGAATGTCACTGATATCGTGCCGGATTTTTATTTACACGAAACTGATAAATGGCTCGTATTCCCTCATGAACTTATTGGCTTAACCTCTGAAGAGATCGCAAAAAACAAACCTGAACTCGCAGATACTATACTGCCCTATATTAAGGGTTAAGTAGACAAGTCCTCTCTGATAAAAACTCAATTGCCCATAAAACCAATAGAGCATTTTTTCACTATATGAAAAATTTAAAGCATGATCGATCGCATGTTTTAGAGCAATAATTGACGATAAAGTACCAGTATCACACCTCAAACTCCCTTAGCATTTATGCTCGATATTAATAATAACGATAAGTTTTTTTGTGCGTGTTACTCGCGCAAAAAAATCTGCACTATTGTCTTATGTGGTACCTGTATGAAAAATAACACTCTCCCTTCCCTAGCTTTTATCGCATCAACGCTAATAACAACATCCCTAGCAACTCAAGCTCAAGAAAAACCTCAAGAAAATGTAGAGGATAATATTCCAGAAATTATTCAGGAAGATATTCCAGAAAGTGTAGAAGTCTTACATTGGTGGACATCTGGAGGAGAGGCATCCGCGTTATTCATTTTGCAAAAAGACTTAAGTCTAAAAGGAATACAATGGCATGACATGGGGGTTGCAGGAGGCGCAGGCAACCAAGCGACAACCGCGTTAGCCAACCGAATTAATAACAACAACCCTCCTACATCTGCACAAATGCTTGGCTACGATATTTTAGAATGGGCAAAAGTGGATGGTACGCTAGCTAATATTAATGAAACTGCAGAAGCTGAAAATTGGGATACTTTGGTTCCCAAAGCGGTACAACGTTTTTCTAAATATCAAGACCAATGGATAGCTGCTCCAGTTAACGTTCACACCTCCAACTGGATGTGGATTAATAAAGAAATTTTTGATCAAGCCGACACCAAACTTCCACAAACATGGGATGAATTAATTCTACTACTCGACGCTATTAAGGCTAATGGAAAACTGGCTCTTGCACACGGAGGACAACCTTGGCAAGACGTTGTTTTATTCGAATCTATTGCACTATCACTCGGCCAAGATTTTTATCAGTCAGCTTTAATAGATCTCGATGAACAAGCACTAACAAGCCCCAAAATGGTCACGGTTTTTGAGCGTATGCGCAAACTATCAGAATACGTAGACGACAATGTTAATGGGCGCGACTGGAACCTTGCCTCGGCGATGGTCATGCGAGGCTTAGCAGGCGTACAAATTCAAGGGGATTGGGTGAAAGGTGAGTTTGTTAATTTAGGTAAGGAGCCAGATGAAGATTTTATTTGTGTTCGCTTCCCTAACACCGACGGCTCGCTCATCTATCACTCAGAGCAGTTTGTTATGTTCAATGTGGCACAAGAACAACGACGAGCACAAAACGAAATGGCAAGAAATGTGATGAGCCCTGAATTTCAATTAGCCTTTAATGTAGACAAAGGTTCTGTTCCTGCTCGCATGGATGTTCCTGATACTGCTTTCGATTCCTGCGGACAAAAAGCGATTGCCGATCTTAAAAAATCTGATACAGACAATACCATGTTTGGCTCTGTATCACATGGACATTCAGCACCACCAGAAGTCAAAGCCGCAATATTTAAAGTGGTTAGTGAACATTTTAGCGGACAATATACTAACAAAGAAGCGGCTGCATTATTAGCCACATCTATTAAAGAAGTTCTTTAAGATTCTTCAATGGTGATTTAAAAACCATCTAAAACTAAGAAACATATAAGATGGTTTTTATTTTTACTGCTAGCATTTTATTCACAACCGCTACGTAAAATAATTATTTTTCAAAATTTAAAATGCTTTTAGTGGGAGTAAACTCAGTTACTTCATAGTCCGCCAAATTTTTCTGCGAAAAAGGGTCTAGTGACAAAATATTTTCTAGTTCTGCCCTATTTGCTGCGCGCGCCAAAATAACGCCTCCGGTTCTAGGAACTTTAGGCCCAGAAGCTAGAAAATAGCCCTGTTCATAACAATCGTCAAGAAACCTTATATGCTCGGCAACGCACTGATCTATTTCTGACAAGTCAGCTTTATAATGAATCGATACGATAAACATAGTAAAAACCAAAAGCGAATAACAAACCGGTGATAAACCAAATAGCTCCGGCCAATAAGCTGAAGACACTCACCATTTGAGGAAATAAAAATGACAATGGAACCGTTGCTATACCACGCACAATACAAATACTTGCAATAGTGATTAACGCCGTATTAAGCAACGGTAATTTTCTAATGATCTTAGCAGCAGATAAGGCAAAAAGTCCACACACAACGAATATTAAAGACACCACTATCGTACTAATGGGCGCTAACCATGTACCATCAATTGCCGATTGCACTAATGGCTCAGGTGCCATTTGCGCTTTAAAACAATCAGGCCCTAAAATGATACAAGACAGATGAGCCACTGCGGTTGATATAGCTATCAACGCAGCCAACAGCAATGCCCACTTTGCTAGCTTATCCATATAACTATCCAATTTTTAAGGTACTGATAAATGGTTATCATAACCACCGTCTAACATTAGCTGCATACTGATCGAACTCAGCTCCAAAAACTTGTCGTAATATTTTCTCTTCCGGCTTAATTTGAAATCGAGTGATATATAAAATAAAAATAGGCAGAAAACAAAAACTCCATAGTGATAAAAGATACATCCCCCATGCTAATAAAAAGAAGAATAAACCAAGGTACATAGGATTACGAGTGGTTTGATAAATACCAGATATAACTAAGGATGAAGACGATTGGGGACTGTGGGGATTAATTGTGGTAGACGCTTTTCTGAATTCCCATACACCTGAGAAACCTAAACAAGCTCCTAACACAAGCGAAAATATAACAATAGCATTACGAATGAATATGTCCAGCTCAATAGCACTAGCAAATATTGATACAACCCACATACCTGAGCCACACAATAACATAACAATGGGTGGAGGTATTTTAAGCTCTAGCGAATGCATATAACTAACCCCTTATAGCTACCCCGTTATAACTCCCCCTGAGAAGCATAAGGAAGATGGCAAAATCGAATCACAAACGGGATAATTCAGATTATTTTAGCAGCAACCACTTTTTTTAATAACTCCGGTTCACTACCAGGACCAATAGTTAATAGTTTTGTCCCCATTACAGGCACACCATTATATGGCCTAATATGCAACGTACCATCGGGCAGTCTTTCAAAATAAGTATAATCTTTATCTTGTCCAATTTTGGCACAACCTTTCACACGCAAGATGCTTTTAGGTAACCCAGAGCAAATAGATTCTATACAAGCAACATCGGGTAGATCAGGCAAGTCCACGGAGCACGAAGACCAATGCGCTTTCTGATGCTCTAACGCATCCGCTTCATTTTGGGAAGGTGAAAGTTGTGCAAGGCGTGTTACATCTAATTCATTAGCAGAAACGATTGTCGCAGAAGGGTTAAGCTGTTCAAGTTCATCAACAACTTGTTGTTGTCTGTCTGAGGTAACATCCTGATTATGCGTTAATACAATGAGGGATGACACCTGGATTTGGCTTGCTTCCAATTCATTGTGTTCACCTCGTTGTTGCCAGTTTTTTACATCAACCACAGATATTTGTACCGGAGGAAGAAACCGGTCATCAAGCCCCACACCTAAAAAGCCCATTAACGCACAAGCATCGGATGTACCATTGGCTTCTATTAGGGTAATACCTTGGGTGCGTTCGGGAATACGATTCACATCATCTCTTAACTGAGCAATACCACTACAACAAATGCAGCTACCACTGAGTGCCCTAACCCAGTCAGGTTCAATAATATCGGTTAGTTGCTGAACATCAAGGTGAGCATTTTCATAATCATTAAGAATAACAAAGGGGCTCCAGCCTAGATCGGCATAGTCGCTTATCAAGCGCTTTAGCAGGGTTGTTTTTCCCGCACCTAAAAAACCCACAACAACAATAATGGCTTCCACACTGATTCCTACAATTTGCCTATATTTCTAGTAGTGTCTAAAGAAAAGAAAACTACTACTGTTTTAACTATCTGCACCCGGATTGTAAAAATAGAAAAGCTAGCTATTTTTCCCACAACATTTTTTAAATTTATTACCGCTATTACAAGGGCATGGATCATTGCGTCCAATTTTTTTGGTCGTACGTTGATAAGTAGAAGCCTCAGAGGGGCAGCAAGTGCTATCACTGCAGCATGAAGTTTGGTTTTGCAGGGAATTGTTACTTGTTTCGTTATTCATGGATTATTTACTCATATTATTAACCGAGCCAGATAATCGACTGTAAGCAAAACAAGGCGCGCTAAGAGAAATATCTAGGCGCCTTGGCAATTTGTCGGTTCTTTTCGGTTTAGTGCTAGGTCTTAGGTAAAGTCACACCGCGTTGGCCCTGATATTTACCACCGCGATCTTTATAAGAGGTCTCGCAAACTTCATCGGATTCAAAAAAGAGCATCTGTGCTACACCTTCATTGGCATAAATCTTTGCGGGTAGTGGTGTTGTGTTAGAAAACTCAAGCGTCACATGCCCTTCCCATTCGGGTTCTAACGGGGTCACATTGACAATAATTCCACAACGAGCGTAGGTAGACTTACCCAAACAAACCGTTAGCACACTGCGAGGAATACGGAAATACTCCACTGTACGCGCTAAGGCAAAGGAATTAGGTGGGATAATGCACACATCACTTTTTACATCAACAAAGCTGTTTTCATCAAAGTTTTTAGGGTCAACAATCGAAGAATGCACATTGGTGAAAATTTTAAACTCATCAGCGCAGCGAACATCATAACCGTAACTGGATGTACCATAGGAAATAAGGCGATCACCCTCTTGTCCGTAGCGTACTTGTCCTGCTTCGAAAGGTTCAATCATACCTTCCGTTTCTGCCATACGGCGCATCCACTTATCGGATTTAATACTCATATTTTCTCCAGTTGACTCTTTATGATCGGCTTACTAGCGAGCTTTACCTGCTATATTTTGACATTAGCGCGTCATGGTAAAGCGCTACGGCATTATGTGCAAGACGAGGAAGAAGGGGATTAAAAAGAAATGTAGGTAATGAGGACATACAAGCCTAAAGCAAAATAACCTTGTTCACTATAGCTGATTAATCCGATCTATTTTTTCTCTGATTGCTTCACAAACAAAGGCATTTAAACTTTGATCTTTAGCACTTACCACTGCAGCTCGGTGCAAATCCGGACCTGTTCTGACGTTAAATGATCCTTTGAAGGGCCTGTTGGGCTCCTTACCTGAAGCTGCGCAATCTTCTAAATAGTCATCAACTGCCTGCATAAACTCTTTTTCGAGCTGCTTAGCATCTTGCGCTTCGTAGTTAACCAAATCCCTAATATAAGCAATTTTGCCATATAAACATTGATCTTTTTGACTGTATTCTACAGTTCCTAAATAGCCCTTATATTCGATCATACTCATAGCAGCGCCTCGCTTTTTAATATGTCTTTGACTTGCTTAATCGCATAGGCTCTCACCTCTTTCTGAGGATGAGGTTTGTGCAACTTAATCACTATCTCGCCATTAGTAAAATTTACCCTCGAACCACTACCTTCGGTTTGTTCAAAACCTAAACTCTTTAGGACCGAAACTAAATCCGACCAAGTCAATTCGCCATTACTTGATTTAAATTTTGCATACAACTTCCCTGCTTTTGTCATTATCACTCTCCCTGTGATGCATTGTATTTAACACGACATGCAATAGCAACTAAATTTAGTTGCAAAAATATATTTCAACAAGACCTAATCATCACTCTCAACAATATCCACTACCGACTCCCCTTGCTGCTGTAACCACAATGTCGCGGCCATCTTCTGAGCAATGTCCCGGTAGCTTTGACTAATATCACTATCCGGCTCAGCAATAACACTGGGTTTACCGCTATCGGCATATTCTCGTATCGATAAGGCCAATGGCAAAGCACCCAGTAAACTTGCACCGTAATCACTGGCAATACGTTCACCACCGCCTTCGCCAAAAATATGCTCTTCGTGACCGCATTGGCTGCAGCGATGTACCGCCATATTTTCGACAACACCGAGGACTGGCACATTGACCTTGTTAAACATTTCGATGGCTTTTTTCGCATCCAATAGAGCAATATCCTGCGGGGTAGTGACAATGACTGAACCCGTCACTGGGACACGTTGAGACAAAGTTAATTGAATATCACCGGTACCCGGCGGCATATCCACAAACAAATAATCCAAATCCTGCCAATCGGTCTGGAAAACCAACTGTTGCAATGCACCCGTTGCCATTGGCCCCCGCCACACCATAGGCGTTTGCTCATTAACCAAATAC